>JBBKWY010000037.1:0-56568 GCA_037969215.1 Halioglobus sp.
AATGGCGGGCTGCTCATCTGGTTGTTCTGGCTGCTATTTCGTTTCCTCAATGTGCCGGGTTATCGCGCGCTTGCGGTGCTGCTCGGGGCGCTCTGGCTACTTCATCCGCTGTTGGTCAGTACCGTGCTGTACGTGGTGCAGCGAATGGCCATGCTCGCGACCTTCTTTATGTTGTTGGCCTGCATCAGCTATGTGTACTGGCGACTGCGATTGATTGCGGGCACCGCGAACACGCTGCACTTTCTGCCGGTGCCGTTGTTTTTGGTGATCGCAATGCTGGCCAAGGAAAACGCTGTCGTGTTGGTGCCCACGCTGCTGTTACTGGAAGCGTGGTGGTTTGAGTGTAAGGGGGAGCGTGGCGACGTCATTCCCTGGTTGCGACGACTCAGCTACAGCCTGATCGCCATGGGCGCGATCGCGCTGGCATCTATTCTGTTGCTGCAGTGGGATACCCTGGCCGCGCGCTTGCACCGCCGACCGTTTTCATTGACGGAACGGCTACTCACGCAAAGTCGTGTGGTGTGGGACTATGTGGTGCAGTCGATCAGCCCGCAGGTCGCGAGAATGGGCCTGTATCACGATGATGTTGTTGTCTCCACTTCTCTGTTTGAGCCTGGCTCCACGTTGTTTGCGGTACTGTCGTGGATAGTGCTGCTACTGGTTTGCGGTGTGTTACTGCGCCGAAGAGGGGGGCGTTGGATAGTATTTGGTGTTGCGTGGTTTGTGCTGGGTCACAGTGTCGAATCGACGGTGCTGCCACTGGAGATGTATTTCGAGCACCGTAATTACTTCCCGCTGATGGGCCTGATATTGGCGCTTGGTAGCCTTTTTGCCATTGTGGTCAAAAAATGGCCGGAGCCGAAGGCGCCACTGTTGGTCTGCCTTGGTGTGTGTGCGGTGATGTTGTCCGGATTGACCAGTTCACAGGTGCAGCTCTGGTCCAATCGCTCCCTGCTGATAATGACCCATCTCAATGGACATCCCCAGTCCGCCAGAGCCAATATTGATATGGCAACGGAACTGGCGAGTCGTGGTGAGGCAGACGCTGCGCATCATTACTCAAAAATGGCTTTTGCTGCCAGTTCCAATAAGGCCAGCTCGCAGGAGCGCGTGGGCGATCACCAGGTGCGAGACCTGGCGCTCAGCTGTATCGCCGGGAAAGCTGTCCCCCCAGTGCGGATTGATACATTGGGCGCAGATGATCCACAGCGGCCACTGAGCTCGGTGACCACCTTGCTGAGCCTGGTTCGCCTGCTGCAGGACGACAGGTGCCCGCAGTTTGATCGAGTCCGCTTCGCCGACCGCATGGCCGAGTTGTATCTGGTCGAGGACTTCCAGCACAAGGCGTCCGCCAAAATATACTCGAATCTGGCGGTGTTGGAGAATGCACTGCAAAGGTATGATAATGCCTACGCATACGCGCAGCAGTTACTAGCACTGTCGCCCTACGACAAACGCGGATTATTGATGAAATTGCATTTCGCCACCGCGTTGAAAAAGGTGGAGGCGGCTCAGGCGGTGATCGCGACTTTGCAACAAATGGATCAGCAGGGTAAATTGACGGTCGCTGAACAACAGACCCTGGCATTGTACCTGCAGAACTAGGTACCTGGAGAACAAGTCCTTGAAAGTATCCATTATCATTCCGGCCAAGAACGAAGAACTCGGTCTGGCCGGTCTGCTGCCCGAATTGATAGCGCTCTACCCCGATGCCGAAATCATCGTCGTGAACGACGGTTCTACCGACAGCACCGAGCAGATTTGTAAAGACGCGGGGGTGAGGGTGATAACCCATCCGTATTCCAAGGGCAATGGCGCGGCGGTTAAAGCGGGCGCGCGCGCGGCCAAAGGGGATTATCTGGTGTTTATGGACGGTGATGGTCAGCACAGCGCAGCCGACGTCGCCAGGTTGTTGAGCAAAATCGACGAGGGTTACGATCTGGTGGTCGGTGCGCGCAGCGGTCGGGATTCACAGGCCAGTGTCGCCCGCTGGAGTGCCAATGCGTTTTACAATGGTTTCGCCAGTTGGATGGTCAATCGCAAGATTGACGACCTCACCTCGGGTTTTCGCTGTGCCGATCGCAGAAAGTTTCTGGGCTTTCTGTACCTGTTGCCCAACGGCTTTAGCTATCCCACGACGTCAACGATGGCCTTTTTTCGTGCGGGTTATTCTGTGGGTTTTGTGCCCATCATCGCGTCAAAACGATTGGGCAAAAGCCACATCAGTATGTTGAAGGACGGCGTCCGTTTTTTCCTCATTATTTTTAAGGTGGGAACACTGTACTCGCCATTGAAAATCTACTTTCCTACAGCGGTGTTTGTGTCCGGCTTGGGTTTCCTGAACTACTTTCTGACAGTAATTAGTGGTGGTTGGCGCTTTACCAACATGAGCACACTGCTGATCCTCGCCGGCATGGTGATTTTCCTCATTGGGCTGCTCTCCGAACAGTTGACCAACCTGCAATTCAAGGACTCCTCCAGCCCCAATGACAGACGCGCCGGATAGCCAATCCGGCGCAGCACGTCCCAGAGTTACGTACGCGCACCGGATGGCCGGTGCGATGGTGACTGGACGCGAGCGCTAAGCCTGACGCGCCTTCGCCTCCCTGCGCCGGGCGTGTAAAACCGGTTCAGTGTAACCGTTGGGCTGCTCCTCACCGAGAAACACCAGATCACAGGCTGCCTGAAACGCGATGCTGTCACTAAAGTTCGGCGCCATATTACGGTAGGCCGGGTCACTCGCATTCTGTGTATCCACCACCGCAGCCATGCGCTCCAGCGTCGCCTGCACCTGCGCTTTGGTGCACACGCCGTGGTGCAGCCAATTGGCTATGTGCTGGCTGGAGATACGGAGTGTGGCGCGATCCTCCATCAGGCCAACCTGATGAATGTCGGGCACTTTGGAACACCCTACGCCCTGATCAATCCAGCGCACCACGTAGCCCAGTATGCCCTGAGCGTTGTTGTCCAGTTCCTGCTGTATATCGTCTTCACTGAGACCGGCGGCGCCTTTTAGCGGGATACACAGTATGTCGTCCAGGGACGCGCGGCTTTGTCCTGTCAGTGCTTGCTGACGATCGGCGACATTCACCTCGTGATAGTGAATGGCGTGTAGTGTCGCTGCGGTGGGTGAGGGCACCCAAGCGGTGCTGGCACCGGCCTGCGGGTGGCCGATCTTGTTCTTCATCATGTCGGCCATCAGGTCCGGCATCGCCCACATACCCTTGCCAATCTGGGCTTTACCCAACAGGCCGCAGCGCAGGCCGGTATCCACGTTCCAGTCCTCGTAGGCGCTGATCCAGGGCTCCTGCTTCATCGCCCCCTTGGGCGTCATCGCGCCGGCTTTCATGCTGGTGTGTATCTCATCGCCGGTGCGATCCAGGAATCCCGTATTGATAAACACCAGGCGATCTTTCGCAGCGCGAATGCACTCTTTGAGATTGATCGTGGTGCGGCGCTCCTCGTCCATGATGCCGACTTTCAGAGTGTTACGCGCCAGGCCCAGGATATCTTCGATGCGATCAAACAGTTCACAGGTAAAGGCAACTTCCTCCGGCCCGTGCATTTTCGGCTTCACGATATAGACACTGCCCTGACGTGAGTTGCGGCTGTCAGTGGCTGTTTTTTTCAGGTCGTGCAGCGCGATCATGCCGGAGAACAGACCATCCATGATGCCTTCGGGAATTTCTGCGCCGTTGGCATCGAGAATGGCCGGCGTGGTCATCAGGTGGCCGACGTTGCGGATAAACATCAGGCTGCGTCCAGGCAAGACCACCTCACCGCCGTCGGGCGCGGTAAAGCGTCGGTCGGCGTTCAGACGACGGGTAACGGTTTTACCGCCCTTGGCAAAGTTGTCGCTGAGGTCGCCGCGCATCAGACCCAGCCAATTAGCGTAGGCTACGGTTTTATCCTCGGCATCGACCGCGGCAACGGAGTCTTCACAATCCTGAATGGTGGTGAGTGCCGCCTCCAGCACCACGTCTTTTACGCCGGCGGCATCCGTTGCACCAATGGCACTGGCTGCATCAATCTGGATCTCGATATGCAAGCCGTTGTGGCGCAGCAGAACACTGGTGGGTGCTGCGGCGTCGCCGTTGTAGCCGCGCAGTTGTTCGGGCGCTTGCAACGTCGTCTTGTCACCGTTTTTGAGCGATACCTGTAGCGTGCCGCTGACGATGGCATAGGCTGTGGCATCGGCATGGCTGCCCGCCTGCAGCGGGCAGTGGCTGTCCAGAAAGCGCTTGGCGTAGGCGATCACCTTGTCTCCGCGCACTGGGTTGTAAGCGCCAGCGCGTTCGGCGCCGTCGTTCTCGGGAATGACATCGGTGCCATAGAGGGCATCGTAGAGGCTGCCCCAGCGCGCATTGGCGGCGTTCAGCGCATAGCGCGCATTCATCACCGGCACCACAAGTTGTGGCCCGGCGAGGACGGCAACTTCCGCGTCGACCTCTGCTGTGGTGATCTGGAAATCCG
The DNA here is from genome assembly GCA_037969215.1 of Halioglobus sp. Taxonomy (GTDB): domain Bacteria; phylum Pseudomonadota; class Gammaproteobacteria; order Pseudomonadales; family Halieaceae; genus Marimicrobium. The sequence continues at coordinate 4,474 of JBBKWY010000037.1, forward strand.
GTCCCTCGGGCAGCAGATAGCCAATTTCTTCGAGGAACGCCTTGTAGGCAGCACGATCGTAATCGGCACCCGAGTTGGCCAGGTGCCATGCGTCGATCTGTGCCTGCAGCTGGTCACGCCGTTGCAGCAGCTCCCGGTTACGCGGGCCCAATGTGTTCACCAGTGACGCCAGTCCGCGCCAAAAATGTTCGGGCGAAACGCCGGTGCCCGGTGCGATATCCTCCTCCAGAAGTTGGTGGAGAACCGGGGCAATCTGTAAGTCACCCTGTTGGATGCGATCAGTCATGGTGAAACCTCTTTGTTTACGACAAGCACGGCCAAGCCCGTGACACTGGCGTGATTTTAGGGGGCCGACTTGAAATTAGCGAATCAATCACTTCTATCACCGGCATTAGGACGGTGAATGCCATTATGGGGTGGCCTCCAGCCCGTCGAGTTCTCGGGCGGTGTCGGCGATCAATTTGCGCAGCCATTTGTTGCCCGGGTTGTGTTGCAACAACGGGCTCCAGGCCATTTTCAGTTCCAGTGGTGGAATCTCCAGCGGTGGATCGCGCAACACGACGCGCGGATTCTCCAGCTTCAGTTGTGCTGCCCGTGTGGGGAGTGTCACGATCAGGTCATTTTGCTCGGCCAGCGTCATGGCCGCCTGATAATGCCGGGTAAAAACGCGAATCTGGCGTTTCTTGCCGAGTTTGTTCAAGGCCAGATCCACCCAGCCCAGTCGCTGCACGTCATCAGGGTCCACGCCCACGCCCACGCCCATGCCGGTCTTGCTCACCCATACATGGTTAGCCTTCAGGTAATTCTCCAGTGTGAAATCCTTCAGCACCGGATTGTTCGGGCTGAGGACACAGGTAAAACTGTCGTTCCACAGGTGAATCTGGTGGAAGGACTGCGGCATGGAGTCGAACCGGTTGATGACCATGTCCACCTTGCCACGTTCCACATCGAGGAAGCTGACGTCCGAGGGCGTCATGATATCCAGTGTCAGCCCCGGTGCTTGTGTACGCAATTTTCCCAGTACACTGGGCAGCAGGGTGGATTCTGCGTAATCGCTGGCCATGATGCGAAACACGCGGTGTGCTTCGGCAGGCTCAAAATCCCCTCGTGGCTGTACCGCGTGGTCAATTTTTCCCAGCACTTCCCGCACTATGGGCTCCAGTTCCAGCGCGCGCTCCGTGGGTGTCATTCCCTCGCTGGTTCTGACCAGCAGCGGGTCATTGAACAGCTCGCGCAAGCGACGCAGGCCGTTGCTCATGGCGGGTTGTGACAGGTTCAATTGATTGGCGGCCTGGGTGACATTGCGTTCGCGCAGCAGGGCGTCCAGATAGACCAGCAGGTTAAGGTCAACACGATTCACTTTCACGGGCCACTCCGCATTCACTTAGTGAATGATAGTTTTCAACAGTATCGGTCGAGCGAATTATACTCACAATATTGCGCTTGCCAATACTGGGGGCGGCCCCGGCGTTACAAAGTCCAGTTTGTGCAAGGACTGCCGTATAATGCGGCGGATACCGATCATCAGGAGTTTTTATGACCACAATATCGACCCCCGACTTATCCGATGCAGCCCCCGAAGTCTGTGCCCTTGAGCTGCCCTGGGTAAATTATGGCCAAACCCGACAATTTGGTGGACCGGTTGTCACCATCAAATGTCACGAGGACAACTCGCTGGTTAAACAATGTGTGGAAGAGGCCGGCCTCGGTCGCGTCATCGTGGTGGATGGCGGCGGGTCTCGACGACGGTCGCTACTGGGCGATATGCTGGCGGAAAAAGCCGCGGCCAACGGCTGGGCGGGCCTGGTCATAAACGGCGTCATCCGCGATGTGGATGAAATTGGCCGCACGCCACTGGGTGTGCAGGCTTTGGGGTGTTGTCCGATCAAGACAGAGAAACTGGGCGTGGGGCAACGCGATATTGACATTCATATCGGCGGTGTGGATATCGCCCCCGGCGACTATGTGTATGCCGACAATAACGGCGTGATCGTCAGCAAGCGTGCACTGCTATAGCACCCTTTCGGGCGCTGAGTCCGGTGACTAGAGCAGACGCATCGACAGATCCAGTGCTCTGCAGTCCTTGGTCAGGGCACCGATTGAAATAAAGTCCACGCCGGTTTGCGCGATGGCCAGCAGGGTCTCTTCGGTGACATTGCCGGAGGCTTCCAGTTCGACGTGCCCGCCCGCCAGTGCCACGGCGGTGGCAGTGTGTTCCAGCGAAAAGTTATCCAGCATGACCCGGTCGCAGGCGGCGGCGAGCGCTTCTTCCAGTTCCGCCAGACTTTCTACCTCTACTTCTACAGGCTTTCCGGGGGCGTTTTTACGGGCAGTGTCTACCGCCGCTTTGATACTGCCGCAGGCAGAAATGTGGTTTTCCTTGATCAGGAACGCATCGTACAGGCCGATGCGGTGGTTGTGGCAGCCACCCGCACGCACCGCGTATTTCTGCGCGTCGCGCAATCCGGGAATGGTTTTACGTGTATCCAGCAAGCGCACGCCGGTGCCGGATACGAGATTGGCGTAACGCTGACAGGTGGTGGCGGTGCCCGATAATAATTGCAGGAAGTTCAGGGCGCAGCGCTCCCCTGTCAGCAAACTGCGCGCAGGGCCATGGAACGAAAACAGCGTGTCGCCTGCGCTGATCACCTGCCCATCCCGGTACTGCCAATCAATGCTCACAGCGCTGTCGAGTTCAGCGAATACGGCATCCACCCAAGGCTGGCCACACAGTATGCCATCCTCTCGCGTGATCACTCGCCCTGATGCGTGCGCTTCAGGCGCGATGAGCGCCGCCGTGATATCGCCGCTGCCGATATCCTCCGCCAGAGCGGCGCGGACATTGCGCTGTACAACGGCGGGATCGGGGGCGGTGACTGCAGTTTCGGACTGGTGCATAGGGATGGCGCATATGGCGATAAAGGAGGTGGGATTGTAGCAGTTTGATACCGCCGCTGTTAATCCCGGCAGCGGAAGATGCGTGCCTTTTCGCGGGTGGTGGCGAACACTCGTGACGTACTATTCCGGGGTAGGTAGACTGAGGTTTTTACACGCTAGCGGCTGCGGCCGCAGGAAAATCAACCGGTATGGATTACGCTATCGAGCAGGGTTGGCTATCAGGTGCGCGCAGAGTGCCTTCGCCGAACTACGGGCCGCGGCCCCGGGACTGTGCTCCCGAGTTACTGGTGATTCACAATATCTCCCTGCCGCCGCGCTGTTATGGCGGGGATTGTATCGAACGATTTTTTACCAATTGCCTGGATTGGGATGAGCACCCCTACTTTGAGGAAATTCGCGGCGTGGAGGTGTCTGCGCACCTGTTGATTCAGCGCAGCGGTGCTGTGCTGCAGTTTGTGTGTTTTGACGAGCGCGCCTGGCATGCGGGCGAGTCCTGCTTTGCGGGACGCAGCAACTGCAACGATTTCAGTATCGGCATTGAACTTGAGGGCGCCGATGACGACGCCTACACCGATGCGCAGTATGCGGTATTGTCCCAGGTCACCACGCTATTGCTAACCCACTATGTCGGACTGTCGGCGCATAAAATTGTCGGCCACAGTGATATTGCGCCCGGGCGAAAAACCGATCCGGGGCCAGCCTTTGACTGGCCGCGCTATCGAGGGCAGCTGGACGAATAATGTAGTGCACCAACCTGAGACGGCCCCGTCTCGCAGTTTTCACATGAGCTGCTAAGCTTTAGGAAAATACGGATAACAATTAGCACGTTCACGCTGGAGAAGGATCTTCATGCTGACGCCAGTCGATTCCGATGTGACACTGCCCTCTATCATTGCCTCCATGGGGAGTAATTATGGCGGGCATGAACTGGTACTCACGATTATTTTTCATCCCGACACCGCTCGCATCGGGCAGCGGGCGGTAGTGCCGCAACAATCGGGCATCGCACCCTGGGTACTGGGTCGCCGCAGTCCCGATTTCCATGGCCCCGATGGGCAGAGCCTACTGCCGCTCGACGACCGTCATGTCAGTCGCAGGGCACTGCAATTCACGCTGAAAGGCAAGCAGTTGATGATTCACCGGTTTGAGGCATCCAGCCGTTGTCGCCTGGGATCTGCGGAAGTGTACGACACGGTGGAGCTTGAGTGGGAGCAGTTGCGCGATGGACTCCCGCTGATGTTGGGGCATAGTGTTGTCCTGCTGCTGCGAGTGGGGCGTTGCAGTGGTCCATACGATTCTGAAGGCGCATCAGACGACCCTTTACGCGGCAGTAGCAGCTGCATGTCCGATATCCGTGAGCAGGTTGCTCGCGCTGGCGACAGCGACCTGGATGTGCTGGTGCGTGGCGAGACAGGCACCGGCAAGGAGTTGGTCGCCACGGCCATTCACAGCGCCAGTCGCCGCTCTCAATTGCCTATGGTAAGTGTAAATATGGCGGCCATTCCCAGTGATTTGGCGGCATCGGCCCTGTTTGGCAGTGCCAGAGGCGCATTTACCGGCGCGAGCCAGACAGTTGCCGGCTACTTCGAACAGGCCCAGGGTGGGACGCTGTTTCTGGACGAAATTGGTGACGCTGCCATAGAAGTGCAGCCGCAATTATTGCGCGCGCTGCAGGAGCGGGAGATTCAGGCAGTCGGCGGCCCGATACGGCAGGTTGATGTGCGTATTATTTCCGCCACGGATGCGGCGCTGGACAGTCAGAGTGGCGACTTTAAGGCGGCCTTGCGCCATCGTCTGGGTGCCTGCGAAATTTTATTGCCGCCGTTGCGTGAGCACCCGGAGGATATCGGCGAGTTGCTGCTGTATTTTTTGCGTAACAGCGCGCTCGAAGCGGGGCGCACCGACCTGCTGCCTGATGTGCACAGCAGCGCGCCGGATGTCGCCGCCTGGGCGGTACTGTTTCTCGCGTTTCTGTCCTATCAGTGGCCGGGCAACGTGCGAGAATTGGCCAACTATGCCCAGCAGGTGGTGTTGGCCAGTGAGCGCACCCCGGTCATGAATGACATCCTGCGCTCGGCGATGCTGGGGCCCGACTCGCCGTCTTCATTTTCCGGGCGTGTAAAGCGTCGAAAAATGCAGGACGTCGATGAAGAGACCTTCAACCAGGCGATGGACGCCAATGACTTTGAAGTGGCTCGCGTGGCGCAGCAACTGACGGTGTCCCGGGCCGCGGTCTACCGCCGCATCGAAGCATCTCCCCGTTATCGTCTGGCCAGTGAAATCTCGCTACAGGAATTACAGCAACTGATGACGGAAGAGGCCGGTGATAGCGCAAGCGTCGCCCGCCAGTTGCGTGTGTCGCTCAATAGTTTGCGCAATCGATTGCGGAAACTGCCTGTCGAGCAGCGCTGAGCACGTCCTTTGGATAACTATGTCGGCCCGTATCGCATCCTCAGGTTGATTAATCGGGGTGGTCAGGGCAGCGTATACCTCGGTTATGACAAGCGGCTTCACCGCCGTGTTGCGATCAAGATTTACCGTCTGCCCGCTACCCGTTCCGGACGCAAGCAACTGCTGCGTGAGGCGCAGATAGTCGCCAGCATCCAGAGTCCCAAGGTGGTGCAGATTCACGACGTGATTGAATCCGGCACGTATCTGGCCATGGTTATGGAATATGTGCCCGGCTGCAGCCTGGAAGATTTTCTCGCAGCCGTGCGGCCGTCCGTGGCCAGTGTGTTGACCGTTGGTGCGGATGTCGCCGGTGCGCTGGCCCTTGCGCGGCAGAACCATATCGTGCACGGCGATGTGAAAGCCGGCAATGTGTTAATCACTGAAGCCGGGCGGGCCAAGCTTACGGATTTCGGGATTTCCCGATCGACCTCCGACGGTCAGTCCAGCCGGTGGGCTGCGGGCAGTCTCAGTGCATTGTCACCAGAGCAATTCCTCGGCACTCCGCTGGACGAGCGCGCGGACCTGTTTGCGCTAGGAGCGCTGCTGTATCGGATGTTGTGCGGCGAGCAGCCCTTTTTCCGCAACGGCACACTCGATCCGCAATGGCTTCTGGAACGCCCCCCCAAGCCACTGGTAGAAATTGTGACCGGTGATGTCGAGCTACCTGATCCTCTGGTGGGGATTATTGCCGCGCTGCTCGAGAAAGATCCGCGCGACAGGCCGCCCCACACGCGCCGGGTGCGGCAGGTATTACGTACCGTCCTGCGCAGCCTTCCTATGTCGGTCGGCAATAGCCTGTTGCGTGAGGCCCGTCCCTGCTTCCGGCACGAGTCTCCGGAAGATATACCGCCACTGATCCCCAAATATCTTGGCCACCAGGGCCGGTCCACCCTGGTGCCAACCGGTACACGGTGGGCCAGATTTTTGCACCGCTTGAAATCACTCAGGTGGCCGGCTCGTACTGCGCTGGCGCTGATATTGGTCACAATGGGTGGGGTGCCGCTGGCAATCGCCTTGCGTAATACGGTGACGCCGGTGCAATTCACGCAACCGCAAACCAGCTTTTCCGGTGATGTTGTGTTGCCGCGTGGCATTTCTCGTGACTGGCTGGTGGAGCAGGTAAGGGACACCCTACTGGAACAACTCGGACACGTCCGGGTTATAGGGACGATTGGTGCATTCCCCATCACGGTGCTGTATTCAGGCGGGGAGCCAAAAAACTGGAATGAAGCACCCCGGATAGACGTTGATATGGCGCTGCACTGTGTCGAACAGCTATGCGTGTTTGCGGTTGGTCGTGAGCAAGCCGGTACGCGTCTCAGTCAACGAGGTGTATTACTGGCTGATATGTCGGTGCAGGAATGGCGCGACATCGTGCGCGATACGACGCTTGCGCTTTATCGCTGACTCACATCAACGCCAGTGAACTGGCCAACACCATTTGCGATAAAAAATACAAGGGTGTTCCCCACACCCCGTTCAGCCGGGACGGGGGTTGGATGAATTGCTTTCGCGCGACAGCCAGATCCGAACACGCAAAACCCCAGGCGCCCGCTATGATCAGGGTTGCCGCCGGCTGGCCAGCGGTAGACCCGGCGCACACCAGCATCGCAGATATCACCAGAATGTAGAGCGTTACCGGCAGTTTCATCTCGCGGTTGACGTGTGGCATCAGCCAGCGCCACACAGTCACTAGCAACACCAGTGCCAGTAGCGTCGATATCGCCAGTCCTGGCATATTGATAGGCAATTGCAAAAAAGCCACGGCGAACAGCAGGTGCCCGCAGAGGAAGGCGGTTAGTCCGGCCAGAAAACAGTGTTCGTTGTCTGCCATCAGGAACAGATCGCCTATCAGGCATAACACGAGAGCAGACAACAGCCACTTCCCGTAAAGGGTGCTGGTGGCATCCAGTGACAGCGCCAGCCAGATGAACGCAAAGGCTGCCAGTGGCTTGAACACATAGCGCCCGATGCGAAAGTCACGAAAATCGCAGAGTACCAGCGCGATGGTGGCGATGGCAGACAGCAGGGCAGGGGGCATCAGGGTCGCCAGTGGCAGGGAGTCAGTGAGCACGAGTATGTATCCTCTCCAGTAGTGCACGGTTGTGCGGGGCGCTGATGCCCTGCTGCTCGGCTACTTTTAGCAGGTAGCCGGTAATATAGTCAATTTCGGTAGGTCGCCCGCTGTCAACATCCTGCAGCATGGAGGAGCGGTTACCAGCCGTGCCGGCGATAACTGTCGCAACAGTGGATTCAAGGTTATTGGCGATATCGGCAAAGCCCGCTGCGCGGCTGATGCCGGCCACCTCACCACAGAGAATTCCCACCTGCGCAGCCAGCTCACTGCGCTGGGCCAGTTCGCCATTGCGACACCTGTGCAGTGCCGTCAGTGGGTTGATAATGCAGTTGATGGCCAGCTTTGACCACAGCGCGCTGGCAATATGCCTGTCCCATACGCAGGGATCGATCGCGCGTGCCCATTGCCCAAACCAATCCGGTGGCGACGTCTGCCCCTCACGTCCGAGACGGGTCTCCCCGCGGCCGGCGTGGCAGATGTGTTGCGCTCCGATGTTATACGCGCCTTCGGTAGTGGTGCCGCAATAAATGTCCAGGTTGGGCCACTCAGCGGCCAGTTGCTCGGACAGCCCCAGGCCGTTGATCAGTAGTAACACTACACATTTTTCATCCAGCAGGTGGGCGATGCCCGCGACGGCCTCGCGTACATCGTAGGCTTTGGTGGTGACTAAAAGATGAGAGATGCGTTCATCGTTATCCGGCGTGATGACCGATATACGCTCTTCGCTGCGCAGTTCGCCCCGTTCCACAATTACCGGCAGGGATCGCGCTTGCATGGAGTGGCGCATAACCAGCGTCGTCTGGCAGCCGCTGCGCTGGAGTGCGTGTGCGTAGAGGCTGCCGATCGCGCCTGCACCCAGAACATGCCAGTGTTGTCTCATCATCGCTGTCAGGCGCTGGCGATACGGTCAGAGCGTGCCATGTCGACAGTGATGCCGGACAGGTGTGCCATCCCCGACAGTTTCTCCACGTTGCCATAGCCGTCACCGGCCAGAAAATTGGAATTCACTCCCGGGTGTTGCTGCGCGTGTCGCAAGCCATCCGCTTTCTGGTGACCCCAGCACTGCGGGATGGCCACCACGCCGGGCATCATCTCATCGGTGATGCGCACCGGGATAGTGATGCTGTCGAAGTGGCTGCTGACATCCACGAAATCCCGTTCTGTAATACCTAATCGGGTAGCATCTACGGGTGAAATGTAGGCGTAATTGGTTTTGTCCTTGACCAGTCGCGGGGAATTGGCAGAGGAGGAATTCATGCGTTTTATTTCACGCTTGCCGATTAACTTCATCCGGCCCAGATTGGCGAGTTCGTCCTCAAATAACAGCCCGACACGGTCATTGAAGGTGGCGACAAAATCCGGCGGGCCGAGATCGACGAGGGCATCCTCTGTGAGCACGCGGTCCGTGCCGAGAAAATTACGCCCCGGATTGTCCGGCAGGCGCAGGCCATGGGGATGGTTCTTCAGCATAGCCTTGAAATCGGGCTGCCCAGCCTGCTTTAACATGCCACTGATCAGTACCTTGGGCACGCTGATATAGCCGAATGGGGTGTGGGCCAGCCGCGCAGCCAGCTTGAGAAAGCCACTGAGGAACCGGTTGCCCATTAGAGTGACGCCGAATTTGTCCGCGAGGCGCACGTACATCCACCATTCCTCACGTACGCCAGGCGGCGGCTCCAGTACTTTGTCGGCCGCATACAGGTAGGGTGTCGGGGTGCAGCCCACAAAGGACTGCAGCGCATACGGCATGCCGGGGCGTTCCATCCAGGTGGCTGCGGGCAGAATATAGTGGGCCAGGTTACCTGTCTCATTGCGGAACCAGTCGATACAGACCAACAATTCGAGTTTGCTCAAGGCCTGCTCCAGACGGTTGCCGGGGTTGGGAACAGCCAGCAGCGGGTTGGACGCCTCAACGAACAGCCCCTTGACCTCACCGCCGAGAATATCATCGGCCAGCATAGACGCCGGTTGCTGGCCCGACACAGTGGGCAGGTCATCGCTGCGGTGAAAACCCAGTTTTAACACCGGATCGTCCTTGGCCTGTAGCGCGAAATCGATAATCCCTTCGCCGATCAGGTTGCCGCCCTGGCGGTCAAAATTACCTGTGATGGCGGAGATCGATTCGAGCAGCCAGTAGCACAGGGTGCCGCTGCGCCCCTGATTGACACCGGTGGCCATATTCAGCGCCGCGCCATCGGCGGCGAGATAGGCATCGACCAGATCAAGCAGCGTGTCCGCTGAGATACCCGTGACCTGCGCCTGTCGCTGGGCTGTCCATGGGGCAACGGCAGTGCGCAATGATTCCAGGTTTTTCATTGTTCGCTCGACCAGTTCGTGGTCGATAGCATCGCGGCGGAAAATCTCGTTGCAAAAGGCGGCGAGGAAAAATACGTCAGTGTCCGGGCGTATAAACTGGTGCTCGCCTGTTCGGGCCGACTCAACCCGGCGTGGATTGATCCATACTACGCGACCGCCCCGCGCAATAATTCCCGCGAAACGATCGCGCGAGCGCGGTAAGTGGTACAGGGTATTGCCGGAAATATTCGGGTTGGCGCCGAGTATCATCATAAAGTTGGTGTGGTCTACGTCGGGGTAAGCCAGGCGCATGGGCGAGCCGTACATATCACCGTTCACCCGGAATTTGTTCATCGTGTCGCAGGTGCCCGTGCCATACATGCGGTTGGAGCCAATCCCCTTGTAAAACTCACCGCGGAAGATAGGCGACATCAGGTTGCTGCCGCCAGGGGCGCCGACAAAATTACCGAATGCCTGCGCCCCGTCACGCTGGATAATCGCCTTGATCTTGTCGCCAATCTCGTCCAGCGCCTGCTTCCAGGAAATCGCTACCCAGCAGTCGCCGACGCGCTTCAGTGGCTCGGTTACTCGGTCGGGACTATGTTGGATGGAGTCAAACTTTGTGCCCTTGACGCAGACGTAGCCTTTGGAAACGACGTGCTCTGCGTCGGGACGTATGTCGGTGATGCGGTTCTCATCGACGTCTACCTCCAGGCCGCAGAATGATTCACACAGAGAGCAAAATGTTCGCTTCGTTGCCGTCATGATGAGTAATCCTGCCTCGTTATTGTTAACGGCTACTCTACTACAGAAAAATTCCCCGGTGCCGCGCAAACACGGGTAAATTCAGTCCGGTTCAGGGGTTTAGGCTAATTTAAGTGGCCGTGCCCTCGCCATGACGTATCACAAGCCAAAATACTCGGTTATCCCGGCCAGTACAGACGTGACGGCGACGGAAGCGAGGATCATGCCCATCACCCGGCTGATGATACTCGCCCCACTGTTGCCGATAAATCGATGTACCCAACTGGCTACCAGCATCAGCAACAGTACCACTAGCAGTACAAGCAACATGACCAGCGTGGTTTGCGCTTGCTCCAACAGATTAAATCGGTTGTTCTCTGTCAGCAATACGGCCGCGAGCATAGCGCCGGGGCTCGCAATCGAGGGTACTGCCAGTGGAAAGATGGCGGTCTCGCTCTCGCTGCGAGGCAACTTCAGCTCCGCCTCCGGTTTGCTTTCGCCGAATATCATCGACAATGCAAAGATGAACAACACGATCCCGCCCGCTATCTCAAAGGCCGCCAGTGGGATGTCCAGCGCGGTGAGAATGATCTCCCCGGCCATCACAAAGAAGATCAGCAGGACTGCCGAGATGAGCACCGCGCGAATTGCTATTCTGCGCTTGATCCGTTCTTCATAGTCGTTGGTGACGGCAATGAAGACCGGTATTGTCCCGATCGGGTCGATAACCGCGAAGAAGAAGATAAAGGTGCCAATCAGGTCGTACATGGTTTACCCCCATAAGTCGTCAGAGTCTGCGTTACATTGTCGTTCATCAGTCTCATAAAGCGGGGTATATCGCAGCGCTGTCAGTTGGCGAGAGTGATCGGAATGCGCAAGAGGGCTTGTTGGCTGAGCGGGAGCAAAAACCCCAAAAACCGTGATGCGGGATTGAAAACTGCTCTCTGCGCATTACTATGTCACTCTTGTTTTCGCAAACTCCTAGGAATGCACACTATGCCATCATTTGATGTTGTTTCTGAAGTGGATCTGCACCAGCTCACCAATGCCGTGGATCAAGCCTCAAGGATCGTGGATAATCGTTTCGATTTCAAAGGGGTTGATGCCTCCTTTGAACGCGACGATCGCAGCGTGGTAATGCGAGCAGAAGCGGAGTTTCAGGTGAACCAGATGGAAGATATGTTGCGCAGCGCGCTGATTAAATGCGATATCGATCCGGGTGCCATGGACTGTGGTGACATGCAGACCACCGGCAAGGTCGTGCGCCAGACCGTCGTGTTGCGTCACGGTCTGGACAGCGCGCAGTGTCGCGCCATCATCAAGCACATTAAAGAGGCGAAGATGAAAGTTCAGACCCAGGTGCAGGACGATCAGGTGCGGGTGACAGGAAAAAAGCGTGATGATCTGCAGCAGGTAATGGCAGCGTTAAAGAAGGAAGATTTTGACGCACCGTTGCAGTTCACCAACTTTCGGGATTAACAAGTGGCTATATCATCTGGGCGGTGTGTTCCGTTGCGGCCTGCGCCAGCATGGATTCCAATGCAGCCGATTTCTTTTCGACGGTCAGCGCATCGAGGATAGGTTGTTCCAGCGCGCTGTACCACAGCAGTTCAAGGTAGCGGTAAACGCAGCCGTACCGATGCAGCATGCCGCGCTCCCAGTCGTTGGGCGCACGGCCCAGATAGGTTTTTAGCAGGATTTCCGTCTCGGGCGCGGCTAGCGCATCGCCGTTGACGATCACCGCGATGTCAAACCACGGGCTTGCCATCGCGCAGTATTCCCAATCGATGGCCCACAGTTTGCCGGCGCTGTAGATGCGGTTGGCGCGCAGCAGGTCGTTGTGACATAGCACTGATTCTCCGGGACGCTCGCTGATCTCCTGCAGCATGCCGGACACCGCTACACCGTATTGCTGAAATGTACTGCTCGGCGCCCGGTCCAGGCGTTCGAGTTGCTTTTCATAACGCAAAATGCGGTCTGTCAGATTGAGGCGATGATGCCTTGGCGGTAGCCGGTGTATTTTGTGCAGTAAGCGCGCAATGTCGGCAACCTCCAGCGCCTGTGAGACGTCGGGAGCAAGGTAGTCGCAGACGAGGCTGCCCAGATCGGGATTGAAGTAGCACGGACGGGGAGTCAGGCCCACTTTGTTAGCAGCCGCCAGCGTGCGCCATTCAGTCTGGCGGCACAGTCCGAACTTGGCGGGCTTGATACCGTCGATACGGACAACGAAATGCTGTTCCGATTCAACCAGGACGCTGTAATTACTGATCCCGGAGGTCAGCACCTTGATGATTGTTGGGGCGCGGGTCACCACTGGGTCGCAGTTCCACTGCGGCCATTGGGCGAGCGTTTGTTCCAGCTTCAGCCGGATATTACTTGGCAGTGATTGAAGCATGGACATTGCCCCTCAGGATTGCATCGCAAGTATAGGCCGCTTACACTCTTTATCCAATAACAACTGGCTGCGCACACCAATTCTGCGGGGCGTCAGGTGAGTTTTTTAATGATAGATGATATGGATTCGGGCGGCGGGCAGAGCGAAGAAATAGAGGGCGCTCCTCCTGTAATACCCCGTGCTGAGCTAACGGAAAGCAGACTCAGTGAGACGCTGACGATCAACCGTTACCTCTACCAGCAAACCCATCAGCTCGAGCTCATGGTGCTGGACGCACAGGGGCTGCAGCCGCTGTTTGAAATATTGCTGGTAAGCATGCCGCGGCATTTCTCCTTCCGCACCTCGGAATTATGGCTGTATGATCCGGACGATGTCCTGTCGAATATTCTGGTGGGCGCGGAGCGCTATGGCAAGAGCCTGCAATTGCTGAGTGACGTTTTTCCGATTCAGGAGTTGTACGAGTTGGAGCCTGATATCGCATTGATAGACGCTACCGATTCGCGCATGTTCGAGATACTCAAGTCCGAGCACGGTGTCGAGTATGCGCTATTGATGCCCTTGATGGACTCCGGTCGTCTGATAGGGAGCCTGCACCTGGGTCTTCAGGATGACTCGCTGATGCTGGGCGAGCAGGAAGAGCATTTGCTGGCCCATCTGTCGGCTATTTTATCGGCCTGCTTCAAGGCCGCCGTCAGTCGTCAACAGGTTTCCCAGCTGACACTGCTGGATCCGCTTACGGAGATCAGCAATACGCGCGGTTTCGGGCGCGACATCGCGCGGGAGATTGCGCGGGCCCGGCGCGCCGCCAAGCCACTTACCGCGCTGCTGATGGAAATAGACGATTTTGATGATCTGTACCAGCACTACGGGGTGCGCCGTGGTCAGTTTGTGATCAGGAAGGTCGCGGAGCGGCTGTCTTCAAGCTTGCGTGCGACCGATTTACTGGCGCGTCTGGGTCAGTCAAAGTTTGCCGTGTTGCTCCCTGGTGGCGGCGAGATGGTGAGTCAGGACGTTGCCGAGCGCATGCGCATTGATATCGAGGACTTCTCCGTGGATGATGGCCGCGGCGCAGTGTTGCAGGTCTCTCTAAGTATCGGTCTTGTGACCTGGGAACCTCAACAATTTCCCGCTGTCGATATGTCGCAGTTGGCGAGACAGATGGAAGCCGTTGGCAATAAAGCGCTGGAAAATGCCAAGGCGCGCGGTGGTAATTGTGTGGCGCATTCTCGCCTCAGCACACTGGTTCTTTAAGGAAGTTTGATGACCAAGCTCAATGAAATGTTTGAAAAGAACCGGGAGTGGGCGGAGAGCGTCAAGACCAGCGATCCCCAATTCTTTGCAAAACTGGCCGCCCAGCAAAACCCTGAATACCTTTGGATTGGCTGCTCTGACAGTCGTGTACCGGCGAACCAGATCATCGGTTTGATGCCCGGTGAAGTGTTTGTACATCGCAATGTCGCCAATATGGTGGTGCACACAGATTTCAACTGTCTCACGGTGCTGCAATATGCAGTGGATGTACTGGGAGTTAAACATATTATGGTGGTGGGGCATCACGGCTGTGGCGGTATTGCTGCAGCCTATGAAAACGCCGACAACGGCCTGATCGATAACTGGCTGCGCAATATCAAGGATGTACAACATCGACACCGCAAAAAACTTGAAGCGATAGAGGATAAGGAGGAGCGGTTGGAGCTGTTGTGTGAACTCAATGTGAAAACCCAGGTCTCCCATGTGTGCCACACTACCATCGTACAAAATGCCTGGCAGCGCGGCCAGCCGCTGGCGGTGCATGGTTGGGTGTACAGCTTGAAGGATGGCCTGCTGAAAGATCTCGATTGTACGGTAGAGCGTGCCGACCAGATTGCCGACGCCTACCGTGTCATCTCCGCGCCGGATTAATAAGCGATGTCACTGGAACAGCGTCTCGCGCGACTCGAAGCGATTGAAGATATCAGGCAGTTGAAAGCGCGCTACTTTCACGCCTGTGACAACAAGCAGCCCGATGTCGTGCGCGAGTGCTTTGCCGTCGGCAAGATCGATCTGCGCTATGGTCGTATTGGCAATTTCGACGACCGTGAGAAAATGGTGGCGGTCTTTACCGAACTCGCTTGCCAACCTCATATTGTCGAAATGCATCATGGCCAGAATCCCCGTATAGACGTGTTGGATGCGGATAACGCGACCGGCATATGGGGCCTGTACTACTACATGATCGACACCCGCCGGCAGATCGTCACGCAACTGGCCGGATTTTACGATGATGCCTACAGTCGCAGCGACGGCCAATGGCGCATCACGCGTTCCAGCTACGAGGTGACATCCACGCAGATCTTCGATCTGACCGAGGGACTGGCGCGACTCATCTTCGCCGGCTCAGCCGCACCGGTGGAGCTGGATGACCCCGGCAAGCAGGCGGGATGATTCTCCAACAAGCACACACGCTCTGTGGTGCACCTTGTGATGCGGCGTAGCGCAACCATAGCCGCGGAGAGACGGGTCGATGAATAACTTACTATTATTACTTTTGCTGATTTTTGGCGGCGTCGCTTTAATGGTGGTGTTGGGAGAGCGTTTTGCGAAACCGGCGAACCCGGAACAGATGCGTAAGTTACAGCGCTGGATATACCCCCTGGTAGGCTTGTCGCTGGTATTGTCTCTGCTGAAATACTATCTCTAGACATTGATGAGCAGATGAATAAGCCACTGGCAGGCGTGCGGTTACTGGATTTGACCCATATGCTGTCCGGGCCCTATGCCGGCATGATTCTGGCGGATCTGGGCGCAGAAACCATCAAAGTGGAACCGCTGCAGGGCGAGGGCACTCGAGCCCTGTTGGCGACTGACCCCGAGAACTCCCTGCACGGTATGGGGGCCTATTTTCTGACACTCAACCGCAATAAGAAAAGCGTGGCCATCGATCTCAAGTCCGACGCAGGCATGGCGGTGTTCCGGCGATTGGTCGAAGTGTCTGATATCGTATTGAGCAACTTTGGTGCCGGTGTCCCGGCGCGGCTGGGTCTGGATTTCGACACGCTTAGCCTGATCAATCCACGTATTATCACCTGTACTGTAACGGGGTTTGGATCTACCGGCCCGGGGGCTAACCGCCCCGCGTTTGACCAGGTCGCGCAGGCCGCCGGTGGCGGTATGTCGATCACCGGGTCAGGCCCTGCACAGCCGGTGCGTGCGGGCATACCCATCGGCGATCTGGGCGGCGGCATGTTCGGTGTGATGGGCGTACTCGCCGCGCTGTACGAGCGTGAGCGCAGCGGACAGGGCCAGCATGTGGATATCGCCATGGTGGACTGCCAGATTTCCATGCTCAATTACATGGCGACCATGCATTCGCTGTCCGGCAAGGACCCTTACCCCATCGGCAACGCGCATTTCGTTCACGTCCCCTACGATACCTTTCGCTGCAGTGACGGCTTTATTGTCATCGCGGTTATCACTGACAATTTCTGGCAGAACCTGAAAAAGGTAGTGACCTGCCCCGAGTTTGATGACCCGGCATTCGATGCGCAGCCGGGCCGCTGGGAGGGGCGCGAATTGATCAATCGGCGACTGAATGAGCTCCTGAGCCAGAACACCAGCGCTCATTGGCTGGCCAAACTCGAGGCGCAGCGTATTCCCTGCTCAGCAGTTAACAGCTTCAGTCAGGCCCTGTCAGATCCGCAAGTACTACACCGCAATATGGTGGTTGATCTACACCATCCAGAGGGCGGCAGTACGCGTGGTCCCGGCAATCCAATCAAGCTTTCACGCAGCAGTGAGGAGAGTTTCAGTGCCGCGCCCCTGCTGGGGAGTGATACAGACAGCGTGATGACTGAGCTGCTGGACATGACAATGGCGGAAGTCCAGGCACTGAAAGCGCAGGGTGCGATCGCCTGATGCAGCCTCGCGTTTTTCAGGCAGCGCCACTGTCGAATATCACAGGCACTTGAATTCAATCGGCCGCTGGATACACTATGGCCCCGTTACAAGGCCGACATAGCTCAGTTGGTAGAGCAACGCATTCGTAATGCGTAGGTCCGGCGTTCGACTCGCCGTGTCGGCACCACTTCAAGATGCCCCGCCAGGGGTGCACCATTGCGACCGCCCATCAATCACTGAGGAATAGCACCATGCCCGGTTTTGAACAACTGATGCTGTTGCTGCTGGC
This sequence comes from Halioglobus sp., assembly GCA_037969215.1. GTDB lineage: Bacteria > Pseudomonadota > Gammaproteobacteria > Pseudomonadales > Halieaceae > Marimicrobium. The sequence goes on from JBBKWY010000037.1 coordinate 21,499, forward strand.
AGCCGTGATACTGGTGCCGCTGGCGGCGCGCCTGGGGCTGGGCGCCGTGCTCGGGTACCTCGCGGCGGGTGTGATTGTCGGTCCCTGGGGATTCGGCGTGATAGGGCAGGTGGAAGAGGTCCTGCATGTCGCGGAGTTCGGGGTCATTCTGCTGCTGTTCGTGATCGGTCTGGAGCTGCGGCCCACCCGCTTGTGGGCACTGCGCAAGGCGATTTTTGGGTTCGGCAGTGCCCAGGTGCTGATCAGTGCCGCGTTGCTGATGGGTTTCTCGATGCTGCTCGGGGAGTCGATGTCAACGGCTGCTGTGGTGGGGCTCGTACTGGCGCTGTCGTCCACTGCGTTTGCATTGCAGTTGATTGCCGAGCGCGGCGAAATGACCACGCGCTGGGGGCGTTCGGCCTTCGGGACATTGCTCTTTCAGGATCTGGCCGTGGTGCCGCTGCTGGCGCTGTTGCCCTTGTTGGGCTCTCAGGTGGGCGCAGAAGACTTCTCCTGGTGGCAGGTGCTGCTGTCGGTGAGTGTGTTGCTGGCGGTGTTGTTTGCGGGCCGGTTTTTACTCGGCCAGGTGCTGCGCATTGCGGCGCTCAGTCACGTGCGCGAAATTTTGACGGCAACGGCACTGCTGGTGGCTTTCGGTATGGCGTATTTACTCGAGGCCGCAGGTCTCTCGATGGCGCTGGGCGCGTTTATCGCGGGCGTATTGCTGGCGGATTCAGAGTTTCGACACCAGCTCGAGGCCGATATCGAACCGTTTAAGGGATTGCTGTTAGGTCTGTTTTTTATCGCGGTGGGGATGTCGCTGAATGTGGGGCTTGTCACCTCTGATACGGCCGAGATTCTGGTGTTGATCACGGGTATCGTGGCGATCAAGCTGGCCGTGCTGTTCGGCTTGGGGTGCTGGAACGGTCTCGCGCCCAGGGAGTCACTGAAGTTGGGTATTGCATTGTCACAGGGGGGAGAGTTTGCGTTCGTTCTGTTCGGTGTTGCCGTGGCGGCGGGCGCGATGTCGGCTGTCCAAGTGGAATTATACAGTGTGGCGGTATCGCTCTCGATGGTGGTAACGCCGTTACTCTTTATTGTTTACGACCGCTGGGACAAGCGGCCGGAAGAGAAGCCCGAGTTCGATCATATAGAAGAAGAGGAGACCCCGGTCATCATTGTCGGTTTCGGCCGTTTTGGCCAGGTGGTTGCCCGTATTCTCAGTGCGATGAAAATTCCGTTCACAGCGCTGGATGCCAGTCCCCAGCAAGTGGACTTCGTGCGGCTGTATGGCAATGAGATCTACTACGGGGACGGCTCGCGCATGGATCTGTTGGAAGCTGCCGGCGCGCACACTGCCAGTATTCTGGTGCTGGCGATTGACGATGTGGAGTCCTCCGTAGCGGCAGCCACTGTGATACGTTCACATTTTCCCTCACTCAAGGTCTTCGCCCGGGTGCGCAATCGCAATCATGCCTACCGCCTGATGAACCTGGGGGTGCAGGTGATTCGGCGTGAAACCTTTTTATCAGCTGTCGATATGGGGCGCTCAGTGCTGGAGAGTCTGGGGGTAGACGGCAAGCAAGCCCGGGAGATGGTTACGCGGTTTGTCGAGCACGATGAACGTCGCCTGAACGAGTATCACAGCGTGCAGGACGATGAAGAAAAGCTGCGCGAGCTTGCCAAGGAGTCCGCAATTGAGCTCGAAGAGATGTTTGCCCGCGACGCCAGCGAATTGGCCCGGGCGAATGACTAAAGGCCGGTACGATGACCTTGCGGCAAGCTACTGCCGTGCTGAAGGATCCCATCGAGACCATTTATAGATGGACGAATTTGATCTGCAGATACCAGGACTGAACTAAAGTGTGCAGATCTTCCAGGCCGTTTCCTTGGTATGATGCATCGGCCGGGTCGCCAGGTACGGTACTTGGCAGGGCTTTTAGGCGACCAAAGCTATATATAGCCCCGGTTCGAGTCAATGCAAGTGGTCGCTCCGGCCTGTGTGACACTCTGATGAGCCCCCGGATACAGCGGTTTCAACTTTCAACCGCGCACTCTATAATCTGCCCCATCAAAAGTACTGGTGAGGTATCGCTTGCCGGACATTAGGGGAGTAGGTCGTGTCGGCCCAGTGGCTAAGTAATTCAAGTGCATTGTCTGCGCGCGCAAGCGCCGCGCTGACCGGCGCGCTGAACGCTCTCGCCCGACCCGACCACGCGCGTCGCTTGCGCAAGGTAGTCTTGTGCCTGCTGGCCATCTGGGCAGTGCTGGCGCTAACCAAGCTCATTTGGGCCCTGGTGCCCGCTGCCGAGTCCTCAGCGACGGTCGTTCCCCAAGTCATCAATCCTGTTTCTGTCGGCGGTTCCGTGCGGGATGCGGAGCCTGTGGACATCGATAGCCTGGTGGCCTGGCATCTGTTTGGTGAGGCCGGGGAGTCGGTGGTGGAGATCCCGCTGCCGGAGGAATCCGAGCTGGCCAGCTCCCGCGACGGGATAGAAGAGGGCGCCCAGGAAACCCGGCTACAGCTCAAGCTGCGCGGAATTGTGTCATCCACCGAAGACGGTCTTGGATACGCCATCATCGAGAGCAATAACGAGCAGGATGTGTATTCGGTAGAAGACAAGTTGCCGCTCTCAGGTGAGGTCACATTGGCCAAAGTGATGCCTATGCAGGTGGTGCTGGACAATGGCGGGACGTATGAGCTACTGGCGCTGTATGACGAATCCAGCCTGGGCACGGGTTCTGCCGCCCCGGCTATGCCAGCTGCCACCCAAACTTCCGCCCCGGTCGATCGACGCGAAGATGCACAGACGACCAGCCTTGCACAGAGTTACCGTGAGCGGTTGTACCAGAATCCGCAATCCCTGGCAGAGGTGGTCAGAATCAGCGCCGTGCGCGAAGGGTCGACGATGCGCGGTTACCGGGTCAGCCCGGGAACGGATGCGGAGCAATTTACGCAAATGGGCTTCGAAGCAGGTGATGTGGTGACGGGGATCAATGGCGTCAGCCTTGATAATCCTACTAATACGATGGTTCTGTACAATAGCCTGCGCACCGCGGGAGAAGTTGTTTTTGAGCTGGAGCGTGGGGGTCAGCAACTTACTCTCAGCGTCAATCTGGACGGTGGTGCCTCCGAGTGAAATTTTGCAAAAGGATAGAATGTTAGTGACTGCCACAAATCGGTTTCACCCCTTTCATATAGTGGCATGGCTGTTTGCGCTGCTGCTTGGCAGCGCCCCGCTCTCGGCGCAGGATTACACCGTCAACCTGAATGACACGGATATTCAGGAGTTGATCAAATTTGTCGCGGAGGCCACCGGCAATACCATTGTGGTCGACCCTGCCGTCAAAGGGAAAGTGAAGGTCATTTCTTCCCACCCGGTGTCCGCCGATGAGTTGTACCAGCTGTTTCTGTCGATTCTGGATGTACACGGTTACGCGGCGGTGCGCTCCGGTGACGTGGTGCGGGTGATACAGAACAAGGATGCGCGCTCGGCACCGGTGGGTGTCAGTGACGGCAATTCGGGTATTAGCTCTGAGGAATATGTCACGCAGGTGCTTAGACTGGACAATATCTCCGCCGCCAAGTTGATTCCCGTGCTGCGCCCCCTGGTGCCACAGCAAGCGCATATGGCCGCCTACGCCCCCAGTAACGCGATCATTATTTCTGACATTTCGTCCAATATTGACAAGATCAGAGACATTATTGATCGCATGGACAAATCCGCGGTGCAGCAGACAGATGTCATCAAGTTACGTTACGCGGTGGCGGAAGACGTGGTGAAGATGCTGGACCAGCTCAACAAGTCCGAAGCCAAGGCCGCGGGTGGTGAGCAGGAGACGCTGCTGGTCGCCGACACGCGCACTAACAGTGTGTTGATCAGCGGCGACGAACTGGAGCGCGCGCGTATGCGCAAACTGATCGATCACCTCGATACCCCTCTGGAGCAGAGTGGCAACGTGAAGGTGATCTATCTGGAATATGCCGATGCGCTGTCCATTGCCGAGGTGCTGACCCGGGTGATGAAGAATATGAGCGAATTGCAGCCGGCCGATGGCGTGAAAGCGGGGGGCTCCGGCAATACCTCTACCATCGAGGCGGATGAGGGCACCAACGCGCTGATCATCACCGCGGATACCGATGAAATGGCTGCGCTGGAGGCGGTGATTGCGCGCCTGGATATTCGCCGCGCGCAGGTGCTGGTAGAAGCTATTATTGTGGAAATGGAAGTGATCGATGGGCAGGACCTGGGGTTGCAGTGGCTGTTTGCCGATGACAGCGGTTTTTACGGCAGTAATATTAACGCCGGTGATGTGCGTGCGGCCAATATTGGCGCAGCGGTGCTGCCAGCCGACTCGACCGATAATGATGTCGATATAGGCTCTCTGGCCGCCGCACTGGCGGGAACCGGCGGGCTGTCTCTGGGCTGGGGTCAGATTAGTGACGGTCTCTCGATGACCGTAATCCTCAATGCCCTCAAGGAAACCAAGAACGCCAATATTCTGTCCACGCCCAGTATACTGACGCTGGATAACGAGGAGGCCTACATCACCGTGGGACAGAACGTCCCCTTTGTGACAGGCTCGTTTACTTCAACCGCCGACAGCGCGACCAACCCCTTCCAGACCATCGAGCGCGAGAACGTGGGTATCACGCTGACAGTGACCCCGCATATCAATGAAGGCGATGCCGTGGTGCTGGATATTTCGCAGGAAGTCTCCAGCCTGAGCGGCTTGTCAGTGACAGAATCGGCGTCGGATATCATTACCAATGAACGCAAAATCGAGACCAAGGTGCTGGCAATTGACGGCCAGATTGTGGTGCTCGGCGGCCTGATCAAGGACGATGTACAGGATGCCCAGCAGAAGGTGCCGCTGCTAGGGGATATTCCGTATCTGGGCAGACTGTTTCGCAGCGACGCCGAGCAGGTGACCAAACAGAATTTGATGATTTTTATCCGCACCACAATTATCAGGGACAATGCGGCGCTGGCCGGGGCCTCTGCCGAGAAATACCGCTACATTCGTGATCAGCAGTCACAGCGCCGGGATAAGGGCATGACCTATCTCAACGATGCAGACCTGCCGTTGATGTCCGAGTGGGAGGACGATTTGAAGCAGTTGGAAACGATCAAGGCCGAGTCTGGCTCCTACGGCCCAGGGGCGCCTGCGCCTCCGGTAGACGGCCGGTGAGTGATCTCGCTGAGGTAGTGCCAGCGGATGTGCCCGTAACGAGCCCATCCGTCAGGCCAAGCCTGCCGTTTACCTTTGCCCAACAGCACGGTGTTTTGCTTGATACAGCCGATGACGGTGCCACCATTGTGGTGCATATCGGGCAGCCGAAAGTACAGGTGTTGACTGAATTGCGCCGCATGCTCGGTGCGCCCTTTGTGTTGCAGGACGTGCCCGAGAGCGATTTCAAGCGGCGCCTGACGCTGGCTTATCAGCGCAACAACAACGAGGCCGTGCAAATGGCCGAAGACATTGGCGCCGATGTCGATCTCAGTCGCCTCGCCGATGCCATTCCCGATACTGGCGATCTGATGGACACCGAGGATGATGCGCCCATCATCCGCCTGATCAATGCCATTCTGTCTCAAGCTGTGCGTGAGCAGGCATCGGATATCCATATCGAAACCTTCGAGGACCGGCTCAGTGTGCGCTATCGCATCGACGGTGTGCTGGCAGAAGTGCTGTCTCCCAAGCGTATGTTGGCGCCCCTGCTGGTGTCGCGCCTGAAAGTTATGGCCAGGCTGGACATCGCCGAAAAGCGGGTGCCGCAGGATGGCAGGATTTCGGTCAAAATCGCCGGACACTCGGTGGATATCCGCATGTCGACCATCCCTTCAGCACACGGTGAACGGGTGGTATTGCGACTGCTCGATACGGCGGCAGGGCAATTACAGCTGACCCAGTTGGCGATGAACACACAGGTGTTGACTGCCTTTAAAAAACATCTGCACAGTCCCCATGGCATCATCCTGGTGACCGGCCCTACCGGTTCGGGTAAAACCACCACGCTGTATGCCGGGCTGGGGGAGATTAATGAGACATCCCGCAATATTCTCACCATCGAAGATCCCGTCGAGTATATGTTGCCGGGGATAGGGCAGACCCAGGTCAATGCCAAGGTCGATATGACGTTTGCGCGCGGCCTGCGAGCCATCCTGCGGCAGGATCCGGACGTGGTAATGGTCGGTGAGATACGCGATCTGGAGACTGCCGAGATCGCCGTGCAGGCATCGCTGACCGGTCACCTGGTGTTGTCCACCCTGCACACCAATACCGCCATCGGTGCAATTACTCGCCTGAAAGACATGGGTATCGAACCGTTCTTGTTGTCGTCCAGCCTGATCGCAGTGATGGCGCAGCGCCTGGTGCGCCTGCTGTGTAACGAGTGTAAAGAAGAGGCCGAGCCCAATCCCGTGGAACGTGAATTGCTGCGCCTGAGCGCGGATGATCACGGTGCACGTGTGCATCATGCCAAGGGCTGCGAAAGCTGCAAATACACCGGCTATCGAGGCCGCACCGGCATCTATGAAATGGTCGAGATTGACGATGCGATGCGCCAGATGATCTACGAGAGCGCTAATGAGCAAGATATCGTCAAGGTGGCGCGCAGCAATTATCCGGGTATTGAAAGCGATGGCCGGCGCCGGATATTGGCGGGTGAAACCAGCATTGAGGAAGTCATGCGCGTGACTTCCATCGTCTGACACCGTGTTGCTAATGCAAAAGGTTGAATCGTGACTGCGTATCGCTATCGGGCGCTAAATCCTCAGGGCAAAATCGTCAAGGGCGTGCTTGAGGGTGACTCCGAACGACAGGTTCGCACACAGTTGCGCGGGCAGGAACTGCGACCCGTAGAAGTTGCGCAAGCGAATAAGGCGGAATCAAGCACGCCGGGTTTTCGTCCCGCGATACTGTTATCCCGCGTCAGTGTCGCCGACCTGGCACTGATTACCCGCCAGCTCGCGACGCTGGTGGAGGCCAATCTGCCGCTGGATGAAGCGTTGCAGGCAGCGGCCGAGCAGAGCCGCAGTAATCGTATCAAGGGTATGTTATTGCAGGTGCGATCGCGCGTGGCCGAGGGCCACACGCTGGCCTATGCGATGGCGGAGTTTCCGCGCGTGTTCAACGGAAATGTACCGCGCCATGGTGAATGCTGGCGAGCACGCGGGCTTTCTGGGTCCAGTGCTGCAGCAGTTGGCAGATTACACGGAGCAGCGACAGTACACCGGTCAGAAGCTGAAAATGGCGATGATCTACCCCTTTATCCTGGTCGGGGTGGCGATCGCGGTGGTGCTGCTGTTATTGGTTTTTGTGGTGCCGGAACTGGTGGGGATCTTTTCGCACAGTCACCGGGAACTGCCAGCGCTGACGCGCGGTCTGATTGCCACCAGTGATTTTTTCCAGCACTACGGCGTCTACCTGTTGGTGGGGCTGTTGGTGGTGTATTTTGCACTGCAACGCCTGTTGCGCAATCCGGTGCGCAAGAAGCGCTGGCACCGTATGCTACTGAGCGTACCGGGAATATCGCGGGTCATTACCGCGATGGACACCGCCCGTTTCGCTTCCACGCTCAGTATCCTGATGGCCAGTGGCGTGCCCTTGCTGGAGTCGCTGCGCATCGCCGGCGAGGTGTTAACCAATCTTGTGCTGCGCGAGGATAGCGTCGCTGTGGCGGCACATGTGCAGGAGGGCAGCAGCCTTAATCGGGCGCTGCGGGAAAGCGGTCGCTTTCCACCAATGATGGTGCATATGGTCGCCAGCGGTGAGGCCAGCGGCGAGTTGGAAAGTATGTTGGAGCGCTCGGCGACCAATCAGGAGCGCGAGCTGGAAATGACCATGGGCACACTGATGAGTCTGTTCGAGCCGCTGATGGTGGTATTCATGGGAGGCATGGTTCTGACCATCGTCCTCGCGATTTTATTACCGATATTCGATCTCAATACAATGGTGAAGTGAACGATGAAACAACGAAGCAATGCGGGATTTTCGCTGGTGGAAATTCTGGTCGTACTGGTAATCATGGGCTTGCTGATCAGCGTGGTTGCGCCCACGGTACTTAATCGTGCGGACGAGGCCCGTGTGCAGAAGGCACAGGCAGACTTCAAGGCGATCGAAACGTCGCTGAAGATTTACCGGCTGGACAATTACGTCTATCCGACCACCGAGCAGGGCCTTGAAGCCCTGGTGGAAGCCAGCACGCTCAGCCCCGAACCGCGCAACTTCAAGCAGGGCGGCTACCTGTCGGAACTGCCGATTGACCCCTGGGGTCGACCCTATCTCTACCTGAGTCCGGGTGAGCACGGTGAAGTGGATATTTACTCCCTGGGTGCCGATGGCCTCTCCGGTGGTGAAGACCAGGCCGCCGATATCGGCAACTGGAAAGCAGAGGACTGATATCGCATGGCTAGCCCTCCCGTGGCGCTGACCGGTCTGCCGATCAGCGCTGCGGCGCATTCGCGTCAGCGCGGTTTTAGCCTGCTCGAGCTGTTGGTTGTGCTGATGGTTGTCGTATTGATGACCTCACTGGTGAATCTCTCTGTCAGTTCCGGTGGTCAGGACATCAAGCTCGAGTCGCAGGTGCGCGGTCTGGCCGATGTCGCGAGCTATGCGCTGGATGAAGCACAGATGACGGGTGTGGACTACGGGCTGTTCCTGCAGGAGCAACAGCAGGCGGGTGAGGCTATTTACAGTCTGCAGTGGCTGCAGCGTCAGATCGACGGGTGGGAGGAACCCAGCAACGGCGGCGAGATGTTTGCAGCGCAGGAACTGCCGCCAGGTGTGGCACTGGAGCTTGAGTTGGAAGATGCGCCGGTAATCGAGTTGTCGCTGGATGACGACGACTATGATGAGGATGAAGAGCGTATCAGGCCGCAGGTGGTGTTTTACGCCAGTGGTGAAACCACCGTCGGTGCGATCAATGTGCGTCAGGTAGACAACGGTGATTTACTGTGGCGCATCGAGTGGGATCTACTGGGCCGTTTCAAACTGCTGCGTCGTGGTCAGTCCGAAGAAGAGGAGTACGATCAGTAGTGCGTGCGCGTGGTTTTACACTGGTGGAAGTGATGGTTGCGCTGGCTATCGTCGCGATTACCTTGCCCGCATTGCTGATGGCCTTATACCAACAGGTGGACGATGCCGGCTACCTGCGCGACAAGACTCTCGCTGAGATTGTAGCGGTGAATAAATTGACGGAAATGCGTCTGGTGATTGCGTCTACGCGCAATATCAAAGCGGGCAAGGACAGTGGCGAGGCGACGTTTGTCGATCGAGATTGGTACTGGTGGGCCGAAACAAAAACCACTGATCTCGCCAATTTTTACCGGATAGAAGTCAGGGTCGCTCTCAGTGAAGAGCGACGCGAGCAGCCCCTGTACATGCTGTCGGCTTTTATGTTCGGTGACCTGGCGATTGATTCCGAGGGCCTGTCGGATTCATCCGATGGAAACGGTGGCACTAATAACGATGATGACGGCGGCAGCGGAGGCGACGGAGATGGCGCAGGGGCTGTTGATAGTGGCGTGTCGTCAGGTGATGGAACATGAGGAACCTATCCTGATGTCGAATAGACCTTCAACAGGTTTCACCTTGATCGAAGTCCTGATCGCGATGGCGATTACCGCTTTCGTTTCCATGATTTCCTACACCAGCCTGTCCACGGTGATGTCGGGAGTTGAAAGCCTGCGTGAAAATACCGACCGTATCTATGAGGTGAATCGCGCGTTGATGATTATTTCGAGAGACTTGCGACAATTTGCCAATCGGCCGATCCGCGATGAGTTTGGTGAAATTGAACCCGCGATGACCGGTGGCATGCTGGCACGATTTACCCTCAGTTTTACGCGCACGGGGTGGCATAACCCCAACGACCACCCGCGCAGCAACCTGCAGCGTATCAACTATCGTCTGGAGGAGGGCGGTTTGTGGCGGGACTCCTATCCGGTACTGGATCGCGCCGCGGATACCGAGCCACAAACGGTATTGTTGCTGGATGCCGTCGACGACTTGCAACTGACCTTTTTGCCATCGCTGGAGGCACTGCAAGTCGAGACCGGTGGCAGTTCAGTGGATACCACCAACTGGAGCGAAAATTGGGTGGCCGACAGCAGTGTGCCCGGTGAGGAAAAGGCGCCGCCGGTGGCGATCGAGATGACCCTGCAACTCGAAGACTGGGGAGAAGTGAGGCGCTTGTATGCATTACCACCACTCTAACTCGCGTAGCGGTTTCGGCGCTGGCCGCACACAGCGTGGTGCCGCACTGATTGTCGCCATGTTGGTGTTTGCGCTGGCCACTGCGCTGGTGGTGGCGATGAAAAGCGAGTTCGACCGCTTTTTTCAGCGCAGCGTCAATCTGTTGTTCGACGAGCAGGCGCAGGCGTATCTGCGCGGCGCAGAGGACCTGGCCGCGATGGCGCTGGTGATGGACTGGGACGAGGACAAAGCAGAAGGCGTTACACGCGACGACCTGGACGATCTGTGGGCCAGGCAGACGCCCGATTATCCGCTGGACGACATCGGCTGGATGCGCGGTACGCTGGAAGACCTGCAGGGGCGCTTCAATCTGAATGCGCTGGCCACACCGGCAGCGGGAGAGGCACAGCCCGGCGTGCTGCAGTTGAGCGCGGCGCAGAAACAATTTATTCGGCTGTTGCAGGCCCTGGAAGAGCCCGCCGTCAGTGAGCAGGAGGCGACGGTGATCGCCGAGTCCGTCAGTGACTGGCTGGATGCCGATACCAATCCAAAACCGGATGGCGCAGAAGATGACTACTACTACGGGCTGACACCGGCGTATCGCGCCGCGAATCGCCCTATGTCGAGTGTCAGTGAACTGCGTGCAGTGGCCAATATGACGCCCGAAATTTACGAGGCGCTATTGCCCTGGGTGACAGTCTGGCCGCAAACACCAGAGTCCCTCAATATACACACCGCGCCGCCAATGGTGTTGCGCAGTATCAACTCGGACGACGTTCTCAGCCCCCTGACTGCGGAGGAAGGCCTGTCCTTGGCAGAGTATCGGGAAGAAGTGGGGTTCAAGGACGTTAACGATTTTCTCGACAATCCGGTATTTGAGGGACGGCGGGACAAAATGACGGAGGTTCAGAAGTTGCTGGGAAAGAGTTCGTCCTACTTCCTGCTGGATGCTACAGCGGAGGTTGCCGACAGGAAGATGCGCTTGTACAGTGTGCTCCATCGCCACAATCGCCAAATCGATTCCCTCATCAGAGCCAGTGGCAGCCTGTAGTTGGGTGCCGTAATGACAGGGATATACACCGTGAGAACTATGCAGTGAGGAAAACACCGTTTTGCGCGAATCTGCTGTAGTCCGTCTTATCGAGGGTCGTCTGGCCTGGTATCCGCCCGGTGCCGGCGCTCAGCCACAGTGGCTGGATGACGACACTGTGCGCGACAGCCTGCGCGCGACCCTGTCGCAACGGCGTATAAAAGTCTGTTTTGCCGCGCCCGGCGCGGATGCTCGCCTGTTGACGCTGACCGTCGCCGCAGAGGAAAAGAAGCACCTCAGCCAATCGCTGCCATTCATGCTGGAAGAGCAGGTGGCTGCGGATGTCGATAAGTTGCACTTCTCCTGTGCGCCGCTGGAAGCCGATACCTACGCCGCAGCCGTAGTGGCGAAGTCGAAAATGGCGGAGTGGCAGGCCATGCTTGCCGACCTCCCCGGTATTCAGCTGTGGCTGCCCGAGCCGATGCTATTGCCCTGGCAGCCGGGTGAATGGTGCCTGGTGATGGAGGGCGACACCGCGATTGTGCGCATCGGACAGTGCGAGGGCTTCACGGTTGAACGTGATTTGGTCAATCCGGTGTTACAGGGCGTGCTCACCGACGCGGGTGCGCCGCAGGCCGTGATTGTTTACGGCATGGACCAGGCTGCGGATACCGATCTACTACCGGAAGACATCCGCGACCGGGTGCAATGGCGCAATGGCAACCTGTGCGCGGCGCTACTGCTCAGCGAATTGCCCCAGATCAGGGTTAACCTGTTACAAGGCGAGTTCGTACCGCGTTTACCGCTGGCATTATGGTGGCAGCAGTGGCGGGCCGTCGCCGCTGTATTTGCGGCTGCCGGTATTTTACAACTGGCTGCCAGCTACGCGGAATACCGCAGCCTGTCGATACAGAATCTGGCGCTGCGCACAGCGGTAGAAGAGAGCTATCGGCAGGCGATCCCCCAGGGAGCGGTCGTCGATGCTGAGAAGCAGTTGCGACGGCAGTTGGAGCTGGCCGGGGGTAGCGGGCAGCCCAGTGGTTTTATCGGGCTGATCGAACGTGTGGGCGGGGCGATAGCGGGCATGCCTGGCACCACTATTGCCAGCATTAACTACAACGATAAGGGCAACGAAATGCGCCTTAATATAGTGGCCGCAGACTTTGAGGGTGTAGAGCAATTGCGCAGCCGTATGAGTGAGGCCGGGCTGGACGCGATTATGGAAAGTAGCAGTACGCAGGGCGACAGAGTCAGCGCCCGCCTGCGGGTGACGGAGCGGTCATGAAGGAGTGGTTTGCGCAACTTAACCAGCGGGAGCAGATGAGTGTACTGGCGCTGGGACTGGTGTTGGCCCTGTACCTGTTGTACGTACTGGTGTGGTCACCTCTCAATAGCAAGCGTGAGCTACTGCTGCTGCAAAATACGGCCATTGCCGAATCCCAGGTCCGCGTTGATGAGATGGTCTCTGAATTGATGGAGTTGCGCGCCAGTGGCGTCAAGACTGGCAGCAATCGCAATCTCACCTCGGTCATCAACGAATCTACCAGTCGTTTGCAACTCCCCGTCATTCGCTTACAGCCCAATAGTCGTGGCGAGATCCAGGTGCGACTGGAGAATGCGGCCTTTGACGATGTGCTGAAGTGGCTCTACCACATGGAGCACACCGAGCACATGTTAGTGCGCGAGGTCTCCCTGACCCAGTCCAACACGGCTGGTCTTGTCAACGTTACAGCGCGTATAGCAGAGGCGGGATAAAGTGAAAATGTCCCGACTTGTCGGCGCTGCGGCTCTGGCCCTGCTGCTCTTTGTTAGCCTCCTCATGACTGCTCCCGCCCGGCTGATAGGCCTGGTGGTCCCGGGCGATCAGGTACTGCTGCGTGGCTTGTCCGGCAGTGTCTGGGATGGCAGCGCCAGCAGTGTCATGTTGCGTTTACCGCAAGGCTATTTTCAGCTTGGCGCAGTGCAGTGGTCACTGCACCCGCTGTCGTTATTAACACTGTCACCGCACCTGACGGTACGCAGCGAGTGGGGTGATCAGCGGTTAGCCGGAGAAGTGATACTGCGAGGTCAGCAGGATCTTGATCTGCTCAATCTGGACGCGCAACTGGCGGCGAGCCTGTTGGGGCGGTTCGCCCCGCTCGCCGTGGAGGGTTTCTTCAGCTTGCAATCAGAGCTGCTACAGTTGCGCGATGGTATGCCTTACAGCGGAAAAGGACGGCTGGTGTGGCAAAATGCCGGCTGGAAGTCCCCGCGCGGTATGGTGCCGCTGGGCAGCTATGCACTGGATTTCCAGCAGCCAGAAGGCGAAGCTGTACAGGGAGAGATCATCACTCTGACGGGGCCGCTGGAGGCCAATGGTTCGTTGCAGTTGCTGCAGCGGCATTACGAACTGGACGTTCAACTGGTGAGTGACACCGCGCTCGATGCGCAGGTACAGCAGATGTTGTCACTGATTGCGCAACCCGACGGCGCGGGCTTTCACCTGACCTTAGCGGGCGACTTATAGGCACTGGTATAGAAGCACTGGTCGCAGTGACGTATAATTTTTTAACAACAATGTTTTCTATTTGAGAGATTTTTAAATGAGTAATCCCCAATACCAGAAGTACGAGTGTGTAATTTGTGGTTTTATCTACGATGAGGCAGAGGGTTTGCCTGATGACGGCTTCCCGGCAGGGACGCTGTGGAAGGACATTCCCGAAGACTGGGAGTGCCCGGACTGCGGGATCGCGAAGTCCGAATTCGACTTGTACGTGGAATAGTATTTGAATCCCCGCCCCTTCTTATTTTGCGCGTCGCGCGCCAGGTTCTGCGTTGCGATTAAATCCCGGTGTTGGTTTGAGGGGGCTCGTCATGACAATGATTGAAACACGCCTGGCGGCAGTGCGGGAACTGATGGCGCAGGCCCACTACGATGCACTGGTAGTGCCCCGGGCCGACGAGTATCTGGGAGAGTATATTCCAGAGTACAAAGAGCGACTGCGCTGGATCAGTGGTTTCACTGGCTCGGCTGGCGCGGCCTTGGTGTTGCGCGATGAGGCTGCCATATTCGTCGACGGCCGCTACACCGTGCAGGTGCGAAACGAGGTGCCCGCGGGGCTGTTTTCCTACCACCACTCGAATGAGGAGCCCCAGGCTCAATGGCTGACCGCGAATCTGCCGCGCGGTGCCAGAGTGGCCTGTGATCCGCGCCTGCACAGTTTGCACTGGTATCGCGCCACGGAAAACCTCCTGTCCGAGGCGGGTATTGAGCTTGTTGCCGACACGGACAACCTGATCGATCGCTGTTGGCAGGACAGGCCGGAGGAAGTGTGCACACCGGGGCTGTTGCTGGAAGAGGCCTTTACCGGCGAGTCCAGCAGCGACAAACGTCAACGTATTGCCAAAGTGCTCAAGTCGCACGGCTGTGATGCAGCACTGATATTCGCGCCCGACTCGGTCAGTTGGCTACTCAATATTCGCGGCACCGATATGCCGCAACTGCCAGTGGTGCAGAGTTTTGCGATATTGGATGACACGGCTGAAGTCACGCTGTTTGTCGACCGGCGTCGACTTCCTGAGGGCTTTGACGCACACGTTGGTGAGGGTGTGCGGGTATTGTCCGAAACAGATGCCAGTGCTGCCCTGGGTGCTTACGCGACGCGTCGGGTGCTGGCCGACGCAAAAAATGCCAGCGCCTGGATCCAGTTGGAGTTGTCCCGCCTCGACGCTACTGTGGTCGACGGGGACGATCCAGTGCAACTTGAAAAGGCGTGTAAGAACGTGGTGGAACTGGCGGGCACCCGCAACGCACACCGTCGCGATGCCGTGGCCGAAATTCGTTTCCTGGCCTGGCTGGACGGCGAAGTAGACGCCGGTCGGTTGCATGATGAGGCTGAACTGTCGGATAAATTGCTCAGTCTGCGTCAGCAGGGCGCGCATTTTCACGCCGTTTCGTTCAGTACAATTTCCGCTGCTGGCGCCAATGCTGCCATGTGTCACTACAACCACATTAATGCTGTGCCAGCACGCCTGACCATGGACAGTGTGTATCTGCTCGACAGCGGTGGGCAGTACACTGATGGCACCACCGACATTACGCGCACCGTGCCGATAGGCGATCCAGGTCCAGAGGTGCGACGCCTGTTTACGCTGGTTTTAAAAGGTCATATCGCGCTGGCGCAGGTGCGCTTTCCGCGCGGCACCACCGGCACACAACTGGACGCACTGGCGCGGCAGTTCCTGTGGCGTGAGGGCTATGACTACGATCACGGCACCGGTCATGGCGTGGGCGTGTTTCTCAGCGTGCACGAAGGGCCGCAACGTATCTCCAAAGCGCACAATGGGGTGGCGCTGCGCCCCGGTATGATTGTCAGTAACGAACCGGGCTACTACCGCGATGGCGCGTTCGGCATGCGCTGCGAAAACTTGCAAGTGGTTCGCGACTGTCAGGACAGTGTTGGCGAGACACCAATGCTGGAATTTGAAACTCTGACACTGGTGCCGTTCGATCAGCGACTGCTTGACGTTGCCCTGCTGCAGGCGCGTGAGATCGACTGGATCAACCGTTATCACCAGCTGGTCGCACAGACCCTGGGGCCGCATCTGCAGGGGGCCGATAAAACCTGGTTGACGCAGGCCACGCGCCCGGTAGTGCGCTGATTGAAATGTCGTGCTGCCGGGTACTGCCTGCCTAGTCGCAGGGAAATGCGACAACCAGCGACATTACCAGAATACTCTCAATCGCCACATCGTCAGCTATTTCATTTTTGGCAAGGAATGCATCAATCAGTCTAAGGTAGCTTTTCTGGTCCAGCTCCAATCCCTCCGGCTGACAAAATAGTGAGGCTCTGCTCTGTTCGGTCAGTGCCATCGATGTCAGTGTCGCGCCCACACCTACGCCTTTCAGGTAGAGCTGGGTCGCTGGCCACTCGTCTTCATTTGTTTTGCTCTTCTCGTACTCGGCGACCGTGATGATGCTCGTGGCCGCGTTGGCTGTGCTGGTCAGAAGGATACTGGCGATGAATAAAAATACGGTTAGCAGGGGGCGCATGGGTGTTCCATCCTTTGGTCAGATTCGCAGCGGCGTAAGGCGACTACCCAAGCCACAGTAGAGACTGGGCGCGTGACTGTCCAGAGAGAAATTTACCGGGCTCATGCCTGCAGTCGCCACGCGTTCGTCAATTTGTGTAGACTGCGGGTATAACAGCAATAGTAGGAGTGACACATGGCAGCGGGCGGCGCGCACTGGTCTTCGCGGTTCGGATTTCTTATGGCCTCGGTCGGTTTCGCAGTCGGCCTGGGCAATATCTGGCGCTTTCCGTATATCACAGGTGAAAATGGCGGCGCGGCGTTTGTGCTGATCTATCTGGCCTGTGCGTTCGGGATAGGCGCGCCCATTCTGATTGCCGAAATCCTGATCGGTCGTCGCGGGCAGGGCAGTCCACCCACCGCGATGGCCAGTGTGGCGGCGGAGAATGGCAGGTCCAAACACTGGCGCTTGGTGGGTGCCATGGGTTTGCTGGCGGCCTATACCATTGAGATTGTCTACGCTGTGGTGGTCGGTTGGGTGCTCTGGTATCTGTTCAAGGCGATCACTACGGGTTTTGTCGGCTTCGACAGTATCACCGCCGATGCAGAGTTCGCGGCGGTACTGGACGACAGCCTCGGTATGCTGTTCTGGACGCTGGTGGGCCTGGCCATCACCGGGTTGATTATTTACGCCGGCGTAAAGGACGGGATCGAGCGTGCGGTCACTGTGTTGATGCCCCTGCTGTTTGTATTGCTGGCGGGTCTGGCCATTTACAATTACCTCACTCCCCCGACAGATTCGCAGGGCCACGGTTTCTCCCGGGCCGTGACCTGGCTGTTCACGCCGGACTTCAGCAAGATCGGATATGCCACCGTGCTGGCGGCTATCGGGCAGGCCTTCTTCTCCCTGAGTGCGGCTATGGCGGGGATGATGGTGTACGGCTCCTACCTGCCAAAGAGTGTCTCCATCACGCGTTCAGTGTTGATCATCGTGACACTGGATACCTGTGTAGCGTTGCTCGCGGGCCTGGTGGTGTTCCCCGTGGTCTTTCACAACGGCATGGATCCGGCGGCAGGGGCCGGGCTGATCTTCAAGACACTGCCCGTGGGGTTTGCCCAGATGCCAGGTGGCTACGGCTTTGGTGTGTTGTTTTTCCTGATGCTGGCGGTCGCGGGTATTACCTCCATGGTTGGTCTGGTGGAGGCGGTAAACTCCTGGCTTGAAGATCGCTTCGATATACCCAGACACAAGAGCGCACTATTGCTGGTCGGTTCGATCGCGGTGTTCAGTGTGTTGTCTATTCTGTCTTACAACGCGATGGACCACTGGACGTTCAACGGTAAAAACTTCAACGACAGCATGGATTATTTTTCCAACCAGATCCTGTTGCCCGTGGGCGGTCTGCTGATCGCCATTTTTGCCGGTTGGTTTATGAGCAGGGAGTCGACACAGGATGAGCTGGGCGCCACCGCGAGCGAGTACACGGTATGGTATTTCCTGATTCGCTTTGTCGTGCCGCCCGCCGTGCTGGTCATTTTTGTGATGGGTGTGTTCGGCTAGTGCTTAGCTCGCAGGCCCGGTGGGAATATCCTTAAAGGCGATACCCTTGTCCATGCGCGGTTCCTGCGGCAGGCCCAGTACCTGTTCTGCCAGAATATTGCGCATCACCTCATCGGTGCCGCCGGCCAGACGCACGCCGGGCGA
Organism: Halioglobus sp.; assembly: GCA_037969215.1. GTDB lineage: Bacteria > Pseudomonadota > Gammaproteobacteria > Pseudomonadales > Halieaceae > Marimicrobium. Next base: position 39,423 of record JBBKWY010000037.1, read on the forward strand.
GAACAGGACCGATTCCTGAAAGTGCGCACGCTCCGGGCTCAACACCGTATCCTGGATGATGCCGGCGGGGCCGAACAACTGGCAACAGAAGTTGGCAATCTCCTGGTTCATCACGGCGCCCACCAGTTTGCCCAGTGACGCCTCTGCCCCGGCGATGCCGCCCTTGGCCACCGCGGTAATCATACGCTTGTAGGTGGCCTGTAAGCCCGCGTACTGGCTGTACCAGGTGGCCAGACGCTCGCGCACCAGCGGATCTTCGGCTATCGGTCGCCCATTCAATTCCAGCGACTTCACCAGATCCAGAAACTGCGGGAAGCCGGTGGGCTGAATACCGCTGATCGCAAGGCGCTCGCTCATCAGCACGGTGAGGGCGCCGGTCCAGCCGCCGCCGATCTCGCCCAGGCGGTAGGCATCGGGCACGATGGCATCGTGAAAGAACACCTCGTTGAAACCCTGGCCGCCGTCCATTTGTTTGATAGGGCGCACTTCCACACCGCTCTGGCGCATGTCGATCATAAACAGCGTGAGGCCACGGTATTTTGAGACCGTGGGATCGGTGCGGGTCAGTACCACGCCGTAGTTCGAATACTGCGCGCCGGACGTCCAGAATTTCTGGCCGTTCAGTTTCCAGCTGTCACCATCGCGTTCTGCGCGGGTGCGCAGGCCGGCCACATCGGAGCCGGCACTGGGCTCGCTGAACAACTGGCACCACACATCTTCTGCGCTCGCCATGCGCGGCAGCAGTTCCAGCTTGGCCTCCTCATTGGCAAAATGCATGATAGCGGGGCCGCAGTTGCCGATGCCGATGACAAAGTGAGAGTCGCGCGTGAGGTAGTTTTCTACTTCCTGTTGCCACACCACTTCGTGCACCGGGGTCAGCCCTGCGCCGCCGTACTCTGTGGGCCAGGTCAGGCATGCGAAGCCAGCATCGGCCTTCTTCTTGTACCACTCCTTCGCTTCACGAAAGGAGTCTTCGCCCTCCATGCCCATGTGGTGTCTGTCGGTGCGCCGGGTGGCATTTGCCGCCAGCCAGGTTTTAACTTCACTGCGAAAGGCAGCCAGTGCTTGCGTATCTTGATAGTCCATGGCGTTCTCCTCAGGCGGTTTGCAGCAGGTGTTGGACGATGTTCTCTTTCCACTGGGGTTGCGTCCCGATAACGCCCGACAGCAGTTGCGCGCGCCGGTAGTACAGATGGCAGTCAAACTCCCAGGTAAACCCCATGCCGCCGTGGGCCTGGATATTTTCCTTGCTGATCTGGTAGAACGCGTCGCTGGCACTGACCCGCGCGGTGGCAGCAGCCAGCGGTAGATCGGGGGCGTCGCTGGCCAGGGCGCAAGCACCGTAATAGGCGTTGGAACGGGCTAACTCCAGCGCCACGTACATATCGGCGAACTTGTGTTTGATGGCCTGAAACGAGGCGATGGCGCGGCCGAACGCGTAGCGCTCCTTGGTGTACGCGATACCGGTATCCATGGCCGCCTGGCAGCCGCCGATCTGTTCGAAGGCCAGTAGTACAGCAGCGCGGTCCAGTAATTCAGCCAGCTCAGCGTCCCCGGCGACATCGTCTCCAAGCGGCTGAACCGGCACATTGTTGAAGATCAGACGCGCCTGTGAACGCGTGGGGTCCATGCTTTTCAGTGCTTCACGCTGTACGCCCGCATCGCCCAGTTGTGCCAGATACAGGCCGAGTTTGCCGCTGGTGTCTCGGGCCGCCACTATCGCGAAATCGGCGATGTCGCCGTCGGGAACCGGTAACTTGTGTGCGGTGATCTTGCCGTCGCGGAACTGCGATACGACAGTTGTAGTGCCAAGACCCTCACCGACGGCCAATGTGCCGATCAGTTCTCCATCTGCCAGTTGGGGCAGGTAGTGTTCTTTTTGCGCCGGTGTGCCCCAGCTTTTGATTGCTTCGGTGGCCAGATACACGCTGGAAGAAAAAGGCACAGGCGCCAGCGCCCGCCCCAGTTCCTCGGCGATTACGCACAACTCCAGATAGCCCAGCCCGAGGCCGCCATAGCTTTCGGGGATGGTCATCGCGGTCCAGCCCAGCGCGACTATTTTCTGCCACAGACCACGGTCGAAGGCGTCGGACGAATCCAGCACTTTGCGCACGTGGGCGGTAGTGCACTCCTGGCCGAGAAAGTTACGGGCCTGATCGCGGATAAATAGCTGTTCTTCGGAAAATTCGAAATTCATGTTGGGCTGCCTTGGTGTTGGGCCGAACGGGGAGGGTGCAAGCTGGCAGACGTGCTGCCAGCGGGGCAAATTATAAAGTGTCTGACTGGATGGGTGGCTCAATAAATTGGACCAGTGGACTATACTGCCGGTGCTGGCGGGCTCAGCAGCGTGGCTTTCAGTTGCGCGATGTCGGCGTCGCTGAGTTGCAGGCCCTGGTGAACGTAGTTATCAAAGCTGCCCCAGGTGGCGTCAATCTGCACAAACGCCGCCGCTAGCCAGTCTTCCTCAACACCCATCATCACAGACAGTTTGTCGGCGGCCTCATCCCCCTTGAATAACCGCAGTAGCATTAACTGCGAGCGGCGTGCCTGCAGGGCGTTGTCCTTGCTGGCCATATAGTCCTGCATCACCACATCCTGTGGCACGCCGAGTATGCGCAGCAGAATGGCCGAGGCGAACCCGGTGCGATCTTTACCGGCACTGCAATGCCAGACGACGGGCGCGCCATCGGCTTTCAGTATCGTTTGCATAAACAGGCGAAATTGCGGCGTGAAGGTGCTCGCAAACTGACGATTGGCATCCAGCATCAGCGTATTGGGGTCGAACCCATCAAAATCGCCGGTTTCTATGCGCCCCGTGATTTCCTCTACCATGGCTGCGTTGCCGTCATCCAGCGTGGGGATCTCCACCACCTCAAAACCGATGGGATCAGATAGCTGATTCGGTTCTGATGCTTTCTCAGCGGCGGAGCGAAAATCAATCAGTGTCTCGATGTTGAGGTGTTGGAGGCCCTGTAAATCGGCGCGCGAGCTCTCGGCGAAGGTGCCGGCGCGGTACAGTACGCCCCATTTCACTTGCCGGCCATCGGCCGTCGGGTAGCCTCCGAGATCGCGAAAGTTGGGGATCCCTTCAAAATTCAGCAGGCGATGGGCAGCGCGTTGCTCTGCGGGTAGCTCGGCCGGTATCACCAGCGCTGGCCCCGGTACAAACTGGATGGCCGCCATGGCGACCATAGCGACAGCGATAAACGACCAGAACAGCTTTTTCTTGCGCAAGGGAAACCTCAGCGGTATTTCGAAGGAGGGGGAAGCATATCACTGCAGTGACGGCCGGCAAACGTCACCAGCGCCGTGTGTGCAGCGCAATTTGCCAGCGGGGTTGCGAACAACGATAATTAGCGTCCCGAAATAGGCTCACACAGGCTGCTGCCATGGCTTCTTTGAAAGATCAACTTCTGCAATCCGGCCTCGTCGATAAGAAGAAGGCAAAGCAGCTGAAGCAGGAGCACCGCAAGGAAGCCAAGGGCCGCCAGAAAGGCCAGGTCCACATCGACGAGAACAAGGAGCAGGTCAGGCGCGCCCAGTTGGAAAAGGCTGAACGCGATCGTCAACTGAATAAAGCGCAGCAGGCTGAAGCTGAAAAGAAAGCGGTAAAGGCACAGATCATCCAGCTGATTACTATGAACCGTATCACTCGTGACCACGGCGATGTCGCGTATCAGTTTAAAGACGGCACCAAGATAAAAAAATTGTACATTACCCAAAAAATCCAGAAGGAGTTGATCAATGGGCGTTTGGCCATTGCCAAACTGGGCAATGACTACGAATTACTGCCCGCATCTGCGGCACAGAAGATCGCTCAGCGTGATGCAGAGGTTATTGTGGTACTGAATCAGTATGCGCCGGCAGAAGTGGAAGAAGACGATCCCTACGCGGATTATCAGATACCGGATGACTTGATGTGGTAGTGGGCTGCCCTGCGTATTATGCGATGCGTGCGGTACTAATTTTTTGTAGCAGAGAAGGGGTTTGGAAATGTTGAGATGGATTTTACTGTCGCTGGTTGCGGTGGCGTTTAGTAGTACTGTGCAAGCTGAGCAGGAATTTCGCCTGATGGCCAATACGTCGCCGCCCTATGCGGATGCCAAGCTACCCGATCAGGGGCTGGCATTGGAGTTGGTCAAAAAAGTCTTCGCGCAGACAGATTTTACGCCAAACATTATCATCGAAAATTGGTCCAGGGCGCTGGAGGGCACGGAGGTGGATGTCTACGATGCACTGGCGTCAGTTTGGTATTCCAAGGCGCGGGAAAAGGACCTGCTGTTCAGCAAGCCCTACCTGCGCAGTGAATTGCTGATTCTCACATTGCGGTCAAATCAGGGGCAGTATTCGAGGCTCGATCAGTTGACTGGCAGTCGGCTGGGCGTCAGAACAGATTACGCCTATGGGGTCGATTTCTCGGCGATTCCCAATTTGACACTGGTGCAGGAAGATCAGCTGGTGTCGAATCTGCTGAATTTGCTCAATGGCAAAGTAGATTTCGTCATTGCCGACCAGCGTACCGCTGCGATGCAATTGCACGAATTTTTCAGTGACAAGATCACGCAGTTTGCTGTGGTGGACATAGCATTGCCCCCGGTAGAGCGACACGTCGCCGCGAGTCGCGCCTGGCCCGAGGCTGAAAGCATGATTGCGGAATTCAACCGCGCTCTGGAGGGCCTGCAAAAGGACGGCTCACTGGATGCTATTGTCAAAAAGTGGGATGAACGCTACGGCGGTGTGAAATAGCGCCATTGGCTAATGGGAACTACCTATTTATAAATGGACTTAAAAGGGGGCGGTTATGTCGCTGTTCAGAGTGGTTGTCACGGGAGCTTTTTTGTCGTTGCTTGGCGCATGCGGTGGCGGCAGTAGCGATGGTGACTCGGCGCAGTACGGCCAATTTGTCGACAGCGCTGTTTCGGGATTACGTTTTTCCACCGAGACCCGCTCCGGCGTTACGGATAGCGAGGGCAGGTTTGAATATCTGGACGGAGAAACCGTAAGTTTTTATCTGGGCAATCTGTTCCTGGGTGACGCCCCCGGCGCGGCAATGGTCAGCCCGTTTGATCTGGTCGAGGGCGTTACGCCAGTTGTTGACGGCGCACTCAAAAAGGCAATCCTTGAGCGGCCGCGCGGTCCGAGCTTTAGCACTGTTATCAATATGGTAACGCTGTTACAAACACTGGACAGCGACGGCGACCCGGAAAATGGTATTGAAATAGCTCCCGATGTAGCGGCGCTGTTCATGCCCGATAGTATTGACTTCAATCAAGGCTGGGAAGAGTTCAGCGATGACAAGGGCTTCAGGCAGGCGATGGCAGAGGCCAAGACGCGCTCATTGCTGGACGGTGCCCGCCAGGCTAGAAAGCCGTGGCGAGCAATTGCACATTTATATGCAAGCCTCGGCGTGGACAGTGAGTTGCGTGTCAAACGTGCTGTTAGCGGTGACAGCGATGCTGATGGCACTTCTGATTATACTTACCGTTATGAATATGATGCGCAGGGCCAGTTAGCACGCGAGGTGATCGACCATAGTGATGATGTTACGCCAGACCTGTTCAGGTCATACGCCTACGACTCAGACGGCAACCTGATCCACTATGAGGAAGACAACGACAGCGATGGAATACCAGACGAGAGCACCAGTTACGCCTACGACGCGGACGGCAACCAGAGCTTCTATGCGCGAGACAGTAATGGCGACGGTAATTCGGACTACACCTATACATACACCTTCGATGCGAATGGCAATCGCACCCGCTGGGAGAAAGACAACGATGGTGATGGCTCGCCAGACGAGATCTTGACGGAAAAATACGATGCACAGGGCAGACTGACTCGCTCTGAGCGGGATTCCGACGGCGATGGCTCGCCAGACGAGATCTCAACCAGAAAATATGATGTAGAGGGCAGGCTGGCGCGCTCTGAACTGGATTCCGATAGCGATGGTACGCCAGAGTTTATATACAGCTACAGTTACTATGTAGACGGTAACAGTGTCCGTACTGAGACGGATAGTGATGGTGACGGTACAGCGGATCGGGTCTCTACGAATACCTACGATGCTGAAGGCAACCTACTGAGAAACGAGTACGACGAAGACGCCGATGGTGCGCCAGACTCTATCGTCGCTTACAGCTACGATGCCAGTGGCAACAAAACCCGCTATGAGCGCGACCGGGAGGGCGACGGGACGCCCAGCTCTATTATTACCAGTACATTTGATGACAACGGCAATGAAACGTTATTCACCTATGATAGCGATGGCCGCGGTACGCCGGAACAGATCCACACGCTCCACTATGACGATGAGGGTTATGAGATTCGGCGGGAGCAAGACATCAATGGCAATGGCTCCCCGGACCGCGTCATCACAACCCGCTACGATTCCGACTCGGATGGTTGGTGGTGGACTTTCAACAGGGGGCGCCAGCTTGTCTCCTTCATTCTTACTCAGGGCTTTTATAATCCCAGTAATTCCAGCGGCGGTAGCGTCTCCTCTTACTCCTACACCTTAACGCTCAGCGCCGCTACCAGCACAGATCTCTCCCTGGTTGTCGATACCGCGCTGGTAGCCCCGCCCCCGGACGGGGACTAGATTTCGAGTGTTGAAACTGTATAATTGACAGCTGTACATATTAATCGTAGGTGTAACGCGCTGCTTGGTCAGCGGGGAGACTGATTGTGACATTACGTGAAAGTATCCAGAAGGCCGCTAAACGAACAGACGCACATACCATTCGCCAGGCCGTGGCAGCGGCCAAACGTGGTGATTCCTCCGGACGGGTGTTGCTCACAGGCGTCATGACATGGGCTGCCTATTCCTGCCCGGACGCTACAAACGCGATCTACGACAATATTGCATCCGCCTGGCTGGGTGCTGGCCCCACACCTGAAATTCCCGAGGGCCTGCCCGAGGCACCGCTTGAGGATAGCTTTTGGAAGGCATTCTGGAATGTCGTGCAAGGGCCGCCTGAGGGCTATGACGCCCTGACTATCACGGTTGCTGTCGCTTCTTTGGGCGATGAGGTTCACCCTGATTTCGATGCTATCGCAGAGAATCATGCGCGCAACCATCCGGGGGCGGCAATCTCACTCACCAGTCCAATCCCCGGTCATACGGATATTCCCGCGCTGGCAAGTTGTCCTGACAAAAGCCTCGGCTTGTCGCTCTACAATATGATTGTGGACAATGGCTATGACCCGGAAGTGCTGGACCGGGACGCCATTAAGCTGAGTGATAAACCGCACTCGCTGCACTATCTGAATGCCCGCATCCTGCAGATGCATGACGTATGGCATCTGGTGGCGGGTTACACCACGCACTCCTCCAACGAAATCGCGATTTCCGCATTTCAGCTCGCCCAGTTTGGCCACAACTACTCGGCCATGTTTCTGGCGGCCGGAATGGGAATGGCGACGGTCAACGAGCCAAGGGGCTTTACGGTGATCATGCAAATTGTGACCGAGGCATGGCAACACGGTAGAGAAACACCGTACATGATGGATATCGAATGGGAGAATGAGTGGAACAACTCCCTTGAGGATATCCGGGCCAGGCATCACATCCCCACCTACCACAGTGTGTTCCCGTCTGATTTGTTGGAGTCGATTGAAAACCCCTCACTGCTGAAAAAGATGATTCTGGGATTTCAGTTGCTGCGCTACAATTTTCAGTTGCGCCAGCGCAGCTCCAAGCTGGCTGCTTAGCTGTTTACCTCTGGATTGGCCGCCGCTACTGCGATGCGTTGTGCGTCGGCCACGTCACTGCCGCTATTTGCGCTGATACTTTGCCTGCTGCTCTGTCAGCCGGGCGTACTTGCTGAGCCCGCTGCTGCGTTATCTGCAGCCGATGTCAGCGCGGCAGTAGACACCGCACTCAAAACGCTGGATGCCACCATTCTTGATGACGACTGGTCTTTCACTATGGAGGTGGTTGAAGAGGACGAGTTGCGGGTTATCCACAGCGATCCCCGCCGGGGTAAGTACGAAAAACGGCAATTGCTGAGTGTGAATGGCGCCGTGCCGGATAAGGCGCAACAGGCGGTATTCTACGAGGCAGAGGTGGAGCGCATCGATGGCATAGATCCTGACGCACAGGGCTATAGCGCGATGGTCGATAGGGAGACGTTGCAGCTGCTCGAAACGGGTGATGATTACGCCAGGTTCTCTTTTGTCCCCAAAGTGAAAGCGCTGGAGGATTCTCGTGACAAGGTTAGCGGCTTTTTGCTGCTCAATTTAACGTCACGACAAATCGATCAGATCGAAATCCTTAACATCGAACCGCTATCCCCCGCGTTTTCGGTAACCGTAGATACCTATCGTTTGACGATGCAATTTGAACAGGAGCAGGGCGAAAACCTACTGAGCAAACTGGAATCCCAGGCTGCGGGAACAGTCGGTTTTGTGAAGAGCTTTGATTCGCAGGTCGCCATCTCCTTCAGCGATTTCCAGCGCGCAGTCCCCTAACCGCGATTCCCGTCACGTGATGGCAGGGCGAACGCAAGCCGGTGAGGCTCTCGTTCGCACACCGCCTGCGGGCATTTCATTACAGGTTGTATCGCACCACTACGGCCGGGCCCGGCAGAGATTTGTCGATGGACAGGGTGAGCAGGCCATCCTCTTCTTGGGTCTCTGTTACTTTGGCGCCCAGCACATCGATGCTTTTCCAGGATACCCCCGGTGACTCGATAGTTAGACTCTGTGTGGCTTCGCCGATGACGATGGCATACAGCGCCTGGTCGGTGCGGGTATAGCGCAGTTCTCGGCCGCGCTCGTTCTCATAGCGTTCCCAGGGTCGCGTGCCATAGATCGCTTCACCGTTCACCGCCATCCAGTCACCCATAATGCGCAGTGGTGCCTGCTGAATGGCAGGAATACGGCCGTAGCTGTCGGGCCCCACGTTGATTAGTACGTTACCGTTCTTGGCGACTGTATCCACCACGTAGTCGACCAGTTCGCCGCCTGACAACATATCGGCGGCTGTTTCCTGTGAGTTAAACGCGAACGAACCGCCCAGCCCGCGTGTGGCCTCCCACTTGAAAGGCGGAATGCCGGCGAAGCTGTCGTATTCGGCGGTCTTGAACCCGGGGCGTGCCGGGTCGTCTACCATGGCGTCTGATTGATTCGATATGAGCAATTGCCCCAGCGTTTTCATCACCCAGGTGGCCCCGGGAATACTGGCGATTTGTCCCAGCACATCCACGTTACCCCAGCGGTCGTTAACCACGCCATCGGGCACCTGTGCAAAATAGTAGTCAAACAGTTCACCCTGTCGCCCTTTTGAGGGATAGCCTATGTCAGCCCACAGGACATCGGGATGGTAGCGGTCAATCAGTTCTTTCATCTGATCAAACACGTAGTCGCCATAGGCCTGGCTGGCGGGCGCGCTGCGCAGAATGTCCTGAATGCGATCGCCATCAGTGTACATCTCAAAACTCCAGTCCAGACCGGTGGAGTAGTAGGTGCCAAAACGCATACCCCGGGCGCGTACTGCCGCAGCGAGTTCGCCTACCATATCCCTGGGCGACTCCCAGTTATCCCGATTCGGGTTGGTGACGGCACTGGGCCACAGTGTGTAACCGTCGTGGTGTTTGGTCACCAGCACGACATATTTCGCGCCGGCTTTGTAGAATAGATCGGCCCAGGCGTCCGGGTCCCAGCCCTCGTTGACGCGCTCCTCGTAGATCGGCTTGAAATCTGTGTACGGTGCATTGCCATAGGTCTCGGCGTGATGACGTGCGGTTTCACTGTCTGGATAATTCATGGCATTGAGGTACCACTCCGCATAAGGCAATTCCTTGCGCGGCGAGTCGCCAAACATCACTTCGTCAAGTTCGCCCGGTGCCAGTGGTCCACCATAGGCGAAAGCCGGTACAGAGGCGGGGCCCCAATGGATAAAAACGCCTAGCTTGGCGTCTTCAAACCACTGCGGCATTTCGCGTGAGCGAAGCAGTGTTTCTTCGGAAACGGGGTCTGAACAGGCCGCAACAACCGCGAGGGTTATTACAACGAGAAGGCGCTGTGCCAGAGTGGTGCATGAACTGATGGTCATCTAGTTTTCCTTATCGCTTTGCGGGTACTACCCGAGTGTTTTTGCGTGCTGAAGCGTATCGCCTTCATTGATAGACTGCGCCTCGCTGGCCTGTTTGATCTGCCGCCAGCGAAATGGTGAGAGAATTTGTGCCCACCATGTCATCGGGAATGAGGGCAGGTCGGCTATGCCAATCTCTTCTGGCGGCTCGCGATCGGCGGGGAGATAGCGGGTGCCGAAGACCCAGTCCCAAACGCTGACGGTCTGGCCATAGTTGTGATTGGCTTCATGCAGCGTTTTCGAGTGATGCCAGCGGTGTAGCTCCGCCATACTGAAAAACCAGTTCAGTGGCCCCAGCCGGAGTTGGATATTGGCGTGCTGGAAAATACCGTGAATGGTGGTAATGATGCCAAAGTACGCCAGCATCACCTCGCCGCTGCCCATAACTACCAGCAGGATGTAGGAGGGGGCAAATGTCATGAAGGAATCGATGGGGTGGAAGCGTCCGGCGTTCAGCCAGTACAAGCGCGGTGCACTGTGATGCACGGCGTGGAAGCGCCACAATCCATCCCACTGATGCTCCCAGCGGTGTATCCAGTAGCCGGGAAGTTCGCCAACCACGAGTACCAGCACGATTTGCGCGAACAGTGGCCATTGCGTCGGCCACAGGCCAATCCCGAACTTGTCCGACAGCCAGCCACCCACTGCCACGCCGATGGTAACTGCGACGGGGGTGATGACAGCCAGTAAAATGCCGATGCCAATGGCATGGCGCGCATCGACACTGATATCCGCGTGACTTTGATTCCAGCTGAGATGGTAGGGATACACGTGTTCGAACACAGCGACGATGATGAAGGCGGCAAACTGGGGCCACAGTATGGCCAGCGCGGGTTCCATGCCGCCCTGCATCAGCCACCATGACAGCATTACCCCGGAGCCCATGACGATAGGGAATATCCCCCACTGGAATGCCAGCGGAGCCTGCGACTTTATCTTCTGTGAAGTCATATTAGCCACTCTCTGATTGCCCGATCTCCGGCTGCCCAATTTTTTATCGGTCGTTGCGCGCAGCCGCTTTGCAGATACAGTTTGGATTATCCAGTGACAGCTGTCAATTTAGAGGGTAACAGAATGCCATTGCCTCCTGCTGCGCGTCAACGCGGCAGCAGTCCATCGAAGAAGACATTGACCGCGCTTTTCGCCTGTTCCTGGATCGACATGGTGTTTTTGCCTTTTGCCCCTTTCCCAAGTCGCTTGGTCAGCGCGGGGAGGGCGAACACCCCGCCGGCCCCGTGCGTCATCAGGAAGTAGAACAAGGTGACAGAGACCGGCTGAATACGCCCCTGTTCCGCCAATTGCGTCAGCCAGGCTTCGCCGAAATCGCGTATCGGTTTGACGTAGGTATCGAAAAGGTAATCCAGGCGCGGTCCCGGCTGGCTGGCTTCCTGATTGATGATCTGCAACACCGAGGGATGCAGGGCGTTTATCTCTATGAAGCTGGTGACCAACCCGCGCAGGATCTCCAGTTCGTCGGTACCCATCGCCTCGGCTTCGCGTCTGAGATCATTCCTGATGCGGCCAAACCCGTGGTCGATGGCTATGTACCAGAGGTTTTCCTTGGACCCAAAACGCTGCGGGATCAGGTTGTGACTGACTTCCAGGCGCCGTGCGATTTCTCGCACCGATGTCCCCTCATAGCCGTGCTCCCCAAAGGATTGCAGTACTGCATCCAGCAGATCGGTATCGGAGATTGCGCTTTGCGCCGGACGCCCTCTTGCTCGGGTAGCCATATCGGTTCACTCTTGTGTGGACGGGTCACAGCAGGGCGATTGGCTCTGCAATTTGCCGCTAAAATTCGAAGTCGCGACGCGCGATAAATTGACACTTGTCATACTATTGGACAAACTGGATCGGAGCAACCGGGAGCGAGCGACTAACATTAACAAACATCGCAACTCCCGGTAAAAACAGCACTTCCAGTGAAGTATTAGACAAGATTTCACCCAAGGAATGATACCCCCCATGCAGCTCCTTTCAGCCAGGGAAAAGTGGACGTACGCGATTGGCAATATGCCATTTTCCGTAAAGGATGCGGCCTACGCCAACTTCGTGGTGTTCTATTACACACAGGTTGAGGGCCTGAGCGGCACACTCACCGGCCTCGCCATGTTCATTGCGCTGTTGTGGGATGCCATCTCCGATCCCATCGTGGGCAGTTGGTCTGATACCTTTCGCTCGCGCTGGGGTCGGCGCCATCCCCTGCTTCTGGCGGGCGGCATTCCCACTGCACTGCTCTTCCTGGCGCTGTTCGCACCGCCTGACGGCTTTGGTGAACTGGGCATGTTTGCGTGGTTACTCACGGTCTCGATTTTGCTGCGTACGTTTCTGACCATTTACTATATCCCGTTTTCGGCGATGGGCGCGGAGTTGTCGACGGATTACGATGAGCGCACCGTCATCGCCAAGGCCCGGGTCACTATGGGCTGGCTGGCGGCGATGTTGCTACCGGCCATCGCCTTTACCGTGTTTTTTCCAGCCCAGAATGGCATTGACGGCCGATTGGTGGCGGCCAATTATTGGCAGTACGGCGTATTGTCTGCGCTGGTGGCAGGGGTGACCACGTTGGTGTGTGTTGTGGGGACCCGCTCGGCGATACCCCGCTTACCCCAGGCCGCCGCGGGTGTGGTGTTCAACTGGACGCAGCCGCTGAGCGACTTGAAACTCATCTTTCGCAACCGTAATTTCAGAATATCCATGGGCGCGGCGCTGGCGTTCGGGATGTGTGCCGGGGTGTACACCACCCTGGGCTTGTATCTGGGTACCTATTTTTGGGAATTCAGTACTGAGCAATTGGCCGGTTTTATCGTTCCCACTGCGCTAGGTACCTTGCTTGCCTTTGCGATCCTCAGCGGACTCGGGCGCCGCTTCGACAAGCCGACGCTGCTGTCCGCCGTCAGTTTGGGACTGGCCATCAATATGCTGTGGTTTATCGGCGCGCGATTACTCGGATGGCTGCCGGAAAACGGGCACCCGCTGATCTACCCGCTGCAGCTGATCAATGTCGGTATAGCGGTGTTGTTAATCGTCTCGTTGCAAGCCGTGAGCGTATCGCTTTGGGCCGACATACTGGATGAGCAGGAGTTGGCGACAGGCCGCCGCCAGGAGGGCGTGGTGTTCGCCGCCGGCTCATTCGTGAGTAAGGCGACCACCGGCGCCGGTTCGCTGTTGGCGGGTATCGTAATCGACCTGTCCGGCATTGCGCCCGGCGCGCAGCCGGGGGCCGTCAGCCAGAGTGTGTTGCAGTCATTGGGTTGGTTCACATTGATCACGATTACCTGTCTGGCCATGGTCGCGTTCTTTTTCTTCACCCGGCTGCAACTCAGTCGCGCTGATCACGCGAAATTCAGGTCACAGCTTGCCGATGAGGTTAGCGGCGGGGACTAATCGGGGGTGCCGGTTATGCGACGGCCGCGGTGTGCCGATTCTTCAGCTCTTTCATGGTGTCATCGAAGATGAGATAGGTGTCCTGGACTTCCTTGGCACAGTACATCGCCGTATCGGCAAAGCGACACAGTGTACTGTGGTCTTCAGAGTGCACCGGGAAGACCGCCACCCCGCAACTGGCCTTAACCACCATATCGATGCCGTTGACGCGGATGGGCTCGCGGATCGCCGCCAACACCTTGGGCATGATGAGCTCTATGTCATACGGTAGTCTGATGCCCGGCAGAATCAATGCGAACTCATCACCGCCGAGACGGGCCGTGGTGTCGGCTAGCCTCAGAATATTGCTCAGGCGGCTAGCTACCACTTTCAGGGCTTCATCGCCCATGTGGTGCCCGAGTAAATCGTTGATCGGTTTGAAGCCGTCGAGATCGATATACACCACCCCGACTTTTTGGTCACGCTCGCGCGCCTCAGCAATCCCCACCTTAAGCCGGCGAAAAAATTCAAAGCGATTGGCAATGCCGGTGAGATCATCATGGCTCGCTTTGTGCTCAAAGCGGTTTCGTTCCTCGTTCAGTTTTTTGGTGAGCTGGCCATTGATAATTTCGTATACGATGAGCGCGCCACCCACAATGGCGAGCAGGGTGTATTGCAGCGCAACGTACATCGCGTCGATCAAATCCTGGCTTTGCAGCATCTGCACGTGCCCAACATCCAGGCGCGCGCTGAGATAACAGGCGAAACAAAGTATCCCGGTGACCGCCACCCAGAAAATACCCGGGCGTAAGCCCAGTAACAAAAAGGCGGTCACCGGCAATTGCAGTGCCAACTGCAGTACCGGAGAATCCCAGTAGCCGCCGGTAATCTGAATGCCGATCGCTACCACCGTGGTCAGTATGGTGAGCAGGAAGTTGGCGCACAGCACCAGGCTTTGGGTAGTTTTGAGCAGTATCAGCGCGACCAGATAGGCCACTATGCATGCGGCATCGAGGCCCACACCGATAATCGTATTCTGTCCCAGATCAAGAAAGTAAAGGAGCACTACCAACACGCAGAGGCTCACCATGATATTCGTCGCAATCATCCCGACGATGATATAGCCGCGCAGTAAGTCCGCGGGATTGTTGCGCAGGCTCGAGGGCAGAAAGAAATCGAAAAAGCGAAAAATGAGCGTCATGTATCTCCCCGGAGAAACCAGATTGTGGTGGACACATCCCGGGGTACTGGAAGCGCGGACCTGTTCACAGCATTGTTGTAATATCTTTTGATAAAGCATTACCACGATGTAGGTATCGTAAAATTCTTATAGTCGACTCAACGGTGTGGGCATTCCATCAAGCCATTATCGAGAGCGCTTTATCTCATCAGGGTACTGAGCTAACTGTAGCGAAAAGTCTACGACAGGTTCTCGGTGTGGCATAACCTTCTGGTTCGTATGTGGTTTGAGCGCGGTTCCAGTAAAGCCTGCTTTTTCTCTGGTGTCAGTTCACTGTTCGGCTTTTGCGTGCTACGTCACATTGAATGTGTTCTGCTACACTCAACGATGCTGGCATGCCCGTGCCTACATTCCTACAAATTCGCCAGCTCGCCCTGATGGAATCCAGTATGTCCTTCTCAATCAACTTTGACCGGTCATTGGGCGCAGAGCGGCGCCGCATAGCCCTGGCGCAGATTGACCGCGCCATCGTCGATCTCGATGCCAGCGAACAGACCCTGGTTACCCGAGTGCACCAGTTCCGCAAGCGCTGCAAGAAACTGCGCGCCCTGGCGCGATTGTTCCGGCCCGCGAATGAGCGGGAATACCGTGCGCTCAACCTGGCGCTGCGCGACGCTGCCAGGCGCGTGTCCGCGCTGCGTGATGCGGATGCAGCACTGGCAACCCACGAGCACCTTCTCGAGCATTACAGCGCGCACCCCCAGGCTGACCATTTGCGCGCGTTACGCGGTATCTTGCAGGCGCACCGTGAACACGAGGCTGAGCGGGGAATGACCGGAGCACAGCTATCCATCCTGCGTGTGCAGTTGGACGCGGTCAGAGGGGATGTCCTCCAGTGGTCAAAATCAAAGATTTCCAGCAAGACTCTCGCTCGCGGACTGGCGGGCACGTATAAGGACGCCTATAAAGCGATGCGCGTGGCGAGAAAGGAGGGTGGATCGCTGGCGTGGCACGAGTGGCGCAAACAGGTTAAATACCTGCGTTATCAGCTGAAGATTGTTCGCCGCTCCTGGCGCACTCCGCTGGATAGTTGGCGGCGTGACTTGAATCGGCTGAGTGATCTTATCGGCCTCGATCACGACCTGGTGGAACTGCTGCAACTGTTGTCCCGGCAGGGAGCAGAGATACCCTCACCCGAGGCTTTGAAGCACCTGGAGCAACTCTGCGAGGAGCGCAGTCAACAATTGCGCCACGATGCGCTTGCCCTGGGTGAAACGTTATTCGAGGAGCGCCCTGCGGTGATGCGACGTGCGTTGCAGGCGGTGTTGTAAACCGTGATTGAGGAGTGCCGTGTGGATGCATAATTCACAGCGGCTCCAGCTCGTCATACATGTCACCGGCAAATTGCCGAAACATTCGTTCACTGCCGTAAATACGCTCGCCGCCCAATAGCTCACCCGATGCGTAGAGAATACCCAATGTGCGGTGGGTTTCCCGTATGCCGTCACTTTCCACAACAATGTCGTACTCCTGGCACACCGATGTTGTGTTGCACCATTCTTCGACCAGGCGATAGTCAACAATGGTACTCATAAAGACATCCATAAACTGTCGGTAGTATCGACGTACGTTATCGGCGCCTCGCAGGGTTTTACCGATGGGATAAAATTCGTAAACGGGTTCTTCTATCATCGTCGCCATTAGCGCATCGAGATCTTTTTCAGCTTCGATGCGGGCATGTCGAGTGCCCAGTTCATACATCTTTTCTACGGTCCACTTATCGTTCATGGTTATGTTCTACCTGTTGCATCTGCTCAAAATACGGCCTGGTCGCCGGCTATCGCCTGGCAAACCCGCTGCCCGTTGACGATATTGCCGCTGTCACAATTCAGCAAAATGGTACCTGCTGTTCCCTGGATTTCTCCGCGCCATGCACCGCTGCCAACCGACATGGACAAAAAGCCAAATTCTTGCATGGCATTCCCTGCGGCCTCTTGCCCATCAACGGTCTGGGTAAAATCGCCGTTCGCTGGCTGGTCATTCAGGCTCACACCACTATTGCCGATCACAATCTGTGGAGGGCGGGTACTGTCTTGCAGAAAGCTCAGTGATTCAAAAATATGCATATGACCGGCCAGCGACAATTGCACCGTTGACGGCAACTCGCCATCCGTGGAATTGGCCAGCGCCGTCTGCAGCATCTGGTTCACGCTTGGGTCACTGGAGTCCTGAAAGCCCCAAATTGGCCTGTGGCTCACAATCCAGGTGATGTTGTGTGCTGTGTTGGCCAGCGCCTCATACTGCGCCTGGTACTGTGCAGTGAGTGTATTGGTGGCCAGAGCATCGCATGCATTGGCCGTATCCATCACCCATACATCGATAGCACCCAGTGACAGCATATAAGGTGGAATCATAGTGATATGTGGTTCCGCCGTGGTGGGCGGGGAATTGAAATCACCCTGATCCGGACATTGCATTTGGGCTTGGCCCGCACCCGGCAGGGAAGA
>JBBKWY010000038.1:0-19008 GCA_037969215.1 Halioglobus sp.
GCTGTAATGTCCAACCACCATGCGTTTCTGAAATGGCTGGACGCCAGGCTCGATGCAAATTTTGATATTGCAGAGCCGACTGAAGCCGGGGCGTACCACAAATGGTCTGATCAGGAGAAAGAGCTGTGGGAAAGAAACAATATGACCACAAACTCTATGCCTGAATGCGTACGGCCCAACTAGCGAGAGTTAGATCAGGTGTGAACTGGATGTTTAGGCAAGCTGCCAGACTAAGTGAGGTATTTCACTAAACTGGAGAACTAAAATGCAAAATTATTCAGTGTTTTTGCCGATTGTCGTACAAGTAATGCTGACCATCTCCCTCTTTGTGTATTTGGCGCTGGCAAAAGCAGGCGCATCAAAGCAAGGCCTCGTTGACGAAGAGCGAAGGTCTTTGCATGACGATGCATGGCCAGATAATGTTCTTCAAGTAAATAACTGTGTCCGAAATCAGTTTGAAACGCCGGTGCTGTTTTATGTGCTGGTGATCCTGCTATGGCTCACAAATGGTGTAACTTTATACGTGCACATATTTGCGTGGGCATTTGTAGCCACTCGTATAGTGCATGCATTGATTCATGTGCGCTCTAACTATGTACCTTTAAGACGCAAAGTGTTTATAGTGGGCGGGCTAAATCTAATGGCACTAACGGTGCTTCTAATTTATTCAATATTTGTCTCCTTATAATGCAGAATTTTCCAAAAGATACATTGCCCGCTTTCATGAACTTTCTGCAGGGGAAGTACGACGCCTTTTCGGGAGCCGTGCAGGTCGCTTCCAGGCCTTACTATGCAATGGTAGATCCCTGCGATAATTGTCAACTTCGCTGCCCCACATGTCCTACCGGTATCGAGAATGAGGGCCGTAGGCTAAAGATAAAAGACGACACAAGCTACCGAAGTGATCGATCCAATTTGTCCCCCGAGCTGTTTGATGCCCTGTTGGAGGAGTTGGGTGACTATTTGTTCTTGATCGACTTTCACAGCTGGGGCGAGCCATTGCTCAATCAGCATACGCCCAGCTTTATCAGCAAGGCCAAGGCGCGCGATATCGACACCTGCATTCATACGAATTTTTCCTTGAAGCTCACCGATCAGCGCATTGAGGAACTGCTTTCCTCCGGCCTGGATCGCGTGATTTGCTCCGTCGATGGATTCTCTCAAGAAGTCTATGAGAAGTTCCGCGTCGGTGGGGATATCGACCTGGTCAAAGACAATCTGATCAGGGCTGCCAGGATTCGAGACAGGCTCGGGCTGCACAATGTGATTGTCTACAAGTATCTGGTGTTCAGCTGGAACGAACATGAAGTTGCAGCAGCACAGCAGTTTGCCGAGGATCACGGCCTCATTTTTATACGTCAGGACTCCTGTGTGCCGGATGCCGATTGGTTGCCGAGTTACAGGAAGGACGAAAAGCCATTTATTTCGCTAGTAGACGTCGATGTATTGGATCAGCAGTGGGAGCAGGCGGGCCAGCCCGGCTATTGGAAGGAACATGAGAAGCATGCGCAGTGGATGCCAGTACATCCCGGGCAGGACTGGATTCCTACCGCTGGGCCGCAAGGTGATTCGTTTTGCAGTTGGCATTACAACACGGCGGTGATTCAACCCGCTGGACAGTTAGCGCCTTGTTGTATGGTCGCGAAAGAAAGTGATCGTTTTGGCACGGTTGTACCAGGACAGGTTGCGTTGGCGGAGGTCTGGAACAACGATAATTTTCGTAAATCGCGAGCAGTATTCGCCGGCGAAACCATTGACGAGCTGGAACAGACTGACACCGTTTGCTCTCGCTGTTATTTTCCTGACGCCTTTAAACACAGTTACAACGAATATGACTGCAGGGTGATTGGACAGTTTTTGAATGTTTATGGAGACTCAGAGCCGGTGCTCGCTGAGGCCTTCAAAATATTGCTGGAGGAGGACAGCGAGCTCGTTAGACAACGATTTGTCGCGTTTTTCGAAGCGCAGGGTGTGGGTCAGCTTGGCGATGTTCGCAGGGAACCACTTGGGGCTGTAGATCAGCAAGCGAGTGCCCCGTTGTTGGCATTGTCAGAGTTTGACGATATGGCGCTGGAAGACGCGGCCAGAATCACGCAGGGCTATATGTCAGAAATCAGTCGCATCGGCATGAATGGGCAGGCAGTGCATGACCTGTCAGTACTACCCGATTCGAAACCCAAAATTGCTGCGGCCCTGCTCATGCTGATGGGCGCCACCAGCGATCAGGAGGCTAAATCAAATTTTAAAAACGGGGTTATGATACTGGGCTTTTTTCAATCAGATGTCGGCCTGACCAGTGTGGGCCTCGATCAGCTGGGCCCGCTACAACAAACCTGGCAGGAAGTCGTCGATGGCGAGATGCGTATTCTGGGAGCGACCCTGACCGAACGGGGTTTCGGCTTGTAAAGCAAGCCAGTGGCATAACTAGCTAACGTCGTCACCCGTTTACAGCGCCTGTTTTTCAGTAACTCAGAGCGCTGCAGCGGGTGTCAGTGAGTCAATTCCAGTACTCACGGATCAGCGGATCGGAGTCCTGCTTGGCGATCTCCTGTTCCAGATAGCGCAGATGGGCTTCAGGATTGTCGGCCGTATAGATGCGAGCGGCATAGAACATGTTGCGAACTTCTGCTTTACGGAAACCGGCTGCTAAAGCGCGTGTCTCGATCTCCGTCAACTCCGGATGCCAGAAGTCCACGATCATTACGATACGATCCGTCGTTCCACGGTTCCAGACCTCATGCTCAAACGAGTCGTCGAACATAATAGCTTTACCCGGTTCCCAGCCGCGCGTTTCAGACCCGACTCGTATACTGCAGTTTTCCGGTATTTCAATCCCGAGGTGGCAACGCATGCGCAGGCTGTCGACACTACAGTGTGGTTGCAGATGAGAGTCTGGTACGTTCAGTGATAGCGCCGCGTCGCCCCATGGGTAGTCGTTGCACAGGCGCGGCAATGAACGCAAAATTTCCTGGGTCTTGGGGCATGCTACCGAAATGCCCGACATGTCCACTCCCATATGAGAGAGCAGGTAGAGATACCAGTCGTTGGTCATTTTCGCGGGTGCATAGCGTAGATAGTCACTCTTGGACACCGCCAGGGCTTCGTCACGAATCGTCTCAAACTCGGCTTCCAGCGTTTTAACGCCCTCCGGCATTGGACCTGAGTAGAAGGGTTCCGCCGACAGGCCCGGGAAACACGGGTAGTTGGGTGACCGAAGTGGCAGGCCAGGCTCCTCTTCCTGCTCGCCGGCGAAGATACGCAGGTACGTCTTGACGCGATCCAGCTCAGGTCCGCCGGACATTATGCGGTCATAGTAACCACCGGCTCGCATGACCTCGATGATCTTGTCCAGATTCCAGTTTTTATCCATCGAAACTATGTCCTTCTTCCAGCGGCGTCGAGTGCTGGGAATTCAACGCAGATAGCAGGGCTTGCGGGTTGGACGAGGCGAGGAGCCCCTGCCGGACCCTCCACGCCGATTTCAGGTACTGCTCGGTCGCCTGTTGTAGCGCCTCACGCGTGATTGTGGCGTTGATGTCCAGGCGAGGCGGATCATCACCCCGGTAGAACCAATCGAAAATTCGGCTGGCATAATCAGCATTCATACCCCGCAACACATGCCCATCGTCAAAGGTAAACCAAGGCTTGCCGGTCAGCGTGCGTTGAATGCAGCTGAAGGAAACCGCGTTCCAGTAAAACACGTATTCGGCGTCCATTAGCAGTGACTGGAACTGGGGATAGTCACAATGGACCAGCAGCTGCATAGAGTCGGCAACAGGGCTATGCTGACGCACTGACTCGATGACCTTGGCGGGCGCAACGAGAGTGGGTATGCGGCCGGCTTCCAGCGTCTCGTGCAGCTTGTTTATCAGGATAATTCGAAACTTCTGCGAAATGTCCTTTGCCCAAATCGTCTGACCGTACTTTCCCTCCTGAACGGTGTAGTCCTGATCACCCAATACGAACAGCCATCGCTCCGGTCCGGGGGGCGCTATGGCTGTGGACGTAGCCGGATCATCCTGGGGGTGCTGGAGCAGGGCGGGATTGTGAAAGTGCAGTCTCCGGCCAAAATTTTTGTCCGTGTCTGCAGGTGACTCGCCACACGGATAAACATGTAGCGTCTCGTTTAACACACGGTGCATTTCGCCAAGCAAGTGCGCGAGCCGCTTCCTCTCAATAACGGCAGCGACAGACCAGATAATCGAGAATCTGGGCGACTTGAGCGTGACCAGTTTACTGGGCTCCACGTCGTCCAGCAGCCCGAGGAATGGATCGCTGGTAAAGGATTTCCACCCCTGTGACTGTGTCGAACGCAATAGGGAATCCAAATCCTCGGGATCGCATAGACGGTGTATGGGCAGCAGATATCCTGAGAGCAGTCCCAGAATCCCCGGCGGCTGGCTGTCCATCACGTTTCGGATGTCATCGATAGAGTGATACGCTAACGTACGGCCGGGCAGGACGTCCGGATTGTTCGCATGTAACCGCGGTGGCAGCAGCAAGGTGGTGTTGTTAGCAAACGATTGGCGATCAAGTAAATACATCGCGAGCGCGAGTTCACCGTAGTCGTTGCAAACGACTAATACCAGCGGTGTGTTGCTGTCCGTCATGCCTGTTCCATTCGGTTCGATACGGGTGCTACCCAGTTAGATAGACGAGTGTGAGTCGCGTCGACTCGCCGTCAGTGAAATTCTTGATATCGCCAGCAATTCTCACCGATTAAGAACCGTCATGCACGTACAATGTATCGATAACTTCCAATCTGCCCACAACACTCGGTTTATTCTTCCTGGACTTTTGAACGACATCTCTATTGCAGGCACAGGGGCTATACTCCGGTTAATTCCTTGTGGTAGGGTTTTGACGATGGTCAGCCTTCGACTTGCTGGGCACTGGAATAGCGCGCACCTGACAGGTGTAAGAAACGGAACGACCGTGGTCTGTTACTGCGGTATCAGGTACCAATAATATCTGTTTGCACGAGCCACATGCATTCATGGAGATAGACAGAACTTATGCTTAGCCCCGAAATAATCGAAGAGTACAATCGCGTCCTGAACGTCCCGGCCGGCACCTCGGCCTGCCCAGCGGCCTCCATCAACCTGCACTTCTCTCAGCAGGGTGTTGTCACCGCGTGCTGTTTCAACAGGCAGCAGGTATTGGGTGTCTACCCGCAGAACTCTGTCAGCGAGATCTGGAATGGTGAACCGATCCGGGAACTCCGAGAGGCGCTGCAAAACAACGATCTTTCACTGGGCTGTCAAAAATGTGAGCAACAAATTGAGGCCAGAGATTATGGCGGCGCGCACGCGCTTTTTTATTCGTATTACGGAAGGATAACCGCCGAGAAGCGCCTCGAGCGTGGTATGCAGCCTGAAGGCGGTCCAGACGCGCCGCCATTACCGATGCGCCTCGAATTCAATATCCACAACTCCTGCAACCTTGAGTGTGTAATGTGTCATGGACTGGCATCATCGGCGATACGCACCCGCCGCGAAAGATTGTCGCCGATGCCAAATCCCTATGATGAGACCTTTGTGGATCAACTCGAACCGTTTCTTCCCTACGTCGTCGAAGCAGATTTCATGGGCGGGGAGCCGTTCCTGATTCCGGCCTACCAGATGTTGTGGGAACGGATTGCTGTGGTAAACCCCAAGATGGAGTTATGCATCCTCACCAACGCCACTATTCTTGATGACAAGATCAAGGCGTTGCTGGAAAGGATTAACTGCCTGATGCACATTTCGATTGACTCCATGTACAAAGACACTTACGAGGCCATTCGCAAGGGTGCTTCGTTCGAGGTAGTGATGGAGAATTGCATGTACTACCTCGATCTGATGAAAAGGAAAGGGCGTCCTTTCACCTGGCGTTACTGTCCAATGCGACAGAACTGGAAGGAGATTCCGGAAACCGTCAAGTTCTGTAATGAGAAAGGCATCACCCTGATGTATAACCAGGTCGATTCCCCGGTGAATTTTTCGTTACACACGCTCCCGGTCGCCGAATTGCAGGAAGTCATTAACTTCTACAAGCAACATATACCGGCAGAGACGACTGTCGAGGTAGAAATCGAAAACCGTAAGCATTTTGTCGAACTTATTCAGCGCCTTGAAGGGTTTCTCATTGCAGAGAATCGCCTCAATGGACTGAAGGCCCGCCTCGATATATCGAATTCAGTCATTAGTCAGTATAGCAAGGGCAAGGACAAGACATCGAAGCGAGTGCCGGTGCTGGTAGTCGGGGAATCAACGGAATACCTGGTTCAGGCAGCGAAGCGCTATGTGGCAACTCGTATCAATGTGGATCAGGCGCGGATAACCGAGCTCCATTTGCCCGAGGTCATTTCGGATAGAGTATCCGAACAGTTAGCCGATATGACGCAGCTGTTGGTCGAGACTGATCGGGCGGTGTTCACCAAGGTATTCCTGAATGAGCTGACTCGCACTTATTCTGGTGTGGGCGGCGTCAGCCATGTCCATGATGGGGACGTTTTTGAGTGGATCGGGCAATTCTCGGCTACGCTGGCATCTCACGCCGATCAGCAGCGAGTGATCACCAATCTTTTGACTGCGACCCCAGGGGAAATATACGAATTGTTGGCGTCGTCACAGTCCGCAGAAGCGGTAACGGACGCTATGTTACAGCGCTATGCACCGTCAAGTGATCAGAGGCAGGAGCTCGCCTAGCAGCTGAAAAATCCGACATAATCCGAGTTTTAGTCGAGGCGCTTCTCAGCCCGTTTGTTTGGCGGGCTAGCACGATAAACGGCCCGAAGCCCGGATTGCCCTTGATATGGGGCATATAGCGCAGGAGAAATACATGTGAATTGACATGATATGTCGTTTGGTTATGATGTTCCGATGGCAAGTGTAACTTGGTGATGTCAGTCATTTTGAAAGTCGTGAGCTTCGAGACAGTGGCTGCATATGAAGCTGCTGCCGCTTGCGCTGTAGCCCAAAAAGGGTGAATATTTTGGGTAAGCGGATCATCTATCAAGGAATTTTGAGGAAAACTCGAAGTGAAAGCTATTGTTCACATAGGTTGCGAAAAAACCAACGCCAGCGCCATCCAACAATTCCTGTATTTAAATAGGAAAAAACTCCGAAAAGCAGGATTCCATTTTGTTCAAAGTGCCGGGGAGAGCGACCATCGAGCAATCCCGATCTACTGTGTCAGCGAGTCGAAAATCGATGATACCTTGAGGGCCGAGGGAATTGCGACTCCCGCAGAGAAAGATCAATTTAATCAAAGCTTTATAAGCGAATTTGATTCCGAGATACGCAGTTTACCCGCGCAAATCCACACCGTACTTATTTCCAGTGAACAGTTCCATTCGAGAATTAAAACTGCCGCTGATATGGACAATGTTCACCGGCTGCTGACGGGCTATTTCGAAGAGATCAAAATCGTTTGCTATTTGCGCGAGCAAGTCATCACTTGCACGCGGAATTATTCAACACTTCTGAAGTCTGGCGGGATGGTTTCTTTCGAAAAACTGCTGGATAAGTGCAGACCCAATAACCCCTATTATAACTATCAGGATATGCTGGAAAACTGGGAGCGATGTTTTGGGCTAGACTCACTGGACATCTCTCTGTTTGAGAAAGGCTATTTTGTGAACGGGAATTTGCTCGACGATTTTACCGCCAAGATTGCCCCCTCCCTGGTGGGAACACTCAAGCAGGACATACAGCTTCACAATGAATCACTCCGGCCCGCTGGCCAGGTATTGGCGAGAATGGTGAATGTGGTGTTTCCCTTGCGATCCAGGTTGCCAGGAGTACTCGAGTTCAGAGAGCAATGCCAGGCCCTGATCGCGCACAGAATGTCAGGTAGAGGGCAACAACCGGATCTGGAAGCGTGGCAGGCAATTTACAGCCGTTTTGAAGGCTCGAATGAGCAAGTCCGGCAGAAGTTTTTCCCGGAGGTCGAAACCCTGTTTGCCGAGCCTTTCGAGATGGAGGGGCCGCGAAATATTATCGATGATGAGTTCACCGAAGTATTACTGGAGATCGTCGAGTTGATCAAAGAGAGCGGTATCGATATCCAGATGCCGAAGGTCTATGCTCGTTTGTGGAGTGTGATATCGACTTGTGTCGGTGACGTGGTGAAGGACCAGGGCTTTAAGGCGAATGATAAGCCTGCGACGGGAGTTTTAAACGACAAGGATGCAAATTTACTCAAGGATATTGCGATCAGGTTGGAGAAAAATAGCCCTCAGGCAGCCTTCAAGCTGATGACTTTGGCAAGCAAGGTGAGGCCCAACTCCCCGGTCATTCAAAAGAAGATGGAAGAGTATTCCCAAAACGGCAGTGTCGCTCAGAAATCGAAGTTTATCGTTACCTACCACGGTGGCGACCAACCACAGACCAAGAAGGAAAATAGACAACTGAATGATCGTTATGGCCGTTGGTTTCAATCGCTCGATATTCCAGCGGGAGCTACCACTATGGTTCCAGTTACAGATAGCAGGGTGTTGAAAGCCGACAGTACTGCTTCGAAGGATAAAGCCGCATCCATGATGGGCTTCACAATTTTTCAGGCTGAGTCTCTGGAGCAGGCGATAACCTTTGCCAAAAAATGCCCGCATCTGGAAATAGGCGGGACAGTGGAGTTGTCCGAAATTTCTCCGTCATAAAGCTGTTAACTTTAAAAAATAAAATGAGGGTAATTGATGATGTTGTCCCCCGGGAATAGAAAGCTCCGCTATTTGAAGGATCGATCTGTCAATGCCTATTGGTTGTTGAGACAGGGAAATATCAGGCAGTTTCTGGTACACCTTCGAAGTGAAGTCGATCTTCAATTACAGACCGCGCGAAACCGGATTAACAGTTATGCTGAAGGCGGCGTTCAGTCTCAGTTGGGTTTTGATTCACGGGAGGTTGGGGCCGGTGCTGCGGCAAACCTTCCGGAACTGGATTCGGAGTATATTGATAGACGAAAGTTGCGCTCCCCGAGTTACAGACCTACCACATTCAAGCAGGTTGCTCCGGTCGTTATGCAAGCTGACGCGGAGGTGGTGAAAAGTGAGTTGCGAGCGATCACTTCCTCATTCAATGTCCGAGAGAGAGGCTAGGGTTTCATGTCAAACACGCTGAAAATTACTGCCATAACGGTAACCTTTAATGGTATGGCCTTTCTGGACACATTCTTCACATCGCTTTTTGCAACGAATCAACAGGGCATAGAGCTTGATGTTTTACTGGTCGACAACGGCTCAACGGACGGCACTGTAGAGTGGGTAGGCGCCAATTTCCCGCAGGTCAGGGTTATCGAGAACGATGAGAACAATTACGCTCGCGCACTCAATGTCGGTATTGCCAATTCTGCCGGGGATTATGTGGTCATTACCAATAATGATGCCACGGTACACCCCGATTGGCTGCAGGGCTTCCTGAAAGTATTTCGACGCGATGACAAGATAGGCGCGGTGCAGAGCAAAATATTTTTCTCTGACACAAACAAAATCAATAGTGTTGGTGTGCAGGAAGTCGAACACTTCTATTTCAGTGATATCGGCTTTGATACGGAGGACTCTTCACGATACTCCAGGCCCAAGGAACGGGAGTATGTGACGGGCGGGTCTGTGATGTTTCGGCGGGCTTGCCTTGAAGATGTAGGGCCCTGGGACGAAGAGTTCATCATGTTTATGGAGGACGTTGATTACAGCGCCAGATGTCGTGAACGAGGGTGGAAGCTTTGGTATTCACCCAGCAGTATTCTATATCACCAGTACCACGGCAGTTCCTCTCAGGCACTTTGCGAATATTTTTGTACACGCAACCGGTTTTTGTTTGTCGCCAAGCATTTTCCGCTGGAACTGGCAGATTGCATACCGACCTCCCACTTTTACAAGAAAGGCGAGCTTGATCACCTCTATCGCTCGCTGTTGCACGCGGTACAGAAGATGTCTACCTGCCACGACACCGACACCGTCAAGCAAGTACTTCATAAACTCAGAGATCGCCTGCCCGAGTATATAGGTGATGTTGACACCTATATGTTTTTCTCCCATCTGGAGGTGTTGTTGGGGCTTCGCAAAATTCGAGTGGGTATTTATGATCATGCCGGACATTTTGCCGGCGGTGGGCAGAGATATGTTGCCGAAATGGCGGCGTATATGCAGGACCGTTACGAGGTCGGCTATATTTTCAATAGTGAAGTGGAGTTGAGTGAATACAGGGATTGGTTTGATCTGGACCTCAGTCAATGTTCGATGAAAATCATCAAGATTCCTTTTTTTGAAGAGAGAAATCGGTATACCGCGGATGAGGGTATGGTGCTGGGCGAGCGCACCAACCCATTTGATATCATCAGTAAGGAAACGCTTAACTACGACATATTCATCAATGCCAATATGTTGGGGAAGGTAAACCCGCTGTCTGCAGTCTCTATATTTATATGCCATTTCCCCGATCAGGAGAAGACGCGTTTCTTTCAGGTCGATAAGTACGACCACCTCGTGAGCAATGGCGATTACACCGGCGGTTGGATAAAACGGCGCTGGGACATGGAGGCCACCACCAAGCTTTATCCGCCTGTGAACATGTATAACGAGCTGAGCAATCCAGATGATAAGGAAAAAATCATTCTCTCCGTTTCCCGTTTTGAAATAAGCGGAAGCAAAAAGCAGACTGAAATGATCGATACTTTCGCCGAGATGGTACGGCGATATCCACAGGAGACGCGCGGGTGGAAGCTGATGTTGGTCGGCGGCAGTACGCCCGGCAACACGTATATCGAAACCGTTGAGGAAGCGATCGCCCGGGCGCAGTGCAATATTGAGTACAAAGCGAATGCCGCGGTAAGTGAAATTAAGGATTATTATCGACGAGCGGCCATTTTTTGGCATGCCTGTGGGCTGGATGAAGAACGCCCCGAGCGCGTCGAACATTTCGGCATGACCACCGTTGAAGCCATGCAGAACTGTTGTGTGCCGATCGTCATAGACGGTGGAGGGCAAAGGGAGATCGTCGAACACGGGGATTCCGGATTCCGCTTCTCTACACTCGATGAACTCATGGCGCTTAGCCTCACAGTGATGGGGGACAGGCTGCAGTGTCGCCGTATGGCTGAACGTGCGTACCAACGGAGCGGCCTGTTTAATCAAAAAGTTTTCAGGGAGCGTCTGGACACGTTGCTGGCCGATGCGGAACTGCAGTTAATCGGTCACGATGTGCTGCCGCATCCTCTCTCCAGCGCAGCGGCTTAGTGCGGTGAGGCCCGTTATCGCATTGTGAAACTGATACTCAACGCGAAAGCGTTGCGCCCACCCATTACCGGAGTGGGCAATTATACGTATCATCTTCTTGAGCAGTATCTGCAGGGAAATAGTGTCGACGAGGTGCACTGTTTTAGCGGCAGTCACTGGCTGACGGGGGCT
The DNA here is from genome assembly GCA_037969215.1 of Halioglobus sp. Lineage (GTDB taxonomy): Bacteria > Pseudomonadota > Gammaproteobacteria > Pseudomonadales > Halieaceae > Marimicrobium. The sequence continues at coordinate 11,387 of JBBKWY010000038.1, forward strand.
GAGCAACGGGCGCTTTCCGCCGATATAAAAATTCGCCGCGAGACAGATGCCAGCAGCAGGGTGGCTGGTGCCATGTCGCTAATGCGCGATGCTATCAGCAAATTTCCCGGTGCCCAGACGCTGTTTTCGTCGGTGATGGATCAGCGCTTTGAACGCACTGCGAATGCGATTCCAGGTGCTGTGTACCATGAGACCAACTTTATACTGAAACCCTTCGCCGGACCCTGTGTGACGACCGTGCACGATCTTTCCTATATACGGTACCCGCATTGTCATCCGGATCATCTCGTCGATTGGCTCACACACAACCTGCCCAAATCGCTGGACCGTGCAGACTGTGTGATAACGGTGTCCGATCTTGTACGCGAAGAGTTGATAGAGCATTTCAAACTAGCTGAAGAAAAGGTTTGCACCGTGTATGAAGGGGTTGAGGCCTGCTACCGGCCCCTTACAGAGGCGCAGACTGCAGATGTCCTTTCGGGCTTGGGCCTGCACCACAAGCAGTACGTCTTGCTCTGCGCCACACTGGAACCGCGCAAGGGTATTGATGTGTTGCTGGACGCCTGGAGCCAGCTGCCGGTCTGGTTGCGCCGGGCGTATCCGCTGATACTGACCGGGTCGTCTGGATGGCGCAATGAGGCCCTGGTAGAGAAGCTGGCAACACACGTGAAAGAGGGAACTGTGCGGCATTTGGGGTATGTTCCGTCAGACGTGCTGGCGGTACTGTTTTCAGGTGCGACGGTTTTCTGTTATCCCTCATTGTATGAGGGGTTTGGGTTGCCGGTACTCGATGCGATGAGCAGTGGTGTACCGGTCATTTGTCGCGCGGGCACATCCATGGCGGAGTTTGCGCAGGGTGCCTGTATGCTGTGTGAGTCCGATAAGCCTGAGGAGCTCGCGGCCAACCTGAAAACCTTGCTGAGCAGCCAGTCCACCCGAGATGAATGGGCTGGAAAGGGACTCAGACAGGCATCCCAATTTTCCTGGGAACGCTGTGCAGCAGAAACTGCTCAAGTGTATCAGCAAGTCTCATAACGCCTTGCGTTCAAGTAGTGATGATCAGTCGCAGCGCCTGTAGATGCAGATTGGCGTGCCGAATATGAAGGGCACACTCCTCTATGCGGTAGGTGAGATGATCGAGTTCCTCCTGACGAATAGAAGGGTTTACTGCCCGCAGGGCTGAGAGTCGATCAAATTCTGCACTCAGTGAGGCTCGCATTGTTTGCTCTGCCTCGCTGAGAATTGTCTCCAATAGAGCTTCAGCCTGGGTCGATGCCAGCGACATTTTTGCTTCCACCTCCGTGCCCACCTGTTTGATGATAGCCAGCGCAGTGGATTTCTTCACCTTTTCGATTAATTGGTTGAGGCGCTCATGCGGCACAAGGGCTGCAAGGTCTTTGCCGCGAGCGTCGACCAATAGCCGTATCGGTCGCAATGGCAGAAAGCGCTGTAGCTGTAAGTCTTTGGGCGCGACACAATTGACGGTATAGATGACTTCTAACAACATCGTGCCGGGCGCGACTCCCTTCAGCGAAATGGTACCGAGTGCAGCGTTACCGAGTTCTGTGGATTGCACCATCTCCATTGCTTCCACCACCATGGGGTGTTCCCAGGTCAGGAATTCCATGTCTTCACGCGCCAGTGCTTTTTCGCGGCTGAAGGTGACAGTGGTACCGTCCTCCCGAACGCCCGGGAAATACCCGGTGAGCATGTGCTCGGAAGGACGCAGGATCAGGGCGTTATCTGAGTGATGCTCCTGGTCGACGCCATAGGTTTCACATAAGACTTCCAGGTATTGCATCAGCGTGTCATTGGCTTCAGTCGCAACGATCTCATCGATTAGCTGCTTTGCAACGGCGGGCTTGCAGGAGTTTCGTTCCAGCAGTTTGTCACGACCTTCACGTAATTCCTTGCGTGTTTTTGCTGTGAACTCTGCACTGTCGACCAGCAAATCCGCGAAAGCGTCTGTACGCTTTTGTAGTTGAGGTAATAATCGAGCCTCGAACGCTTCAAGAATCATAGTGCCCGCAGAACAACTGTCACGGAACAGATTCAAACCGCTGTCGTACCATTCGAACAGTGATTGTTGTGCTGTATCGTTTAGATAGGGCACGTGGATCTCGACGTCACTGTCCTGGCCAATCCGGTCGAGGCGGCCGATGCGTTGTTCCAGCAAGTCCGGGTTCAGGGGTAAGTCGAACAGTATCAGGTGATGCGCAAACTGGAAGTTGCGTCCTTCGCTGCCGATTTCCGAGCAGACGAGCGTTTGAGCCCCGTTGGTTTCATCGGCGAAATAGGCTGCCGCCCGATCCCGCTCAATGATGGAGAGATCCTCATAAAAGGCGCTGGAGCGAATCCCGGCACGCATATGCAGATGGTGCTCAAGTGCTACTGCTGTTGCCGCGTGAGCACAAATTACCAGCACTTTGGCTGGCCGCAGTTGTTTGAGAGTTTGCTCCAGCCAGGCCACACGCGGATCAAAAGACAGCCAGCTGTCATCCAGATACGGCAATTCCGGGTAGAGTTTTTCCTTCAAATCAACCTGTGCATGCGTGTATTGCTCAGGCGCTGGCAATGGGTAATGGTGCAGTACCCGTTGTGGAAAACCGGCTACTGCAGCGCGTGTATTCCTGAACAAAACGCGACCCGTGCCGTGCCGGTCGAGTATCTGTTCGATGATGGTTGACGCCGGTGCTGCGGGGTCGATGCCAGCGGGCAGTTCCTCGACCGTTTGCCCGGACTCCAAAGCGTCTGCCAGTTCACTCCACTTGCGGTACTGTTGCTCTTCCTCCTGAAACTTTTGCAGATCGTGAAAGCGCGACGGGTCGAGCAGACGCAGGCGAGCGAAGTGGCTTTCCTGGCCGATCTGTTCAGGTGTGGCGGTGAGCAGCAGCAATCCGGCCGTGTGTTGCGCGAGCGCTTCAACAAAGCGGTAATCCGCTCCTGCGTCGCCCGGCGACCAATGCAGGTGGTGGGCTTCGTCGATAGCTACGAGGTCCCATTGTGCGGCGAGTGCCTGGGCTTGTGCCTCGGGCTGGGACAGGAATAAATCGAGGCTGCTGAGAACCAGTTGCTCTGATTCGAAGGGGTTTTCTTCGGGGCTTTGAGCGAGTCGCTCGCTGTCGAAAAGCGAGAAATGTAAATTGAAGCGACGCAGCATTTCAACCAGCCATTGATGTAACAGGCTGGGAGGGACCAGTATCAGTATCCTGGAGGCGCGTCCGGTCAGCATCTGCTGCTGAATGATCATGCCGGCTTCTATGGTTTTGCCGAGCCCCACTTCATCGGCCAGCAATACGCGCGGCGCGTGGCGCTGGCCCACCTCATTGGCAATGTAGATCTGGTGGGGTAGCAGGCTGGTACGAGACCCGGTAAGTCCCCGCACGAGAGAGCGCTGCAGGGCGTCTGTATGGTTAAGCGTGGCTACGCGCAGTGCAAATTCGCTGTGTTTGTCGAAATGCCCATTCAGCAGTCGCTGTTGCGGTGTTGTGAGCTGGACAAACGCGTCGAGTTCCAGCTCGGAGACGGTTATCGCTTCCTCGTGGTGATCGGTACCCACGTACACCAGTAGCCCCTGATGCTCGTTCACTTCAGTGACCAGGACCTCCACGTTGCCAACGGTGGAAATATGGTCGCCCGCCTTGAACCGCAGGCGCGTGAGCGGCGCGTTCTCGATGGCGTATGTGCGCTCCTCGCCAACGGCCGGAAATGCCAGTGTGACCCGGCGGCCATCGAGGTCAACAACGATGCCAAGGCCCAATTGGGCATCCGCATGGCTGACCCAACGCTGTCCAATAATGTAGTCCATCAGTGATTGTTGCCTGTGATTATCCAGCGTGCTGCTATGAAACGGCGGTAGTTTATCACCGAAAGACCGAAGAATCTTGGGCATCGTGCCCCTTCGGTGATTCAGCGCGCCATCGATATTGACCGAGGAGGGTTACGCCCCGTGAAAAAAGAGCTTCCTGCTGTTACTGTTGGCCTGCAAGAGTAGTTCTTCGACGTCCAATGCCTTGATTGCGGCCACCTTCTCCGCGATCAAGGGCAGATAATAGGGGGCATTGGGTTTTCCGCGATAGGGGACCGGCGTTAAATACGGCGCGTCGGTTTCGAGTAGTAATTGTCGCAGCGGTGTCGCAGCGACAACCTCGCGCACATTGTCCGCTCGATTGAACGTGGTAATGCCATTGAAACCGAGCATAAATCCTTCCGCGAGACAGAACTCTGCCAGCGCCAGGCTTGAGGTGAAACTGTGTATCACGCCCTTGCGGGTGAGGACGCTACTGTAGTTTTGCAGAATGTCGCGGGTGTCATCATCCGCATCGCGGGTATGGATGACCACGGGTAGATCCAGTTCAACAGCGGTTTGGAGTTGCTGTTCAAACGCCTTGCGCTGCACCGATCGGTCGGCATGATCGTAGTGATAGTCCAGGCCTATTTCGCCGATAGCGACAATGCGTGGGTCGGTGGCGTGTGCGCGAATAATGGCATCGACCGCAGGCGTATAAGATTCCGCGTCGTGCGGGTGGATGCCTTGAGTGCCCCAGATGTAAGGCGACGATTGCGCAAGCGTCATTACGCGGTTCAGGTTATCTGCTGAAACGGCGATGGTGATGATCCGCTCGACGCCCGCTGCAAGCGATTTCTCCAGCGTGGCCTCAAGCTCTGCCTGATCAAGGTAATCGAGGTGACAGTGTGTCTCGATGATGGGCGTGTCAAAGCGCGGAATGTCGCGTCGTTTCTTGTTGCTCATGATGTCCTGTTGTTATGCCGCGGGTAATCTCACTACTTCAGTTTCGGTTGTGCTGTACCGGCCGTGCGCCGTCCGATTTTCGGCCGAGTTGTGCCCGCTGCTGCCTTGGATTTAGCCGTAGCTTTGGTTTTCGCTGCGGGTTTTTGTTTTGATTTCGCTTTGCTTTTCGACTTCGACTTCGACTTGGCCTTAGGGCTCGGGGCGGCGGCTGCTTTTTTATGCAGCTTCGGCTTTGCCTGACCTGTGCGACGCACCACTTTCTGTGCACGTTTGGGCGACTGAATCTTCGCTTTCGCTGCCACGGCAGCGCTTTTCGGCAGCCGTGGTCCCAATTTGCTTGCCGCGGCGTAGAGTTCTTCGTAGGCCGCGACCAGGCAGTCGTGATAAAACTCGGGATCCGGCATGATGTCCCGATCTGCCAGGACAGACAGGGTTAGTTTACCAGAGTAGCTGAACACCAGATGGAATATACCCATGCCAGGGGTCAACACGCCCAGTCCATAGTAATCCACCATCTTGGCACCGGCGCAGTACAGCGGGAAGTTTGGGCCTGGCACGTTCGAGATGCAGGTCGAAATATTCAGCGGGATATGCCTGGACAATTCATTGCGCGACCAGAACCCGGCGACTGATTTTGAGATCAGCGGAGAAAAAACGCCGGCGAGCATAAGTGCGTCTACCATGGGGCTGGCTTCGCCGCTATCTTTGGCAATATCGGTCGATTGCTTGATCGCAATCAGACGTTCCAGTGGGTCACTAATATCGGTATGTAGAGAGGCGAACACAGCGCCTACCTGATTGTTTTCCTCAGTACTGCCGCGCCGCGTGCGCATGTTTAGCGGCAGTGTGGCAGCCAGGGAGCCCTCCGCCGGTGCTTCATCCTTGGCGATGAGATAGCGTTGCAGTGCGCCGCTGATAACGCCCAGCGCGACATCATTGACGGTGACGCCAGTGGCATTCTTGATGTCCTTGAAACCCTCCAGCGGGAATTCTGCCGCGTCGAAAACGCGGTGTGGCCCCACCGGCTTGTTGAGTATGGTTTTGGGGGCACTGACATCGGGCGCAGGAATTTTCTTGCGCGAAATATCCAGCGCATACTTGCCCAGATCGCGCGCGGTCCGTGCCGAACCAGTAAAGAGTTGTATGGTGTTCTTTACATTATTGATGGTCGCCTTGGTTAACAGTTCGCCCATAGAGGGGGCGGTATCAACCAGGCGGGGTTCTGCCTCGGACTCGGTCGGGTAAACCGGGTTTGGCACCAGGTCGTGCAATGCCGTCATAAAGGAGGCGCCGCCGGCGCCGTCGACCAGTGAGTGATGCATCTTGGTATAGACGGCGAAACAGCCTGCCGGGAGGTTGGGTATATTGTCCAGTCCTTCAATAATATAGGCTTCCCACAGCGGCCGGGACATATCCAGAGGCCGGGAGTGGAGGCGGGCGGTCTGGATGCACAACTGCCGCCAGTCACCGGGCTCCGGCAGGGCGATATGCCTGAGGTGGAACTCCACGTCGAAGTTGGCATCTTTTACCCAGTACGGTCGATCCAGCCCGCCGGGCACTTCGACCAGGCGCGTGCGAAACAGCGGAAGATCACTGAGGCGACGCTCAAAACTCGCTATGACGTCTTTGAATCGAACGAAGCCACCCGGGGCTGTAGAGGGATCGTAAATACCCATGCCACCCACGTGCTGGGGGGTGTTGGTTTGTTCCAGGTTTACGAATGCTGAATCGAGTATTCCTAACTGTTTCATAATGTCTCAAGGCCCCTGGTAGGCAGTTATTGGTGCGCTCTTTGAAGGTAGTTCAGTCCGGGGAAATTTCCATCGGACTGATTGCTGCAACAGTTCGGGCATCGACACTATGCTCCTCGGTGTCCGGCTATTTAACAACAGGAGCGGGCACTGCCCAAATTTCGGGCACAAATTCAGCCCTGGAAACACGGCGCGTTTATAGCATTCCTGTGTCCGACTGGCCACCGGCGCTGGTCAAAAACTGGTCAACAGGCCAACTATTTCGCATAATCTCTTGCGCGAGGTGCAACCCTTTTCGCCCGCAGATGTTATCCGCATCACGCATTCTCTAACACCATCAGGGCGCCGCGGGCTGTGACCGGCGTGCTGGTTTCCCATTCCATGATCTCTGCACAATGAAGTGATTCGCAGCGCAGTGCCATATCAAAGAAGGGTGGGCGCTCCGGGTCAGCAATCACAATATGTTTTACCCCAGCCTCGACGGCGCGGTTCACCATATTTGAAACCGGGTCGACCAGATCATCCCAAAAACAGATATCGGCGGCGATTAACATATCAAACTGAGAGAGCTGCTGTGTGCCAAGTTTTTCGAAGCTTGAAACCAGTGGTGTGGTCGCCACGCCATTCAGCTCCGCTGTAGCCTGCAGGAAAGGGAAAACATCGGGGTCTGCATCAACTGAAGTGACATCAGAGCCCAGAGTCCTGGCACACCAGATACCCGATATTCCCCAACCGCAGCCAACGTCAAGCACATTTTTGCAGTGTGCGGGCCGATGCGTGTTCAGGTAGTCAATTAACAGGAGGCTGGATTTCCACAACTTGTTGCCATGAATCGAGGGATAGACACCCTGGCGTTTGACCTTGCGGATCAGCGGGTGGGAACTGGTGGGCATGGTGACGCCGTGAAAGGCGTATCCGGTGCGCGGTTTATTGGACGTCAAGTTGCTGCCGCATTCACGGCAGTATGAGTCGAGGCAGCAGTCATCATAACGAGGTCCTTCGAAACCAGAAGCAAAGCCCGTCAGTGTGGCACTGTGCGGTGCGCTACGCTACCCCCAGATTGGGGATGCATGGGCGGTATTACCTTACTGGCACCGGTTGTCCGGCTGCGATACGAT
>JBBKWY010000039.1:0-32937 GCA_037969215.1 Halioglobus sp.
ACATCGTCACCGAAGCTGTTGCGCAGCTCCACCAAAACAGGCTCTACAAAAGGCATGACGTCGCTTCGGGTTGGAATCGCTTTTTCGGTGTTGGATGTCTTGATAATCTCAATCAGAGCGAGCATATCCCTGTTTTGAGTTTCTTCAGAAAAGTCCGTTTGACCATTTATGCCGCCATCAACCTGCGGGAACAACAGCTTATAGCAAAGTCCGTCGCCCTTTTGCTGTAACTCCTCCATCTCTACCAGCATGACCTGCATATACGTGACGATGGCGTCATCTGACGCGTGTGGCATTCTGGACGCCACCAGTGCGGCTATCTGTGACCTGAGCAGATCAATCAGTTGTTGCTGCGTGTAGCCCTTCCCTACGGCGTTTGTCAGCGTATCCACGAGCTGTTGATACACCTGTGGTTCATACTCTTTGATGGTGGCAAATGCCGGGGTCTGGTTAAAGACGGCCTCAATTTCTGCCTTCGCATTCTGGGCATTGAACCGGGGCAGAATAAACCGCTCTGCCAGCGTATTAAAAACAACGAATAAAATGACCACGGCCATTATATAGGCACGCTTTTTATCTGACGTTTTCCCGAATATGAGCCTTGCCACTAGCGCAGCCAAGCCACCACTTGCCGCAGCCAGACCTACTGAGTACCAATTCACGGGAGTCTCCTGCCTGCTAGTGTTCGGTGAGCTACTTCAACCATGCTTCGATTTTTGCTTTATCAGGTACGGAGCCTGAGTGTACCAGTTGACCCTCTACAACCACAGCCGGCGTGCTCATTACACGGTATGTGAGTAGGGCTTCAGGGTTGGTATTCTTGCTAACGTGCACCTGCGCCCCACACTCATCCGCAACCGCCTGAACAAGCTCGGCTGTCTTCACGCATTTTGCACAGCCACTGCCAAGCACTTCGATATTTTTCATACATCCGCCCTGTTACACATAAATGATATTGATGATCCACCCGACCAGGCTGAATGACGTCAGCAGGAGTGCAAAAATAATCGCAAGCAATCTCCACGTCATCACCTGCTTTAACAGGATAAATTCCGGAAAGCTCGCGGCCACAGTACTCATACAAAAGGCCAGTGTGGTTCCCAGCGGAAGCCCTTTTACGATTAAACTCTCCATCACGGGGATAACGCCAGTCGCATTTGAGTAGAGCGGTATGCCCGCCAGGACTGCCACCGGTACTGACCACCATTGTCCGCTTCCCAGATTTTCAGAAAACCAGGCGTCGGGCACAAAGCCATGAAGCAACGCGCCTAAACCGACCCCGATAAACACCCATTTCCAGACGCGCCCCAGAATATCCAATAACTCTACTTTGGCAAAATCGTGCCGCTCTTTGATGGATAGCCTGGGCTTTGTGCTGTCGCTGCCATCCGACACTTCCGCTGTTTGATAGGCCTTGAGTGCGAACGGTTGCAGGAGTTTTTCAGCGCGAATCAGATCGAGAAAAATGCCTCCCGCAATCCCTATGATCATGCCAACCAATACGTAGATAAGGGTTATTTCCCATCCCACCAAACTGAGCAACAGCAAGACTGCCACTTCATTGATGAGTGGCGAGGTGAGCAGGAAGGACATCGTAATACCGATGGGAATACCCGCAGAGGTGAAACCGAGAAACACGGGTATGCTGGAGCAGGAGCAAAAGGGCGTTATCGCACCGAATGTTGATCCCATGAGGTAGCCAACGAACTTATTATTCTTTGCCAGGTAATCTCGAATCCTCTCAATATCCAGTGATGCGCGAATCAGAGCGATCACGTAAATCATCACCACCAGTAGGAAAAATATCTTGGTTGTATCTTCGATAAAGAACTGGACCGAACCGCCCAGTTTGGAGCCGGGTGCTAAACCGAACAGAGAGTAGGCAACCCAGTCAGCGAAATCAGTAAAAATGGATAACATAATGCTTCTCTGCGCTGTCTATGGGCGCGCTCTCCCGTGCTCACAAGTGGTTTGTCCTTCTTCTATCGCACAGCCGGGTTCTGCATTGAAGCAGCCGAGAATTTGGTTCTTGCCCGGGGCCGCTGCATGGTAATGATAACCTACACCGGCAAATTCGTGCCCACCACAGGCGTCCAGATTATCAGGGCTGGAGCCATCCGTATTGTGCTGCGTCAGCAGCATGAACCCATCCATCGCATAGCCTAAAAGTGGCGCGTGGCTTTGAGCAAGCGCGATTTGATCGGTGCAATCAGTCACCGCGTGGTAGTGATACCCAACATGGGGATTTACATGGCCGCCACAATCATCAAATGGTGCGATCGTATAGGCACCCAGTATGGCGTGCAGCGGAGCAGGCGCTTCCAGTTTCACCCCATTCAGAGCAAGACCGATTCCCGTATGGGGGCCTATCGGTTCGGGGTCGCTTAGTACCTGTGGTGTAGCGGGAATTAAATAAGTGATGCCAGCACCACTGTCGAAATAAGAGGGCAGGCACTCAACACAGTGATTTCTATACATCGGATCGACGTCAGGACGGGCTGCGGCAAGGCAAGCCGCCTTGCTATCGGTGACCTTTACCTCGCCAGTTTCAGGGTTGTACAGCTGCCACTTATCATCCTCGTAAAAAGTGGCCAAATTCTCAATAAACTCGCCGCTTACATCATACACTTTGCCATCATCCAGCCAGATCCCTGCCTGATCTGCGCCATCCTTGATGTTTCTGGGGCACCAGGGGCCTGTGGCATGCCCGAGGTCAGCGCCGGTATGCACAGTAACGCTAAAGCACTCAGTGTTAGTGCCCTTGGACAGGGTGCAGGCCACCAGGTCATCAGCGACTTCGACGGCTTTGCTGTCGAACAGCCCTGCCGACAAAACAGCATGTATTTCAGCATCGGAATGAGGGGCTATGTCACCTGAATCGTCAGCAGAACAGGACGAAAGGAATGGCAGAACGAGGAGAAAACACAGCTGCCTTGAAAGTGGGGACATAGCTTTACTCCTGAATTGTGCGATGAAAACTACTGTGCCCCGGCGCCATTCAAAATTGCTTCGGGAATCTCACTTTTACCCTGAATGATGTGATTGTTCTCGTAGATAAGGTTAACAGGATAAGAGATACCGTTCTCGATAAAGGGACAAATGTTGAAATACGTCAGGTCTGCAAGGTAGTTTTCCTGGTACACAATATCGCCGTAGGTGTGACAGCCGCCAGTTTCATTGCCATAGTGACCGCTATCAAGCCCGGCATAGGGCGGGTAGGGCAGCGGATCTCCGCTTTTGGAGGGCGGGCCGAAATTCATTAAGCCAATAGGGTTGTTGTACGAGGCATTATTTTTGAGGACCACGTAGCGGCTGCCGCCATCTGTATAGAACGTATTACCACCCGCAGCGGCACGCTTGTTGTGGGCAACGTTACCCTCTATCAGTAACGCGTCATCCATCGAGGTACCCTGTTGCCCGGTCGTATAGATGGCACCGCCGTCCCACACCGTGCCGAGGAATTCCTCTATGCGATTATTCAGAATGCGATTGCCACTGTTCTGGGTGGGGGTGGTATACACGCCCCATTGCCCTCTTTCGGCCCCCGGCAAGCCGGGAAACATGCCGGAATCGAGTAGCCCCCAACCCCAGCCCATCGCGATACCCGCCCACGGTACATTCGAAATGGTGTTGTGACTGATAAGCGTGCGGCGGGTAAAGCCGACATATATCCCGGCTGCATCCACAAACTCCCGGCCCACACTTTCGATAATATTGTCCTCAATAGTATTGTCCTGGGTGAACTGTGAATCCCGCTGCGGGCGGCTGTCGATGGCGCTGACGCCGCCGAGCTGTATGGCCGCAGAGGAGATGTCGGTAAATACATTGCTCTGCACCGTATTGAGCTGACTGCCGGTATCAAAATCGAGCCCCACTGCACCCAGGTGCTGGAAGCGGTTGTTGAGAAGAGTGATGTTTTGCGCATAGCGAAAGCGGACATTGCCGGGCGTGCGAGTGACATGCTCATCATGCCCGATGACATTTGGCGCGTGTCCTGGACCGACAAGATGAAAGCCGCTCTGATCACTGACATAGCCGCTGTTGCTACTCGGGCCCAGCCAGGTGGCGTAGGAAAATGTGAGCCCCTCGAACGTCAGATGTGATACCGGTGCATCCTCATCCCCGACACCTTGAACGAGGGTTTCGAGAACGGGAAGATACACCTCGGCGGAGTAAATATCCTCACCCTGCAAGGGTATGTAGTAGACGAACCCCTCTCGGCCATCCAAATACCACTCGCCCGGTTCATCGAGGAATTGGTAGGCATTCTCAAAGCGTGTGATCTCCCACATACTCCAAAAGCCGGGTTGTCCTGTCTTTGCTTCAATAAACGAATTGGCATTGCTCCACGCCGGCTCCTGCAGCGTAATAAGCCCCGTTTGGCCGCCGGCGGGAAGTGCGGGGTAGGGGAGAAACACTGGCGGTGTGGTGTGAGACGGATACGGTACAACTGTTTGCAGGGGCACAGTCATCATTTTCCACTGTGTGATGAGCACCGCCTCAATGTCTTCGACGTTGGTCCAGGACACCGGGTCGCTCCAGCGCGAATCGTTCAGCTCGGTCGGAATGAACTCAATCCCCTCTGGCTGCGGTTCATCCTTGGCATAGTAAAATGCGGGCCGGAACCCGGAAGGATAGGCAGATGTTTGTGCCCGCGTGGCCCGGTGACCATTGACGTACAGTTGTCGTGAGTGCTGGACGCTAACAGGCGCCTTGTATATCCCCAGTGTCTGGTCATGCAGCGTCCAACCTTCGATCATCACCCCGCCAGAAACAACAACCTGCTCGTCTGGTGCCGCGCGATATACGACGGGCCTGCCAACACACCCGCTATCACGTGCGTCAAAGGCCAGTGCCTCCGTGAGCGGGTAAACGCCCCCCTGAATATTGACCGCTATGCCCTGACATCGCTGTTCCTCACTGAGTGCGCGAACGGCATCTCTGGCACGAGCAAGCGTCAGAAAGGGCGCCTCAGAACTCCCGGCGGAGCCATCATCACCACTGCTTGAGACCCAAAATTGAATGCCATCACCGCCGGAGTCATTGGAGTCGCTGCAGCCCATCAACAGGGCGCCCGATAACAAGGTGACAAACAGGGATAAGACGGAAACTGGGCCCCGTGCGTAGTGTGATATCGACATAAAATCGCTTCTTGTTCCTGGAGATAGGTTTATAGATTAGTTAAAATCGCTGGATTAGTCTGGCTCTGAATCCGCAGTTATGTACTATCGGACGACGTCCAGTTCGACGCTGATTAAACCAGAAGAAGTATTGCCGATGCTACTGAAAAGCCGGCTTTAAGAGACCAATAAATGGCAGGGGCTTGTCAGCGCCCCTTAAACGTCGCAGCGCGCCGCTCGACAAACGATTGCACGCCTTCCGTCACGTCCTCGGTTTCAAATAACGCCTTTTGGGTCGGCTCTAGGGCCGCCACTGCTGCGTCAAAGCCCTCCTGTACGAAGCGACGCGACGAGGCCTTGGTTGCCTGCACTGCCAGCGGCGCGCCGGTAGCGATGACCTCGGCAATCTCGATCGCCCGCTCGAGCTGGCGGCCCGCGGGGACGATCTCCTGAACCAGGCCGATGCGCTTGGCTTCTTCGGCATCAAATTCATCCGAGGTGAGCAGGTGGTACATGGCATTGCCCCAGCCACCGCGCTCAACGAAGCGGATGGTGGCACCGCCTGTGGCATGAATACCGCGCTTGGGTTCCAACTGGGAGAAGCGGCAGTTATCGGCGGCGATGACGATGTCGCCGCCGAGTGCGAGTTCGATACCCACGGTGAAGGTAATACCCTGAACAGCCGTGACAATGGGTTTGCGGCAGGCGCGACCCAGGCCGACGACATCGATGTGGCTGCCATCGCCACTCACGCCTTTTTCCATGGAGTTCGTCCATTTGGGCAGATCCAGTCCGGCGGTGAAATGCTCCCCGTGGCCGAACAGGACGCCGACCCAAAGATCATTCTCTTCGTCGAGTCGCGTATAGGCTGCGACCAATTGCTTGGCCATAGTCGGGGTGTAACCGTTGTATTTCTCTGGGCGATTCAGACCGATAAGCAGGATGTGGCCGCGGACTTCGGTGGTGATTGAACCTTCTTGGTCGCTCATTTATTTCAGCTCCTTATTGTGATGTTTGGGATCAGAGTAACAACGTCCCGCAAGAATCGTTTCATCAGCTGCCAATCGCAAGTCCGTAGTATCGTAGATACCTGATACCGTTACAATAACAGCGGGTTTTCGTGAAAAACTCTGGAGCTTTCATGCCGCCTGTTGTTGGCCACTTTTTGATAAGAGTATAACTATGCGTGATACGGATTTCCTGGAACCACAAGCCGGTTGGATTGACAGTAACAATCACCGTGTGGCAACACCCGCGAGAGAACAGTGGGGCTGGCCGTTAAGATGTTTGTCATCGGCGGCCCGATACTTCAATCGTCCAGAGTTGCCCAATATATTTCCCGTATTTCACTTGAACCCGCGACTGTTTTGGGCGTGGTTGTTTTTTGCGTCACGCTTAATGCCATTCGGTCGTCTGTCTGACACCTTGCGGGAAAAGGTGATTCTACGCGTGGCCTGGAATAGCCGCTGTCGATACGAATGGGTGCAGCATGTCGATATCGCGTTGTCAGTTGGTGTAAGTGATGCCGATATTATTGCGGTGAGTCGTGGTGCTGATTCCTTCACCGATGAACTGGAAAAACTGGTGATGACGGCCTGTGATGAAATACACGCCAATACGCTGCTGGATGACGCGACCTGGCAGGGGCTCAGTAAGTACTTTAAGCACAAGCAACTGATAGAGTTGCTTGTGCTAATTGGTCATTACGAAATGTTGGCGGGGTTTTTGTTGAATATGGGCGTGCAAACAGAGCCGCATGTGGAGAGCATATTGGCGCATTTTCACGAGCGTATTCGACCCATGCTTTAGGCTTTATCCGCTGCGGGCGCAGCCGAAGAGTATCCAGCCAATACTACAGCCAATATGCCGCCGAGAATCAGCAGGGAGGATAGCGCCACCCGCATCGAAAAAATCTCATTTGCGAACACTATGCCGCCTATGGCTGCAATAACAGGCACAAGCAGTTGCACGGAGGCCGCTTGAGTCGTTGAAAGCCCCCTGAGCGCCATGTACCAGATAGTGTAACCGGCCCCGGAAGCGAGCCCCCCGGACAGCACCGCCAGCATCACCCCGCTTGTAGACAGAGCGGCATACTGAAATGTTACGGCGATCAAGACGACGACGAACGGCAGGGTACGGAAAAAATTGTAGGCGGTGTCACTTAATGGGTTTTTGGAGCGTTTGCCCGCCAGTGTGTAAAAGCCCCAGGTGACACCCGAGACCGTCATAAGGATAAACCCCTGAAGCGAGGGCGTGCCCACGCCGGGCATAACCAGATAGACAAAGCCGGCGAACGCGACAAGCACTCCTAGCCCTTCAAGTTTAGAGAGCGTATTCCCGCGTAATACGCTCGATAGAATCATGGTGATTTGTACGGCACCAAACAGGATCAACGCCCCGGTGCCGGTTGCCAAGGATACGTAGGCAAATGAAAATGTGACAGCATAAAGGAATAGCATGAGCGAATCCTTCCAGCTGCCCTTTGAGGAAGCAACCCTGCTGCCCTGCGTCACCTTTAGGACTATGGCTAAAACTATTATTCCCGATAGCAGTCGGATAGCCGTAAAATTCGCTGCATCAATGGCATTGTCTGCCAATGCCAACCGGCACAGCACGGAGTTTGCTGCAAAGGCCAGAAGCGCCAGCAAGGTATACAGAAATGTCTTCATCCAAGCTGCAGCGCTATGCTCGAGTCATGCCGCCTTTTATTTGCGCAGGCCCCACCCAAACCTGTTGAATGTTGACGAATCCCAGAATGCCATGAGGGCCGAGTTCGCGCCCATAGCCAGAGCGCTTGATACCGCCACTGGGTAAGCGCGGGTCCGTTTTGACAATGCCGTTGATGGCCACCTGACCGGCTTCAATGTCGCCGCTCATGGCGATAGCTTTAGCCGTGTCAGCAGACCAGATGGAAGCCGCCAGACCATACGGTGTATCGTTAGCGATTTCCATTGCATGTTCCACCGACTCGGCTTTGATAACCACGGCGACCGGGCCAAAAGTTTCTTCACAAGCGGCCTGCATGCCGGGAGTGACATCAGTGAGTAGTGTCACCGGGTAGAAGTAACCGGCCCCCTCGGGCATTTCGCCGCCCAGCAGGCAAGTGGCGCCTTGTTCAATCGTCATACTCACTTGGCGGTGTAGATTGTCACGCAGGTCTTTGCGGGCAATCGGCCCCACCTGGGTAGTTTCTTCCGCAGGGTCACCCATACGCAGTTTGGACAGTCGCTGCTGATACTTCTCCACAAAGCTGTCATACACCGTTGCTTCGACAATAATACGCTTGGCCGCGATACAGGATTGGCCTGCATTAATGATACGGGATACGGCCAGCACATCGGCTGCTGCATCGAGATCGGCATCGGCCAGAATCAGACAGGGATCGGAACCGCCCAGTTCTAGCACGGCCGGCTTAATCGCCTTGGCCGCCAGGGAGGCCACGGCACTGCCGGCAGCACTGGAGCCTGTCAGTGAAACGGCCTGTACCGCATCACTCGCAATCAGCTGTGCGATTTGCGCGTTGTCCAGCCGCAGGTTCTGCAGTAATCCTGCGGGTGCGCCAGCGGTTACAAACAACTCCGCGATGGCTTCAGCGCATGCAGGGACATGCGGGTCGTGCTTCATCAGGCAGGTATTGCCCGCCATCAGGGCGGGAGCACAGTAGCGAAAAGCCAGCCAGAAGGGGGCGTTCCATGGCAGCACGCCCAGTATGGCGCCCAGCGGAAGATGCTGGACATAGCTATGGGTAGCATCCGATTCCAGGCTGCGTGGTGCGAGGTAGCCTTCGGCTTGCTCAGCATAGTGCTCTGCGCACGAGGCCGCTTTCTGAACTTCGGCGCGTGCCTCGATAATGGGTTTGCCCATTTCGATGGTCATCAGGCGCGCCAGACGTTCGACATCGTCGCGCATCAGCTGAGCAATCTGTTTGAGTAACGCCGCTCTTTCGGCAAAGCTGGTTCTGCGCCATTGCTTGAAGGCCGCCAGCGATTCGTCGACCTTGGCAGTCAGTTCGGCATCTGTGTGTAAAGGATACTGATGCAGCTCCTCGCCTGTTGTCGGGTTTGTTGCGATAAACATAGTGTGTTCCCTAGACCTTCTCGTTAGTTGAGGAGGTTTTTTGAGTGGGTTTGACCAGTACAGGTTTTGTGTCAGCGCTAGCGTTGCTGTGACCGGTATCGGGCTTGACGGTAAAGTTCTCTTCAACATCGTCAAAGAACGAACCGCAGCCATCTTCAGTGATATAGAACGTGTCTGAAATGCCGCAGGATTTATCACCATCGACACCCCACATCCATGGGATAACATGAAAGGTCATGCCGGGGCGGAGAATTTGCGAGCTGCCCTGGAACAGGCTCACAATGTACCCTTCATCCCAGCTGGGAGGGAAAGCAATACCGATTGAATAGCCCGAGCGGGTAATCAGGCTTGCCCCCACATCGTTGTCACGAATAATGTTGCGCATGAGCTTGTCAGCATCAGACACCGTCAGGCCTGGCCTGAATTCCTTGCGAGCGACGGCCAGTGCATGCTTCATTAATTCCTGAGACTTATACATGCTGTCTGACAATTCGCCGCACACAATCGTGCGCATCATCGCGGTATGGTAACGGCGATAACAGCCCGCAATCTCCAGAAAGACATGTTCGCCGGGCTGAACCGTTCTACCCTCCCAGGTGGCGTGACCAATCATCGTGCGTGGTCCGGAGGTGACATAGGGCATAACAGCCGGTGTTTCACCACCGGCAGAGAACATGGCATAACTGATGGCCGCGCCAATCTCATTTTCTGTCACACCAGGCCTGGCCGCTTCTATACCTGCCTTCATGCCGGCTTTGGTGGCGACGGCTGCTTTTTTCATCACGTCCAGTTCCACGCTGGACTTGATAATCCGGCCCTCTTCAACAATACCAAAGCAATCCATCAGACGGCTTTTGTTAAACGCGGTATGAAAGAAATCCTGATGGTAAGCGGTGAAGTAATAGGAATTACGTTCATAGCCTATGGTCTTGTCGGCCAGGCCAAACTCCACCAGCGATGTGACTAACATCTGTATTGCATCGCCGGTATCAGGGTAAGGCCGCGTGACGCCGACCCAGGTTCTGGCATGGACATTAGACTCTTCCAGCTTCCGCGTCACCATCCACGGTTCACCTTCCAGCGGCACCACCAGTGCCTGAAAAAAGCTGTAACCCGTGGTTTGATAATCCGTGAGATACATAATGTTTTCGGCATCGGAAATAATCACCGCATCCAGTAGCCTTTCCTGCATGCGTTTACGCAGGTCACCGATGCGGCGTTGGTACTCCGAAAAAGGGAATGTCATATCGTCACGTTCAATCATGGCTTACGCCTCCATTTGACGTTTCACGGCGTCACTAAAAATGGCGAGGCCCTGAGTCAGATCTTCATCGGGTATGGTGAGAGGCGGGATCAGCTTCAACACAGAGCCACCCACACCGCAGGGACCAAACAACATGCCGTTTTCAAAGCAGTCATTGGCAATGGCTTTGCCCAGGGCGCCATCGCCAATATCCAGCCCTTGCATCATGCCCTTGCCTCGCACGGCAAAGCCTTTATCAGCGTATTGCTTGGCGATGCCGTCAAGGCACTGCGCCATTATTTTGCCTTTGCGGCGTGTTTCGCTCATTAGTTCATCATCTTCAAAATAGCGCAGTGCTTCACGCCCCGCGATAAAGGAGATGTTCTGGCCGCGAAAGGTGCCGGTATGTTCGCCCGGTTTCCAATGATTATCGTGCTCCTCCTTCACCAGATTCATAGCCATTGGGGTGCCGATGCCACCCAAACCTTTCGCCAGTGTAATAATGTCAGGATCAATGTCGCAGTCTTCAAAGCTGAAATAACTGCCGGTACGACCACAACCGGACTGGATATCGTCCACGATCAACAGTGCGCCAACGTCTCTGGCCAGTTGCTGTAATTCTTGCAGCCATTCCTTACTGGCAAGATTCACGCCGCCTTCCGCCTGTAACACTTCAACAATAAAAGCCGCAGGCTTTTCGACGCCGCTGGAACCGTTCTCATACATCGCGCGCAAGGTTTTCAAGCTCTCAATGCCGCCGCCTTGATTGGTTTCAAAAGGCCAGTGCGTCACCATGCCCAAGGGGACCCCGGCCGCATTGCGGAAAACCTCATTGGCGGTGCAGGCCAGCGCGCCCAGTGTCATGCCATGAAAGCCCTGGTTAAAGGCGACGACATTGGTGCGCCCGGTAACACGTCTGGCCAGTTTCAGCGCCGCCTCTACCGCATTGGTGCCGGTAGGGCCCATAAACTGCAGTTTGTAGTTCATGCCCCTGGGCTCGAGAATCGTTTGTACAAAGGCCTTGATAAATTCACGCTTGGGCGGGGTCATCATGTCGAGCGTATGTAACACGCCACCACTTTGCAGGTAGGCGATAACGGCACTGATGATTTTCGGGTTGTTATGCCCAAAATTCAGTACGCCGGCCCCGGCATAAAAATCGATATATTCCTTACCCTCTTCATCCGTTTGGCGAGAGTTATCGCCTTTGACAAATACCGCGGGGTAGACACGTGCGTACGCGCGGATTTCGGATTCGTAGGATTCAAACCAGTTCATAGTAGCTCCTAAAGTGCTTAGTTGCAGATTGTCTGACCAGAGTCACCGATCGGTAAACCGGCCAGACGGGAAAAGACGCGTATCACTGATTCCAGAATACGGTCATTGAAGCGATAGCCAGGGCTATGACAGGGAACGTCATAAGCCGCGGCAGAAGACGAGTGTTCTGACATGCCCACCAGGGCGAAAGCACCCGGTATTTCATTCAGGTAGTAGCTAAAATCTTCAGACGCCATGATGGGCAGCAGGAGTTCGCTGTCGGCGTAAGCGTCGCCAAGCTCTGCCTGCAAGGCGTCTCTGTAGTGTTGCGCGGCATCGGCATGGTTGATGGTGGCTTCGTAGCGCGGACGGATTTCAATAGCAACGCTGACACCATAAGCCGCAGCGGTATGTTCGCTGATTTCGACAATCAGTGTATTAATTTGTTCCCGTAACCTGGGATCGGATAAACGAATACTGCCGGCCAAAGTGACAGACTCGGGCGTCACCGTTTCAGCGCTGTCCGCTACAATGGACGTCACACTGACGACCGCCGCGGCTTGCGGTGGCAGGCGACGGCTGACAATCTGTTGCAAATTCAGGGTGATGGCTGAGGCCGCCAATACCGGGTCAGCACAGAGTTCCGGTTGCGAGGCATGGCCACCGACACCCCGAATCGTCATGTGAAAGGTGCCGTTACCCGACATCACTGCGCCGTCAGGACACAGCGCAACACCGGCGGGCAGGGCAGGCCAGTTGTGCCAGCCATAAATCACATCCACGCCTTCCAGTGCACCATCTTCGATCATTTTCTTCGCGCCGTGGCCACCTTCCTCCGCAGGCTGAAAGATCAGGCTTATCGGGCTACTCAATTGGCTCTCATGGTGTTTTAGCCATGCGGCTAACCCCAGCAAGGCCGCCATATGACCATCGTGGCCGCAGGCATGCATGACGCCGGGTTCAGAAGAACAGACATCGACAGCGGCATTTTCGGTAATGGGCAACGCATCCATGTCGGAGCGAAAAGCGATATGCCGGCCTGCAGCACCGGTGGCCAAAGTGGCAACCGTGCCGTGCTCGGCACACACGCGCCATTGAATACCTAGTTCTGTGAGCCGCTCACGAATGCGAACAGCCGTATTCTCTTCTTGCCACGTAAGCTCCGGGTAGCGGTGAAACCAGTGGCGGGATTCAATGGCGTCATTGATTATCTTGTTCCAGGTCACCGGACACCGACTTGTGGCGTAAAGTACTGAAAACAGGAAACTATGTTTAAGATGTCAGTCGCTCCTCTTTCATACTGTTCTCAACCACCATAGTCAATTCAGACCATGATTGCGAACTTCGGTATGGATATAGCAAGTAGCGTGCCGACTTTTTGGCGCATATTTAGTCGGAAAAACAGCATAAATACGCTGTGTTTGTTCCACATTAGTGCGCGCGGCTAATTTGGGGCGAAGCGATGCACTGTAATGATGCTCTGCGTTTTCCGATAGGTGGTCAGAGCCATTGTGTGAAATATGCTGAGCACTTCGAAGCGACGACCTGCCGCATTTACATTTCTCAATATTTTTCAACATTTCAAAACGTACTCAGACACACTCTAACGATTGCTTTCACAAGAGGCCTATTCAGCGATTTTGGTATATGAGAGGCTGACTTTCGGCACATAGCAACATCTTGGAAAGGGTCTGCAATGTTGGAGTTTTCGTTGTGACACGCTCAGTAGGCCCAGCTCTCATTATTGCAATGCTCGCCGCATGCGGCGGAGGAGGTGGGGGTTCTTCGTCAGAAGGGGATGTCGTTACAAAGCCGTCGCCATCGCCATCGCCCGACACAGTGATAACGCAATGCGGTACTTTCGAGGGCATCGCCGCGGACAATGTAGTGGCATTCAAAGGGATGCCCTATGCGCAGTCGCCCACGGGCGCGTTGCGCTGGCAAGCCCCCCTGGCTCCTGATTGCGCTGCGCAACCTGTGCTCGCGAGTGATTTTTCGCCCGCGTGTGCGCAGCTGACCGATGATGGCGCGGTTGCCAGCCTGACGGAGGACTGTCTTTACCTCAATGTCTGGGCGCCGACGACTGAATTTCCCACTAGCGAAAAAAAGCCGGTACTGGTTTTTATTCATGGGGGCGGGAATCAGCGTGGTTCAACAGATCTCGAGCAACTGGGCGTACAGCTCTATGACGGAACGCGCCTGGCAGGCGCGAGTGATACCGTCGTCGTGACCATCGCTTATCGTTTAGGCGCGTTGGGCTTTCTGGCGCACCCCGCGTTGTCCGCTGAAAATAGCGACCAACGCTCGGGCAACTATGGCCTTCTCGATCAATTGGCCGCGCTGGAATGGGTGCAAAATAATATTGCGGATTTTGGTGGTGACCCGGATCACGTCACCTTATTTGGCGAGTCCGGCGGTGCGCGCGATGTGTGCAGTCTGGTAGCGTCACCTTTAGCCAACGGCTTGTTCAGTGGGGCCATTATGCAAAGCGGCGGTTGCCGGCAGATCACAATGGCAGATGCCGAAATTGAGGGACAGAACATCGCAAATGCAGCGGGCTGTGCGTCTGTGCGTGATGCAAGTTGTCTGCGCGCCGCAACACCGCGACAGTTACTGGAGGCAGTTGGCGCCGAAGTATTTGATGGCGCTTTCGTGGGCAATAACATTGGTCCGGTAGTCGACAATTACGTGTTGATGGCTTCACCGGATGAGGTGATAGCCGCTGGAGCACATAATATGGTGCCCCTGATTTTCGGCACCAATGCGCAGGAAACGGGCAATCGCGTGGCTCTTGATCTTAGCGAGGCCGCTTACGAAGCGCTGGTTCTCACACAATTTGGTCCCAATCTTGGCAATCTCATTCTCACTCGGTATCCCGCTCCCGCATATACCAGCCCCACAGCCGCCTATGTAGCATTTACCACTGATGTACAGTTTATCTGTGCGGCGCGCCGCGTGGCGCAACAGGCTGCGATGCATTCGCAACCGGTGTTCACCTATCGATTCTCTAAGTCCTTTGAAAGCACAGTGCTAGAAAACTTTGGTGCCTTTCACGGTATTGAATTGTTCTATCTGTTTCAGCAGATGAGTGCACTGGACGGTTATGTGGCGACAGCGGCAGATCAACGGGTGGAGGCTGACATGGCAAGTTATTGGGGGTCGTTCGCGCGCAACGGTCATCCCAATGGGGTTGAGGGGGTCGCGAGAACGCAATGGGAGCCTTTCAGCCCGACAGCGGACAATGTCTTGATGATTGATAAGGAAACGACGCAGGTGTCTGAGCCCCGGGCAAGCGAGTGTGAGTTCCTGGATCAGTTTAGCGGTACCTGAACCAAAGGGCTCCGACCTCTTTACTGAAAGACCACCACGTGTTGCAGATTGAAGCGCACCGGCAGATTCTCGCCGGGGTTGAAACCGACGTGGCTGGGCGTGAGGCAGGGCACTCTCTGACCATCCGGTAGCGCAAGCTCGTACAGATAGTGCGCTCCCCGAAAGGATTTACTCACCACTGGCAGGCTCAACGCACTGAGTTCGTCGTGCTCGATATCGTCCGGGCGTATCAGCAGGCGCAACGTCTCTCCGGCGCGCCAGTGGCGGTGTTTCATATCCAGTATGCCCAGGCCGTCATTCAGCGCGCCAGCCTCGTTCACAGACACCGTAATAATACTGCCCTGACCAATGAACTCCGCGACAAATTCGCTGCGTGGATTGTGGTAAAGGTTATAGGGCGTATCGAGTTGCACCACGCGGCCCTGGCGCAACAGCGCAATCTGGTCGGCCATCGCAAATGCTTCATGCTGATCGTGCGTCACGAGAATGGCGGTGACGCCGTTGCGCTTGAGCAATTCACGCACTTCCGACGCTAACTGCTCGCGCAGTTCGCTGTCGAGGCTGGAAAAGGGCTCGTCCAGCAGCAGTATTTCCGGGTTGGGTGCCAGTGCCCGGGCCAGTGCCACACGCTGTTGCTGGCCCCCGGAAAGTTCGTGGGGATACGCGTTGGCGCAGGTTTCGAGTTCCACCAGCGCGAGCATTTCACTCACTCGCTGTGCGCGGGCTTTGCGATCCATGCCGTCGAGACCAAAACCGACATTGCGCCGTACATTCAAGTGCGGAAACAGGGCGAAGTCCTGAAATACCATGCCGACCTTGCGCCGCTCCGGTGGCAACTGCGCACCGGCGCGACTGATGGTTTCGCCGCGCAGGGTAATGCTGCCGGCCGACACCGGCTCAAAGCCTGCGATGGCGCGCAGCAGGGTGGTTTTGCCACAGCCGGAGGGGCCCAGCAAACAGCCGATCTGGCCCTTTTCGAGGCTGAAAGAGACATCCACAGCGGCGGGAAACTCGCCGTAACTGACCGAGACTTGTTGCAGCGCCAGCTGGCTACTCATGGCTTTCCTTGGGCAGCTGCGCTGCTGGTACGGGTCATCAGAATAACAGGCAGTAGGCCAATCAGTACTATCGCCAGCGCCGGCAGTGCCGCGTCGGCCAGTCGTTCGTCTGAGGCCAGTTCATAGGCCCGTACCGCCAGTGTGTTGAAATTGAACGGGCGCAGTATCAATGTGGTGGGCAGCTCTTTCAATACATCGACAAACACCAGCAACAGGGCCGTGGCGAGGGAGCCCCGTAACATCGGCAGATGAATACGCCGCAACACCTGCAGCGGCCCCTTGCCCAGCGAGCGGGCGGATTCATCAATACTGGGACGAATGCGTGCCAGCCCGGACTCCACTGTCTGCAGTGACACCGCCAGAAAACGCACGACATAGGCAAATACCAGCGCCACCAGCGTACCGCTGAGCAACAGGCCGGTGGAAATGTCAAAATGTTCGCGCATCAACGCGTCTACACGGTTGTCCATCCAGGCAAAAGGGATCAGGACACCCACAGCAATGACGGTGCCCGGTACTGCGTAACCCATAGACGACACGCGCGCGGCCTGCTGTTCCAGCTGTCTCGGGTGCAGACGTTTGCCGTAACCGAGCAGCAGCGCAATCAGCAGACAGCACACAGAGGCAATGGCTGCCAGCATAAAGCTGCTGCCGACCAGCGTCAGGAAGGCGGCGGTGTCAGTGTCGCCGAGACGGCCACTGGCCCAGCTGGCCAGCTGCGCTGCCGGTAACAGAAAGCCCGACGTTACGATCACCAGTGCCACGGCAAACGCGCACCAGCCGCGCCATCCCTGTAACGCAATTCGGCTGGGCTTCTGTTGCGCGGAGCTGTGGTGAAAGCGCAGGCGACGGCGGGAGTATTGTTCCAGCGTGAACAGGATAAACACGAACAGCAACAGAAAGGCGGCTAGCTGCGCTGCAGTTTGTAGTTCACCCAGTCCGTACCAGGTGCGAAATATGCCAGTGGTGAAGACACTGACGCCGAAGTAATCCACCGTGCCAAAATCGGCCAGCGTTTCCATCAGCGCCAGACTGATACCGGCCACAATGGCCGGGCGAGCCATCGGCAGCGCCACCTGAAACAGCGTTTTCCATGGGCTTTTGCCAAGGCTGCGGCTGGCCTCGAGTACCGCCGTGGACTGCTCGGTAAACGCCACCCTCACCAGCAGATATACATAGGGGTACAGCACCAGCGACAGCATGCAGATGGCGCCGCCGAGCGAGCGGATCTCGGGGAAATAGTAGTCGCCGTAACCCCAGCCAAACTGCGCCCGCAACGCGCTCTGTAGCGGCCCGGAGAAATCGAGCATACCGGTGTAGGTGTAGGCGATGATGTAGGCCGGCATGGCCATCGGCAGCAACAGTGCCCAGCTGAACAGCTTGCGCCCCGGGAAGTCGCACATGGCGGTGAGCCATGCTGCACTGACACCCAATATCAGGGTGCCAACACCAACCCCCAGCATCAGCAACAGCGAGTTGACGACATAGTCCTGCAGCACCGTATCCAGCAGGTGCGGCCAGACCGGGCTGAAACCCTGGAACAGGCTGGCAACGATCACCAGTACCGGCACAGCAATCAGACAGGCCGTCAGAAGCATGAGGGCGCGCCAGCCGAAGCTGCCGCGCCCACGATGTAACACTGGAGGTGAGGTTGTTGCTGAGCTTATTTCCAATTCGCCCGATCCATTGCCATGACTGCCTGCGCATTCAAGCGCCCGAGCTCCGTCACGTCAACTGTATCGGCCTTAAAACTGCCCCAGGATTTGAGCAGGGCACTGGGCTCAATGCCTTCGCTCACCGGGTACTCATTGTTGGTTTCCGCATACCAGTGCTGTGCCTCAGGCCGGGCCAGGAACTCGATAAGCGCTGTGGCGCCGGCGACATTCGCGGCGGATGTGGTGACACCGGCGCCACTCACATTGATGTGCGTGCCGCGGCCATCCTGATTGGGGAAGAACACCGCCGCTTCAGCGGCAGCGGCTTTTTCTTCTGCATCGTCGCTCTGGAGCATAGCGCCATAGTAGTAGCTGTTGACCAGTGCCACATCACACTGGCCCGTGGCGAGCGCCTTGATCTGGTCCCGGTCACCACCCTGCGGTGGGCGGGCGAAATTCGCGACCAGGCCGTTGATCCATTTTTCAGTAGCGGCTTCGCCCTGGGTAGAGATCATGCTGGCGACCAGCGACTGATTGTAGATGTTGCCGGACGAGCGCACGCACAGGCGGCCGCGCCATTTTTCATCGGTCAGTGCCTCATAGGTGCTCAATTCGTCAGGGTTGACCCTGTCGGTGGCATAGGCGATCACGCGCGCGCGCACGGACAGGCCAAACCAGTAGCCTTCGCTGTTACGCAGATGGGCGGGAATATGCTGCTCCAGGTATTCGGACTTGATGGGCTGCAGCACACCGGCTTCCTTGGCCCGATACAGGCGGCCGGCATCGACTGTCAGCAGCACATCGGCCGGGGAGTTGCGGCCCTCGCTGCGCAGGCGAGTGAGCAGGGCATCACCATCGCCAGTGATGAGATTGACCTCGATACCGGTTTCTTCCGTGAACTTATCCAGCATGGGTTTGATCAGTGCTTCCTGGCGCGCGGAATACACATTCACGGCTTCGGCGTACGAGGAGGGTGCGCCTATTACCGTTGCGGCAACGGTGACAAACAGGGCAGACGCAAAACGGCGCAGAGCCGGGCGAGAAAAACGCATGGAGACCTCACGGGAGTATCAGATGGATGGAATTTTCAAATGCAAACGATTCTCACTTAGTAAAACATAGATGAGAGTTTGATGCTAGGCCTGTGCCGCGGATACTGGTTAAGGTTGCTCCTTCCCGTCGAATCAATCCCTCCACCGCCATCGCATCATCCATATTGTCCCCATACCATCGCGGCACCACTGTGTCCGCTCCTATCTGGATGTGTTCACGCCGGTTGGCAGTGGCAAGCGTAAACACGTTTCCGCGGAAACGTGTATCGGGTCCATTCGCTATCACTTTGCCATTCGGCCCGGTAAATATCGGCTCGTTAGCGGTGTCCATCTCAAGGCCGTAACCCCCTTCGTGCACCAGGCGGTGATGGTGGCGACACAGCAACAACAGGTTATCAAGGCGGGTTTCGCCACCGTCAGCCCAGTGGCGTACATGGTGAGCATCAACGTAATGCCGCGCAGTGCAACCGGGGAAACGACAGCCGCTGTCGCGGCGATCCAGTGCACGCCGGATGGCTGGCGGAATACTGCGTGAGCGGCGGCCGATATTCAGTGTTATGCCGTCCGCGTCGTCCAGCCAGTGCACCACGGCACAATCACAGGCTAGCCGGCGCGACGTTTCCGCGGAAACGCAACCGCCGGATGCCAGCTCGGACTCCGCACCATCGCCGTGTGCTTGTAGTGTGTTGATATCCGTATGAATGTGGAGCGTGGAGCGGTCGCCGCCTTTGACGATTACCTCTTCTGTGGCCAGAGCACCGCTAAGGTAGAGGTCGCCAATGCGTTCCAGTGCGTCCGCGCGGTGTGCGGCAATCGGCGTTTCTGCGGAAACGTCTTCTGCAGCGTTGAGCTGCTCTTCACGGATGGCAGATGTTGCAGCGTCCAGCGCTTGTGTAATGCGGGCACCCTGTTCCGGGCTTAACCGGGCCTTGAGAACATAGCTGCCATCGTCGTCGATGTACCAGTTGAGCTCGCGCAGTGCGTGGTGTTGATTGTCGCGTTCCAATGCCTCGTTGCGTTTCACCTTGCGGTAGTTGCGCACCAGTCGTTCGACGTGGGATGCGGTGCCGTGGTCGGCAATCATCATCAGGTAGTCTTCGTTTTGTGGGGTGGCGACGCGTGTCATTGCGCGCACTTTGGAGTAGCTGATACGGCCGCTGTGCAGGGCAGAGCTTATGAGTGGTAAATCCTGCAACGTGTGGGCGACACGTACCTTCTCTCGCGCCGCGCCCAGCGCGATACCGCATTTCCAGTTTAGCCAGTGGGCGCAGGATTTAAGGCCGGCGCCACTCCAGCCGTGGCGCTCGTCGAATTCGCGGATTAGTGTGAGCAGCCGGTAGGTCGCGGCATTGATATGCGCGGAGAGTTCGGTGATTTCATCTTCCAGCACCGTTAGGGCGCGAGTCGAAGATTGCGTGTTGGGAGCGGGGTATTGGTTCATGGTGGGAGCCTCTGCATCCTTGCCGAAGTACTGTATAAATATACAGTTCATGGGATGTAAAATCAACGTAAAACAGGGGCTTGGTAAGATGCGTACGGCGAAGGGTGTGAGGAGAGAAAGCACTGGGACCAAATAGGTGCATGCTCAGTACTCAGGTGGATAACCGAATTTCTTTGCTGTTTGAAAAGCCACCCCAGCTTTCTCTCTGTCCGAGAGCTTCAGTTGTGTAAGCCCCACATTGTAATAGACTAACCCCGTCTCCTCTCCTTCCAGAGTCAGCGCCTTTTCATACGCGCTCAGAGCCTCGTCCAAGCGATTCTGTAGATAGTAGGTGTAGCCTATGCTGTTCCAGTAGTTTTGATTCTCCGGGTCTTTTTCCAGTGCCCTCAAAAACAGTGCTTCTGCCTCGGCCAACTTACCCTTTTCGGCATAATCAACCCCGACCCAGAACAGATGGCCTGGCGCCTCGTGCTCAGTCCCTATCACCTGGAGTGCATACTGCACTCTTAACGCATTCTGTCGAGTCATGCTTGCAGCATCGCCTGCCAATAGCAAAAGCGTCGGGTCGTTCTCCGCTAACTTCAAACCTGCTTGTGCGTGTGCCAATGCCGTGTAGTACTCTTCTCGACGCGAATGGTACTTGGAGAGCTCAGTGTGAGCGTCCAAGGCGCGGTTGGGCACGTCCAGAAGTTTACTAAACCACTCATCAGCCTCTTCATATGTTCCAAGGTCCTCGAGGCAGACGGCCTTGCCATACACTGAATCAAAATGGCCGGGATCCAGAGCAAGGGATTTGTCGTAAGCGACAAGCGCCCCTGCGTACTTATCCTGTTGCCGTTGTACATCACCGTAAGTGGACCAGGCCTGCGCGTCATCAGGAGTATGGCGAACTATCTCACTATACTGCGCTTCAATTTCTGGCCACGCTTTAGCCTCAAACAAAACAGCTACGTATGCCTGACGTATGGTTAGATCGCCTCCGTCGTCCTGTTCAATCGCCCGTTTCAACGTTGCCCTTGCTTCGCTCAGGTGACCTTGCCGGTGCTGTATTTGACCTATCATTTTCAGGATATGTGGTTGCTTATCTTCCTGATACAGTTTTCGATAAAGTGCCAGTGCTCGATCCTGGTCACCGGAAAACTCGTAGCAATAGGCCTGGTCCACCAGGAATGCATAACCCATGACCATTTTGCTGCTCAATGAATCACAGGTCTGCAAGGCCGTTTGCAGGTTGCCCAGTTCGTAGTTCACTACCGCAAATTCGATATTGGCAGTAAGTGAATTTGGCCAGTAGCTCAGGGCTTCTTTCGCGTATATCAGTGCCTCCTCATACTTTTCCTGCTCACGCAGGACTCTGGCCAATCCCACTAAGGCAGCACTGCTCCCGGGGCTTAGTTCAAGCGCCTTTTCGAAGTTCCGTTTAGCCAACTCCAAACGTGAAAGTGAAACCAGTGCGTTGGCCTTGCCGTGATAGGCCCAGCTACTACTCGGCTCCAGCATTATGGCCTTGTCATATTCTACGAGGGACTTCTCGAATAGACCGAGTCTGCGATAAGCGGTGGCTGTGCGTACCCGTTGATGATAATTCGGAGGAATGTCATCGACGAATCGATTCTCAAGATCGATGAGATCGGTATATCGTCCCGCCTCATAATACGTATCAAATAATTCTTCATAGGGCCAACGGTAGCCCGGCGTGAGACTGATTTGCTTTTCATAGGCAGCCACAGCGATGTCAAAACGGCCTTGCGCCCTTGCCAGCCGACCGCGCAGCATCGAAAGCAACGGATAGTCAGGTGCTAGACGTTCAAAACGGTCCAAATACTTTTCCGCACCAGAAAAATCCTCCATTTCGTAATCAGCGTAATAGGCCGAAAGATACGTTAATGCCATGTTGGGGTAACTGGCGATAAACGCTGCTATCTGTTTTGCTACAGCGTTTTTGTCTCCTGTGAGAACGGCCTCGTCCAAAGCAAGTACAGAGCTCAGCGGCGTGTCGAGAAGAGTGACCGCTTGAGCCTGCACAGTTTCTCCCTGTCGCGCTCCCGCGCCGTAGATGGGTGCATTTTCCGTTCGGGGGTGGGTAGGGTCGCTTAGCAGTGCGTTCACGTGGTTTCTAAGTGATTCTGGCTTAGTCACTTTACCAAACTCATTGCGCATCGTGGCGAGGTCGCCGCGGTGATACGCGATCAGGCCTCTCAGGTAGGCGACCTGATTTGGGAGCAATAACCGCAAAGCAGTGCTGTCCAGTTCTGTCGCAGCGGCGTCCAGGCGGCCCATACCAATGAGTACCATGGACTTTCGCAGGTGCAGGCGTTGTTCGAGGGGACACTGCGACATTACGCTATCTATTTTGGCCAGGGCGGCCTCAAAACGGAACGACTGAACATCGAGTTCAGCATCGATCAATTTCAGCTGGGGGTGGTCTTTGTGAGTCTTGGCTGCAAAGCTGACTCTGCGCCGTGAGCGTTCGATATCCAGATTGCCAATATCCCGAGCAATTTCGGCGGTCAGCGCATCAAACTGCTCGTCTGACACGTAGCAATTTTGCAGCACGGCGGCTTCATCGGAGAGGGAGCGGGCACCAGCAGCGAGTAAGTCCAGCAAGTTCTGTTGTTCATTGGCGACCACAGATGCATTTACCGTTAGTGCGATAAAAGTCGTGAGGCAAAGCAGAGTGGTCTTCACCGAATGCATTTCACTATTCCCTGTGTCACTTCGGGTTGCCGGGACTGCCCCAGCCTTTACAGGCTATCAGTGACTTCGATTGAGGTATACTGGCGCTCCACCTTTATACGGAGACCACCATGGCCGAAAATCCAATGACTGACCGGCAGTTCAAAATCCTTAAAGGGATCATGAAACCCTTTTCCCGCCTGAATGTGTTTGTGTACAAGCTGACCGCTGGCCGCGTGATGGGTACTCTCACAGGACGCCCCGTCATGCTTGTCACGATGAAGGGTGCAAAGTCCGGCAAAACCCGCACGATTCCACTGATGTATGTGCCCTATAAGGACGGCGTAATTGTCGTTGCCTCCCTGGGGGGCGCGCCTAAATCACCTGTTTGGTACAACAACCTTGTCTTGAACCCGGATATCGTGGTGCAGTATAAGAACAAGAAAATGAACCTGCGAGCACGACAGGTCGACGACGCAGAGAAAGCCGCCGTCTGGCCGGTCTGTGTTGAACACTATCACGAGTACGAGGATTACCAAAAGCGGACCGATCGGAATATCCCCGTGTTCGTGTGTGAGCCTCGTTAGACTGATGTGAGGAAGGTGGGGCACAGATGACTGAGCCTGCTAACAAGCCCCAGGCCGGCAAGATCAAAGGGTGGCAGGTAGCAGCACTGTGGCTGGTGGCCGTCGTTACCATGCCCATACTGATTGATTCCTGGCGCCATCGTGAAGCACCTGAAACCGTGCCTCGGGAACTGTTACAGGATTTGAGTGGCTTCCAGATTGATCTGTTTCAGATGAGCCAGGCTGAACCCGTACTGCTGTACTTCTGGGCCAGTTGGTGCGGTGTGTGTAAAGCCGTGTCGCCTGCGGTGAATGCGCTGCGAGATGAGCATGCTGTTGTCACTGTCGCGCTCTCGTCCGGCACACGGGAGCAGGTACGGGCCTTTGCCCGTGAACAGGACCTTGGCTTTCGCATCGTGAATGATCCCTACGGAGAAATTGGCCAGGCTTGGGATGTTCGCGGCACGCCGACCATTGCGGTGCTCTATCAGGGCCGTGTGACCTCCATGACCAGCGGTATCACTACGCCGCCCGGTATCTCTATGCGACTGTGGCTGGCGGGCATTATTGCCGAGCCAATTGCCACGCCAAACGTCGCCCAGCCCCAACAGTAAGGACCACTTTTCCCAAATGCCGTTTTAGGGTCTATGCTTATTGAACCAACAGAGAATGGACATTTCTCGTCAAACTAATGGAAAAGTTACTTGGAACACAATAATAAGCGGGCACAGAGATCGTGTTGATGCCAAAGAGCAACAGTGTCTGGCCTTACGCACTGGAAAGCCCTGCAATGTCCACAACACAATAATCTGCTGGGACTGCTGTATCCAAAGTAGTTCCGAAGTCTATTGCAGTATCACCCAAAAAAGGGCTGTTGAATGAAAGAGCAAAGCGCAAGCGTGACTGCACTCATAACAGCCAGGATGCGATCAATTCACACATTGGCCGATCCCAAACCACTTCTTAATGATATATGGGGCGGAAAATTCTCACCTGCATCTGATTTGGTGTCTATCGGCTATGGTGGGGAAGCTGCTTCGATGAACGGATCCGTGACAGAAGAATCGTTAGACCGGTTTTTGCGCGGTAGCGGTGCATATGCCAATGTGATTGTGAGATCGTGGTATACCGAAACTGCTCTGCGTCAGGCGATTTCAGAAGGTGTTGGTCAGTACATAATAATTGGAGCGGGATTCGATAGTTACGCCTGTCGACGACCACCGGAAGCGCAGCGCCTGGAGATATTTGAAATTGATCACCCCTCCACTCAGGCCCTGAAGAAACAGCGGCTCGCTGAATGTGGAGTCGCGAGGGATGAGAGGCTTCACTTCCTTAGTGCAGATCTTGGGGCGGAGTCGCTTGAATCCGCGTTGTCCAGATCGGAATTTAACCCGCAGGAACCTGCCTTTCTCTCCTGGCTGGGAGTCACAATGTATCTATCACGTGAGGCGAATATGGCGACACTCGCAAGCGTGGCCAGGTGCTGCGCTCCGGGTAGCCAGTTGATTTTCAGTTACGTTGATCAGGCGATTTTTGAACCCGGCCCAGCAGAAGACGCAGAGGACATTGAAATACTCAAGCAAAGAGTCAAGTCCGTGGGTGAGCCGTTTGTATCGGGGTTTTATCCGGATGGATTGGAAAGCGAGTTGAGAAATGTCGGTCTCGAGCTGGAGGAGGACATAGACGATCTACAGATAATCGAGCGATGCGATCCAGGCGACGAAAATGGGCTGAGGTCTTCCTCCATAAGTCGCATCGCATGTGTTCGCGTGAACGGACGGCAGCCTGCCAGCTAGCGGGCGGAAGAATTAGGGGAGGACTGCCAGCGTACAAACGACGAAGGATCTCCACAAATGGCTAACGTGCAGACAAAAGTGTTTTATGGCCTTGGTGGCGGTGTCTATGCCGTCAAAGAATCGGCCTACATTTTCTTTATCCTACTTTTTTATACTCAGGTGCTGGGATTACCTGGCTCGGTTACAGGCGCGATTATTGCGATCAGCCTGGTGTGGGATGGTATATCCGACCCGCTGATCGGGAGCTGGTCTGATCGGCTGCACAGTCGTTATGGTCGGCGACATCCGTTCATGGTTTACAGCACGGTACCAATCGCGATTGGCTTTATTGGCCTTTTTTCACCACCGGCCGCAGTGGTCGCATCGACTACGCTGCTCGCGTGCTGGCTGTTGTTCTGGTCGCTCTGGGTGAGAACCTTTGTCACCGGTTTTACGATTCCACATCTGGCGCTTAGCGCGGAATTATCCAGTGATTATCATGAACGCAGCCAGTTGATGGCCCTGCGAACTGGAGCGCTGTTTCTGGTTGCGCTATTTTTGCCGGCGGCTGCGCTAATGTTGATATTCGGTACGGATCAGGGGATTGATGGCCGTTTCGTGGCAGAAAACTATATAGCGTATGGGATTCTATCTGCGGGCCTGGCTATCACTCTAAGTTTACTTTCCGTGATCGGGACGCGGCACCATACCAGTAGGCCGGATCTTGGCGGTGAGCAATACACCTTGCCGAGTATTGGAATGTACATCGAGGATGTCCGGCAGACGTTCCGCAACAAGATATTTCGTACGATTCTCGTCTACGAAGTGGCTTCCGCTGTTGGCTGGGGCAGCTTTTCAACATTGAATATTCTCGTCTCCACATATGTATTTGAATTCAATGCAGATCAAGTGGCGTTGACTCTGGCCGTGCCCGGCCTGCTGGGAGTCGTGCTGGTAGGTGTCTTGCTAAAGCCGCTCAGCCGGAGATGGCAGAAACCGCAGCTTCTGCGCCTGGCTATCTGGGGAATGCTGGTCAACACTCTGTGGCTTCTGCCGCTCAAGTTGGCGGGACTGCTGCCACCGAATGACAGCCCCCTGATACTGTATTTGAACTTGCTCAATGCCACAGTGCTGATGTTTTTCTTCTTCCTACGCGTAATTAATGTGATGTCCATCGTGGCGGATGTCACGGATCAACATGAACTTGAACATGGGGAGCGAAAGGAAGGTGGCTTCTTTGCGGTAACGACTTTCGTTCTCAAGATCTCATCCATGGTTGGCCCCTTGTATGGCGGTATCGTGCTGGATGTTATTGGGTTGAAGCGGCAGGACCTTCCGGGTGAGGTGGCTGATCCGGTCCTGGCGGGGTTGATGTATGCGGTGCTGTTCGTGGCCATACCCACCTTGATTATTGCACTCAGGTACGCCTATAAGCTCGATTTTAGTAAGGAGCAGATGGAGGGTGTACAGCTCTCGCTTCGTGAGAGGCGTGCCTCCACATGATGTCGCGCATGCGATTGATGTGACTGTGGCCCTCTCAAACGGGACAACCTGGAGATCTTGAATCGTAAGGAAGACAAGTCTTCGGCGAGAGATAAAGGGCGCGTACTGGCTATTTCAGAGCAGGCTTGACCGACAAATCCCTGATCAGTTTTACTATGATTCACGGCCATTCCCCATGGCAGCTTGGACCCAGTGCAGGCATCCACTTATAGAAATGGAATTGCTGTTTAAATAACTGGTGCCACCTCTTTTCTCGTTAACCCTATACGTATTTCTCCATGGGCGTGCCCGCACGCCTCATCGTTGACGTCAAACAGCGTGGCATCAGAAAAAACGCGGTTACCAATTCTGCGATTTACTTTGGCGATCATATAAAACCGGTTGCCCATCACAGGGTGCAGTAACCGTATATTGACATCGGAGGTCGCAAAGTCGCCTTCCGAGGCATAGGTAAGCGCGGTTAAACCTATTGCCAAATCGTACATGGCTGAAATAACGGCACCATTGATATAATCCTGGCCAATGCCGCCCAAGTGGAAAGGTTTTATGTCATTCACCTCGCATCGCGGTCGTGCAGGGTCCTGCAGATCCACGTGAATGCCCATGTGTTGTGCCAGGCCAGACTGATTGAAATAGCGCTCGACCTCACGCCAGTTGCCAGTCTCTACGTGTTGGGAGATAACGGTGCTGAAATTGTCTTTGCTCATGTCAGGGTTCCACAGGTGATGTTCGCATAGCCGTAGGGTTCAGGTAGATTTTGACATGCTTGTTTCTTTTTTACACATCAGGATTGCCGGGACGGTCAGTACAGCCACGTTTTCCAGCGTGCCGTTTCTCTCCGCGCTCGTTGGACGATGTGATGAAAACATGGGAGATGTTCAACGTGTCGTTTGTTGCCCGTTCTAGCGAGCTGGCAGGCCGGAAGCTCTTGCTTCGAGTAGTCAACGCCCTGGACAGTATTGAACTGTAGGCGCCAGTTATAGGTTTAATGTGGGCTGGCACCGATTGCTTTGACGACTGACGTCGTAGCGTTGATTTATTTGTCGGATCGCTTAACCGCTTCGAGACGAAGATGTTCGGTGTATGCATGTTTATTTTTACGTGCGATAGTAGCAGTTCCACGTAGATGAATATAACAATACAGAGTGTCTACTGGTTGTGGGGAACACGGACATTTAGCGCCAAGCGCAGGGGGGCGCAGTAGGCCGTCCAGCGTGCGTAGCGTGCGGCGTGGCGCGTCTTGTTATAGGTTGCTTTCATATTTGTCCTTTTCCTCGCAGGTAGTCTGCATCGGATGACAAAGCAACGGCAATAACATGCTTATACGCTGTCTGGAATGCTCTGCAAAACAGCCTGCAACGACCATAGGGCGGGCGCTACCTCCGTCGACATACCATGATTCAATTTCACAGTCATTATCTACGACCGTTGCCCATGCTTGTTGGCTAATATCGAGGTTTCTTTCTGGTTCCTCGGGGAGTAGTATTTTTAGTTCAGTTACCAGCTGCGCAAGAAGCTCCTCTACATCTTGATTCTTTGAGCCCATACACATATTTATTTCTGTCTGAGTCATAGCAGTTTCAAGGCAATCCGGATCTTCTTCAGCATGTAAACCGATAGAGAAAAAGGCCAATAAAATGAATATATTTCTAATCATGGATAAGTCGGACCTTTAACGCTTTGCTAAACGGCGCGCGTTAGCGCGTCCAATGGAGGCCGCGCCTTTTGCGGCCGGAAACGAGTTTGCGGAATTTGTTATACCTATTTGGCTAATTTCAAGTGAAGGACTTTCGTTGTTTTTCCTTCAATGGGTATCCACTTTTCAGATACTCCCACCACTTCAAATTTACTCCCACTTTCATACAACCTTTGACTATCTGGATCAACTAGAATTCCACCACACATCCAATAGGCCTCAGTCTGGCCCTCAATCTGGTTAGTCAATCTATGAACTGAAGAATTTGAATCGGAGTAACTATTCAATATTTTCTCTAATTGCAATGAGGTAACTGGACCCAACTGTTCTATTTTAGGAATATCCTCTACTGGTAGAATGAAGTTTCCGACAATTAGATTAGTCTGCTTCTCCTCTGATACAGGTTGAGATACGCACCCAAATAGAAAGATAAGTATGGGGAGTGTAAGAATCATCTTCATATGCAGGTTCCGAGGTGTAACACCTCAAGGGGCGCCAGTTATGGCGTCTGGTTTGCTTGCCTTGTGTGGTGATCCCTTGATCGCAGCAATATTCTCTGAGTTGATGTCATTGATAAATTCTTCAAGTATTTTGTCTATAGAACTTTTGGTTGACTCAAGAGTGGCTGTCTTCATGCCAAAAGGACCTGCAACCCACATATCGCCACCTTGAGAAACTCCCTCAGAAGAGTATGTTTTACTAAATATTTCCTTTCCCAAATCAAAGACTTTTATATTCAAGGTCGTAAAAGCGCGATAATGCTCAAATTTGTAGTCTTCTAACTCGAAATCAATTCGTACGCCTTCAGCTTCTTCATTAGTCGCCTTTTTCAATCCACCAAAGGCAGACTGAACATAAGGTGCTTGTAATGTTTTATCAAGAATTTTGCCGAACTCGACAATCCATACGTGGGCATAACCAACTGTTGCTGCTCTGAATTGGTAGTTGTGCGTTTGAGTGCTTGGCATAATCGAATAATAGCCACTAATATCAGCTTCCGGCAAATTCTTTTCAGAGCCATATTTTACTAAGTGGGCGTCATAATCTTGAGCTACAGGATGATTTATTGAACAGCCAGTTGTATGAACTAGTAGTGATATCGTTAGTATTGCAAATATTATTCTCATTTTTATTCCTATCTTTGGATTGATTTTCACCTAACGCCCGCTTCAGTTGCGCCGAAGCCAGAGTATTTTCGTGTTAATCTTTGAGCGCAGCGAGTGATTAAAACACGTGGAGGTTTTCGCGTCAGGCTGGAAGCGCTTTTTATGGGTATTTGGAGCCAAAACTGCCACCATTTTCTATTTTTAATTTCACGCCATTTTTTAAACGCTGAATCAATGTAGGTTGAGATTTTGTCGTAATTTCCCCAGGTATCCTGCACGTGATATAACGTTGGTTCGGTTGTAACTAAAGTCTTTTCATAATCTTCATAGTAAGTATTTTGTTCATAGTAATGCTTCGCAAACTCCAAGCCTTCTTGGCCTAAATCATCTTCCAAGAATTTCTCATCACACTCCTTGATTAGAAATTTAGTTCCTGTCATTTTACGAGCTTTAATACTGTTAACTGATTCAACAGAGTTGGTTTTGTGCAGATCGCCCTCAAGATTATTATAAAGAACCCAAGTGATAAACATACCTATATGAGTGCCTCCGGATTCATGGGCTAGCTCCTTAGGAAAATTGTCAGCGCCATTGTGCCAATCTATTCTATCTATCGCCAAACTCAAACTCTCCCGTACTTGTTAGCTGCTGCACTTGACGAATACCATTGATTTGGTCCAGCCTTCGCTAGCATCAAAATCTCTAACCAGTGGCTCTTTAATTGAATCTGTAAATGCTCCCATACCATGTGCAATCATGTAGTCTGGCACATAAGAGGGTGGTGTCGAAGATACAAGATAGTCGCAGATTTCTCGTATTCTTTGCTCATCTCCATCCAGCGCATCAATACTTGCAAATAGCTCGTTTCTTTCGGTTTCTTGCATAGAGCCAAACTCTTTGGAAAAAAGAGCGGTTAAAGCTCCATGAGCTGTTTTGTCTGAAACACGTAACGTATCGAAGTAGGCGTAAGCACTTGCGACCATAATAAGCTCTGCGGCTTGATCGTACTTCGATTGTTGAGCGCAAGCCTTTGCCCCAGCGGTGATATCCGCTGCAGTGCTAGTTGGCTTCACGGTTAAGGCGCTTACGCAATCTAGAGGGTTTGTTGTCTGAAGGTTACCTTGACTCTCGAAATTGATAACTTGCCCATTGGCGCTAATGGCAACTAGTAAAAAAGCACTAAGAATTATTTGAAATGTACTCATATGTTCGATCACCCTCGGACAGCTAACGCTTAAGGAACCGATGGCGAAGCCGTCCGGTTCCCTTACTTGCTATGCAATTAATGACAGTACTCAGACTATTTTTCCTCCAGCACTACGTCGATTTCTTGAATCGAGTTTGAAGGAGAAATGATCTTGATGATATATTCTTTTCCAGGCTCCACAGTCCCCGCTAGCGTAGTTAGCCCCTCGCTATCATCATTCATCGACCCGGCAACAGCGCCTCCTGCTGCTCCGCCCATGACAAGAAACCCTTGAGCTAGAGCTTTTCCGAACGACATTTCCCTAAATCCGATTTTCAACGTGACTTCGCCAGGCTTAACCTCTACCTTGGTCGGGAACCCACGGAATGCATCTCCTACGTGAATGTCGTCGACATACTCAATTAGGGTTATCAGTTTTCCATCTTCAAAAGAAGTTTTTTCCGAGTTGTAAATTACTGCAAGCTCGCTAGCAGGGAGATTCTCGCCTTCATACGCTTTTTGCGATGCACACGAAGCTAGAAGAAATGAAATTGCGGTCGTGATGAGTATTCTAAAAATCATAATTACCTCGATATTGGATTGCCGCATAACGCTAAGCTCAAGCGCCGCTTTCAGCGGTCGACTTGGAGCGCCTTACTAGATCAGTTAACCTTAATTAGTCCGCCATGACATCTAGTTGGCCCGCCGACACCATATGTATATTCGTATATTTCACCTGCCTTGACTGTGAATTCAAATTCATTTTCATTGCCTGCACATGACATGGTTATTTTATGGTTGCCTGGGCTGACTGCCACAGGGCCATTACTATTATTTGCAGAAACACCATCAATGGCAGTTAAAGAAACGGAGGAGCCCCCACTTGTTAAAGACCAGATATTTGTTGAGCCGGCCCTTATAAATGCTGATTTATCAAGCTGCTCTTTTGGGATGGACGCAGAGCAGCCAACTAATAAAACAACCAATGATAAAGCTATTAATACATTTCTCATTATTTTCTCCGTAGATCTAACGCTCCAAGCAGGGGCCGCTGGTAAGCGCCCTTGCTGCCTTGGCTTGTTAAATAGACCTGTCACTGACATATTTTTGATCTATTCTCCGCCAGAAATTGGTCATACTCTTCCAATGAAATTCTGGGCAAGAATTCGCTGACATTTCTTTGTACAGTTAGGAAGCTCTTTGATACTCCGTATGTGTTCAATAAAGCAGGCCAGACACCACCTCGCAGGTTATCTTCTGTGAGCTCACGCCAGCAAACATTAATCGCGTTCATGATCAAGATTTGAGTACGAGCATATTCAAGATTCGATGAACTCTGTGAGATTCTTTGCATTGTTTTCGCATAATTGGTGGCGAGATAGACCTTTTTTGGGTTCTTGCCATACAGATCTGCAATTTCCTGATCTACATCATCTCGAACTTCATTGTCATTTTCGTCTGGCTCAAATCTTAGTAGCTGATCCACGACAGCATCACCAAGGGACGCATTACTAGCCAATAGCATCAGTGATATAAGTACATTTCTTATCATCTCTCAGCTCACTATTTCGTCTGTTTAACGCTCACATAAAGTGCGCGCTGTAGGCGCGTCACCTTTGATGTGCTTGTTATGTGATTTCATACGTCAATGAACCGTTCATTTTCAATCGTGCAAGATCCATCTTCAGTCAGACTGACGCTGTAAACATACTCACTATCACCCAATGCTATCAAGTAAGTCATGTATTCTGGAGTTAAATCAATACGGGTAGCAGCAATGTCTTTAGGTACATCCACGAAAGAACTACGCATATATGTACTATTCCATTTCTTTCCCATTAGATCACCGGAATGAATACTCTTAAAGATACAATCCAGTGCTCCTATATATCCATCTCTTTCCCCGTACTGACCGGCTTCGATCAAGCTGCCCCCATATTCCAGTAGTCTTGGATGGGGCGCTTCGCAGTATGCAAAACCATCGTCCCTTTCATTGCAGTTGTCATGACTGAATGCTGAACAGGATATGCTTAGAAGTACGAGTAAGTATTTATTCATCGCGACTCACATAACGCCCACATAAGCGGCGCAGCTTGCTGCGTCCGGTGGAGTGAAACGAAACGCACTTGATGTGCTTGTTAGGCATCTTTTAACCTGTCTGCAAAGTGCTCATACATTCTGTACATAGGGCAATTC
>JBBKWY010000040.1:0-9298 GCA_037969215.1 Halioglobus sp.
ATTCAGGGCATGGAAGCACGCTATCAGGCGTTGCTGCGCTGGGTCAGCCTGCCTGTCGCGGGATTTGTGGTGTGGTATTCAGCGCGCCCCTTTTTCAGCTCCGCATGGCGCCATCTGCGGCAGGGGTCTCTGGTCATGGACCTGTCCGTGGCGCTGGCCATAGGCCTGGCATTTGCCGCCAGCGTCTGGGCCACGGTCAGCGGCACCGGGCAAGTGTATTTCGACTCCGTGGTGATGTTTACCTTTTTGCTGTTACTGGCGCGCTTCCTTGAGAGACGCGCTCACCAGCGACAGTTGTTCACCTGGTCTGATGCCGAGAGCAGTTTACCAAGTGCGGCCACCCTGAAACGCGATGGGCAATGGTGCACCGTGCCCCGCACACAGTTACAGCCACACGACACGATACTCATCAAGGCTGGAGAATCCGTACCTGTCGACGCGCAGATTCTGCAGGGCAACAGCGCCGTGCAGGAAGACACGTTTAACGGGGAGCATCTGCCGCGCACTGTAGTGAAGGGAGATACGGTCTACGCTGGCACCGTCAATGTAGAGGGAGCTCTGCAAGCACGCGTACTGGTTGATTACAAAGATAGCCGCCTCGCCGCCCTCCAGCGCTCGGTGGAGTTAGCGCAGGTAAGCAAGCCGCGGCTAGCGATAATGGCAGATCGTATCGCCTCGTGGTTTATTGCCGGTATTTTACTGGTCACCGCCATTACCGCCCTGGCCTGGTGGCAAATTGCTCCCGACAAAGCCTTCTGGATCGCGCTGTCGGTGCTGGTCATCAGCTGTCCCTGCGCACTGGCACTGGCCACCCCGGCGGCCCTCACCAATGCCGCCAGTGCTTTGCGTGCCCGCGGTATCATCGTACGCACAGAGAATGCGCTTGAGGCACTCTCCAACTGTACGCATTTGTTGTTTGATAAAACCGGCACCCTGACAGAGGGCGCGCTGACAATCGCTGAGGTACAGCCGCTGGCGGACATGGGGAATAAAGAAATTCTTGCCATTACCGCCGCACTGCAGCGCTACTCCACACACCCTGTCGCGAGGGCCTTTAGCACCATTGAAGCGGCCAGCGGGGTTGAACAGGTCACCTATCACGTGGGTGCCGGCCTCGAGGGATGCAGCGACGGCACCCTGTATCGCATGGGCAGTTTGCAGTTCTGTCGTGAGCTTGTACCCGGCTTTCCGGGCTGCCCCGATACCGATCTCTATTGGATTGGCCTGTGCCGGGAAGGCACACCATTGGCCTGGATTGGCCTCAACGATGCCGTGCGGCGGGAGGCCTCAGCGGTCATCAACATGGCTCGACAATTGCACCTGCAAGTGGAACTGCTCACCGGCGACAGCTCTGCCCAGGGTCCACTGCTGGCGCGCAGCCTGGGCATCGAAACCGTCAATAGCAGCCAGACGCCTCAGCAGAAAATGGCACATGTTCAACATCTTCAGAAAAGTGGCGCCGTGGTAGCCATGGTGGGAGACGGGCTTAATGATGCTCCGGTGCTGGGCGTAGCTGATGCGTCCTTCGCTGTCAGCGGCGCGACTGATCTCGCTCGCAGCCAGGCTGACTTCGTGATCGTAGGCGGCGATCTGGGGAAAATCATCGAAACCTTGCACAAAGCGGCACAGTGTCGCCGCATCGTGCGGCAGAACTTCGCCTGGGCTTTAGGTTACAATCTTTGTGCCATTCCTCTGGCTGCGCTGGGTTTTGTGCCACCCTGGGCCGCGGCGGTTGGCATGTCATTGAGTTCACTACTGGTAGTTGCCAATTCGATGCGGCTAAATCAAAGGACACCATGGAAAGCCTCTACCTGTTGATACCTGTTGCGTTACTCTTTTGCATCATAGCGATCAAACTTTTGCTGTGGGCAATCAGCAGCGGCCAGTATGACGATCTGGACAAAGAGGCGTGGCGGATACTCGCCGACGATGAGCCCACAAAACCTGATGTTAACCCCCGGGATAAACCTTCAAAATCGACCAGTGATGACTGATGATTGACGCGACTCAAGCCAGTTCCGCATTCCTGCTGGGTCTGTCTGGCGCCGGACATTGCCTGGGCATGTGCGGCGGTATTGCCGCAGCACTCAATCTCGGGGGCCCGCGCTCGCCCGCCATCACTATTGCCTACCACTGTGGTCGTATCGCCAGCTATACCCTGCTGGGCGCGCTGCTGGGATTTGCGGCCGCCAGTGTCGATATCGCCGCCTGGACCATCGGCCTGCGCTACCTTGCAGGCATACTACTCGTCAGTATGGGACTCTACATTGCCAATTGGTGGCGCGGCATCGCACTACTGGAGCGCATCGGGGCAAAGCTCTGGCAGCCGGTGCAACGCCTCTCGTCCAACTGGCTGCCACTGCGGCGCTGGCCGCAGGGTTTTGCACTGGGCTTGTGCTGGGGCCTGATGCCCTGCGGCCTGATTTACAGCAGCCTGGCCTGGGCAGCCACGGCGCAGAGCGCGTCCACCTCGGCACTGATGATGCTGTTATTCGGGCTGGGTACGCTGCCCGCAATGCTGTCTACCAGTTTCGGGGCGGCGCGAGTGCAGGCGTTGTTGCGACGGCGTGGATTGAAAATTGTAATCGCTTTACTGCTGATCGGCTCGGGGTTGTGGACGCTTTATATCACTGCGGCGCATGCGGGTCACGCTGGTCACTCTGAACACGCCCAGCCTGCACACGTTCATCACCAGGAGTAACTGTCTCCGCGGTGCCGGTCGCCACATCCAAAGTTGAGTGTGAGTATACTTTTCTATTACAGCCGCAAGTCTTTCAGAAATCATCGCAGAGTGCTCGACAGCGCCCGCCAGAGCTGGGTAATATCTCGATATCAATAACACTAAGAGATACTTTGGCATGCCGCGCACCCAATTCAAGTTTCTGCAATCACTGCTTGTTGTAGCCGCCAGTCTCACTCTGCTGGCGTGCTCCAACAGCAATAACTCCAACGCTGTGAGTGGGCCCGAGTATCTGCCCATTCCGAATCCTGTGATGTCAATGCCGCCCGATGTAGGTTCAATCAACCTGCTCTCGCAAAACTATGATCTGGGTAGCGTCGGGTACGAACAGGCGGAATACTTTCTTGAAGGCACAGCGTCCGCCTTTACCAATGTGAACGAGTTAGGTCCGGATGGTATGTGGGCTGTTGAACCCGGTGAACAAGCTGCCTATAAAACCCGTATTGTGGTGTATCGCCCCATCGATCCGGCCGACTTCAATGGCAATGTGCTGGTGGAGTGGCTAAACGTGACAGCGGGCTTCGAAACCCCGCCAAGCTGGGGCACAGGGCAGCTGGAAATGCGCCGCAGCGGCTCCGTATGGGTCGGCGTGTCGGCCCAGATCGTCGGCATCGAAGGCAGTCCGAGAGCCTTGTTGCCGCTTTATCTGAAGGCGGTCGACCCTGCCCGCTACGGCACCCTGGTACACCCGGGCGACAGCTTCTCGTATGACATGTTTACCCAGGTTGCCCAGGCAATTCGCAACCCGTCGGGTATCGATCCGCTGGATGGTCTGGTGGCAGAACACCTTATCGCCTATGGCGAGTCACAGTCGGCCGGACGGTTGACAACCTACGTCAACGCAATCCATCCACTCTACAATCCGTACGACGGCTATATGATACACAGCCGCGGCGATGGCAGTTCACCGCTAGCGCAGGAACCACTAGTCTCAATTCCCACGCCCGAATCGCCCTTGGTGCGCACCGACCTTAACGTGCCGGTAATGACCTTTGAAACAGAAACTGACGTCGTCTTCCTCGAATACCTGAACGCACGTCAGCCCGATACTGACCTGTTTCGCGCATGGGAAGTGGCGGGCACAGCGCACGGCGACTACTACACGTTTGTCTCTGGCCGCGATGATACGGTAGGCAATCCGGTGTTTGCGTCAGTCATTGAAGAGAACTCAGTGCTCGGTTTCATCACCTGCGATAAGCCGATGAATAATGGGCCGCAACACTACGTGTTTAACGCGGCGGTACGCGCACTGAATCATTGGGTAGCTACCGGCACACCGCCCGCCGAGTCACCGCTGCTTGAAGCGAATGATGATGGCTCCGACTATCGGTACGACGATCTGGGCAATGCGCTGGGTGGCATTCGCACCCCGTATGTGGATGCACCCTCAGCGGTCCTGCGTGGTGAGCCCAATGAAGGCAACAGTTTTTGTCGCCTGTTTGGTACCACTGCGTTGTTCAGCGCGGAGCAAATGGCCAGTCTGTATGGCGATGAAGCGGGCTTCGTAGATGCAGTAACAAACGCCACTAATGCAGCCGTCACCGCAGAATTCTTATTGCAGGAAGATGCGGACGCTATCATTACATGGGCACCACAACAGTGGCGAGCGCAGACGAC
Organism: Halioglobus sp.; assembly: GCA_037969215.1. Taxonomy (GTDB): domain Bacteria; phylum Pseudomonadota; class Gammaproteobacteria; order Pseudomonadales; family Halieaceae; genus Marimicrobium. The sequence goes on from JBBKWY010000040.1 coordinate 4,358, forward strand.
AGCAAAATGACCGCTACACCTGTGGCGGCCCGCCCCTATGGTGGGCCGCCCAACAGTGCGTTTGACTTAAAATTTGTAAGCGATACCTACGTTATACACCCAGGGATCCAGATCCACATCAAACTTTACCGTGGCGGCTGTAACGCCATCTGCCTTAGCGGTGATTTCAGCGGTAGTGCCAAGATCGATATACCAGACACCCACGTTAAACGCCCAGTGCTCGTCAATGGGAATATCCACGCCAGCTTGTAGCGCCAGACCCCAGGAATTATCGAGGTCCAGATCCGCGCCATTCACTGCCCCACCCGTCTGGCTGCCCAGTAGACTGATCAACTGATTGTCCACGTCCTCATCGAAGAAGATGGTGTAGTTCACGCCAGCGCCGATGTATGGCTGCCAACCACTTTGCCCGCCGCGGGGATACCATTGCAGACTCACGGTAGGCGGCAACTGTTTGGTAGAGCCGGCGTTGAGGTTAGTACCGCTAATGGCACCCTGCCCCCTGGCCTCGATAGTGTGTTCGAACGGTGTGGCTGCCAGCACTTCAATCGCGAACTGGTCTGTCAGCATATAGGCAGGGATGATGCCTAACTGCGTATCGTTATCGACATCTGCTTTAGCGATCAGGCCTCCGGGAAGATTGATATCGTCGCTTTCAGTATCGGGACTAACGGCGGTGGCTCCCACTCGCAAAACCCAATCGCCCTGCTCATACGCGTTTCCTGCAGTGCTTACGCACGCCAGGGCGACTGCCGCGGTAATCGTTAATGCTCTATTCACACCTGCTTTCCTCTTAATAGTCAGTGATGGCAATAGGTTTGCCAGTCAGAGGCCATAATAGAAGAACGCTACAGGGAGGGCATTGACGCTAATCAATGTCCTGCCACGGATACTCCAGATTCTGCCCGCAGCCCTCGTAGTGCATATGGTTGTATATCACTACGACGCGGTTGGGGAGTTCTGCGCCGCTCATCGTATCCACACAGGGCTGTTCAAGAATGTCCACCTGGAACTCGCGTGAACCACTAACGCCTTTATAGATACGCGTGTGATCTGTCTTTATCTCAGTGGGATCGGCCACCAGGACTCGCTCCGCACCGTATCCCGACACAAATAACAATTGCTGCCCGATCTGGATTTCGAGGTGCCAGCCCGGCTCATTGCCCACGGCGCGAAAATCCACACCGCGCCGCCGCGCATCCTCCCACGGCACCCGCTCCGGCTGCAGCTGGCAATTCTGGTAGCTGTGATCAGCCACTGTCAGGATTGCCTCATCGCCTTTACTCCAGAATGCGATATCGTCCTCTTCATACAGCGTGCCGGATGCACTGCGCACCTGGGAGAGGATGACATACCCATCGGGCAACCACATTGCCATCTCACCGGGACCAAGACGGGCAACAAAGTCGTAGCCGTTGCAGTCGTAGACGAGGGTCGTCGCCAGCGGGCGTTCGTCGGGATGAAAATCGCCACCGTCCCCGGCAAAACTTTGGATGGGATTGCTGCCGCCACACGCGGCAAGCGATAAACACATCAGCATACAAATGCGGAACGGCATCAGTTGGATTCCTCCAGTGGAAATACGGGCACGCTGCGGTTGCAAAATCACAGCACCGCATTGACGGTGAGTTCGAGAAAAAAACGCAGTATACCGTGATTCCTGAACAAGTCGGGAGCAGGATGACGCAACAGGGCTGGTGCTCCTAACTCTGCGGCAGCATTGGAAGTACCATCATACGCACCGCCAACAGCGTCACCATCCACCGAAACAGGCGCTGAAAATTGAGCTGCGGGAGAAAACGTCGCAATCGCGTTCCAACCCAGGAGCCGAGAATACCGGCCACAATCATGCCGCCGAGCAGTGGCCACCAGGCGGTAAAACTGAAGCCAATGGCGACAAATGCAGCCACGCGTATCGCATGATTAAGCGTCATATACACGGCGGTATTCACCACCAGCCAATCACGAGCGGTACTGCGCCGCAGTAATACCGCCGCACCTACCGGCCCGGTCGCGCCTGCCACCATACCAAGACCAGTCTGGTAGAAACCCAGCAGTGCCAGCGACAGCTGACCTCCGCCGCGCACGGCAGGCAGCGGCACCCAGGTAAAAATCAGAATTAGCAGGCCGATCAGCGCTGGCAGCCAATGCACCTCCAGTCTCTGGTAGACCTCAGCACCCAGCCATGCGCCCAGCACTGCCCCCACCACAAAAGCCGGAATGATACCGAGGTCGATATCGCGCCAGGCAAAGCCCGCGCGGGAGGCATTGCTCGCCAGTTGCGTGGCCGCGTGCAGCGGGAGGATCACCGACGCCGGCACCAGGCCGGGCATCAGCGCGATCAGCAGAATACCCCCGCCCATACCCATGACTCCGGCCAGGCAGGAGGTCACAAAAGCAATGGGCACAAGCAGCAGTTCGCTCATGTAGCGCCTCTAGCTATTGCAGCAAAGATGCATTGTGAGAGACGTACTAGCCCATGGGATACACGATATCCCGCGAGACAGCGTCAATTTTCTTGAGTGTTTCTGGCGTCAGCACCACATCCGCCGCTGCCAACAGCTCCGGCATCTGCTCTGCGGTGGTAGCCCCGATTATGGTGGACGCCACAAAGTCGTGCTGCTTACTCCAGGCGATCGCCATAGTGACCACAGACATGTCCAACTCAGCCGCGATCGCCTGATAACGACGCGTTGATTCCAGTGTTTTGTCGTTCACAAATCGGTGCAACATAGCCTGCTGGCGCTTGGGAGCGTGTTGGTAGAGAGAGAAGCGCGAACCCTCTGGAAATGCACCACCGTTGTACTTCCCACTCAGCACGCCGCCGCCCAGCGGCGAATAGGGAATCAGGCTAACGCCCTCCTGCCGACAGGCCTGGGCCAGTTCATGCTCAAAGCGACGATTATTCAGACTGAAATTATTCTGGATAGTGTGATGCCGCGCCAAGCCGTGAGCATCCGACGCCCACAGACTTTTCGTCAACCCCCAGGTGGTTTCATTACTACAGCCGAGAATCCGCACCTTGCCCGACTGCACCAGTTCATCCAGTGCCATCATGGTTTCTTCCAGGGGGAAATCCGCATCAGGCCAATGGGTCTGGTACAGGTCGATGTAGTCCGTATCCAGGCGCTGTAAACTGGTTTCAATCGCGCGTACGATGTGATGGCGATCCAGTCCGGTCTTGACGCCGCGCAGCGGAGCTCTGAGCCACCCGTGGCTGGGGCCTGCGACCTTGGAGGCGAGAATCACAGAGTCGCGATCCTTGGTTTTCAACCAGCGCCCGACGATCTCCTCGGTGGCGCCCACATATTTTGCATCGGGCGGCACCGGATACATTTCGGCCGTGTCATAAAAATCCACCCCGGCGTCGTAGGCCATATCCATAATCCGAAAGGCTGTTTTTTCATCGGCCTGATTACCGAATGTCATGGTCCCCATGCAGATGTCCGACACCACAATGCCGCTCTTGCCCAAACGATTACTATTCATGAAAACTCCGCAGGTGTCAGTTCAGGATTCAGGCTACACAGACTACAGGCGCTGGCACCAAAAATGAACAGTTGCTACTGCAGGCAGGTCAATTAAACTCTGCGCCATGAACCGCTCCCGCTTTTTTCTCTTTGGCCTCGGCCTCGTATTGCTAAGTGCTGTGGGCGCTGGCGTATACCTCTATCAAAATTTTCCGGAACTGCTGCGTCAGCAGGCCGAACACTACCTGCAGCAATACGGCGTCGACGAATTTGAGTTTGAGGGACTGCGCGTTAGCCACACTGATGCCGGCATCAACACCCTGATGCTGCGCGGCGAGTACCAAAACTTCGCCTATCAACTCAGGCTGACTTCCGGCGAAGCGCGTTATAACTGGCGGACTTTATTCACTGGCGAAGTGGATTCACTGTTGCTGACATCGCTGGATATCTCCATTGCACAAACCGGCCCCGGTACCAGCCAGAATACCGGTGTGATCAACGTGAAACAGCTGCTGCCCCGGCATTTGATCGAGCAGCTGCCGCTGCAGTCGCTGGCAATCGCGCACTGGACAATCGATTATCGCTCGGCCAACGGTCACAATATTGTGGCCAAGGGTGCACTGCAATTTGATCAGCATCTTGACGTTCAACTCAGAACCACACTGGCAGGTCGCGAGCTACTGGCGGCACTGCGGTCAGATCTGAACGATGAGAACCTGAACCTGGATCTTGCCCTGCGTGAAAATGAATCCGACATCGCCACACTGTCCGCCCGCCTGACACCTGCCACGTCGGGTGACGAGACGTGGGAGTGGGACTTACAGGGTCAGGCACAGCACACACCACTGCTAAACTGGCTACGCGAGTTGGATACCGAACGTGAACTGGCACTGGGCATACCGGCGGCGAGCGAGTTCGCCCTGCAGGGTGATAGTCAGTTCACTGCCAGCATTCACCATCCCAACGAGCTCAATCCCGCCGCTCCGCCCGACTCCGACGAAGCGCTGTTGCGGCAGCTAACAGCCCGCTTTGACCTCACTAACAAAATACGTCAACTGGATATCCGCGAGAGCGCCGACCAGATCAACGGCACACTGGAACTCGCCGGGACACTCCAAAAGGGGCGTATCGAAATCGCAGTACAGCCGTTCACCGCGCAGGGTAATCTCAGCACTCAACAACTTTCGCTGCCGGAGAACTGGCGACAGTGGCTGCTCTGGGAGGATACTGTGCCTGTGCACCTGGAGACGACTGCCGCAATACGCCTGGCCTCGACCAATAGCGCCAGTTGGTCCGTTCAAATGCCCGCCGCCTCTCTGTCGCTGGGCGACAAAGACACGCGAGTCCGCCTGCAGAAGCTGACTATTGATGTGGTCGCGTCGGACGCCGGACAGATGGCAATCAGCACCCGGCTGAGCGCAAGCCTCAGTACCCGTCTGCGCAAGCAGGCACTCCCACAACTGGAAATCGC
>JBBKWY010000041.1:0-7650 GCA_037969215.1 Halioglobus sp.
CGCGGTTTTTCGGCGTGGGCGACAGAGGCGTTTGACGGAGCAAAGAGGGAGGCTGCATTCGTGCTCAGCAAGGGCGTGTTTGTGGCTTTTTCGCGCATATTCGATATGCGTGACACCGGAGGGCGACCCGCGCTGGAGCATACCAATATGCTCGGCGCCTGCTACTCGTATTCTCCTGGCGTGGTTGAAACGGCTGTTCGCCAGCACGATACGGTGCGTGATTTCAGCGCAGCGCCCGAGCAACTGCTCACGATCAAATCCTGATAATCCAGCGTTGGCAGCCCGGTGGCACATTCCAGGGCCCTTGCCCCACTCGCTGACTTTGGGCACAGTGCTGATATGTGCGGCCGCTTCAACGTTATCGACAGTCCTGGACTGCAGGAATTGCTGCGGGATCTGGGTATTGACCTGTCACCGCCGCCCGCCGTGAATGTGGCCCCCACCGAGGCGGTGTCGCTGGTACGATCGGGCGCAGCGGGCCCGCAGGTGGATTCTGCGCGTTGGTGGCTGACCCCGTCCTGGGCCAAGGAAGTGAGCCAGACCTATGCCATGTTCAATGCGCGCAGCGAGACGCTGGCGAAAAGCCCGGCGTTTCGCGGGCCTTTCCGGCGCCAGCGCGGTCTGGTGCCGATGAGCAGCTTTATTGAATGGCGCACTGAGGAGGGGGTCAAGCAACCCTGGCTGATTTCCAATGAACAGCAAGCTCTGGCCGTGGCGGCGCTGAGGGATGTGTGGGAGGGCGGTGATGAGCCGCTGCTTTCCTGTACTCTGGTCACCACAGCTGCGGCGCCGTCATTTAAACCCTGGCACAACCGGATGCCGGTGTTGCTGGCGCCCGATGAGTGCATGCGTTGGTTGGATAACCGTCATGTCATCGCCCCGGACGATGTTATTTTTCGCGGCGAATTGAAGGCGCCGCTGCTGCTTAAACCGCTGGCGCGCACCGTCAGCAATGCGCGCAACAAGGATCCGCAGGCGATGGTCGGGGTAGGCGACGAGATTTTATTGTCTGGTTAAAGCTCGAAAGTAGCGTTCTGCGGTATTAAAAATTGGCCGACTGGCACATTCTGCTGCGGGTGACACTGGTAGAAACTCCGGGCACTGTTCAGAATCAATACTCAAGCAATAACACACGGTGGAAACGACTATGCGGACATATGCAATGACAGGCGGCGCGACAGGTATTGGCGCGGAACTAAAAAGGCAATTGCTGGACGCGGGTCACAAGGTGATTTCGGTGGATATCAAGGAGGGCGATATCCTCGCCGATCTGTCCACCGCAGAGGGGCGACAGGCTGCGATAGACGGTGTGAAAGCGCTGGCACCGGATGGTCTCGATGGCTTCATTCCCTGTGCAGGCTTGCCGCCAGTGGCCAAGCCCTTGTCGCTGATTGCCAAGGTGAACTACTTTGCGGTTATCGCCACGGTGGAAGGGTTGCGTGGCTTACTGGAGAAGAAAAAGGGTAGCGTGCTTTTCGTCTCGTCAAACTCGGCTCCCATGATTCAGAGCGACGATTCCTATATCCAATCCTGTCTGGCGGGGAATGAGGACGCGGCCTGCACTGAAATTGATGGCCGCGACGGGCACACTGCCTATGCCGGTTCCAAACGCGCGGTGACCCTGTGGATGCGTCGCCATGTGGTGGAGTATGCTGCGGCCGGAATTCGCCTGAACGCGGTGGCACCGGGCATCACCATGACGCCGCTCACCGAGCGCGTCTACGCCGATGCTGAACTCGGTAGCGTGATGAAAGAGTTTGCTGATACGGTCCCTGTAGGCAGGTCCGCCCAACCCGCCGATATCGCCAATGTGATGCGTTTCATGCTGAGTGATGAAGCGAGCTATGTGTGCGGATCGATGTTTTTCGTGGATGGCGGCTCCGATGCCATGCTGCGCCCGGACGATTTTTAGTGTGTTGAAAAGTGACTACTGGTGGTGACGTCCTGTCGCCACACGGTTCCACTGATGGGCACAGGCCACATCCTCCTCCGTCCCGAGGCCTAAACTTTAGAATTGGACTGCTACTGTTTTTCAGTCTCGCTAGCACTGCTGCGATCAGAGGTGACGGCCGCGGCAATAATTTCACTGAGCTGGTAGAGCAGATCACTGTAGGCAGCGGCAACCTGGTCACCTTCAGGGGTGCCCGCCGCCAGCGTTGACTGGAGTCGACTGATGCGGCGCTGCACGGTTGTTGCGCTGCCCGGGCGGTAAATCAGCCACTCCGCTGTGAGTAGCACTTGCTGCCCGGTAGCTTCCAGCTGCAACAGATTAACCTTCACACCGTACTCCGGTGCGCGCTTGCGGTGCCACGGGAAAAATTGCACATCCTGGGTGTTCAGCAACCCCGCCAGATTGAGCACCATGACGCGTTGAATGCCATCGACCAGAGGCTCGGCCCACAGATCCAGGCTGGCGACTTGCAGGGTATTGCCCGCGCGGTTGTAGACCATGCTTTCGCGGCTCAGGTATTCGGGAACGACAATGGGCCCGACACCAATAGAAGGCGTCTCACCACCTGCGGCGGGGAATTCATGGGCGGACAGCAGGTAGTAATTGTTGGCCGGGCTGCTGCCACAGCCTGCCAGAAGCAACACCAGCAATAGCGCCGGGGTCAGTGACAGTATTCTTTTGCTCATTGCTTGTCTCCGGTTTTTCCCCGAATCAGTGACTCGGGCTGTGCTTCCAGTGTGTTCGCCAGCGATTGCAAAGATCTGCCGGCGCGGGTCATCTCCTGCAAGGCCATGTTCAATTGGTACAGCGTCGCTGAATCTGGCGACACCAGCCCATCGATTCCCGTCATGCCCTGCTCGACGGCGTTGATCGCGTTATCCAGTGATTTCAGGTTTTCCTCGACGAGTGTCGCGAGCTTGGGCAACTCGGTGTTCGCAGTCGCCACGGTAGCAGCAGTCTCGTCCAGTACGGTATTCAGTTTGGGGCCCGTGCTAGCCAATTGGTCCCGCATCTGCGTACTCAGCTCGCGCACGGAATCGAGGGTACTCGTCAGGTGCGCCGGTAAGTCCTGAAATTCTTTGCTGCTTATCAGGGTATTCACGCCGTTGCTGATACTTTCCAGCTCGTCGGTGAGCTTGGAGATATCCAGGTCCTCCAGCTTCTTGGTAATGCGTTCCAGGTTGGTGGGTATCGTGGGAAGCTGGAGATAGGGTGAATCAATGTCGACCAGGTTGAGTGCGCTCTCGGGGTGAAAATCGAGTTCGATATACAGTAATCCGGTTAGCAGGCTCTGGCTATTGAGCTGCGCGCGCAGGCCACGAGAGATAAGTTCTTCCGTGAGGTCGGTATCAGCGATGCCTTTTCGGTGAATATTTTCGGCATCAAAGTTCGCTTCTATCTGCATGATGACGTTGGTCTTTGCAGAGTCAAGAATCAGGTCGATATCGGTCACCTCACCGACTTTTACGCCGCGCAGTGCCATTGGCGCACCGACGTTGAGCCCTTTCACTGAGCCGTCGAATACCATAACGACTTTTTCTTTCTTGCCGAAGCCGGATCCCAGCAGATAGATCACGGTGACGAGTGCGATCAGGCTCGCGCCGATGACAAAGGCGCCGATGGCGACGGTTTGCTGTTTTTCACTCATGGTTTGTCCTCAATGGCGGCTGCGGCACTGCGTGTCAGGAATTGCCGCACCACCGGCTCGTTACTGTGGTCGCGCAGATCAGCGGGGTTGCCGTATGCGATCATGGTGTGGCTGATATTATCCAGGTACACCGAATTGTTCGCGATCGCGAAAATGCTGGGCAGCTCGTGAGTCACCATGACTACAGTGGCACCCATGGATTCCTTGATCTGTGCAATCAGTTCATCCAGCAGGCGGGAGCTGATGGGGTCCAGCCCGGCGGACGGTTCGTCGAAAAACAGGATTTCCGGGTCCAGTGCAATCGCACGCGCTAACGCGGCGCGCTTCTGCATGCCGCCACTGATCTCCGATGGGTAGTACGACTGGTAGCCGGCGAGACCCACCAATGCCAGTTTGTAGGCGACGATATCCGTGATCTCGGCAGCGGTGTAGCGGGTGTAGAGCTCCAGCGGGAGCGTGATATTCTCAGCCAGAGTCATCGCGCTAAACAGGCCGCCGGATTGATAAGTGATACCCCAGCGTTGACGCATGGCACCTTGCTGGCTGTCGCTCGCCTGGAAAAAACTGTTGCCGCTGTACAAAATGTCGCCTTGGCTGGGCCGCAGCAGACCCAGCATGTGTTTCAACAGTGTGCTTTTGCCACAGCCGCTGCCGCCCATGATCACGAATATATCGCCCTGGTTAATGCTAAAACTGAGATCGCGCTGAATCACAGAAGTGCCGTAGGCCATGGTGAGATCACGGATCTCGATGAGCGGGGTCTGTGCGCTGCCATCAGTCATATTTTCAACTGCTGAAAAATGATGTTGATCGCGGCATCCGCGACAATCAGGTAGACAATAGCGGTGACGACCGCGTTCGTCGCGGCCTGGCCTACAGCGGCGGAGCTCCTGCCGGAATTGATACCGGCGCGGCAGCCGGCAACGGCAATAAGGACGGCAAATACCAGCGCTTTAAAGAGGCCGACAGCAATATGGGAAAAGCTCAGCGCGGTCTCCCCCTGGATGATGTATTGAATCGGTGCGATACCCATGCCGCCCGCCACGATGCCGCCGCCAACAATACCCAGCAGATCGGCATACAGTGTCAGCAGCGGCATGATCACTATCAGCGCCAGCATGCGCGGTAGCACCAGAAACTCGACCGGGGAGATCCCCATAGTAGTGATAGCGTCAATCTCTTCGTTGGTCTGCATCGTTCCCAGCTGGGCGGCGTAGGCGGCACCGGTACGGCCAGCCATCACTACGGCTGTCATCAATACGCCCATTTCTCGCAGCATGCCGATCACTACCAGGTTCGCGACGTAAATTTCAGCGCCAAATTGTTTCAACTGCACGGCACCCAGATAAGCCAGAATCATACCGACCAGAACACTGGTCAGACTGATAATGCCAAAGGCGTGTGGACCGGCCTGATAGCAAAAATTCTTGAAGTCGACGAAGCGTGTGTTTGCCCTGCCGGTGACCAGACGCATCAGGGCGACCGTCACCTCGCCGGTGAATGCGAGGGATTCCTTGAGGTGTTGCCAGAGTTCGCGCACCAGCAACTGGGGCTCGAAATGGGACAGCCAGGAAGAACTCTTCTGCGCGTCTGCCGGGCGTGCTTCTACTGCGGTGGCAACTGCGAGGAGCTGCTCGACACCGTGGGGCATGTCGCGAACTTCAAATGCAATACCTTGTGCGTTGCAATAATCATGGCATTGCAGCAGGAAGCCCATCAGCACGGAATCCCATTCGCCCAGTGCAGAGCCATCGGCCGTCAGATGAGTGAGGTGACGGCTCGCCAGATCGGACTTTACGCGGCTGAAACGCGGCGGGCGTTGTCCCTGCTGCCAGTCACCGCTGAGCATCAGCTCTGCGGTATCTGGATCGCTGTCGTGTAAAGTGTACTCAGGTGGCTTTGAGCTCATGCAGCATCGCTGATTATTCCAAAAGCAGTAAGTCTACTGGCTGCTTCACGCAAATACCATGCGCTACTGAAATGGCAGTGCTGGCCGGCTCTGGTCGATGATGTCGTAAGCTTTCTGGTAAATGTCCACTACGGAGGTCTGGTTGCCGACTTCCCGACGTCTGGCGATCATGGTGATGGGGAACAGATAGTTCTCGCTCTGTGCATACCGCAGAGCGCGACTGCGCCCCGCACGATCCTCGTAGATCACCCAGTGCATGCCCAGATCTGCCGCTAGCAGGTCGCCCAGTATGACGCCCAGAGCCTGTAGTTGCTGTACTTGATCGGCGCTCACCAGTTGCTTGTCCAGCAGAGTTTGCAGCAGCTCCAGGTCGCGATCTTTGTCACCGCTGAATTGCCGGCCGAGATTCAGCGCGGCCAGATCCTGCATACTTTGCCGTTGCTGCTGCATAAATTGTAGATCTGTCTTGGACAGCTCGCCGATGATGACGACAGGCTCCTCGGCCACGCTCACGCCAGAGAGCCACCAGCCGCAGAGTAACAGGGCGACTCGAATCATATTCTTAGTGGGCATAATCCCTCCTTCCAAAGTTGCTGTATTCGCGAGGAACAGTATCCCCTCTGCGTTCATTTTAACCTACAAGGTTGTTATCCTGCCGCTGTCATGGATAATGGCGGGCTTTCCCCCCGGCGAGTACGGGTGGCAGACCTGTGCCCTACTACTCATGATGCGGAGACACTCAATGATTACCGGCAGTATTGTCGCTCTGGTTACACCCATGCGCGCCGATGGCAGTGTCGATTGGATGGCGCTGGAACGGCTTCTGGATTTACATCTGGCGGCGGGTACTGCTGCGATTTGTGCAGTGGGTACAACCGGCGAAAGCGCCACACTCAATGTATCTGAACACTGTGACGTCATCCAGTTCTGTGTCAAGCACTGCGCCGGGCGACTCCCCGTGGTGGCGGGGACGGGTGCCAACTCTACCTGGGAGGCGATTGAGTTAACCGAGGCGGCCGCTGCAGCAGGGGTCGCTGCCTGCCTGTTGGTGACACCCTATTACAATCGCCCGACGCAGCGCGGCTTGTATGAGCATTTCAAGGCGGTCAACGACGCCGTGGCGGTGCCCCAGATACTTTATAATGTGCCGAGCCGCACAGCTGTCGATATGAGTAACGATACCGTTGTTCGCCTGGCCGAGTTGGCCAATATTGTCGGTATCAAAGATGCCACCGGCGATCACGCGCGCGGTGTGGAGTTGATTCAGCGCTGTGGCGAGGCGATCGCGATCTACTCCGGTGATGATCCAACGGCGATGGAACTGATGCTCGCGGGCGGCAGTGGTAATATCTCTGTCACGGCCAATGTGGCGCCTGCACTGATGGCGCAGCTATGTGCGCTGGCGCTGGCGGGGAAACGCGCTGAGGCCGAGGCGATAAATGCCCGTCTGACACCGCTGAATATAGCCTTGTTTTTGGAACCGAACCCCATTCCCGTCAAGTGGGCCCTGTGCCAGCGCGGCCTGATCGGGGAGGGGATACGCCTGCCCCTGACGAATCTGGATGAGCGGTATCACGCCCAGGTTATTGATGCCCTTGATACTGCAGGAGTTTGATAGTTATGCGGAATAATGTCGTGCAAGCTGTATTGGTAAGTGCCCTGATGCTGTCGGGTACCGGTTGCGGCTATATATTTGGCGATGATGGTGTCTTTCGCGACCGCTCCGAAGATTACAAGGTAGCGCCTGAACTGGCGCCTATCACGGTGCCTGCTGGCATGAACAGCGTGCCGCTGCGCGAGATTTATGTGATTCCGCCGGTTGAGGATAAATTCCTGGCGCAGGGTGAGTTCGAAGTGCCCCGGCCAACACCGCTGTCCGCCGGAGCGGGTTCAGATGTGGTTCGTATTCAGAAGCTGGGTGATGCAAGTTGGGCCCTGATCGGCATTGCACCCGGGCAGGTGTGGCCGCAGGTGCGCAACTTCATGTCGGCCTCTGGTATGCAAGTAGCGCGCGCGGATGCCAAGGCTGGCATCATGGAAACCAATTGGGTGACGGTTGAAGGCGAGCGCCTGACTAGCCGTTTTCAGTTTCGTATCGAGCAGGGAGTCCAGCGCGGCACCAGTGAGCTGCATGTATTGCAG
>JBBKWY010000042.1:0-3597 GCA_037969215.1 Halioglobus sp.
TGGAGCGGTCGATTAAACTCCATTTCTACTACCTTTAAAAACCTCTAAAATTTGTCTAGCTGATAGTAGTGAGTAGGGACGGAAAATTGAAATCGGACTTCGATCGCGCAATAAAGAACAGTTCCAAAAGCACTCAGTTTGAGACGGCAGAGGGAGTAGATAGTAATGCTTCTCGCCGTGTTGAATCCTCCGGGTTTGCAACGGGCCTCCCTGACTTAAATGGTGTGTCACGCAGGACGTTTTTGGGCGGCATCTCTATCGCCATGGCGGGCATGATGGGGCTGGATTCTCTGCCCGTGATGGCCGCAGAGCCTGACGCATCGACACCGCCAATTCTCTTTAGCAACCTCAAGCTCTTTGATGGTGTAAACCGGAAAGTGCGGGAGGGAGTGAATGTGCTGGTCGATAAAAATCGCATATCCGCCCTGCCGGCAATGGGGCAGGTGGTGGACAATGCCCAGGTCATTGATTGCGGCGGCCGATTACTGATGCCAGGGCTTATTGATGCGCACTGGCACGCCATGTTCTGCGGTATTACTGAAATGAACGCGATGCGATCAACGGTGGGTTATCTCTATCTGGTGGCCGCGCAGGAGGCCGAGAGAACGCTGATGCGCGGGTTTACCAGTGTGCGTGATGTGGGTGGCCCGAGCTTTGATCTGAAACGCGCGATTGATGAAGGCATTGCAATCGGACCGCGAATCTACCCGTCGGGTGCGATGATCTCACAGACGTCCGGCCACGGGGATTTTCGCATGCGCAGCGAGATTCCTCGCAGCAATGCCGGTGCGTTGAGTTATGCCGAGCAGATCGGTGCCGCTGCAATTGCCGATGGCAGCAGCGAGGTTTTGCGTCGCGTGCGTGAGCAGCTCATGCTCGGCGCGTCCCAGATCAAACTGATGGCTGGGGGAGGGGTGTCTTCGCCTTACGATCCATTGGATACCACGCAGTACTCTGAAGAGGAATTGCGCGCGGCGGTAGGTGCAGCGGAAGACTGGGGTACCTATGTCATGGTGCATGTGTATAACCCACGGGGTATACAAAGAGCTGTCCGCGCCGGGGTTAAATCCATTGAACACGGTCAGTTGGCAGACGAGGAGTCTGCTCGAATGATGGCGGGTGAAGGCGTCTGGTGGAGTCTGCAGCCCTTTTTGGCTGATGACGATGCGAATTTCAAGGTTAATCCGGGTGCCAGGGCGAAGCAGTTGCAAGTCGCTGAAGGCACGCGCAAGGCCTATCGCCTGGCCAGGGATTTGGGTATCAAGACGGCCTGGGGAACAGACATTCTTTTCACGCCCAATAACTTGGCCAGTCAGGGGCGTCAGCTGGCAAAGCTGATCGAATTCTATCCGTCACTCGAGTTGTTACAGATTGCCACAGCAAAAAATGGCGAACTTCTGGACCTGTGTGGAGAGCGCAACCCCTATGGCGCGCAAGTTGGGGTAATTGCGCCGGGTGCACTTGCCGATCTGCTCATTGTCGATGGTGATCCAAGTGTTAATCTGGATTTTCTTGGAGAGCCTGACAAAAACCTGCAGCTCATTATGAAAGACGGCCAGATCTACAAAAACCATTTACCAATGGCGTAATCATTTTTCCAGCGGCCCGGTACTCCCTACAAGATTGATCCGCCCCCGGGCCGCTATGTGACACTCTCCGTACGACCGAGTGTCAGTACGTCGTCATAAGTGCCACGCCACCACTTGAATCCCAGATCCAGCAGCTGCCGCTCGGAAACAGGGTGCACGATTTTCTGCAGGACATTGTCGAGCGCAGGCCGGTCGGATAATGGGCGCTGGTAGATCAGGCCATCTGTATTGCTCGAGTGGACAATAATACGACAGTAGTCCTCGTCGCCAATGAGTCCCGGATGGTACTCGTCGCAGTACACCCAGACACTGGTGCCGATGAAGTAGCTGGTCCAATGCTTGTCGGCGCGCCAGAATTCATCGGGATGCCTCTTCATGAGATCAATGGTGCACGCAGGGTAAGTGAACGCGCAGAAACAATACAGAATCAGAAATTGAATTAAAAACCATATCAGATTATGGTCGGTCGTATGAAACGCTATGAGAATCTGGCCGACAAAATCGCTGAAATGATACGCAGTGGCCTGCTGTCACCCGGGGACAAAGCGCCTTCAATCAGGCAGGCCAGTACCCGCTTTGGCGTCAGTGCTTCCACTGTATTTCAGGCCTACTATCTGCTGGAGAGCAGGGGGGTTGGTGCGAGCGCGTGAACGCTCTGGGTACTACGTCTGCGAAAACGTGCAGCAGCGGTTGCCGGAATTGACCCGCACGAACCCCACAGCCAGGTCGACAGAGGTGTCCGTCAGTGACCTGGTGTTTTCAGTGTTGGATGCCGCCGGCGACGCTGATATTGCGCCGTTGGGAGCGGCCTTTCCCGCGTTGGAATTATTTCCGCTGGTAAAACTGGCCCAGTCACTGGGCCGCGCCAATCGAATTTCAGGCGCGGACTCCAGTAGTAAGAACTTGAACCCCGGTAATGAAGTGTTGCGTCAGGCGATAGCGCGCCGGTATATGAGCGCCGGCATGTCCGTATCTGCAGAGGAAATCATCATCACCAACGGCGCGCTCGAGGGGCTCACCTTGGCATTGCAAACATTGACGAGCCCCGGTGATACCGTCGCCATTGAATCACCCGGTTTTTACGCGGCGCTGCAGCTCATCCAATTGCTGAATTTTCGCGCTATTGAAATTCCAATGCATCCACAGGACGGTTTGGATCTGGAGGTGCTTGAAGAGGCACTGGAGAACAACGATATTCACGCCTGCTGGTGCATGACCAGCTTTCAAAACCCGCTGGGCTCCACTATGCCGGAATCCAGAAAGAAGGCGCTGGTCGCGTTGCTGGGTGCGCAC
This sequence comes from Halioglobus sp., assembly GCA_037969215.1. Classification (GTDB taxonomy): domain Bacteria; phylum Pseudomonadota; class Gammaproteobacteria; order Pseudomonadales; family Halieaceae; genus Marimicrobium. Next base: position 2,883 of record JBBKWY010000042.1, read on the forward strand.
AACGTTCCGCTGATTGAAGATGATGTCTACGGAGAATTGTATTTTGGTACGACATTCCCGCAACCGGCAAAAGCGTTCGATGAGCATGGACTGGTCGTGCACTGCGGCTCCTTCTCCAAATCGCTGGCACCGGGATATCGCATCGGCTGGGCCCTGCCCGGGCGTTACTTTGAATCCATGCGTCGTGCCAAGCTGACAACGTCGCTGTCGGCGTCGGTGCCAGCACAGCTCGACACCATGGTCCTTTATCAGCGGGCATTGGTCCAGGGGATCAACTTCGCGCCGGGGCCGATGTTCTCTGCCTCGGGGCAATACCGAAACTGCATGCGCCTGAATTACGGATTGCCAAGGCGTCGCATTCGCCCTGCGATAAAGACCCTTGGAGGTCTGGCGAAGGCGATGTACGTCTGATTGAATAGCGGCAATTTTCCACGATGGCACCTATGGTTTGTCTGCTCTCGCAAGCCTGCTAAGCTGTCGAAAATGGCGATACACCACAGGAGTTCCTCATGAGCCAATGCCCCTATACCAACTTGCTGGGACTGGATACCTACGTTAACGGCATGCCCTATGCAGAGCTGGCCAAAATTCGCGCCGCAGGCTCCATGGTAAAAATGGATGACCCCGAGAACGGTGTGCCTTACTGGGCAGTCGTAAAACGTGACGCGCTGGATTATGTCTCCCAGAACCCGCAATTATTCTCGTCTAACGAGCA
>JBBKWY010000043.1:0-3926 GCA_037969215.1 Halioglobus sp.
AATCAGCAGCTTGCCCTGCCGTTGGTAGGGGGGGAGCACCGGCATTTACGTGATCTTTTGCTGGAAGATCTAAACGAGAATCCCATTAGCGTTGCTGAACATTGTTACGGCTGTACTGCTGGTCAAGGCAGTAGTTGCGGCGGTGCATTCTAGTGATACTGCAAGAACTTGCGGCGACAGCGAATATCAACGACGGAGTATAGTGATGAAAAAGGCTTTTTTACTGATCCTGATAGCGGTACTGTTTTTCGGTTTCTTCTATTTTGATCTCGATAACCTACTCACCCTGGAGGGTTTGAAACACGGTTTAATCCAGTTTGAAGAGTTAAAGGCAGAACAGCCGATAATGGTCGGTGGTGCATTTCTGCTGCTTTACGTCTTGGTTACCGCGCTCTCCCTGCCAGGTGCTGCCGTAATGACACTGGCTGCGGGTGCGCTTTTTGGCTTGTTCTGGGGCACCGTGATCGTTTCATTTGCCAGCTCAATTGGCGCCACCATGGCATTTCTGGTCTCTCGCTATTTGTTGAATGATGCCGTGCAGAATCGGTTCAGTGATCGACTGAAACCCATTAATGAGGGGATCAAGAAGGACGGTGCCTTCTACCTGTTCACACTGCGCCTGGTACCAGTATTCCCATTCTTCCTGATCAATCTACTCATGGGGCTGACGCCCATTCGGGCCGCCACGTTCTACTGGGTCAGTCAGGTGGGTATGCTGGCCGGCACGCTGGTGTACGTTAACGCGGGCACGCAATTGGCTCAACTGGACAGTCTGTCCGGCATATTGTCGCCCTCGCTGTTGTTGTCATTTGTGCTACTGGGTGTCTTTCCGCTGATTGCAAAAAAGATTCTGGCAGTCGTCAAAGCCAGACGCGTTTACGCGGCGTATCAAAAGCCCAGCCACTTTGACCGCAACCTGATTGTCATTGGGGCGGGTGCCGGTGGTTTGGTCGCTTCGCTGATTGCCGCTGCGGTAAAGGCCAAAGTCACCCTGGTTGAGTCCCACAAAATGGGCGGTGACTGTTTGAATTACGGCTGTGTTCCCAGCAAGGCACTGATTCGCAGTGCGAAGCTCGCGCACCAGATGCGACAAGGGGAGCACTACGGTTTAGAAAATAGTGATCCACGTTTTTCCTTTCGCAAGGTAATGGCCCGAGTGCACGATGTGATTCGCCAGATTGAACCACACGATAGCATCGAGCGGTATGAGGGCTTGGGGGTGGAGGTCATTCAGGGTTATGCCAAACTGGTTGATCCCTGGACAGTGGAGATCCAGCGCAACGATGGCGTGGTGCAGCGATTGACCAGTCGCGCCATTGTACTGGCTACCGGTGCGCAGCCCTTTGTACCGCCATTGCCGGGCATTGAGGAGGTGGGTTATGTCACCAGCGACACCTTGTGGGAAGAGTTTGCCGAACTGGACGAGGCGCCAAAACGCCTTGTTGTGCTCGGTGGTGGCCCTATCGGCTGCGAGCTGGCACAGAGTTTTTCCCGACTGGGCTCTGAGGTGACTCAAATAGAAATGGCAGAGCGCATCATGATTCGCGAGGATACTGAGGTCTCTGAACTCGCCAAAGCGTCGCTTCAGCGCGATGGTGTCGCCGTGCTCACCGAGCACAAGGCACTGCGCTGTGAATCGGAAGGAGACAGTAAGCGATTGATCGTGGAACACAACGGTGAGGAAAAGACCATCGAATTCGATGCCTTGATCTGCGCCGTGGGACGGGTGGCTCGATTGAAAGGTTATGGGCTGGAAGCATTGGGTATCGAAACTGATCGCACTATCGTCACCAATGAGTATCTGGAAACGCTGTACCCCAATATTTATGCCGCGGGTGATGTCGCAGGCCCTTACCAGTTTACCCACGTTGCGGCTCATCAAGCCTGGTATGCGGCAGTCAATGCCATTTTCGGCCAGTTCAAAAAGTTCAAGGCCGATTATCGTGTCATACCATGGACGACGTTCATTGATCCCGAGGTGGCGCGAGTGGGCCTGAGCGAACAGGAAGCCAAAGAGAAGGGCATCGCCGTTGAGGTGACACGTTATGATCTGGGTGATCTGGACAGGGCTATTGCCGATAGCGCCGCGTATGGCTTCGTCAAAGTGCTAACGGTACCCGGCAAGGATCGAATTCTCGGGGTGACCATTGTCGGAGAGCACAGCGGTGATCTGCTGGCGGAATTCGTACTGGCGATGAAGCATGGTCTGGGTCTAAACAAAATTCTGGGCACCATTCACACCTATCCCACCTGGGCGGAAGCCAACAAATATGCTGCCGGAGAATGGAAGCGGGCTCACGCACCCACGCGAGTGCTGGCGTGGCTGGAAAAGTATCATACCTGGAGAAGAGGCAATACAAAGTAAGTACCTGCTGATCGGTCTTATGCTTAGCTTGCTCACTTCACAGGCAGCCCGGGCCGACGGTTTTGATCACAGCATCTGGAACAACGTGCTGTCAATTGCGCCAGCATTTTAACGACAAGCGCTGACCACTGAGTATTGCGGCGTGATAAAGCACTTTTTAGGCAGTGAACGAGGAACTTAATCCTCAAGACGCCCTCCTAATGTTTATAAGTGTACTCAGTGTCCTGTGTGATTTTCACGCCCGTTTCAAAATGCTGATGCCGGGATTATCACCGGACAGTTCAATCATTCTTGAGGAGATTTTCCAATGAACACCGATAGTTCAATTCCTGCAGCCTTGCAGGAAAGATTGTCAATATCATTGCTGGCGCTACGCCTTGGTGTGTTTGTGGTGATGTTGATGTGGACGCTCGACAAGTTTTTCAACCCAGCTCATTCGAGCAAGATATACAGTAATTTTTACGGTCTCGATTGGTTGAGCCACAATCTGGCCTATGTTGTTGGCGCGTTAGAATTGTTATTGATACTGGCATTTGTTGTCGGCCTCGCCCGGCGTTGGACGTATGGCAGCGTGCTGCTGATTCACGCCGTCTCGACGTTTTCAGCCTATAAGCAGTATATGGCACCTTTCGATAATCTGTTGTTCTTTGCCGCATGGCCTATGTTGGCGGCTTGCCTCGCGCTCTACTGGCTGAGAGATTGGGACACATTGGGCACCTTCCCTGCGGGAGGGCAGCGCTAATGAGAAAAATCCTGAATACCCTGCTTTTCGGCCTGGTTGTTGCTGTAGAGCCCGCATCGGCCCAATCACTCAATGATATTGTGAATGCGCCCTATAGGGAGGCATCGGCCCAGCGCGATCAATATCGACACCCGTTGCAAACACTGGAGTTTTTCGGCATTACACCCACGATGACGGTGGTGGAGATATGGCCCGGCGCTGGCGGTTGGAATACCGAGATCCTGGCACCGTATTTGCGCGATCAGGGCAAGCTCTACGCCGCGCAGTTCAATGCGGATTCCACTTCGGCGTACTATCGCGATTCGCGTGCGCAATTTGTGGAAAAACTTCAGGCGTCTCCCGACTTGTATGACAAGGTAACCGTCACTTCTTTCAATCCCCCGTCACATGTGGATATCGCTCCCGCTGGTAGTGTTGATCGGGTATTAACGTTTCGCAACATCCACAATTGGTACATGCGAGGTGGTGGCGATGAGAGAGTGTTGGCCGCGTTTTCGGCGTTTTACAAGGCGCTCAAGCCTGGCGGTATGTTGGGAGTTGTTGAACACCGCCTGCCCACCACAAGGTCAGAGTCAGAGCAGGAAAAGAGCGGCTACATGAGCGAGGAATACGTTATCCGATTGGCAGAACAAGCTGGATTCAAGTTGCTCGAAAAAAGTGACATCAATGCCAATCCAGCCGACACCACGCTTCACCCGGAAGGTGTCTGGACACTGCCACCTACACTGCGACTGGGCGAGCAACAGCGAGAGCACTACCAGGCTATCGGAGAAAGTGACCGCATGACTCTGAAATTCATCAAGGCTGCACCGTGATGTT
>JBBKWY010000044.1:0-3329 GCA_037969215.1 Halioglobus sp.
CCGTCACTATCCCAGTCGGGTGCCTCAAGATCGTACACAACCATAGTGGAAGCCGTTTTCTGTACGTTAATGTTGCCACTGCCATCATCGGCATCAATGTATTTGACGTTGACGACATAGCCTTCTGGTAGATTGCTTAACCACTCGGGCAGTGACGCGGCAAATACGCCGCGATTGACGCCCTGCTCAACCAGAGTAAGCGGAAATTCGAAAGCGCCTGCGATAGACCCAAGGCTGAGTAGAACATCGACTTCCTCAGCGACGGTCGCGTCGACATTGAGGTCAGCGTCGCCGACTCGCGCCGTCAACAACGACCCAACTTCAAACACCGGGCCGGGAGAGATTTCGAGTACTCCCGCGGAATCGCTATAAACAAGAACCGGATCTGGCACAACGTCCTGGAACGCAGGTGCGCCAGCTCCAGAAGTATCCTTTTTGGGCGTCACTCTCAGCGTAAAGCTGTTTGCGGGATAGGTTGTGACATCACCCACCGTGACGATATAACTCAGGCCCACATTGACCAGGTCATCAATTTCTCCCATTGTGTAGGTAAGGTTCGCGCCCCAGTCAATAACCGTTTGCGTCGGCACTTGAGTGAAGCCATCAGCTGCTCCGGTCATCCAGGTCAAACCATCCGCCACGGGGTTGTAGCCATACCATGCAACTAACTGTGCATCTGTCGCAGGGTTCCCGTCGTCGTCCCAGAAAATGCCTTGTGGCAACATGCTGTTGGGCAGCCACGGGCCAAACTGAGTGGCGCCATCTTCGCCTTCCGGACCAATGGGCAGGTTGCTGTAGTCGCTTCCAAGCGTGGCACCGGAGGTGAGTGTATCTGTGAGCCCGGGCGTAATCGGATATTCAGCGATGGTGAAGCCGGCGCGGGTGTCAGGATCGAAGTAGCCTGGCGGTCTGTCGTGCTGCTCATCTGCTGGCCCAAACAAGCCCGTGGAAAAGATCGCCAGATCCGATACATCCCCCCAGATATCAGCGGGGACCGACAAGCTCAAATTGGCGGAACCGACACCTTCCTGCGATGAGGCCGGGACAAAACTGTCTCCCACACCAAAGCCCACCTGGATGGTAAAACCTTCGAGGCGCTGGTTCGTCCAGTTGTTGATTTTCTGGAACACCTGGTAATCGCGTGGCGGTGCACCCGGTTCATCCTCTACGTTGAATACCAGGTCTATGCTCTTTTCTGTCGGACCTTCAACAGTGGAGGGCAGCATAGCCAACTTGTAGCGCTTATGGCTTTGAAATGGGCCGCTGCACGTGACCTGTTGCGGGTCATTTGAGTCGAGGAAATGATCCTCCAGATAGGAGGTCGCCATAATACAATTCACGGGTTTGGGCGGCTTCACGTTTGCATCATCGTGAATGACCTTGATGCCTGAGGGCTCACCAACAGGCCAGTCCTTGGCCAACACATAGCCGGTGACAATCGCGGTGTTGCTGTCGCTCACTTCGGCGTAGTAGGTATAGTCCGAATCCGCAGAAAACCAGTAATAACCGTTGGACTCGTCAAAGAAGCTGCCCGATCCATTCAGGATCATTTCGACATTCTCGAGGTTCCAGCCGCCAAATCCGGCAGCGCCAGTCACGGAGGGTGACGTCGCTATCTTGCCCGCTTGCGCAGTGAGTGACACACCCATTACGGCAATCGCTAAAATCGACTTTGTGAACAAGGGGCGTTTGCGCTGGATAGCCCCTGACAGTGCTGGCTGACGAAAAATATTTGGTGTGCATACGGTATTCGACATCTGAACGCTCCTTGTATTCATTTCTTAAAAGGTTAGCTACCCCTAATAAAATATGAAACAGCGAACGCGCGGATAGCCCCTTTAACGACTGACTTTTTGACCTACGTCAAGATATCAGGCCCACTCGTGGTAGTGTTCCGTTAAATCAGCGAAGTACCGCAGGGTTGGGCAGAGAGCGGGTGCCGCGTGGCCTGGCTGGCAGCGACCCCAATTACGCAGGTATTTTCCCACTGAAATAACCGCCGACCATAGCCTGCGTTTCAATCCATAATCTGTCCGCCAGTGCTTGATCAAACACATGATTCGGGATGTTGAATTTCACCGGGTTACAATCTTCGAAGTAGGCGCCACTGACACCCTCTACTAGGGGATTCGTCGCGACGTATACTTGTGTTGCGGCACCTTCAGCTACATCCTTTTTAATGATATTAGCGACATTATTGTAGAGGAATCCGACGATGCCATCGGCATTGCGACCGATATTGGATTCAACAAAACCAGGATGAACCACATTGGAAGTGGTGTTTGCCGGATTCAGCATCCTGGACAGTTTGAGAGAGAAAAGCGCATTGGCCAACTTGGAGCGACCGTAGGCCTCGAAGGCGTCGTACTCGGCCTCGCCGCGCAGATTGTCGAAATCTATGCCACCTTCAGGTGTGCTCTGATAACCCATCTGGCTACCCACATGGACAATGCGGCCGTGGTCTGCGGCCTGCACCTGTGGCAAAAGGTTCATGGTGAGTACCACATGCCCCAGATAGTTCACTACAAAGATTTTCTCGATGCCATTGATTAATTCGAAATCGGTGAAGCTACCAACACCGGCGTTCAATATTAGTATATCCAGTGATTCGCTCTGGCTGGCAACCGCCCGGGCGCAGGCGACACAGGAGTCAAAATCCGATAACTCCAGTGCCAGCGGCGTTGTTTTTCCCGCCACACTGGCGCAGGCTGCTTGCGCTTTCTCCAGTGTGCGCCCCGTACCGAAGACATGGGCACCGCGCTGCGCCAGGACGCGCATGGTTTCATACCCTATACCGGAGTTACAGCCGGTGACGAGGGCGGTTTTGCCGGTCAGGTCTATGCCTGTGGTGACTTCTTCGGCGGTGGATGTGGCATTATAGGGGCCAACGGGCAGGGCGGTGTCTATCACCACCGATTCTTCTCCGCTGCAGCCGGCAAGTGCTGTCGCTGCCACTGTCGTCGCGGAGGCCTGAATAAACTGTCTGCGGTTAAGCGCCATGGGCTACCTCGGATATTGGTCAGTGTGTCCAGTTGTTCGCAGGACCAGTTTCCCACAATCATCTGATGATGTGTACGTCCTGCAAGAACACGAACAGCGCGGGGCCCCCAGCCATCCTACAACACGCATACTTTTTCTGTTTTTAGTGGTGTGAGGTACGCGTTACCTCGGTTTACAATCTGCTGCCACTCCTGATGTGTTAGTATTTCTCGCTTATGTTTACACCCGAAAGAACGATTGGTTTGATTGCAGCACTGGCGATGTTTATCTTCAGTGTTTTCACCTATCTCAATACAGCTGATTGGGTCGCCGGGCTGTTCGCGCTGGGC
>JBBKWY010000045.1:0-9808 GCA_037969215.1 Halioglobus sp.
GACATATGGCAGTGGAAGGCCCAGTCTCCGGGCACACCGGTAAATTCTATATCGCGGGTTTGCCCCACGCCGACGATTTCAGTGGTTTCGCTGCGCCACTGTGATTTTGGCCAGCGACCACCATCGGAACCGGTCACCCAATATTGCACACCGTGCAAATGAATCGGGTGGTTCCACATGGAGAGGTTGCCGATGCGCACGCGAACGCGCTCGCCAGTGCGTGCCACCAGCGGTTCTATCGCCGGAAAGATTTTGGAGTTGAACGTCCATAGATCAAAATCCTGCATGATGGCGGGGTCGGGTCTATAAGTGCCCGGGTGCAGTGCCCAGTTATGCAGCATAAAGCAGTAGTCCCGATCGATGGGCTCGGGCTCCGGCTCTCTCGGATGGATAATAAACATGCCCATCATTCCCACGGCCAGCTGTACCATCTCATCCGCATGGGGGTGGTACATGTGGGTGCCATGTTGTTGTAGCGTAAATTCATACACGAAAGTTTCGCCGGGTTTGATGTGCGGCTGGCTGAGCCCTCCCACGCCATCCATGCCACTGGGTAGAATAATGCCGTGCCAGTGAATGGTGGTGTGTTCGCCCAGACGGTTGGTCACAAATATCCGCAACCGGTCCCCTTCCACCGCTTCTAGCGTCGGCCCCGGCGTGGTGCCGTTGTAACCCCAGCATTTGGCGGTGCTGCCGGGGGCGAACTCGTGCTCGATCTCCTCGGCGACCAGATGAAATTCCTTTACGCCTTCATTCATCGTATACGGCAGTGTCCAGCCGTTGAGTGTGTGCACCGGCGTATAGGTAACTTCACCTGCCGGAATCGGCTGTGCTGCGCGATCTGACGGCCCGGAAACACCTGCGGCTGTGGTGAGTTGCGCTTCCGCTTGTGCGACTGCCCGTGGGCTCAACGCACCGGCCATTCCCGCAACCGAGCCCAGGCCCATCCAGGATAATACTTCACGGCGACTGGTCATTGTTGACCTCCTTCAGTTGATTGCGATTGTGCTTGGTGGTTCATGTGGTCCATCTGGTTCATCCCCTGCGGCGCTACATCCGGCAGTACCGTGGGGCCGATAGTTTCGATCCCGATACTGGTGCTGCTGGGCAGTTGTGCGCCCACCGCATGACTGAGTTCTGTGCGCGCTATCCAGTAGTCGCGCAGTGCTTCGAGATAACCCTGATAGGCATCGAACTCCCGCTGCTTGGAAAGCAATAGTTCGAACTGGCCGATAAGCATGTAGTTCATCTGCTCCTGCGTATGGCGCACTACCGCCTCGCGCTGGGGAATCAAAGCCGTGCGAAACTGCTCGGCGACCGCGCGTGTGGCTTGCACCTTTGCATGCGCCAGATGCACGTCATTGCCTATACCTAGTGCCAGTGCGCGCAACTGTGCTTCGGCTTCGTCCACTCTGGCCTCGGCGAGTGCGACTTTGCCGGCGCCGGAATTGAAAATAGGCACTTCCACCGACAGGTTGGGGCCAGTTATGCGCGAGCGGTCAGTTTCACGCTCCGTTTCGATACCCATTTCAATATCGCCCACGTAGCGGAACCGGCGGCTGATGCCGAGACTGTCTGCCAGCAGTGCGACCTGGGTGCGTTTGGCGGCCAGGTCGAGGCGGGATCGCCAGGTGATTTCTAGCAGTTCGTCGAAGCTGTCCTCCCTGGGCACAGGTAGCGGCAGACGGTCCGGGGTTGCCCAGCGCTCGTCCCCCGCGCGCAGGCCCATCAGGCGATTCAGAGTATTGCGGGCTGTAACAGCAGCGGTCGCAGCCCGCATTGCATCGATGGAGGCTTCGCTGGCGGCGGACTGCTCCAGCGTCAATTCCAGAATGCTGATGTTCCCCGCGTCGTAGAATCGCTGTGCCAACGTTGCAGAAATCTGTGCAGCCTTTGCGACGTTCGCACGCATGGCGGCCACTTGTTGGCTGCCCACCAGTGCGTAGTACGCTGCCTCAACTTCCGCCGCAAGATCAATGATGGCCGCAGCGGCTTCCTGCTTGGCAAGTTCGAATTCTGCATTGGCGAGGCGTCTGCGCGACGACAGCAGTAACAGATCGGTAAAGCTCTGGGTAAGCCCAAAGGTTACCTGGTTGGCGGTACTCGATTCGCTGGATGACATTATACCGGCACTAAAGCGCGGGTTGGACAGGCGGCCGGCGTTGTAGACTTCCGCTGCACTTATGCCGAGCCGCGCATATTCTGCCCGCACCCGTGGGTTGTTAATGAGGCTGACCTGTACCGCCTGCTGTGCTGTCAGCGGTTGCGCCAATAAGGCTGCGACAAGATCGGGTGTTGCGGATTGGGGTTCTGAAAACGTGTATGCGGTGCGATCCGTCACCATGCTATGTACATCGTTCAGCCCGCCATCCTCGGGTAGAGAAGCACAGCCGTACAGGAATACCAGCGGCATCAGGGCCGCAATAAAAAGTCGTGAAGTCGCCACGAAACCTCCCTCTGTATCTGAATTGAGGTCGTTGGCCCAAAAGGCCAGCGATGGTGAATTGCCGTCAGCGGCACAGCAGAATGAATCTGCCCGCCACGCGGTGTCATCAGATATCAGGTCAGGCTGGGGGTCGGAGCAGGTCTAGCGAATGGGCGAGCGCCGTGCGGCCGCCGGAGGACGCAATCAACTCAGCATGGGCGCTGAGACTCGGAGAGGGAAAGGGCTCGCCGCTGGCGAGTGCACTGACGCAACCGCTGGCACAATGTCCTGTCTGGCAGTGATCGCAATGGCCGGTGTTGGCCATCGAGCCGCCGTCATCATGCATTGCGTGCGCAGTGTCATCACTCGGTGGCTGGTTTGTATGTTGGGCGTGGTCCTGATCGACCGACAGGGTGTCGGTCATCGCGTGCATCTGCTCGCACTGCGCCATGCTCATGGTCGCCGCCAGCGTTGTGACAGGTACCGAGACGGACAGCATGAATATCAGCAGTAGGCGAAGCATTTTCATAGGGAATCAGTATTGTCTACAAGCCCGTTTGACGCAAGGCGCAGAATTCAGGAGTTGGAGCGGGTGATGGGAATCGAACCCACGTGTGCAGCTTGGGAAGCTGCCGTTCTGCCATTGAACTACACCCGCATGATCAGACGCGTTCCTGCCGGCTGCTGCAGGCCGGCGGGAGCGCAAGAATATCCCTGTCGTCACAATTGGTCAAAGCATACTCTGTCTGTTTTTCCGCTATCGGGTAAAATTCCGTTTGGAGGCAGATTCAATGGGTGGTTTGGTGCAATGCTAACCCCGCGAGTCGCCGGCATCTTTTGAAACCAGGGTGAGCATGCAGACCGAGATCACAGCAGTACTTATCGATATTGAGGCCCAGCTGCGCCAGCTGGGGCAGTGGGACAGGGTGCCGCCCAGTGCGGCCGCACTGGCCTCCGACCAGCCTTTTTGTGTGGACACGCTCACCCTGCCGCAGTGGCTACAATTCATTTTCCTGCCGACGCTTTACCGCATGATGGAAGAGGGCAAGGCCCTGCCTGTGCGCAGTGGCATCGCACCGATGGCGCAGGAGTATTTTCGCGGGACAGGGCTGGTGAGTACGGCGTTGGAGGCGGCCCTGTTACGGATCGATGAACTGCTATCCAAAGGCGATCAGCTGTCGAAATGATACTGCTTGGTCACGCTGTATGGGCTGACGTTCGATGACAAATGTGATATTTTGCCCGGATAAATAGGTCTATCAATAATAATTACCGGTAATGACTGCGCTATGAAACCTGATATTGCTTTGAAAATCCTTGCCACGACGCTGCTTGTCGCTTTGACCAGTTGCGGTGGCAGTGGCGGCGGTGGCTCCTCCTCTCTGGTTGCTGAAGTCAATCAGCAGGACGCCAGTGCTGAACCGATCACCTGGTACAGTACCGCACAACCGCTGATACAGCGATACTGTGTGGCCTGCCATACCGCGGGCAGCGACCTCGCCCCGTTCCCGCTTGATACCTACGAGCAGGTTTATGCCAAGCGCTCGGCTTTGGAGTACGTATTGCAGCGCGGCACTATGCCCCCGGTGGGTTACGCCGGGCCCACAGACTCAGAGACAGCGCTATTGTTGCAATGGCTGGCGAATGGCGCGCCCCAGGGTGATCCGTCCCAGGCACCGTTGAAGCAGTTTGCCGGGACCTTTACCTACCATAAGGATACCCGCGCGATCATCGAGAAGAACTGCGTCACCTGCCACGTGGCTGGTGGTGTTGCACCGTTCCCATTGGACAGTTACGGCAAGGTAAAGGCGGTGGCTGCGGCGGCCCTGTTCAGTGTGGAAAACGGCTCCATGCCGCCCTGGCCGCCCACCAGAGGCTACTCGCCCTTTTTGCATGAGCGCGCACTGTCGGGAGAGGATAAATTTGCCCTGCGCAACTGGCTGGCCGGTGATCTGGCCGAGGGAAACCCGGCGGATTACGTGGCACCGCAAACGCCGGTGGATGAGAACATCGACTACAACCTGCAGTTGCCGATCCCGGAACCCTATACCCCGACCTTGCGACCCGATGACCACCGCTGCTTTGCGATCGAGTGGCCGTTGGATGAGGTCGCCTATGTCAAGTCGGTCACCGTCATCCCGGACCAGATCCAGGAGGTTCATCACGTCATAGTGAATATTATCGATCCCAAAGACCGTCTGCCGTATGCCAATGCGGGCGGCGAAGATGGCCGTCCCGGCTGGCACTGTCTGGGTTCGGGTGGTATCAAGGGCGCTCCTCTTCCGCGACAGATTGGCGGCTGGGTGCCCGGTGTCGGCAATGGCGCGGTCCGCGAAGGTACGGGGCTGGGAATTCAGCCCGGATCACTGCTGGTCGTACAATTTCACTACAACACGCTGGTGGCAGAGCCGACACCGGATCAGTCCACCATTCTCATCGCCACCCAGGATGAAGTTGAGCGACCCGCCAGCGGCTTCCTGTTTACCAACCCGGCATTCCTGGGCGGTGGTGTGATGAAAATTCCTGCAGGGAATGCAGACGTTCACCACGAGTTTACGGTGCCGACCACGTTCCTGGCCCGAATATTCGGTGGCCCCGCCGGACTGAAAAGCAGCGACTCATTCGCGCTGCACAACGGTTTTCTCCACATGCACAATCTGGGTAAAACCGGTCGCACCACGCTGATTCGGGCCGATGGCACAGAGCAGGTGATCCTTGATATTCGCGACTGGGATTTCAATTGGCAGAGCAGCTATGGCTTGGAGAAGGAGCTGCTAGTGCGTCCCGGAGACAGCTTGAAGCTGGAGTGTAGCTGGGATAATAGTGCGTCCAACCAGACGATTGTCGACGGAAAACAATTACCCCCCAGGAATGTGGATTGGGGTGATGGTACGGGCGACGAGATGTGCCTGACCAACCTCTATATCACCAAGCCCAAACCTGGATACGATTACAGCTACGCGCCGAGTGTCTATATTGATGTGCCGGAGTACCGGCAGAGTTTCGCCGCCGGGGATCTAGTGCCGCTGGAATTGTTGTTCAACAATTTCACTCTGCACGAGCCGGGCGAGCACGGGGACGGTATGGATCACTCCAGCGAACATACGGATGTGCATGAGGGCGATCATGCAGGCGTATACCAGGGGCACTATCACATCTATCTCGACACGGATGATGATATGGCCGAACACGTCACTGCCTGGGATGCCAAATACTTCTTCGCGCTGCCGGAGAATATTCTTCCCGGGACCCACACGCTGCGCGTGAGTTTACGCGGTTCGGATCATCATGCCCTGGGCATAGAGCAGTCGGTCAAAATAGAGGTAGAGGATGCTCCCCAGGTACAATCGCTGGCACTGATTGAGGTCAATGACTGGACCATGCAGTCGGCGTCAGATGACAGCTTCAGCGGCCATCGCCCGACCCAGGTGAATTGCCCGGACAACAGCTGGTACAACGAGGACGGTGCCCTGGAGATAGAGACCGGTTATTGCAATTACCTGTCCCTCGCCCAGCCCGCCAAGACGGCTGTCGCACCAGGCGACATGCTGCACCTTGTGTTGTGGCACGGCGCCCTCGTGTTTGACCAGCCGGCTCAGGCGCATGTGGCCATTACCGTGGATGGTCATCGCGTGTGGGAGCAGAGCGTGGCGATACCTGCAGAGGCCGATATTTTCGATGTTCGTATACCTGCCGACTTCAGCGCTGCCGCTGGCAGCAAAGTGGAGTTCCATCTGCACAACCACGGCTACAATACCTGGACGCTACTGCAGTTGGAGGTTGAACGCTGAAACCGTTAAGGCAGTTCCGCCTCCTGTGCATGGGGTTGTGCCTGTGCCTGTCTGGGTGGGTGCACGCACAGGGTGCCGTGGTGGGAGAGGTGGCGCCTGCTGTTCGTCTGCCGCAATTATCGGGTGCGGGCGAAGTCAGCCTTGAGTCATTGCGTGGCAAGGTCGTGTACGTGGATTTCTGGGCCTCCTGGTGTGGGCCCTGCCGAGTCTCGTTCCCCATCCTGGAGAAACTGCAGGGCGAGTTGGGGCCGGACGGCTTTGAAGTGCTGGCGATCAATGTCGACGAGGTTGAGGCCGACGCCCGGCAATTTCTGTCCGATACGCCCGCAACTTATCTGGTGGTGCGCGACGGCGAAGGCGCCACGCCGGCAGCGTTCGGTGTGATGGGTATGCCCACGGGCTACCTGATCGACAGGCAGGGCGTGGTCCGCATCATTCACCAGGGCTTTCGCCGGAGTAACGAACAAGCACTGCACAACTCGATCGTTGAATTGTTGGGAGAATAATAATTTTGAAATATCTGACAGGCCTGCTGCTAGCCGTCGCGCTATGTGGCTGTGAAACGGTGCAACCGTGGGAGCGAGGGATTCTCGCCAAAGACGAAATGCAGTGGCAAACCAACGCCATGGAGGCGCAACTGCGCAACCAGATTTATACCAGTAAAGAGGCTTCCTCCGGCGGTGCAGGCGCCGCTGGTGGCGGTTGCGGGTGTAACTGATGGCCCACTTCAAGGATGACCGCAACGCGACGTTGATGGCACTTACGTCCAGCGCCTTGCTGCTACCGGCCTATCAGGGTGCGATGGCTGATGCGCAACCTGAGTTTGCCGAGATCGGTATGCGCTACAGCAAATACCAGGAAGACGATATTCTCAGCAGCAAGGCATTTGGTGGCGACAGTAAACGGTACGATATCGACGTTGCCCAATTCCATTTGCTGGCACCGGTGGCCGAAGACTGGTCGTTTGCGCTGGATGTTGAGTGGGAGGATATGAGCGGGGCCTCTCCCTGGTTTGTGGGCGAGAGTTTGAGCGGCAGCCCCAAAGTTATTATGAGCGGTGCCAGTATTGAAGATACACGCACGGCGGTGAGCGGCACGACCCGGTACTATTACGACCGCGGCAATGCTGGACTTAACCTGGCGTATTCCAACGAGGATGACTACGAGTCCAAGGCCATCGGCGTGGATGGCGCATTCAACAGTGAGGATGGGCTCACCACCTACAGCGCCGCTGTCAGCACCTCCCATGACGACATCGATCCGACGCAGGGTTCGGTGCCGACCAATACCCTGAGCGCCCGCAAGGATGTCAGCTCAGCGTGGTTGGGTGTTTCGCGTATCGTGAGCAAGCGTGCGCTGGTGCGCTTCGGGGTGAGTTACACCTACCGCGATGGCTTTCTGACGGATTCGTACAAGTACAAGGATCGCCGCCCGGACGAGCGCAAGGAGTGGACGGTGGGCGCTGGATACCGGCATTTCTTCGATGCGCCGAATGCGGCCCTGCACGTGGACTACCGGTATTTTAATGATAACTGGGATGTCGAGTCACACACCGTTGACGTTGCCTGGCACCAGAACCTGTCGCAGGGTTTCAAGGTCACGCCGTTTATTCGCTACTATACCCAGCACGAAGCGGACTTCTTTTATAATCTCGAGAATCCGGCCTACAAATATTTCGCCGATGATTATCGCCTGTCCGCCTTTGGTGCCTTTTCCTATGGACTGCGCCTGCGGCGCGATTTTGGCAACTGGGCGGTCAACCTCGACGCGGAGCGCTATAAGACTGACGGAGACTGGGGTGTCTACAATGGCGACGAATCGCCCGGCCTGGTGGATTTCTGGCGCTACGGTATCGGTCTGGACTACATCTTTCGCTAACATCGAGACCGTCGATGCCGTGCGTCGAACACACGTTTAAAGCCATGGGCGGACCCTGCCGCCTGCGCCTGGAAGTGCCCGACAAGGCCGTGGCCGACACTGCGATTGCGGCCGCGGTGGCCGAAGTGCAGCGCCTGGAATTCAAGTACAGCCGCTATCTTCCCGACTCCCTGACCAGCCAGATCAATCGCGCCGCCGGTGCAGGGAGACCTGTGGCAATCGATGCGGAAACTGCCGGCCTGCTGAACTACGCCAACACGGTGTGGCGCGAAAGCGAGGGTGTGTTCGACCTCACGTCCGGTGTGTTGCGCAAGGCCTGGGATTTTAAGTCCGGGCTATTGCCCGAGCAGCGCGAGATCGACGCCCTGCTGCCACTGGTCGGCTGGGACCAGGTGCGCTGGACCCGGGACAGTGTGTACCTTCCCGCACCCGGCATGGAACTGGATTTTGGCGGGTGTGTGAAGGAGTACGCCGCGGACAGCGCCGCCGCGCAATTGCGTCGCCATGGCGTGGAGGCGGCGCTGGTGGATTTGGCGGGCGACATGGTTGCCGTTGGTGCGCCCGATGGTGCCGCGGGCTGGCCGGTGGGTATCCGTCATCCCGAGGCCAGGGATCGCGCGGTTGCCCAGGTGTCGCTGCCCGAGGGCGGGCTTGCCAGTAGTGGCGATTACGAGCGTTGTATGGTGATTGAGGGCAGGCGCTTTGGGCATATCCTGCACCCGCGCACCGGTTGGCCGGTGCAGGGGCTGGTGGCGGTAACCGTGTTGGCGGGGCAGTGCCTGGTGGCGGGCAGTTCGGCGACGATCGCGATGTTAAAACCGGCAGATGAGGCGCTGGACTGGCTCGATAAACTGGGTCTGCCGTGGCTGGCGATCGATTCTGAGCTTGGGTGCTACGGCAGCCTGGTCACGTGATCCTGACTGCCCGTAGTGGCGCTCTTCGCTGCTTCGCGGGAGCCGATATCGAGGGCGTTGTAAGGTGTGCGCGCAACAGTCCCCAGCGGCGGCTTGAACTCGCTTACCGGCACCAGCGAAAACCCTTCCTCGTCGGCTAGCGCTTGGGTGGTGTCGATGGCTACTGAGCCCGGCGGCGGCGCCCAGCTGTCAGACTGCCGCCATCGGAGGTCCATCAATACGTTATTCTTTTGCACGCCGCTGCCGCGCAGGAAGTATCCGCCGCCAAAAACCAGATTGTTTGCGACCAGTACGTCACCGTGCACATGATCCTTCACCAGCGTGCCATGCAAGGCCTCATTGACGAAGGTGTTGTTGACTACGAACAGGCGGTGCTGCTGCGTGCTGCGGTCGTCGCAGCCCTCCGCGCCGTAACCGATCGCGTCAACGTTCTCTGAGGTGTTAGCCTGCTGCATATCGTTGCCGATAACAAAGCTCAGCCCGCAGTTGGGCAGGTCGATCAAACGGCTGGAGTTACCACCTGCAATATCCTCGATCCGGTTGTACAGGATGTGGTTTTCAAACGCGCGTGATTTGATCTGGTGGCCGCGGTCTGTGCCCTTGAAGTGGCTGCCGGTGATCGTGAAGCGCCCCAGTCCGCCGACATAAATGCCATGGCTGAAGGTTCCCGCGCGCTTTTGAAAGTAGAAGCGAGAGGACTGGATGTCCAGGCTGCCCTGGGGGTCCGGGCCGGTCAGGACGGAAAATTCGTTGTGGTGGAAGTAGGTGTTGCGCAGTGTGAGAGCGCCTCCCTCGTGGCG
>JBBKWY010000046.1:0-16940 GCA_037969215.1 Halioglobus sp.
ACGGTTCACAGTCCAGATACATTCGGCTCGAGGCCAAAGAAGTGCGCACCAATCGTTTCCAGCGTCGATTGCGACACCATGATGTGAGCCTTCGCTACATGTATATCACGGAAATACCGCTGCAACCGTGAACTGCGGTATACCGCGCTGCCGCCGCCCAGATTGTACATTTCATCAACCACCCCCACCGAGCGTATCACCGCATTGGTAGTCGCCAGCCGCAGGTTCCGGCGCTGCTCAACGCGGAACGGCTGCCCCTTTATCGCAGAGTCCCACATCTCCTGCAGCGTGTCATAGTAGAACAGTCGCGCACTGCGCAGGTCCGCCTCCGCCTGGGCAAGTTTGATCTGCGAGATCTGTTGTTCGGCCACAGTCTTTCGCGACCCCACCCGCTTTTTCGACGCGGCCAGCGCGACCAGCTCATCGATAGCAGCACGGGCTACCCCCATGCACACAGCACCGATCCCCAGCGCTAGAAAGGTAAAGCTCGGGAACGCGTAGAGCGGGGGCAGGGGGTCTCTGCCCGCATTCAGGAAACCGACGACCCGTTCTTCTGGCACAAAAAGGTCTTCTACCTGATAGTCGAGGCTCCCTGTCCCACACAAACCGCTGACATGCCATGTGTCCAGAAACCGGACTTCCGACTGCGGTATAAGCACCATGTGTGTACGGTGCGCACCCCGGTGATCAAGCATCGGTTCACCGTTCTCGTAGAACGCACACCCACCCAGTACCCACGCGGCATTCTGGCTGCCGGAACCCCATTGCCATTTACCGGAAACCCGAAACCCGCCTGCGACTTTCTCTGCCTTGCCCGTCGGCGCATACACCCCCGCCATCAACGTAAGCGGATCGGCAAACACCTCCCGGGCAGTAGATTCCGGAACAGCTGACAACGCGGTACTTGAGGTGACGCCGATGAAAGCAACCCAGGCAGCGGAAGCATCGCCTCTTGCCAGTGTTTCAAACACCTGCGAACTCAACGCAGGTGGTGACTCGAGTCCGCCGACGGACTTAGGTGCGCCCATGCGATAGAAGCCCGCCTGTGCCATCTGCAATGAAATGTCCGATGGTAAGCGGCGCGCCTGCTCGATTTCATCAGCTCTGTCGTAACACTGCCTTGCAAGGTCTGCCGCGGACTGCAGCAATCTGGCGGTCTCTGTCATGCGTTGCCTTCCTGTTTTCTATTTAGTACCCGGCCTGAGCAAGCCGGTTACTACACTACTCAATGCCTTATGGAACTCGCCACCTGCCTCAATGCGCTGCACCAGTGGATGATTCCACGACTCTGAAACCACCGTCAGTACCTGTGCCATAACCGCCGGATCACCCGCACAAATCAGGCTCGCAGCCTGACCACGCTCGATAAAACACTGGTAACACCGGATCACCAGCACCTCGTGCTCGCGAAACAGATCACGCATCCGTTTTGACCTTTCGATGGCAGCCTGAGCCATGCGAAACAATGCGTCGTTGTACTTGAAGAATGTCGCTGTATCGAGCACCCAGGACGCCACAACCGCGTTCAAACCCAAATCAAGCAGCTTTTCGATCTCACACTGCGCGCGCACCATCGCAACAACATCACCCATAAGCTGCTCATAAGCCGCGCTTAACGCCTCATCCTTGGTCGCGAAGTGGTTGTAAAAGGTCGCTGTCGCTATACCAGCCCGGCCGGCCACTGATTCAGCAGAGAAGCTGCCAGTCGCGGCAATTTCTTCACGAATCGCATCAACCAGCTTATGCCGGGTTCTTTGCGTCTTACCTTGGAACAGCTGTTTCGTCGCATTTGCTTCATTTTTCATTATTGGAGTTTAACTACAATTAATATTTGTGTATATGGACCAATTATCCATTTTAGGATAACGTCCCGACACGCGATAGCTTATTACAGAGGCGAACCCGACAATGACACACCCCTCCCTCCCCTTGTATGAGGCGATGAGTACAGAGCGCGCAGTCCGCCGCTTGCGCGAAGATCCAATTCCGGACGACGTACTCGAAAGAATCCTGCAGGCCGGTGCCTGGGCGCCGAGTGGCGGCAACACACAGCCATGGCGAGTGATCGTCGTCCGGGAAAGCGGGCGCAAACAGCAGATAGCGAAGCTGTATCAAGCCCAGTGGGCCCTGTTCGGAGCAAAATACCGACAGGGACTGGCCCGCATGGCGGGGGAAGCACTCGCCAAACAGGAACGCATCCTTGCGGCGGGCGACTATCTGGCTGATCACTTTGCCGCTGTCCCGGCGCTGCTGGTCTACTGTTTCAATCCGAAACTAATGGCAATTACCGACAGCGGCCTGGACCGTCCATCTGTCGTCGGCGGCGGTTCAGTGTACCCGGCAATACAAAACACCATGCTTGCCTGTGTCAGCGAGGGGCTTGGCTGTACCTTGACGACACTGCTCTGCCTCGAGGAGTCCACTATCAAGGATATTCTTGCGATACCCGAAGATTGGTATACATGCGCTGCCGTTCCTATCGGCTATCCGAAGGGCAGGGGCCACGGCCCTATTACACGACGGGCAGTTGAAGAACAGTGTTTCGCAGACAGTTTCGGTGAGTCGCTCGCGTTCTCGTGAGCCAAAGAGCGAGCAAAAGGCGCTGACCGCTTTTGCAGACTGTATACTGGGGAAACGCAAGCATACTGCCATCGCCCGCAAACTGAGCCGCTGGCGGCCTGAATCTTCCTTGTGATAATAAAATTACTCGAGGTACAACCATGTCCCTACGACTCATCCAATGCCTGACACTTCTGTCACTCGTTACTGCATGCTCGCACCCTCTGGAGATCGTAGGTGAAGGTGACATCGTTTCTTCAGATGGATCTCACGACTGCTCACTGGAACAACAGCCCTGCGATAACTATGTCATAGACGAGTACGATGTCACTTACACGGCACAGCCGCACCCGGGCTCAAGCTTTGTCACCTGGGATGGCTGCGGAGGACAGCATCCTGCCTGCTATTTCAGTGTGTCGGCGGCGACGGTGCACCAGTTTTGGGGCGAGACTGCACCTCCACTGAGAGCCATATTCTCGCAGAAAGACTACGGCTTAACCGCCAGCCCCTACACCGGCCTACAACAGGTGTGGGCTCCCAAAGAACCCTCTCAGGCGGTGCGCGACTCGATTACCAACAAAACGCTTACCGCTTATGATTTCGACCAGTACGCCTCAAACGGTCTTGGTGCGGAACTGGCTGCAGGTATCCCCTGGGTCGAACATACAGAGCTGGCGCCAAATTTTCCGGGGGAAGGGGAGCAGCGCCACAGCCTCGCCTATGTCTGGGTGGTAGCCGATCCGCAACTGATTGATGAAGAGTCTCCGATCAGGCTGGACGGTTACGCCAATGACTATCGTCCCCACGGCCCGCTGATAGTTCAGGTATTCGAAGCCCATGTTCGAACAGCACGGCGCATCAGCGATTTGAGTAGCAGACCCTTCGACTTCACTATTATTGCAGGGGACCTGACCGACACCAGCCAGAAGAATGAACTGGAGTGGCTGATCAAAACCCTGAACGGTGGAATAGTAGATCCTGATTCGGGCATAGATGATGACCCTGTTCCCGGGCCGAACAACGACTATAACGACCCTTTTGTGTCGATTGGCATTCAGACGCCCTGGTATGCAGCACTGGGTAACCACGATGTTCTTCATGTCGGCGGTTTCGGACCCATCGACGAGGCATTGCGTGCGGGTGCAGTAGGAGACCATCTCTATACCGGGTCCGTGCTCAGTAGCTTCTTTGCAGGCAGCATTGACGGAAGCACCATTGATCAGCAGCTTATTCTATCCCCTGCGACATACATTCCCGCGGACCCCGACCGCCTGCCGCTTTATCAGACAGAAGTGATACGAACGCTCCACGAGGCGAGTGGCGAACCGGCCGGTCATGGCTTCACACAGAGCGACGTGGACAACAATACAGCCTACTACAGCACTTACCCTAACCCCGAAAAGCCAATCAAGATGATAGTGCTGGATACTACAGATGCGCAGAACGCCACCGTCGGCATAGCCCACCTGGGTTCCATGGATGCTGTGCAGTTTGCCTGGCTGCAACAACAGCTCGCCACCGCCGCGATACAGAAGGAATTGGTAATCGTTGTCTCCCACCACCGATTGGGCGATTTCCACAATCAAAGCGAAGTCCCGGCGGCCACCATCCAAACACTTTTAACCAACTCAGAGAACGTTGTCCTGCACCTTACCGGGCACGGACACGGCAACCGCAAGGCTCTGAAGACAAGTAGTGGCAGCAACGGTTATTGGGAGCTGATGACGGCTGCCACCGTAGATTTTCCGCTACAGAGCAGGGCTTTGGAGTTGGTGGATGAGGGCAACGGTTATCTCTCCATCTACGTCACAAACTTCGACCACAACTCCAAGGACAATACCCTTGCAAGTGAGGCTCGTCAGTTGGCAGCAGGCAGAAAGGTATTTGGCAGCAATGGCACCTACAGAGATATTGCGGCTTTGTGGGCGGTCGACAGTAAGGCTCAAAACTTGCTGTTGCGAGTCGAGTTACCTGGCGATCTTGCTCTCAATCTACAAAATTACTCCTGGCCTGCCACGGTGGAATCCGTTGAGACCCTAAATAATTTTTAACTACACTGCAATTCGCGTGAGGGGTAGTCTGTTGGCCTGTTAAGTGCTTATGTGAATTGCGTGGCGGTCCGCTTAGTTGAGCCAATACCGGAAGGTCCCGTGGTGTAGCTAGACCACCTCTTTTGGATATCCTACTATCCCGGTGCTGATGTAGCGAAGTGCAGGGAAGCCTCACGAGCAGCATTTGCGCAGTTAATTCAATAACGATACGGACACCGCATAACCATGAGCAACATACATCCCCTCGACTACGATCTCGAGACTGTAAGACACGAGTGGATCGGCAAACTGATCAGCCAGTCCTCGGGACGTTACCCGGTAGAATACGATCCCATTCGCCGCCACTGCCATATGGTGGGCGACCTGAACCCGGCCTTTCTCGACCCGGTCGCCGCCAAAGCGGGGCCCTACGGCGCGGTCATTTCGCCACCCTCCATGCTTCCGACGTACTTTGCCTCAGGCGGACCGTGGCCGCCAAAAGAACGCGACAATAACGATTCTGACGGCGCGCTGTTCACCTTTGGCGTACCCACGCCGGGCGATCGCGGTATCAATATGGAGGTGGCCTGGGAATTCCTTGAGCCCATTCGCGTGGGCGATGTGTTGCGCCTGGAGTTGCGAATCGCCGATATCTTCAAGAAGCCTATCAAGCTGGACCCGCACGCCATCTGGATTGTGGTGGAAACCTCTTTCATGAATCAGCACGATGCGGTTGTGGCGAAATGGCGCAACACCATGCTGGTGCATCGCTCACCCGAGCAGGTCACCAAAGATGCACAGCGCGAGTCAGGGGAATCACATTCGGGAGGTGACGCATGAGC
This sequence comes from Halioglobus sp., assembly GCA_037969215.1. GTDB lineage: Bacteria > Pseudomonadota > Gammaproteobacteria > Pseudomonadales > Halieaceae > Marimicrobium. Next base: position 5,432 of record JBBKWY010000046.1, read on the forward strand.
ACAATTGACTACAACGCCGAGCGATATTGGGAAGATGTTTCCATCGGGGAGGAACTACCGGGCTTCAGTGTTGAACTGGATTCCACGGCAATGGTACTGCAGGTCAGTGGATCACAGGACTGGAATCTGGTGCATCACGACATCGAGTTTGCCAGAGACAGTGGCATGCAAGGCATTTTCTACAACACCGGCTGGACCACTGGCATGTTGGGCCGACTGCTCACTGACTGGGCGGGACAAAGTGGCTGGGTCGAAAAGCTCAATTTCCAGATGCGTGGAATGAATGGTGCCGGCGCCGTTGTCAGGGCCCATGCCAAGGTGACAGACAAGCGCATAGAAGACAGTAGAGCGTTGATCGACCTGGACATTTTCCTCGAGAACGACCAGGTGGGTATCACCACACCCGGCAAGGCCACAGTCAGGCTGCCCTACAGATTGAACGAGTCGATACAAACTTGAATACACCAGCAGAGCAAACGAAAACATCCTCAGGACCGCTACAGGGCATTAGAATCCTTGATATCGGCAGCATGATCGCAGCACCGCTGGCAGCCGGCATATTGGCAGATCAGGGCGCCGAGGTGATCAAGGTAGAAACACCTGGCATCGGCGATTTGACGCGCTACGTCGGCGCTACCTGCAACGGCGTCAGTGCTATTTTCCAGGGTGTGAATCGCGGCAAGCGCAGCATTGCCATCGACCTGAAATCAGAATCCGGCGTGGGCATACTGCACCGTATTATTCAGGAGGTGGATGTCATCATCCACAATTTTCGACCGGGCGTTGCCGAGCGACTACAGGCCGATTACGCCACGCTGTCTGCAATTAATCCGGAGCTGATCTACCTGTCCGTCAGCGGCTTTGGTCACGAGGGACCGATGTCGCAAAAGGCAGCTTACGACAATGTCGTGCAGGCGTTTGCTGGAGTCGCCATGAGCCAACTCAATGCTCACGACGGAGAACCGGCTCAATACAAACAACTGTTCGTCGACAAGCTGACCGCCACAATGGCAAGCCAGGCCATCACCGCGGCGCTACTCGCGCGCGAGCGGGGCGCAGGCGGACAGCAGGTGAAACTGTCCATGGCAGATGCGGTGACAAGCTTTATGTGGCTGGATACCTCAGGCACTGCAACGTTCAAGTCGGATCAAGCCAGCCCGGGCATGCAGATCTCCAAAGACTCCAGACTGATAAAGTTCAAGAATGGCTATGCACAAGCGGCGCCGGTATCCGATAGTGATTTCCACGGCTGGTGTGCGGCATTCGGCGTCGATTCCAGCGACCCGCGCCTGACCACCGTCATGGATAGGCTGGCAAACCCGGACCTTGTCACCGAGGCCAGTCGACAAATCTTTGAGCGAGCGCTTGAGCTGGATGTTGACGAAACACTGGCGAAACTCGATGCAGCCGATGTGCCCTGCGCCCGGGCCAATGCGCTGCACGAGCTACCCGATGACCCGCAGATGCAGGCAAACAAACTGTTTGTTGAATGTGAGCACCCCTCTGCAGGCCGCATCGTGGAGCCGCGCAACCCGGTAAATTTCAGCAAGACGCCATCAGGCTGTGGCTTCCCCAGTGTTGCACTCGGCGCAAACACCGACGAAATCCTGCTGGAACTGGGCTTTAGCAGCGACGATATTCAGGGCATGAGAGATAGCGGCGCAGTAATGTAGGCTTTCTATTCACGGAAGAGTTGATCTGGTTTCGCCGCAGCGGGCAGCCAGGCGTTGAGGAATTGTATGACACGATTTAAGAATCGAGTGGCGCTGGTAACCGGTGCCTCTTCCGGCCTTGGCGCGGCGACGGCTAAACGTCTGGCAGCAGAGGGCGCACATGTCTATGGCATCGCTCGCTCAACTGACGCATTGATCGCAGTACAGGCGCAGGTACGGGCCGATGGTGGCGAGATGACGGTAGCTGCCGTTGATATCGGCGTGTATGAACAGTGTGTCCGTGCGGTCGCTGACTGTATCAAAGTCTACGGCCGCATCGACTGCGTCGCCAATATCGCCGGCAGTCATCAGTTTCACAAGACTACAGAAATTACCGAGGAAGAGTGGCAGCGGGATCTCGCAGTCAACTTGAGCGGCCCCTTTTTCCTTTGCCAGGCCGCGCTGCCAAAGCTACTGGAAGCTCACGGCAATATCGTCAACGTCGCGTCTATCGCAGGTCTGGAGGGGCAACCCTATTCGGCATCCTACTGTGCGGCAAAACATGGCTTGATCGGTTTTAGCAAATCACTGGCCGTCGAATACATCAAGGAAGACCTGCGGGTCAACGTGGTTTGCCCTGGTGGCATGGCTACGCCGCAAATCGACAATATGCAGTTTCCTGACGATATTGATTTCGATCTGGTGATGCGGGCATCCGCGCTGCGCGGGATGATGGACGCTGACGAGGTCGCCTCGGTCATCGCGTTTCTGGCATCCGATGACGCCAGTGCTGTGCATGGCGCTGTGTACACAGTAGATCGCGGCAAAACCTGTGGCTAGAAGCCCGCGTGCTTGATGCGGCCTTGTATTTGCATTACTGCTTGGGAAAGATCAGCTGACTGGAGTCAAACCCCAAACTGGACGCACGGGCGATAAACCGTTCGATCAAATCAGGCGCTACCGTTGGCGTCCTCGACAGCAGCCATAGATAGGAAGTATCCGGGCCGGATACAAATGCGTACTGGTAAGCTTTTTCATCGAGTTCAAAGATCACATACGAGCCGTAGAACGGCCCAAAGAAGCTGACTTTCAAATAGCCTTCATCGGGCTCATTCACAAAGTACGCCTTGCCCTGAGCCTCGTCCCATTTATTTTCACTGGCCAGAAAGCCCCTGTTGATCACATTCAACCCGCCGTCTTCTCGCAGCGAGTACTCTGCCGTGACGCGGTCGAGACCCTCCTCAAACGAGTGATCGAGCCGCGCGATTTCATACCATTTTCCGAGATATCGATTGCTGTCGAAGCCTGTCACCGGTGCTACACCATCGGGAGAACCGAGGCATCCAGTCAGGAGTACTGTGGCCAGGACCAGACTAGCATAAGCGATTTTCATAGGAATTTAGCCTCGGAATTTGTAGCAGCAAGGGAAATAGAACAGCCCACACAATAGCAATAATCACTGGCCCGGCGACAGCGGATTCAAAGGCCACACTGGTGAGTCGCGTTCCCGCGACAAACGATACAGCTCCGCCAACACCCCCTAAAAACGCAGAGAGTACGTAGCGACTTTGCAGCCCCGAGAATGCGTGCATCAGGGTCGTTGCCAACACTGGCCAAATGCAGAATATCCACAGCGGTGGCAAAGCGGGCTGCCCCGACACAGTGAATACACCCACATAGAAGAGTAGCTGATCAACGATAACGCCGATCAGGGCTACCTGGGCTACCACCCTCAACTCGACGTACCCTTTTCCCATCAAAACGAAATGCACACCCAGATGCAAGGCTGCCACAAGAGGTGCAATGATCGCAGACTCAGAAGCCACAATCACAAACCAGGTAACGTTGAACATCAAGCCATTAACGACGGTATAAAACAGGGACCTGCGCGCGGCCGGTGTACCGGGAAATTGCAAAGAAGCGCGCATCTTAACTGTTGTATTCTGCGCGGGTGAGCGGGTCTGTCTTGAATCTCCCGCCCAGCGCACAGGTTCGCGTTACAGAGTTGGCATCCATCACCCCCCTGGCCTTTACACAGTAGTGTGCCGCGTTGATAGTCACAGCGACGTCTTCCGTCTCCAGTATCGCCTGTAACGCCACCAGCACTTGTTGTGTCATGCGCTCCTGTACCTGAGGCCGCTGGGCAAAAAAGCGCACGATACGATTGATTTTCGATAGACCAATGATTTTGTTCGCTGGGATATATGCGACATCGGCAACTCCGTCGATTGTAACGAAATGGTGTTCGCAGGTACTGATGACTGAAATGTCGCTTACTCTCACCATTTCATCCACGCCCATTTTGTTGTCTATGGCAGTTGCCGTGGGGAAGTGTGCGTAATCCAGACCCGAGAAAATCTCGTCAACATACATTTTGGCGATTCTGTGCGGCGTCTCGCAGAGACTGTCATCAGACAAATCGAGACCCAGAGTGTGGGCAATATCCGTAAATGACTCTTTGATGCGTCGGTATTTCTGGTCTCGATTCAACCCGTTACACAATAAGGGGGTCTCCAGCCCTCGGGCAATGAGAGCATCTCTCACCATCCTTGCGTCATCGGATATCGTCGGGGGCGGCGTAACAATACTTTCCATCAGGACTGATTCCATAGCCTTTTTCTCCAGGTCTGCTCAATCACTGGAACCGATATGAATATCGTCCCGTATAGCGTTAAAATTGTATACGTCGCCAAATCCGGGTTAGATCAGTTTTTAGCACGATCCGTGAGGCATGCTTAAGAATTAATTTGCAGTAGTCATTCATGGAAATGCGATGATTGTGTGGCCAGACCCCGGTTCCAACGGGGCTGGAGAGGCACTTCTGTTGTAGCTCCAGAACAAGGACAGCACATGACAACTTATCAGCAGAACTGGCAGCGATGGCAGAACGACCCCGAGGAATTTTGGGCTGAGGCGGCGAAGTCACTGGTCTGGACTAAACCGTGGCAACAGGTACTGGATAAATCCGAGCCGCCATTTTATCGCTGGTTTGCCGGTGCCGAAACCAACACCTGCTACAACTGCGTAGATCGTCATGTTGATGAAGGCCGCGGTGAGCAAGCCGCGTTGATTTACGATAGCCCGGTTACTGACACCCTTCGTACCTACACGTTCAAGGAACTGCAATCAGAAGTAGCCCACTTCGCCGGGGTATTAACCGGCCTCAATGTGAGCAAAGGTGACAGAGTGGTGATCTATATGCCCATGATCCCTGAAACCGCAATTGCGATGCTGGCCTGTGCCCGAATCGGCGCTATTCACTCAGTGGTATTTGGTGGCTTCGCGGCAGAAGAGTTGGCCAAGCGCATCAATGATGCCGCCCCCAAAGTCATACTGTCTGCCTCCCATGGCATAGAGCCCAGCAGGGTGGTTGAGTACAAGCCCTTGCTCGACAATGCCATTGAGCTTGCGGCAAGCAAACCAGAGCATTGCGTAATATTTCAGCGAGAAAACAGTACAGCCAAACTGATAGCAGGTCGAGATCTGGACTGGCAGCTAGCCATGGACGATGCGCAGCCGCAAGATTGCGTTCCTGTTGCCGCGACCGATCCACTCTATATTTTGTATACCTCCGGCACTACCGGTGTACCCAAGGGTGTGGTGCGCGACAATGGCGGCCATATGGTCGCGCTGAAATGGTCCATGGAGAATGTATACGGCGCCAAACCCGGAGAGGTTTATTGGGCGGCGTCCGATGTCGGCTGGGTGGTTGGGCATTCCTATATTGTTTATGCGCCGTTGTTAAATGGCAATACCACTGTGATGTTTGAAGGCAAGCCGGTTGGCACGCCAGACGCAGGCGCTTTTTGGCGGGTCATTGAGCAACATCAGGTGAAGATATTTTTTACTGCACCCACCGCATTTCGTGTCATCAAAAAGGAAGATCCCGGCGGCGCGCTGTTAAAGAATTATGATATCAGCTGTTTGAAAGCGCTATTTTTAGCCGGTGAGCGAGCAGATCCGGATACCATTCAGTGGGCTGAACAACAGCTCGACGTACCGGTCATTGATCACTGGTGGCAAACAGAAACGGGTTGGCCGCAAGCAGCGAATCCACTGGGCCTGGGACTGCTGCCAGTGAAATATGGCAGTGCGACCGTGCCGGTGCCAGGTTTTGATATTCAAGTACTGGATGAACATGCCAGCCCGGTGCCTGCAGGAAAAACAGGTGCATTGGCCATTAAACTACCGCTACCCCCCGGCTGCTTACAAACACTTTGGAAAGATGATCAGCGTTTTATCAATTCCTATCTCTCGGAATTTCCCGGTTACTACGCCACTGCCGATGCAGGATTCATTGATGAAGACGGCTATGTTCATGTGATGAGTCGTCTCGATGATGTGATGAATGTTGCAGGTCACCGATTATCTACCGGTGGTATGGAAGAAGTGATTGCCAATCATCAGGCGATTGCAGAGTGCGCGGTGCTGGGCGTGAAGTGTGCGATCAAAGGCCAGGTACCGGTCGGGCTTGCGGTACTAAAACTCGGTGTCGACACAACCGAAGAGCAATTGCAAAAAGAGGTGGTTGCGATGATCCGTCATGACATTGGCCCACTCGCAAGCTTCAAATTTCTGCGCGTTGTAAAACGCCTGCCGAAAACCCGTTCCGGGAAAATATTACGCGGCACTATGCGAAAAATTGCCGATGGCGAAGCATACACAATGCCCGCCACAATTGATGACCCGGCGATACTGGAAGAGATCGCCGAGGTGCTGGCCACAGTAAATGTGGATGGGGTCGCCTAGAAGATATTATCAAGCTCGGAGGCCGGCGCAGTTGCAGGCGCCGGCACGACCTTTTTTACAGCCGTTGTCACAATGGGCGCTAACTCCGCGGCGCGCGACGTTGGCTGAATACCCAGCGGTTCTTCTACGGCGGCAGGCGCTGGAGAAATCCCTAACGGCTCATCCTCCGGCGCGGGTACTGGGGAAATTCCAAACGGTTCTTCATCCGCTAAAGAACTCGAGGGGATTCCCAGCGGCTCCTCTTCCAGGGCAGGCGCTAAAGGGACCACGGGGGCCACTGGCGCGGGCTCTGGCATGAAGACCGCGGCGGGAACTGACTCGGACTCGCTTGGTGCGGGGACCGGGTCTGGCACAATCACTGACTCCACTTGTTCGGGAAACAGCTCTGGCCAAATCGCTGATTGAACCGGCGGGGCGGGCTCTACTGCAACGGGCTCCACAGCCAGCTCAACTTCAGCCTCCACCGGTATCTGGCCTGCCTCCATTTCGCCCAGCAAAATACCGACTGCGGTGAAGAAGCGCTTGTAAAAATCCTTATCGTCGATAGTTTCTTCCGAGACCTTCACCAGCGAATCGACGCTCTGACCGATGGGCAGCGAGATTGAGCCCAACGCACTGAGACCAACGCTGGCGGAGCTGCTGTTCTTTTTCAGGTCATAAGTACTGACCACGCCGGTGGCAAAAATCGTGCTGCCACTATTCTCGGGTACGCAAACGATGTTCATCTCGATGAAAGCGTTCTCACCCCTGGTAGCCTTGCGCGCTTTAACCTCGTCACTGTTGGCGAGATCAATCAGGTAACCCTGCCCAAGCAGAGAGCGACGTGCGCTTTCACAGGCCATATCAACACCACCATCGACTCGCAGCTTGAAGGGGCTGTCGTTGGAGAAACTCTCGTCGATATAGACGGCCTTTTTACCACAGCCGGCCACAAACAGGACACTAAGGAGGAGAAGCAGTATTTTCGATCTGTATTTCATATCAATGCTTGCTGGCAAGCCGGGGAAGGTAGGGTTACGAACTATAAGGGCAGTTTAGTGAAATTCACACCCCTTTCAGGCTGCATTTATGCATGGGATTTTCACCAAAAAACCCTGCCGGCAGCAGGGATTCAATAACCGCAACCCGCAAATCACTCAGCACGCCCCAGCCAGCTTTGAGTCTCCTCCCAAAGGCGGCCGGCGGCCTTTTCGTCCCGGCTGTGATCACTGCTTCTGGCAATCTGGCAATTGACGTAATACGCCCCGCTCGCGGCCGCCGGGGATGTTGCGCAGTGGATCTGCGTTTGTGCGCCCTCTGCGGCGCTCGCCATCACCAGCCTCTCAAGGGGCGACGCCAGCTTGCGAAACAGTTCGATGAAGGTGTGCCCCTGCAGCCCTTTACTGGCAACGTTGGTGTAGGTGCCGCTGCGACCGCCGGGATGGAGGCTATAACTGTGCAAGTTGTCGGTTTTGAAGAAACGTCGATGCAGTTCGTTAGTGAAGTGAACCAGTCCCAGCTTGGACAAGCCGTAAGCCTGCCATGATTCATATGTCCTGTTTGCGTCAAACAGCAACTCACTCGTACCTCGGCTATGCAGTTGCGATACTACATTCACCACTCTGGCCTCACCCACATTGCGACCCGTGTGCTGCAATAGCGATAGCAGGTTATGTGTCAGGTGTGCCGTGCCCAGATAGTTGGTGCGCCACTGAATTTCAACACCGTCGCTCGACAATTGAGGCTCCTGCCACTGGGACATCAGATCCAGATGGATGCCAGCATTGTTGACCAAAGCATCCAGGCGCTCGCCATAAAAGCGTTTGTACCACTGCGTAAACGCATTCACCGATACGGCGCTGGACAAATCCAGCAAGTGGCCATCAACTTTCCCCACCGAGTTGAGGCCCGCAAGTTCTGTATTCAGTGCAGTTACCACATCCTTGATATTGCGCCTTGTAGTGACGATAACGCACGCACCCCAGCTGGCAAGCTGCTGCGCCGTGGCATAGCCGAGGGACCCCGCGCTACAACCGGTTACGATAATGTGCTTGCCAGAAAGGTCCTGGCGCTCGGCCATAGGCGTCGAAACAAATGGTTTACGCAGGCTTTCGCGAATGCTCATAACGGGCATCTCCAGAAAATGGTTACGATACTTCATGCCGCCCGCTAAATCAGGGTAAAGTGTGCCCCAACAAGTCCCCGCCAGGAGGTGCGGAACCGTGATCGTAGTGTTTATAGTCAATCTGACCATCATCGGTCTGGCGGTGATGATTCACTACGAGTTCCTGCACCGGATCACGCTATTGATGCCGAAGCTGACGATTCGGCACCGCTTTCGTATCGTGCTGGGCGTATTCTTCGCGCTTTCTGCACACGCGGCAGAAATCTGGATTTTCGGGATCGCCTATTATTTTATGAACCATGCCGACGCCTGGGGTTCCCTGACCGGGCATTTTGATGGCAGCCTACTGGATTGCGTCTACTTTTCCTTCACTTGCTACACCACGCTGGGCACCGGCGATATCGTACCTGTTGGCGATCTGCGCTTTCTCGCCGGGCTTGAATCCCTCACCGGATTGGTGCTGGTCACCTGGACTGCTTCCTTCCTCTATCTTGAAATGACGCGTTACTGGGATGGCAAGTAATGCCGCGAGCTTGAGGCGCTGTCATTCAGCGGTGGCTGGACGGTGATGGCTAATACTTGCGGCTGCTATGCTATGCTGATCGACCCAGCGACCATGAGAAGTTTTTCTCAGGCACGAACTTCCAGACTGACATGAATATTCATCGTAGGAAATTACTGGCTGCTGCCGCTACGGCCGCCGCGGCCGCCATAGTTGGGTGCAGCAAATCGACATCGGTTAAATTCGATAGCCTGACGGCGAAATCGCCTGCTGATGTAAAAGCACTCACGCCCCTCAAACCGACACTGGGCGAAAAGCCGAACATTCTCCTGTTGTGCATTGACGATTTGAATGACTGGGTCGGCTACCTCGGCACGCATCCCGGAGCCTACACACCCAATATCGATCGCCTGCGCGCCCAGTCGTACTCCTTCAATCGTGCCTACTGCTCTGTGCCGGTGTGTATTGGCAGTCGCCCTTCAGTGATGTGGGGACTGCGCCCGGAAACGACACAAGTGCATGAAAGTGACGATACAGCCGCCTATGGGCAGTTGCTACAATCGCCAACATTGCGCCCTCTGCCGTTTTTCTTTTCCGAATCCGGATACGAGACAATATCAACCGGCAAAGTATTTCATTGGGCCCTGGGCACCAAACGTTACTGGGATGTGTTCCAGCCCTACAAGGAGTTGCCGCTTAGCTTCGGCGACCATGGAACACTGTTCGATTACGGCTTGCTGGAACCGGGTGAGGTTCACACCGACCAGATTTCGGCCAATTTTGCGATCGATCAATTGAATACGAGTCGAACCAAGCCCTGGTTCATGGCGATTGGCCTGTATCAGCCGCATGTGCCATGGCGATTGCCGCAATGGGCATTTGACCTGCATCCCCTCGACAAGGTCGTGCTCCCCGAAGTCCGCGCTGATGACCTGGACGATATTCCCCGGGAGGGAGTAGCACTCGCCGACGAGCCGGTAACCGAAATCAATGGTAATAAGATCACCCAGAACGAGCTAGTGATGAAATCCGGGCGCTGGCGGGAGCACGTTCAGGCTTACCTCGCGGCGTGCAGTCACACCGACGCCATGGTCGGCCAGATACTTGATGCGCTGGATGCCAGCGCCTATGCGGACAATACCGCAGTCGTCCTGTGGTCGGATCACGGCTACCATTTGGGTGAAAAACTGCACTGGCGTAAAATGGCGTTATGGGAACACGCGAACCGTGTTCCTTTGCTGATCCGTGCACCCGGCATGGTCGAGTCTGGCGGCAGTTTTGACCTGCCTGTGAGTCTGCTTGATCTGGCGCCAACACTCACCGACATCGCAGGTATTCCCACACCCGCTCAATTTGAAGGCGCCAGCCTGTTGGGAATAACACCAGAGATCGCTGCGACCCGCCCGGCCCAGATGCGCTGGGGAGATGCTGTTTCCACACGCATCGGAAAATGGCGCTGGACCCGATATCCCGACGGCGGCGAAGAGCTATACGACCTCTCCATCGACCCCCAGGAGTACAACAACTTACTGGGAAAAACGGGTAAACACGCAGGCGGACTTGCCACGCTAAAGTAAGGTCCAGAGCACTGGGATGAAATGGGCGTTTAGTCAAGTTGGATGGGCGTTGCACGCGCTGGCACAGGGCCCGTCACTTCACCAATGATGCGTGCCTCGGTATATCCGCCATCGTGCAGCGCCTCGCACAGGCCCTGAGACCGCTCTGGGGGTAGCGCTATCAACAAGCCACCGCTGGTCTGCGGGTCAAACAGCAGCTGTCGGCGCGCTTCATCCACCGACGCTGAATGCTGCACAAAATGGCCCCCGCTGTGCGCGTTAGCGGCATGCATGGTACTCACAATACCAGCGCGAATCTGTTCGAGTGCACCGCTGAGCACCGGCAATTGTGACAGCTCCAGACGCGCACCGTGCACACCCGCCAACATTTCCAACAAGTGCCCAAGTAGGCCGAAGCCGGTGATATCCGTGCAGGCACTGGCGCCATGTGCCACAGCCAGCTCCGCCGCTGCTCCATTGCCCTGCAGCATCGCCGCTGTTGCGGCGCTGATATCGCGCCCATCGGCCGCAAGCTGCATATGTGCGGAGAACAGGACACCGGTGCCCAGAGCTTTAGTCAGTACCAAATGGTGGCCCGGTTGCGCGCCGACCTTGGGCAACAGTGTTCCATCGGGGGCCATGGCGACCCCGTTGACGACAAATCCGAGACTCAGCTCCGCGCCCTGCATGCTGTGCCCACCCGCCAGTCGACAATCCACAGCGGCGAATTCGTGCAGTGCACCTGCCAACAGTTGCTCTAACTCGCGCTGTAACATCGCGTTGCTGGCATAGGGCAGAATCACAGCCGCCAGTGCAGAGACCGGCCGCGCACCGCAGGCATAGAGATCACTAAGCGCATGTTGCGCAGCGATACGCCCCATCTGCCAGGGATCTGACACCAGTTGGCGCAGCACATCCAGACTCTGCACCACCGAGCCTGCCGGGG
>JBBKWY010000047.1:0-30987 GCA_037969215.1 Halioglobus sp.
GGTGCCAACCCTGGAGCCTCCGCCTGAGGTGTGATGGGCAGTGGTGCAACAGCGATGCCGATTGGACAGAGAGTTCTGGAGCGTGAGTTTACCTATGACAACTTCGGCACCCTGATAGATTCAGTTGGCGTGAGAGATGTAGCGAGTGTGTTGTATTGCATCCAAATTTGACCCGGTAATTGCACTGAAAATTGAACCATGCTGATTGGGATAACCACATGAAATTATTCTCGAAAATTGCTTTAAGCCTGAGTCAACTATTCAGTGCAAATATCTTCAAAAGTGGGCCAATCGAACGTGTAATTCAACACTGACACTGTATGCCTGGCCACGCTTGAACTATTGCAGATTAACCCAGCAGTCTCTGCGCATGACGCGCAATCATCAATTCCTCCTGGGTTGGTACGACCCACACTGGCACGCTGCTGTCGGAAGTGCTGATACACAGCGCGTTGTCTTCATTGGCTTGCGTATCCATCTTGATTCCGGTCCAGGCCGCGAGATCACAGATTCGGTTGCGTATCGCAGCGCTGTTCTCACCAACCCCGCCGGTGAAAACCAGTGCGTCCAGTCCCCCCATGATGGCGCTCATTGCACCCACCTCGCGGTTTATTCGGTAAACATAGAAATCGATGGCCTGACAGGCACCCTCAGCATCGCTTCGCAGTAGCTCTTGCATGTCGCTACTGACGCCTGAAATTCCCAAGAGACCGGACTTGTGATAAAGCAAGTCAGTTATATCCTCACTGCTCATGCGACGCTCATTGAGCAAGTACAGGATTACACCGGGGTCCAGATCACCACAGCGGGTACCCATCGGTAGGCCATCCAATGCGGTAAACCCCATGGTGGTGGCGACGCTGTGTCCGTCCTTCATGGCACACATGCTTGCACCATTCCCCAGGTGTGCAACGATCACTCGCCCCGCTGCGACGTTGTTACCCATTATTCCAGGTAAACATTCCGACATATACTCATACGAGAGTCCGTGGAAGCCGTAGCGTTGTATGCCTTCTTTGTAGAGGCTGTTGGGTATCGCAAACTGCTTCGCTACCGTTGGCAAGGTGCAGTGGAATGCTGTATCGAAGCACGCGACTTGTGGTACGTTCGGAAGAAGTCCAGCCAGTATTCTTATACCCAACACATTGTGCGGTTGATGCAAAGGTCCCAGTGGATCGAGTTTGTCGAGCTGGTTCAGTACCTCGTCGGTAATCAACACCGGTGCTTCGTAAAGGCTCCCGCCATGGAGTACTCGATGGCCAATCGCGCTAAATTTTTCGCCAGCCCCGCTTTTCAATATCCAGTCTAAAACCGCTGACATGGACTGTGTATGGTCACTTCCCTTCTTGAGTTGCTGGTCGACAATCAAGGCGTTGTTGCGGTCGAAGGCTTGTAATTTTGGTGTCGTGCCAATGCCCGCTATCTTGCCGTGCCCCAGGCTCGTTAAAACCTTCCCAGCACCGTCATATAGACCGAATTTGATGCTGGATGAGCCGCTATTGATCACCAGAATATCACTGCTCATCTTCCAGCTGCTCTGATCACGATAATTCTCCGAAAATATGGCTTTCAGCATAGTGGAGAGAGCATCCAAAGTGGTATCCGTTAAGAACACATTGGGTTAAGGGTTTCCCACAATGGTTCTCAGTAGGTCGCCGAGAGATAATGTGATGCGAAATGATCATTGAAATTGATGCGACCCACAATGGTTGCCAGATATAAGGGAATGGCTTGGTGTGTTCGTCCGTCGACCAGCAAAAACTGCTTATCACAGCATTGCACGATCCGTCGATATTTCCGCATGCCAGCAACGACTGGCAGTTGATCGAAACGCACATTTCCTGGGTAATCCTGTGTGGTCCTTTCGCTTACAAGATCAAGAAGGCGCTGGATCTCGGTTTCCTTGACTGTACCACGTTGGAAAGTCGCAAGTTCTACTGCGAGGAAGAGTTGCGGCTGAACAGCAGGCTCGCGCCTGATTTGTATTTGCAAGTAGTGCCGATCACGGGCACCAGCACGCAGCCGCAACTGGCAGGGGCAGGTCCCGCATTTGAATACGCTGTAAAAATGCAGCGCTTCCCGCCCGCGGCGTTATTGAGCGAACTGGTAGATCACGGACAATTGCTCGTTGGGCATATTGATCAGCTCGTCTCGCAAATCTCTGACTTTCATCTGAACATTCCGGCCGCAACCGCAGATATGCCATTCGGCGAGCCGGAGGCTGTTCATGCGCCCGCGCGGGAGAACTTCGACCAGCTTCAGGAGCGTGTCAGCAATACTGTTTATCTTGAATGGATCACACGCCTACAGGAATGGACGGAGAGTAAATATCAGCGCTGCAATCACATACTTCAGCAGCGCAAAAACTCGGGATTCGTACGCGAATGTCACGGGGATATGCATCTGGGTAATATGGTGATGATCGCTGACGCGCCGCTTATTTTCGACGGTATTGAGTTCAACCCTGATCTGTACTGGATTGACGTGATGAGCGAAGTGGCATTCCTGTTCATGGATCTGGAGCATCATGGGCGGCGAGACTATGCCTTTCGCTTCCTCAATGGCTATCTGGAGCTGACTGGCGACTACGCGGGTTTGCAGGTGTTTCGTTATTACCTTGTCTATCGCGCGCTAGTGCGTGCCAAGGTTGCCAGTATTCGCGCCGATCAACAAAAAAACAGTGACGCACAATCTGCTTCCATCGCTGAGGTAGAGCAGCACCTGCAACTGGCTCTGAGTAATTCTCGCCCGCCGCAACCGGTTTTACTCGTTACCCACGGCTTGTCAGGCAGCGGTAAATCAACGCTCTCCGCGCGAATCGCTGAGTCTATGGGGGCAGTTCGGATACGCTCGGATCGTGAGCGACAGCGTGTGTGGGGGAGAGCTCATCGAGATGGTAAATCAGCGGCTATTGAGAGTGGTGTTTATTCCAGGAGTGTTACAGGACAGACCTATGCCGCTCTCGAGCAATTGGCGGAGAAAGTGCTAGAAGCCGGGTATTCTGTGATCATTGATGCAACGTTTCTCGCGCGGGAGCAAAGGCAGCCTTTCAAAGTGCTGGCAACCCGTCTCGCTGTGCCGATACGGATTTTGTCTTTTCAGGCAGAGACAGAGGTCCTGAAGCAACGAATCACTGCGCGCCAGACTGAAGGACGCGATATCTCTGAAGCAGACTTGAGAGTGCTTGCACATCAGTTGGACGATTATACAGGGCTGGATACAGACGAAGAGCGTGACGTCGTGTTAATCGATACGCAATTATCGTGTTCCGGGCAGGAGATGTTAGCGCTGATCAATCAATCACTTGATAGGTCAACTGGGCCGGGACGCCATGAGTAGTTCCACGATTGATCCGACAGCGGTCATAGCAAGCCCCGGCGAGCCTGGCGATACGGTAACGACCGCAGAAAACACCCAGAGCGATTCCGGGCCAGCTGCGTCTGCACAATGCACCGGGACCATCGTCGGTATTCGTGGGGGAGTCGTGGACGTGCTTTTTACGGACACCGCGCCACACATTCATGAGCTACTGTATGCGGGCACGCTGGCGCTGGAGGTGACGGCGATCCTGGCCAGCGGCGCGTGCCGCTGCATTGCCCTGGCCTCCGTGCAAGGCGTTGGACTGGGTATGTCCGTGCAAGCAACTGGTGCACCTATAGAGGTTCCAGTGGGGGATGCGGTGCTGGGGCGTATGCTGGATGTATTTGGCAGGCCTCTCGACGGCAAACCCGCACCGAACACCACAGTTCGACGTTCTATTCATCAACCACCCCCTGCACTTGAAGACCGCGTGGTACACAGCGACATTCTGGAGACCGGTATCAAGGCGATTGACCTGCTATCGCCAATCGAACGCGGGGGTAAGACCGGGCTTTTTGGGGGCGCCGGCGTCGGTAAAACCGTTCTGATCACTGAGCTGATCAATAATACCGTGCAGCATTATCAGGGTGTCAGCCTCTTTTGCGGCATCGGGGAGCGCTCTCGCGAAGCCGAAGAACTCTATCGTGAGATGGGGGAGGCGGGCGTTCGGGAAAAGACGGTGATGTTGTTCGGGCAGATGAATGAAGCGCCAGGTGTGCGGTTTTTGGTGGGGAACACCGCGCTCACCATGGCAGAGTATTTTCGGGATGACCTGAAAAAGGATGTTCTCCTGCTAATAGACAATATTTTTCGTTTCGTGCAAGCCGGCTCTGAGGTGTCGGGTTTGATGGGACGAATGCCGTCCCGCGTGGGCTACCAGCCAACGTTGGCGACCGAACTGGCGGCGTTAGAGGAACGTATCACCTCAACCCGCACGGGTGCGATTACCTCAGTGCAAGCCGTCTATGTGCCCGCTGATGATTTTACCGATCCGGCGGCAGCACATATTTTTTCTCACCTTTCTGCGTCGGTGGTGCTGTCGCGCAAGCGAGCCAGTGAAGGACTCTATCCCGCGGTCGATCCACTGGCGTCTACCTCTGTGATGCTGACGCCTGCAGTGGTCGGGCAACGGCATTACGATATCGCTCGCGAGGTGAGACGCACGCTGGCTGAATATGAGGAGTTGCGCGATATTATCGCGATGCTCGGTATGGAGGAGCTTTCAGCGACCGACCGGGCAACCGTAGCGCGCGCCCGCCGACTGGAGCGCTTCCTCACCCAGCCGTTCTTTACTACCGGTTCCTTTACGGGTACGCCGGGTCAGCGGGTGGCGATTGCAGATACGCTGAATGATTGTGAAACAATTTTGAGCAAAACCGAGTTCAGTGACAGTGAGACTGATTACTACATGATTGGGTCTCTGACTAATCCGGCGGCGGTACCATGAGCTTTTCGGACAGTATGCAAGTGACACTGCGTCTTCCTACAAGAACGCTGTACGAGGGCGAGGCAAGTGAGCTATTTGCCATAGCTGAAGATGGCGCCTTTGGTGTACTGCCGAACTATATCGATTTTGTCACTGCGCTGGTGCCTTCGGTGATGATAGTCACCACAGTGAATGGCAAGGAAGTATTTTTTGGCATTGATGAGGGCATTTTCGTCAAGACAGGTGATCGAGTGGATATTGCGATTCGTCGCGGTGTCCAGGGCGACAACCTTGATCACCTGCGCGATACCGTGGATACGGTGTTTGTGCAAATGGACGAGGACGAGCGCGTAGCTAGATCTGCACTTTCACGACTGGAGGCGGGCATTGTGCGCCGGTTTTCAGATTTACGAACGCGTCGAACATGAGTCGCCGGGAGGACAGCTCAGCCGACACTATTCGGCGCAGCGCAAAGCGATTGCAGCATGCTCGCAGCAAGCCAGGCGAGAGCCCTCTGCTGGGATTTAGCGTATTCGGTATCGTCGGCTGGTCAATTGCCGTGCCAACCGTGGCAGGTGCATTTCTCGGTCATTGGCTGAATCAGGTGGCGCCACAGGAATTCACCTGGACTATTGCTCTGATCCTCGGTGGCGTTGCTATCGGAGGTTTTATCGCCGCCCGTTGGCTGCAAAAAGTGGGCGTTGAACAGGACAGGCAGAGTCTGGAAAGTCAGGACAATGGAGAGGATAAATGATCGCTATAGATAGCGCTGCGCTGGTGCTGGGTTTGTGTGTTGGAGCACTCTTGAGTGGCTTATTTTTCGCCAGTTTGGCCTTTAGCGTGCGGGTCGCTTTGCGCTCCTCGCGGCCCGCTGCGGTGCTCTTGCTTAGCTCTGTGTGTCGGATTTCGGTGTTGCTGACAGCGGGATATTATTTGGTTGTTACTCGTGGTAGTACGTGGTGTCTGGTCGGTTTCGTTGTGGCCTTTTTTGTGGTGCGTCTATTGGCGACATCATGGGCTCATACGACAACAGTCTTGATTTCCCGGGCGAAGGAGTCCGGATAATGCAGCTGACACCGGATGAAGTCATTGTGTTTACTGTGGGAAACATTTCGGTCAATGCCACCATCGTGAATACCTGGGTGGTGATGGCGCTGTTGTTAGGTATCTCTATGGTGGTTACCCATAATCTGCGTGCTGATGAGGCACCGAATCGGTGGCGTACGGCTCTTGAATTAATTGTAAAGACAATTCAGGGGCAGATCGAAGAGATCACTCAATCCTCGGCGCGCCACGTACTATATTTCGCGGGCACGCTTTTTTTGTTTATCGCGCTATCCAATTTGATGCTGGTAATTCCCGGTTTTTCTCCGCCCACAGCATCACTTTCCACTACCGCGGCGCTGGCGATGTCCGTACTCGTGGCGGTGCCACTATTCGGTATTTCCAGCGGTGGTTTGGTGCGCTATCTGAAAACGTATATTGAGCCATCGATAATAATGCTGCCTTTCAATATTATTGGTGAGTTTTCGCGGGGTATATCACTGGCGATCCGTCTTTATGGCAATGTCATGAGCGGAGCCGTCATTGCAGGCATATTGTTGGGTATAGCGCCGTTTTTTTTCCCGGTTGTGATGGATATGCTGGGGCTGCTAACGGGCCTGATTCAGGCCTATATCTTTGCCATTCTGGCAACCGTTTACATCTCTACCGCAACAGTGCGACCCGCGCTGTCAGATCAGCAACCAACGTCGTCAGGAAAAGACAGGGCGGCAACTTCACATCCGGAGGATAAATCATGACAGATTCTATTATTATTGCGGTCATATCCATTTTCACAGCGGGTCTCACGGTGTCTTTCGGTGCCCTCGGGCCGGCACTGGGAGAGGGGCGTGCAGCTGCCGCTGCATTAACGGCGATGGCGCAGCAGCCCGATGCCGCGTCCACTATTTCCCGCACGTTATTTGTCAGCCTGGCGATGATCGAGTCAACGGCAATTTACTGCTTTGTGGTGTCGATGATTCTGCTCTTTGCCAATCCGTTTATGGACTCAGTTCAGGCTGCGGCAGGCGGCTAGAGCGAGCTCGGAAACAGGAGGGAATACAGGCAATGTCCATCGACTGGATTACCGTTGTTGCTCAGATCGCCAATTTCCTGGTGTTGGTCTGGTTGCTGAAGCGCTTTCTTTATCGGCCAATTCTCGACGGTATTGATGCCCGGGAGGCAGAAATCGCCAAGCGTATGGGTGCTGCAGAAGAGGCACAGAAAAAAGCAGATGCGGCTGCCGCCCAATACAATCAGCAGCAGGAACAATTGCTCGCCCATCAGGAAACACTGGTTGATCAGGCGCTAAAGGACTCAGAAAGTCAGCGCGATGAACTGCTAGCCGATGCCCGCGCCAAGCTCGAGCAGGAACTCAGTGACTGGCACAAGCAGCAGGAGCGGGAGCGTCAGAAGTTTACTACTGTGCTGCGCAGAGCCGGAGCTGCAACGATGTTAGAGCTAACCCGTAAAGCACTCCACGACCTCGCTGATCAAACGCTGGAGGACGCGATCATCCGCCATGTTGGCAGGCAGCTGCAACCGATTGCAGTCAAGCTTACGGAGGCGGCCGGCGGCAGTACAGAGGCAGAGGCAACCACCCACGAGCCTTTGTCCACGGCCGCAAGCGATCAATTGAAAGCTGAAATAGAACACTTACTGCCGGGTACTTCACTGAGTTTTTCAACCGATTCCGAGCAAGCACCGGGTTTAATTCTTCGAGTTGGGGGAGCCCAGGTGGCCTGGACCATCGACAGCTATACCGACGAGCTCGCTGCCGTATTGCATGAACGGATAGCGGTGAGTGCGTCCACCAGGACGAAAAGCGATGACGGCTGAAACGCCCATGTCCAATACAGATCACGAGCAGCCAGAAGGGGTGCTCGACAATAGCTTTGAGGGCTGGACAGAAGTCCTGCTCTCAACGCCGTCACCTGGACCGGTGCTGAGCGAAGTCGGTCAGGTGACAGCGGTGGGAGACGGCGTCGCAGTCGTTTCTGGTCTGGCTCGCGCGCTCGCCGATGAGTTACTGGTGTTTGCCTCCGGGGTGCGAGGTATCGTACTGGATCTGGAGCCCGGGAAACTCGGCGTTATCCTGCTGGGCCCGTCACAACTTGTCACTCTGGGGGAGGATGTAAGGCGTACCAACAAGGTAGTTAGCGTGCCCGTTGGCGCCGCTCTGCTTGGGCGTGTAGTGGATTCCATGGGCAACCCCAGAGATGGTATGGGGCCTGTTGCTGCAGTCGCTGAACGTCCAATTGAAGCGCAGGCACCGGGCATTCTCAGTAGATCAGCGATCTTTCGGCCACTGGCGACGGGTATCAAAGCGATTGATGCCGCCGTCCCCGTCGGTCTCGGTCAGCGCGAGTTGATTATCGGCGATCGCCAGACCGGAAAATCCTCCATCGCCGTCGATGCCATACTCAATCAGGTGCGTACCGAGGTAACTTGCATTTATTGTGCCATCGGTCAGCGCGGCGATGCGGTTGCCAGAGTTATTGGCGCGCTGAAGAAGGGCAATATGATGGCGCGCACGGTGGTGATGGCCATCGGTGATGAGGAAGCACCTGCACTGGCCTACATCGCGCCCTATGCGGCGATGAGCATGGCAGAGTATTTCTCTGATCAGGGGCAGGATGTACTTATCGTATTTGATGATCTGACCCACCATGCACGTTCCTATCGAGAGCTTTCATTGCTGCTGCGCCGGCCGCCGGGTCGAGAGGCGTTTCCCGGTGATATCTTTTACGTCCACGCCCGGCTACTTGAGCGGGCCGGGCAGTTTAATCAGTCGGCTGGCGGTGGCTCCATCACCGCATTGCCCGTGGTCGAAACCCAGGCGGAAAATCTCTCGGCTTATATCCCTACCAATTTGATCTCTATTACAGATGGTCAGATATACCTGTCGCCACGTCTGGTGCGGAAAAACCAGTTTCCCGCAGTGGATCTGGGGTTGTCAGTGTCTCGCGTGGGCGGAAAAGCGCAGGGCAAGGCGCTGCGGGAGGTGGCCGGTAATCTGCGAGTCACACTCTCGCAGTTTGAAGAGCTTGAAGAATTCTCACGTTTTGGCACGCGCCTGGATGACACCATACGAGCGCGCCTGACCCGTGGTGCAGCGGTACGCCGCGCGCTACGTCAAGCCGAGCGCGATCCGATGTCGGCTGTAGAGCAACTGGCGGTATTGGTGGCAGCGATGGAGGGCTTGTTTGACGAGATTACCGAGTACGGTATGGCCGCAAGCATGGACCGAGTGCGTCTAGCGGCGCAGGATAAATTACAGTCTATTGATGCACGTATTACGCAGAATGAGGGCTTGAGTCAGGAAGATAAAGAGTTGATGCTGCGGGTTGCCCGCAATGCCCTGAAAGTAGCCGGAGCACAGTCACCAGACGAGGCGAGTGATGGCGCAAACGCTTGAGAGCTTAACTCGCAAGAGCGATACGCTTACCAGTATTCGGGGTATCGTCCATACCATGAAGACGCTGTCTGCGATTAATGCCGCGCCCTATGAGCATGCCGCTCTCGCTATAGAGGCCTACCATCAAACGATTATCGATGGCTTTGCCGCCTTCGTTTACCGAACCGGCGAGGTCAGGCTGCCGCTGCATAAAGATGCTGAACAGCTGATAGTGGTGTTCGGTTCCGATCACGGGTTGTGTGGAAACTACAACGAGGCGCTTGCCCGGGTAGTAATAGATCACTGCCAGAGTCAGGCAACAGAGACGCAGCGTGTGTTTTGTGTCGGTCAGAGGATGAGCGATGCGCTGGTCGAGTTGGGGTTAGTCTCGGAGTCTGTGCTGCTGCCGCCCGCTTCGGCGGACGGTATCGGACGTGTGGCGGGAGATATTGTCGCCCAAATTGATGCTATCACGCACGGGCAACAGCCCACGGCTATCGATGTCACGCTGGCGTATACGATGCGTGGCGCCCGCGGCGAGCGGGAACCTGTTACCCGGCAACTGCTGCCATTGGAGGAAAAACTACTAAAGCCAGAAAAACGCTGGCAATCGCGAAGCTTGCCGAATTACCGTATGGCCCCCGATGCTCTCCTGGCGTCTCTCATCCGCAGCTATATCTTTGTTAGTATGTTTCGGGCTTCGGCGGAGGCTATGGTGACTGAAAACGCGGCACGCCTGGGGTTGATGCAACAAGCCGAGAAATCTGTTGATGATCGTGCGGAAGACGTAAAGGGTAAGATGCGATCCGTCCGACAAACTGAAATCACCAACGAATTGATGGATGTAATCATCGGCTTCGAGGCGCTGAAATAGTGTCCTGTGGGCGGTCGACAAATGAGCTGGCGACTACCCACGTCTCGCCGCCCTGAAGTGACTGATTTATGAAGATACCAGGGACGATACTCCGTACGGCTATACTTTTCATACTAAGCACGTGTCACATTCTCGCTGATGACCTGGAAAGCTTGAGTAATTTTCATCCAGAAAAAGTCTACGAAAGCAGTTTCTATATCGACAGTAATTTGGAATTCACACTGTTGCATGAGCTCGCACATGCGGTGATTGATACTAATCATGTACCCGTATTGGGTGGACAGGAAAACGCCGCTGACCAGATAGCAATAATGCTAATGATAACCACACATCATGGTATTGGCGGAGATTTGCTGGACAAACTTATTGCGATCTCTGGTGAATGGATGATGGAGTGGCAGCAGGAAATAGCCAGTGGTGATGTTGTTTACTGGGACAGCCATCCGCTGCAAATTCAGCGCTTTTACGAGCTAACCTGTCTGGTTTATGGCGCTGAACCGGATGCTGTGGAAACGCTCAGGACGGAATCCTGGTTGCCTGTGCAAAGAGCGTGGTACTGCAGCGAGGAATACATCAAAAATAGAGAGTCATTGGCCTGGTTGGCGAAGAGATACAGTCATGTCGAGTTTGATGCCAATTGGAATTTGACAACACAGCGGTCACAGACAGCGAATACCGGAAAGGTCAAACTGCAGATTGGACCGCCCATTACGGACAAAAATAATGAAGTTTACAGCATGCTGAAGAACTCCAAACAGCTTCAGTACTTGATAGCGCGATCAAATCAGGTACTCAAACTGGATCGGGACATCAACATAGCTTTTGACGCGGGCTGCAGTGGGCCGGATGCGTGGTGGAGTAGCGAGCAAAATACAGTTTTTGTCTGTTATCAGCTTGTCGAACAGTTTTCAAAAAATTCAAAGAAAATTGCCGGGTCGATTCGAAAACTGTCCGCTGACCCCGACTAAATGATGCTCCTCAGTTTCCCCAGAAAAGTGCGAATTTGGATGATGAAGGAATGTGTCTCTCCTGCCCAGTTGAACCAAATAATTATTGATCTGTTGCGTGAGCAGGAAAGCGCACTCGTAGAGTAAGAGTGCGTAGCTCATTGCGGGAATCCACAGTTGCGAGCTATTTTTTGAGAAGGCAAAATTATTCCTTTCCAATCGCTCGAGAGAATACATCTAATGCGGAAATCCAACGCGGCCGCTCGCAACGCTATTTTACTCATCGCATGCGTTATCGTTTTTATGGCGGGTGCAGCGATAATTGCCAATTATCTAGGCTAATATTTATCTCGTGATGCCTGATGTTGATCCTATTGCTGCACTGTCAGGCATCCACTGGTCATTCTATTAGGTTGAGCAAAGCTTACCCAACAACTGTGGAGTTAGTCATATGAAGCGTCTGTGCTTTTTATCACCCGATCATGAGCACGCGTTAGCGGTGGTGAGAGACCTGAAAAATGACGGGATAGATGACAAACATATTTATGTGGTCGCACGCTCCAGTGAGGCGTTGGAAGCGCTCCCTGATGGTGGCCCTGAAGACGACGACTTTCTACCCGCCTACGAACGGGGCCTCGCTTTTGGCGGCGTGACTGGACTGTTCCTGGGGCTTGTTGCGATGGCATTCCCGCCGGCCGGTATTGTGATCGGGGGTGGTGGTATGCTGCTTATCGGCACAATGGGTGCGAGTTTGGGTGGCTTTCTGACCGGAATCGCCGGTGCTGCCTTTCCAAATTCGCGACTTAAAGCATTTGAGAAGGAAATCGATGCGGGAAAACTTCTTATTATGGTCGATGTGGCGCGGGATCAGGTAGAACGGATCAATCAATTGATTCTCCAACATGATCCTGAAGTTGAGATCGAAGGTTTAGAGCCGCCCGCACCGGTTTTGCCAAAGTAGCGCAGTGTCTTCAGTTTCAGAAACAGGGTGATGCTGCCAACCATTGCGATAGAGCTCATCAAAAGCCCACCAGCGATAATCCATGCAAGTACAGACATGTCAGCAACGCCCCGTCAAAGGTAGCCGCTTCATACTATAGAACCGCCTGCGAAGTTTAACGACTTGGCAATACTTAACATGGTTGCATCACGTGAGCAGCGCATTGATGAAAAGCCCTGTGTTTTGGCAAGCTGCCGCATTGCGGTGTTGTCATGCAACACCAGTCCCTGCAGTCGTCGGATGCCTGCTATTGCGGCGGCGGTTGTGAGGCCACGGAGTAATTTCGTCGCGATCCCTTGCCCCTGCCATTTGTCAGCTACGACAATTGCGAATTCAGCAGTGCCTTGGGTATCTGTAGGCATATAGCGCGCAATACCTATCTGTTGCTCTTGATCGCCATCTTTGATGGTCGCCATAAGCACGTAGCTTTCGGGGTAGTTGGGGTGGGTGAACTGTTCCAGCATTTTGGCCGAGAGCTGCTTGATGGACGAGAAAAAGCGCGAATGGCGTGATTGCACAGACAGCGCTGCTATAAATGTTTTCTCAATGGCAGCATCTTCGGGGCGCATCACTCGAAATGTCACTTGTGTGCCGTCAGAGAGTTGAGCGCCGCTTGAGGCCGGGTCTGTGAGACCCATTGCCCCCGGGAGTAATGTTCCCAGTCTTTCGAGTAAGAAGCCGTTCATCAAGGGTTTCTCAATTACTTCGGTTGCCCCCATTCGCAGTGCCCGGGCTCGAAAACCCGTGCTGATAGAATTGGTTATAACGATCACCGGCAGGAAGAAGCCATGTTCACGCAGTTCACGCACCGAGGACAAGCCGCTCACTCCTGGTAGGTTATCTGCTATTATCAGACAGCCTTGTTGTGCTTGGCCCGCCGTGTACGCCTGGATGAAAGACTCTGCATCTGCATAGCTGCGCACAGTAATGCCGTAGGTATCCAGAAGCAAAGAGAGTGCTTCTCCGATGCTCTCATCAGGGTCAACAAGATGGACAACGTTTTTGTCCGGCACGACTACACCTCTTTGTTCGCAACACCTTGCAGCGAGCTGTTGTCGTCTATAAAGACATTGAATAAATGACTTGATGTGCATCCTCAGGATCATGCTGACGACTCATGCCAATATCTTTCGCCAGGTTACGCATAGAGGCGTTGTCAGCAAGATCCACGGAATATAAACGTTTGATACCGTGTGCTTTCGCAAACTCCATGAGTTTTTCTGTGAGTAGTTTTCCTATGCCATGGTGTTGCCACTCATCGGCCACTGTCACCGCCATTTCGCGCACGTCTGCATTGGCGTTTGGTGCATATCGACTGACGCCAATCTCGATTTCCTTACCTTCTTCCAGAATGGTCGCTACAAAGGCCATTGAAAAGTGTCCATCCACCTCACAAAATGACTTGAGCAGTTGCGGTGAAAGTTCCTGCATGCCACCCAGAAATCGATAGTGTTTGGTGGCCGGTGAAAGCCTGCGCATGAACTCGGCTTCCATGTCCATATCGGTGAATCGAATTGGCCGAATCGTGATTGAGGAATTGTCTTTGTGGGACTGCAGTTTGTTCGTTTGCATAGCACACTCCTGTCAAATCGGATGGAAATGAAATTATCCGTTCAATGTGGTGCTGAGCCTATTGTGGATGACCACATTCCGCTGAAGAACTTGCGACTATGTGTTGTTACGGCACCAACACCGCCGCGCCTTCGAAACGACCCGCACGAAGATCGTCCAGCGCAGTGTTGGCTTGTTGCATGGGATAGGTCGTCGTCTTGATCTTCAGATCCATACTGGCGACCTGATCCAAAAACTCGATCCCATCTTGTCGCGTGAGATTGGCGACCGAGACTAGTTGTCTTTCTTCCCAGAGAATATCGTAAGGGAAAGCGGGGATGTCGCTCATGTGGATGCCAGCGCAGACCACTCGTCCGCCTTTTCGTACCGCTTTTAGTGCTAGCGGTACCAGTTCACCCACGGCTGCGTAAATGATCGCGGCGTCCAAAGCTTCTGGTGGCATCTCATCACAGGTGCCTGCCCAGCTTGCGCCAAGACTTTTGGCGAAAGCCTGGCGGGGAGAGTCGCCGGGCCGGGTAAAGGCAAATACCTGCCGACCTTGCCGCAGCGCAACTTGCGCTACGATGTGAGCCGCAGCGCCAAAGCCGTAGAGCCCGATGTTTCTTCCCTCTCCCGCAATGACCAATGAGCGCCAGCCGATCAGGCCAGCACAAAGCAGGGGTGCGAGAGACACATCGCTACCGGTCTCTCCCAGAGGAAACGCAAAGCGGGCATCTGCGATTGCCGCAGTAGCAAATCCACCGTCTCTTGTGTGGCCAGTGAATAGTGGCGCGTCGCAGAGGTTTTCCCGGTTCATCTTGCAATAGGGGCAGACACCACAGGTGTGACCAAGCCAGGGAATGCCAACGCGCTGACCCAGTTCCAAACCTGTTACTCCTGTGCCAATCTCGTCTATCCGACCGACGATTTCGTGTCCGGGAACAATTGGGTACCTTGGCTCAGGCAGTTCTCCATCGCAGACGTGGAGATCTGTACGGCAGACACCGCAGGCGAGTACTTGTACCCGGATTTGCCCCGGCTTGGGATACCGATCTGGCAGGTCTGTCCAGACCAGAGGTGTTTTTGGATTGTTAAGCACCATTGCTTTCACTATTTCATTCTCCTGAATAATCCAACAGGCTTTGCCTCAAAACCGCTGTCTCGCATGTTATAGGTGTTCGAAATTTAGACGGGCAAACCATTTTACGTGAACAGTCTGCCTACGCCGTATTAAACAGCGCCGTTAAAACGGCGCGTCGATGTCCACAACATCTATCAGCTTGTGGTTGACGAATTCCTTGATCCCGAGACCCAGCAACTCGCGGCCATATCCAGAATGCCGAATACCGCCAAATGGTAGGTCGGCCTTTACCATCGTAGGATGGTTTACGAATACCATGCCGGTGGAAATTTTCCTGGCGACTTCGGCCCCATGTCGCGGATTGGAAGTGAATACGGATCCACCTAACCCATACGGCGAGTCATTGGCAATACGCACGGCATCATCCTCATCTTTGGCACGGAACAGCATGGATACCGGCCCGAAGAATTCCCAATAGCGGGCCGGATTGTCGGCGCTGATATCGGTCAGAATGGTGGGCTGTACGAAAGCCCCCTGATTTGGGACTTTGGGCCCAACCTCGGTAGCCGTTGCCCCGAGTTCGACAGCTTGGAGAATCTGTTTCTTCACCGCATCAGCAGCGCTTTGAGATGAAAGTGGCGCCAGCGTCGTTTCCGGATCTGCCGGATCGCCGGCTTTGAGTTTTGCAACGCCACTGGTGTACTGCGCGAGAAAGTCATCGTAGATCTTGTCATCAATAATCATGCGCTTGGACGACACACAGACTTGGCCGCCGTTCCAGTGGCGTCCAAAGACTGCCCAGTTGACGGTTTTTTCAAGCTCCGCGTCAGCCAGTACTACGAATGCGTCGGCACCTCCAAGCTCCAGTGTCGACTTCTTGAGTGCCTTGCCGGCTGCGGTGGCGATGATGGCGCCGGCGCTCTCTGAACCGGTGAGGGCTACGCCGCGCACCAGGGGATGATTGATAATCAGCTCGGTTTGCGAATGCTTGGCATAGAGATTCTGGAAAGCGCCTTTGGGCAGGCCTGCATCGAGCATAAGTTTCTCGCAAGCAGCTGCGCTTTGGGGAACAATGCCTGCATGCTTGAGCAACATAGTGTTGCCCGCTGATAACTGCGGGGCAATGATGCGTGCGACTTGATAGTAGGGAAAATTCCATGGCTCCACGGCAAGTAATACGCCGAGGGGATCATGAACGAGAACTGCGTCTCCTTCAGCCTGATCAGCTACGGGCAGTTTTTCCGGCTTGAGTAGATTCTCCGTATTATTTGCGTAGTACTCAAAGATGGCGGCAGACAGTTCGACTTCCGCCTTGGCCTCCGAAGTAATTTTGCCCATTTCCAGTGTGAGTAGTTTGGCAAAGCTGTCGCTATCCTGGCGCAGTAAGTCAGCCGCTTTTTGCATGATTGCGGAGCGCTCGGCGAATGACGTGTTCCTCCAGGAAAGGAACGCTGTATTGGCGTCCTCTATTGCCTGAATGATTTCAGCATCAGTGGCGTCCGGGAAGGTTTGCAGCACCTCTCCGGTGTATGGGTTTGTGGTTGCGTAGGTCATGGTAGTCCCCCTTGGTGAAATTGCGTGCGCATCGCCGAAAAGCGGGTAAAAGTTGTAGTTGAGAGGCTTCCTGAACGTATTCTGAATGCAACTGGAATGTCGCGCCGTAAGGAGGCAGCGATCAGTTTTTCATACCCTCTCCGTGAACTTATCAATCCTGACAAATCGGGGTGATCTCTGATACTCGGAATTCCCCGTAAGATACTGTGATAATCCACAGGATTGCTGGTGCAGAAATCACTGTCTCGCTGTTGAATGCCAGGATTTTCGAGATGGTTCGTGCAGTGGTGAAACTCAGG
Source organism: Halioglobus sp. (assembly GCA_037969215.1). GTDB lineage: Bacteria > Pseudomonadota > Gammaproteobacteria > Pseudomonadales > Halieaceae > Marimicrobium. Next base: position 16,531 of record JBBKWY010000047.1, read on the forward strand.
GTTTGGGTTGGCCGTCATTTCCTGTAACTACAGCGCGCATGATCTTTACGTGCTCGACAAGACCTTCGGCGTCTCCGAAGGGCGCAAACTGTTCATATCGTTTGTCTGCATTAACGATATTTCGCGCATGCTTGATCGGGCACCAGTATTGCTCGGTACGCGAAACAATCTCTCGGCTGTAAGCGAGGAGGCCACTGATATATCCACAATAGACGCAGTTGAGTTTCTCGATACTGTTCAAATAGGAAAGGTGATGACGATCTACAACAATATACTTACTGCGATTGACCTTCGCGATTCTGTACAGTGGAAAGCACAGGTACTGGTAGCTCGAGATTGAAAAATCCAGGATAACAAATGGCACGAACATCAGGTATATGACCGGTGCGCTCGCCACATTGCGAAGATCGCTGTCTGCAAGCCACGTGAAGATGCTTGCTTTCATTCGACGCTGTGCTTGTTTTACGGCCTTTTCGAATCGTATTTTGGTGCCATCAATACTATAAGAAAGCGCTGCTTCCTGTTGTTTGAGTAGTTTCGCTATCTCGTCTTCACGTTGCCGAATTTCTTCTAACAACGTTCTGATCTTTTCTTTCATGATTGACTCCAATTAATGGCTAAATTCCCCTTGGTCGGCTGGGGCTGGGTAACATTAGATGGGGCCAAACACCGTGACGGGCACGTCTTGGTAGGCTGGGGCGTCGACAGTCAAATTTTCAGAGAATTCATTATGGCGATGAGCTGGTCACTGTCGACAGGCTTGTGCAACACAGTGCAGTTAACAAGATTGGCCGCTTCGATCTCTTGAGTGGACGTATCGCCTGTCATAATAACCGCCGGTAAGTCATTCACCATTATTTGACGTATACCTCGAACGACCTCGAGTCCGTTGTATTTCGGAAGCCGATAATCCGAGATTACAAGATCCGGGCATACACCTGCCTGAAGGTGAGCTAAAGCATCATCGCGGTTCATTGCGCTATGGACGATTGCGCCTGCAGACTCCAGCAACATGGTAGCTGCATCGACTACTGCCGGGTCGTCATCCACAAACAGTATGGTGAGATCGCGGCTGCGTTCAGTAGAGGGATAGCTGATGCTTGCGGGACTCTTCTGCGCAGGTTCGGAGGTCCCTAGTGGTATGTCCAGCGCGAAGGTTGAACCATCTCCCGGTAGCGACCAGACATGGAGTGGGTGCTCGAGCAGATCTGCGACATGTTTGACAATGAACAGTCCGAGCCCGATTCCTTGTCCTTGTTGGCGTAACTCGGTCTCGATCTGATAGTGTTCCTGGAAGATCTTGTGTAGGGCCTCTTTGGGGATCCCGATACCGGTATCGGTGACAGAGATACGGGCGGTTTCATTGTCACATTGACAATCGATAGTGATATGGCCGTGCTCCGTGTAGCGCACCGCGTTGGTCACAAAATTTTCGATAATGCGCTTGAGAAGTGACAGGTCGCTGTGCACCACGCAATCGACACCGATACTCTCCAATAGCAGACCCTTTTTCTGGGCTTGTTGAATATTGTCGGCGATAACCGGGGCGATTATCTCGTGCAGATAAAAATCACGTCTCTCGGCGACTACCGTTCCACCCTCTAACCTCGAGATGTCCTGCAGCGCGTTCAGCAGCTCGCTCATGGTCCCTAGCGACTGGCGCATATTGCCCAGTATCTCTTGCTGCCTGCTACTGCCCGATATGCTCGACATAGCTGACAAATACAGGCCCAGAGATTGAAGCGGCTGCCTTAAGTCATGACCGGTTGCAGCCATGAAACGCGACTTGCTGGTATTGGCGCGTTCCGCCATTTCTTTCGCGACTTCCAACTCTCGCTCTGCTTCAACGTGGGCACTGATATCGCGGATAGCGCTGGATATTAGTAAGCCGTTGGCTGTTTGCACCGGGCTCAAACTAATCTCGATCTGGAACTCCGTGCCGCATGCTTTGCGTCCGTAAAGTGCAGATTGCCCCTGTCCCATTGGCCGAACGCGAGGGGCTGAATAGAAAGTGTCTCTGTGCGCGGAATGGACTGTCCGGTAGCGGTCCGGAAGTAGCATATCGACGGAATTTCCCAAAAGCGCTTCGCGTGGGTAGCCGAAGAGTGTTTCAGTTTGTACATTGACCAGAACCATCTCCCCTGCGGCGTTCACAACTATCATCGCGTCCGCCGAGGAGTCAAGTAACTGTCTGAGCTTTTGGTTCTCCATCGCCCGCGTTGTGATGTCGCGTATGGCGCTGGTGACAAAGATACCTTGCTCGCATTCAAAGGGCCCCAGACTGATCTCCGCCTGGAACTCGGTGCCATCTTTGCGTTGACAGAAAAGCGCCACCTCGAGCTTTTCACCTATTGCGCGTGTTCGCGGATGAGCAAGAAAATGTTGTCGATGCTGCACGTGACCGGCTTTGAAGCGTTCCGGCATCAGGTCCTCAATAGACAGGCCGACGAGCTCCTCTTGCGAATAGCCGAACAATATTTCGGCCGTTTGATTGGCCATGACAATGGCGCCAGCGGGATCGGCGACGACCAGTGCATCGGGCACTGCGTCCAGTATTTTTCTAGCCGGTAGGTCTATTCGCATTTTCCCCGGGAAATTTAGTCACTATTGACTGCAGAAGACCCGGTAATAAAGCACAAATTACTGACTAAGTACATGACCGCATAGGGTGAAGGGAGACATGCAAAAAACAATCAGAACGGTCTTTTTTGAGGTTTCGAAGCTCACATTGCTTATTTGCCGACGGTGATGGACCGACGAAACAGGGCGAGGCTGGCGACGAAAAACACCGACCCCAGGCCTATGATGGTGAGCAGTTGTGGCCAGATGATGCCCAGGTCTGCGCCGCGAAAGATGACGGCCTGGGCAAATGCCATGTAATGGCGCGAGGGCAGGAACCATGTCACCGGCTGAATAATCTCGGGCTGGCTCTCGATCGGGGTCATGCCACCGGATAGCAGCATCATCGGTATGATTACCATCATCATCAGCAGCGCAAACTGGGCCATGGTGCGCGCAACTGTGCCCAGAAAAATGCCGATGGCAGCGGCTGCAAACAGGTAGATGGTCGTGCCGCCAACCAGCAATAATCGGGACCCGGCGATCGGAACGTCGAGAACACCTTCGACCACAAACCACATGGATAACGAGAACGCGACGAGAATGATCAAGCCGTTGGCCCAGACTTTGGACATAACGATCTGGAACGACGTCAATGGCATCACTAGCAGGTGTTCGATAGTGCCGTGTTCACGTTCACGCAGCAGCGCCGCGCCCGTCAGTATAATCGTCAGCATCGAAAGGTTATCTAGCAGTGCGACAATGGCGCTGAACCACATGCCTGTGCCATTGGGATTGAAAGCACGTCGCTGCACCAGTGTCACCGGATAGACTGTCGTTTCGTTAGACCGGTTGGCAAAGTGGTTTACTTCCGCGCGGATGATACTTTGAATATAGCTGTTACCCAGGCTTGCCTGCGTGACTGCGGTGGCATCTATATCAATCTGTACAGCGGGCTGACGGCCGCGGCGGACATCCTCCTCGAATTGCGGCGGGATCACCACTACAAACATGAAGCGATCCTGATCCATACCCTGGTCGACCTCGGCAGGTGAAATCATGACCGGCGCTTTGAAATACGGCGGAAAAAACGCGTTGCCGATGGCGCGCGACAGCGTCGACTGATCCTCGTCGACGATGGCAATGGATGCATTGTTGACGGACTCGCTGATCGCCACAGAGCGTGCGTAAATCTGGAAACTGAACGCCCAGATGATAAGCACGACCATGACGACGTCACCGAGCACGCTGCGCAGTTCTTTGGTGCCAAGCCAGAAAATGTTGAGCCAGGTTGTCATCATTCAGGCCTCCTGCTTTTTCAGGAACACGGCTGCAATGGTCACGAAAACTGGCCCGAATATCGCGAGCACGGCGAGGTCGCCGGTCACTTCAAGGAAGTTCAGACCCTTGGTGAAGGTCGCAACGCTCAGGTGCATGTAGTAGGTGGCAGGCCATATCGAGCCAATGAGGTACCCGCCCCCTTCCAGCGTCGAGGTCGGTTGAATGAAGCCGGAGAACATGATCGTCGGCAGCAGGGACAGGATAGTGGTGGCGAACACCGCGGCGACCTGAGAATTGGTAACCGTTGAAACCCACAAGCCAAATCCCGTTGCAGCACAGACGTAAAACAGCGCGCCTAGACTCAGGCCTGACAGACTGCCCTTCAGCGGTACCTGCAACAGGAAGACCACCAGTAGTGTCAGAATAATGAAGTTGACCATCCCGATGACGATATAGGGCAATTGTTTGCCGATCAGGAACTCCAGCCGGGTGGTTGGTGTGACGTAAAAATTCGTGATGGTCCCGATCTCTTTTTCACGCGCCATGCTAACGGCCATCAGGATTGCCGGAATCAGTAGCAGCAGCATGGCCGGCGTCTTCGGGCCGATCGAATAGATGGTTTCGAACGAGGGGTTGTAACGGTAGCGCGGTTCCAGTGAGACCTTTGATATAGCGCTTGCGTCGACACCGGCGTTTGTCGCGTACTCGGTGAGATAGTGGACGTGGACGCCTGCAACATAGCCCTCGATGGTGCTGGCCCGCGTTGTATTGGCGCCGTCGATCCAGGTAGAAACGCTGGGTGTTTCACCCTTTTTGAGATCCCGCCCGAAGCCTGGTGGGATCTCAATCGCCAGCGTGATGTCGCTGGACTTCAGGCGCCGTTCGAGCTCGTCTTTGCTGTGGATTTCCGGTCGTTCAGTAAAATAGCGTGAACCCTGAAAATTGCTTAGATACTGGCGACTCTCCGGACTGCGATCGAGGTCCAGGGCGGCAAAGGTAAGATCTTCGACGTCCAGCGAGATACCATAGGCGATGACGATCAGCAGGATCGCACTGCCGAGCAGCGCAAATCCCAGTCGCACCCGGTCGCGCATCACTTCCATCATTTCGAGATAACTGTAGGCCAACAGCCGGCTGAGGCTGAAGCCATGCAGCTTTGCGTTGCGGGCCCACGAACCTCTCAGCTCCGGCGAATCCACGGTTGGGGTGGCGACCGCTGCTACACCTTCCTCGTCGGTCCCTCCGATAGCATCTTCGAGGTAGCTGATAAAGGCCTCCTCCAGCGAGGTTGCGCCCTTGGCTTCAACCAGATATTGCGGCTCGTCACAGACCAGCACCTTGCCGGCGTGCATCAGCGAGATGCGATCGCAGCGCAGCGCCTCGTTCATGAAATGGGTGGAGATAAAAATCGTGACTTTGTCTCGACGGGATAACTCAACCAACAGTTCCCAGAATTCGTCGCGTGCGACCGGATCGACCCCGGAGGTTGGCTCGTCGAGTATGAGCATTTCCGGCTCGTGGATGACCGCGACAGCAAGGGACAGGCGTTGTCGAATGCCGAGCGGTAGCGAGGCGGCCATTGTGTCCATATGCTCGCATAGGCCAAAGCGCTCGACGAGGGTATCAATGCGCTCCGTTGCCTTGTTTGCCGGGAGATGGAACAAACGGGCATGCAGCTTCAGGTTCTGCGCCACAGTCAGTTCACCATAGAGCGAAAAGGCCTGGGACATGAAACCCACACGCTTCCGAGTTTCCAGATCATTTGCATCTACGGGCTTGCCGAACAGGAAAGCCTCGCCCTCGGATAGGGGCAGGAGTCCCGTCAGCATCTTCATGGTGGTGGTCTTGCCACAGCCGTTTGAGCCGAGAAAGCCAAAAATTTCACCGGCCTGTATTTCGAAGCTGACATTATCGACTGCGGTAAAATCACCAAATCGTCGGGTCAGACCTTTGGCGACGATGGCCGGCGCTCCCTGGGTCTTCTCTAGCGGCGGGATACTCAGCCGCTTGTTATCGCCGCGTTTCTCCTCTGGTAGCAGGCGAACGAATGCCGTTTCGAGGTCCTCTGCACCGGTTTTGGTTTTGAGCGCTTGTGGTGTGCCGGTATCCAGCACACGCCCGGCGTCCATCGCGACCAGCCAGTCGAATCCTTCGGCCTCGTCCATATAAGCAGTGGACACGAGCACACTCATGCTTGGGCGGTCACGGCGCACTGTGGCGATCAGCTCCCAGAACTGGCGTCGCGACAGCGGATCGACGCCAGTGGTCGGTTCGTCCAGTATCAGCAGGTCGGGATCATGGATGAGCGAACAGCACAGTCCGAGCTTCTGCTTCATACCCCCCGACAACTTGTCGGCCGGTCGCTGCAGAAAGGGGTGGAGACCGGTTGCCTTCGTCAGCCTGTCGATGCGTGCTTTGCGCTCAGACGGGGCCTGACCGAATAGCTTGCCAAAGAAGTCCAGATTCTCCGCGACGCTGAGTTCTGCGTAGAGGTTTTTGCCCAGACCCTGAGGCATGTAGGCAATGCGTGGACAGACGAGGTTGCGGTGGGCCGCCGCCGCCAGGTCGCCACCGAGCACCTCGAGACGGCCTTGTTGCAACTTGCGCGCCCCGGAGATCAGGCCCAGCAAGGTCGACTTGCCGACGCCGTCTGGTCCCAGCAGCCCGACCATCAGGCCTGAGGGAATATCCAGTGTCACATCATTGACGGCTTGTACTTTTTTATAAGTATGTGTGATCCCTTGAATGCGGGCAATCGGCGGGTCTTGTTCATCCATGCGGGGTATACGCGGGTAGCTCGCTTGCTTCGGGCGCTACGTAATCGGGCGGTAGCTGCTGGAGGGCTTCAGGCCAGGGGAGGGGCTTTTCGCCCGTCTGTGGGGTGAGCCGAATGTAGGCGACCCCGCGAACGCCTGTCTTTACCTCTTCGATGTGCTTGAGTACGAGCGCTTGTGGCACACGGACCTTGACCCGGAACATGAGCTTTTCGCGCTCGCTCGCTGTCTCGACTTGCTTTGGTGTGAACTGGGATTCAGGCGACACAAAACTCACGGTCGCAGGGATAGAGAAATCCAGAATATCCAGCTTGATCCGGGCCTCGGCTCCGATGGCGATACGATGAGCCTGAGCCGAAGGCAGGAAAACTTCTATGTAAACATCGGAGAGATTAATGAGTGTCAGGACCTTGCCACCAATGCCGAGAACCTCGCCGGGCTCGGCAAGGCGGTACAGCACTCGACCGATGGTTGGGGAGACGAGCGTTGCATCGTCTATCTGGGTCTGGATCCCCTTGGCAGCCGCACGCTTTGCCTCTACGCTGCGTTGACGCGACACGAGTGTGGCCTCGGCGGCTTCAAGGTTTGCTTTGGCAACGGCCAGCTCACTGACGCGGGTGTCATATTGTTCCCGGCTGGTGAGATCCTTTTTGACCAGCTCGCCGGCTCGGAAGAGCTCCTGTTCGGCTAAGGTCTTTTGCGCCTTCGCCTGGGCAATGAGAGCCTGCGCAGTATCGAACTGACTTTCGGCGCCGGCGATATCGGCCTCGGCGCCCAGCAGCCGGGCTTGTAATTGGTCGGTGTCGATCTTCGCGAGTATCTGGCCAGCCCCAACGAGGTCGCCTTCCTCTGCCAGTATGGCCTCCACCCGGCCGGCGATTTTTGTCGAAATATCAACCTGCACCGCTTCAATGCGCCCATTGCCCGAGGCGAATCCCGCAGGTAATGGTGGCACCTGAAAATATTGCCACAGCACCCAGCCTGCGGCGGCAACAAGGGCTAATCCCACACCAGCTATTGCGCGCTTCGCACTTTTCTTCATCTAAAAATCCTGTATTTCGATTACGCACAACCGCGCTCGAAATACTGTTTCGAGTTCAATGTACACACAAAGAAGAAATTATGGCTCGGCGGCCAACCTGAAAGTATTGTGGGTATCCCTGATATTAATGTGTGCTTAACGGATAGTAATCGGCCTCAGTTTGCCCCTACTCTTCATTTCTACGCTCGCTCAGTGCAGGTCGCGTAGCCAAATACTGCCTGAAGCGCTCGCCGAAGTATTCGCACTTTTGTACGATCCGGTCCTTTTCGGTTAATCTCACAGTTGCTGGTTGGGTTGTCTGTGAGTGCATATGTGACCGGGAACAACTTTATGGAGAAAATCGGCCCTTCGACCAGTGAGGAATTCTTGAGTAAGAACAAGCAAGGTAAATCGAAGATCGCAGGCCGGCGTGCTGTCCTTGTTCGCTCGGCGTTGGCAGGTGTGGCCGTTGCTGTTGCTGTTGCACTCGTCTGGTATGTTCTTGATTCTCAGGTACGGGCAATTATTACTGACGGTACCGAGTCTACTGCTCGCGGTGTTGAGGTGCTCATTAGAAAAGACATCGAAACTCGCGTTGGATCACTTTCAGCGCTTGCGCATCAGTTAGGTGAATCGGCAGCCATGACTCGCGACGATTGGGAATCGTTGGCCAGGATCGTTTACGAGGCGCAGCCAGGGTACCGCTCAATCGGCAGGATAGATACATCGCTACATGTTCGCTGGGTATTGCCACTGACAGGCAATGAATCCGCGCAAGATTTTGATCTTCGACTAAACCCACCGGCGCTGGCAGCGGCAAAGGTAGCGCGTGAACGAAACAGCGTCGCCTTATCAAATCCCCTTGAGTCGATTCATGGTGGTAAAGGCCTTGGCATATTCATTCCCATTAATGTTTCCACTCACGAAGGTGAAAAATCTGATGGTTTAGTGGGCAGTATGCTTTTGATTGATCCTTTGCTACAAGCCATTCTCCCCCTTGATGTCATGACTGAGCACATCGTCACCATATCCATCAATGGGCAAAAACTGTTTTCGACGGTTCCTGCTCAGAATGTAGTCGACAGACAATGGCACCGGCAAAGGCAGTTTGAACTGTACGATGTAAGCTGGCGACTGGACGTCGCACCAAGAGCAGAATTTCTGTCAGGCACTTACTTGAGCTTTTCGAGTGCCATGCTGGTGCTTTTTATACTATTGAGTAGCCTGGCGCCCTTGATAACCTATTACCTGTTGCGCTCGCGTAGTCGAGCCAAAAAGGCTCTCGAAGATGCGCAGCGCCTCAAGCGTCTGCTCTCAAATATTCCGGGTATGAGTTACCGCTGTCAGGAGGATTATCCCTGGTCAATGGAATTTGTCAGCGACGGGTGTCAGGCGCTCTGTGGCTATGATCAGGAGGCATTGGGGACAGATCACGTATTGTGGGGTGAGCTGATTCATCCTGGTGACATCGACAAGGTGAAACAGGGCGTAGCAGAGGCCGTCGCCGGGAAAAAGCGCTTCGACATAGAATATCGTATTCGAACCGCGACGGGAGAAGAACGATGGGTGTGGGACCGGGGCCTGGCGATCTACACGGATGAGGGCAGGGGTCTTGTGCTGGATGGTTTCCTCACTGACATCACGGATCGGAAAGGTACCGAGCGTTCACTTATTCAAGAGAAAGGGTATTCCGAGTCAATTGTTGCCGCCGCAATGGACGCCGTTATAACTGTAGGGGCAGGCGGGAAGGTCGAGACATTTAATCCAGCGGCACAGACGACATTTGGCTACACGCCAGAAGAAATGAAAGACAAGGATTTCAGCCTGTTGATGCCCGCGCCTTACAAAAAAGAGTATGAAGACCTGGTTGTCCATTACCAGAAGACCGGTGAAATGTCCGTTCGGTTCCAGCGTCGGGAGGTCATTGGAAAACGCCGGGATGGCTCGGAGTTCCCGGTACAAATGTCTGTCAGTAAAATGCAACACCAAACTGAGCGCAAGCTGGTCTGCTTTATTCGCGATATTTCCAGTCGAATCGCTGCCGCGCGTGAAACAAAGGAACTCACAGAGAAGCTGGCGCACGTTGACCGCCTTAATATGTTGGGGGAAATGGCCACGGGTATTGCCCATGAGATCAATCAGCCTCTCACGGCAATCTCGCTGTTCTCTCAGGCAGGTAAACGCCTCTTGATCTCCGGCAAAGAAGACCGCTTGCCAGAAATCCTGGACAAACTCAGCCAGCACGCGCTGCGCGCGGGTGAAATCGTTGAGCGCATGCAAATGATGACCGAACAACACGTGATCACCTTCGATACTGTAGAATGCAATTCGTTGATCGAAGAAGTCACATCACTTGCCGTAGCCGACGCGAGGATTCGAGATATAGTAATCGACCTGGAGTTAGCCGATGGGCTGCCACCGGTGTCAGTCGATCGTGTGCAGATTCAACAAGTGATGTTGAATTTATTGCGTAATGGAATGCAGGCTATGCAGTCCGTAAGCTGTGAGCGAGGTGATGTCATCAAACTGCGGACCCGTCTCCGAGAGAACAATGATATTGAAATATCGGTCATAGACAGTGGTGGTGGCGTCTCGGACTCGGCGGCAGAAAACATATTCAAGCCGTTCTCAACAACAAGAGAAAGCGGTATGGGCTTGGGGCTCTCGATTAGTCGCGCCATTGTTTTGTCACATGGTGGGCAAATAGACTTTTTCAACAATGATTGTGGCGGCGCGACATTCTACTTCACGTTGCCAGTCGCTGATCCGGGAGAGCAAGATGCATAACGCGCAAACTGTATTTATCGTCGACGACGATGAAGGTGTCCGTGAGGGCCTTAGCCTATTGCTCGACTCCATCAGTCAGCCTTGCGAAGTGTTTGAATCTGCAATCGATTTTCTGGCGGCTTACGATCCTACCCGAGGTGGATGTCTGGTGCTGGATATTCGTATGCCACGTATGACGGGGTTAGATCTGCAAGAGAAGCTCAATGAGCAAGGTTCTTCGCTGCCTGTCATCTTTATCACTGGACACGGGGATATTCCGATGGCCGTCGAGGCCATGCGCCGCGGTGCCCTCGATTTCATTCGTAAACCCTTTCGAGAACAAGACCTGCTGGATAGAATTAATGAAGCGCTCGTATGCAATACGGATGCGCGTCAACAACTACACGATCAGAAGCAATTGACGGATAAAATTGCCTCCCTTACCGGACGAGAGCGAGAAGTCTTTCACCGTGTCGCAGACGGCGAGATGAACAAGGTAATTGCTCAGGAACTGGACATCAGCGAGCGCACGGTGGAAGTCCATCGATCGCAAGTCATGAAGAAGTTGGGCGTACGAACGCTGGCACAACTCGTGCGCATCAAAATTGAATCTGACATGGCACTCCGCTCGGAATAGAGGAATAGGGAAGCAGTCCATAGTACGACGGCGGGCATCAAGAGGATGCGCGCTGACTTGCAGGTCATTCTCATGTTTCTTGTCTGCTCACCCAAAAGCATAGTATTAGTATATTTTAATATAATGATTATCTAATATAGTAATTCCATTACTTGAGATTGCCACATACGCATGACGTCCATTGACACTACAGTGATGCAAGAGAACGTGCAGGAGGCCTCGGCACTGCTCAAGTCGTTGGCTAACCCCAGTCGACTGATCGTACTGTGCGCTCTGGTGACCCGGGAGCACACTGTGGGCGAACTGGAAGCGTTGACGGGGCTCAGCCAATCAGCGATTTCCCAGCATTTGGCGCGGCTGCGAGATGAGCAAGTCGTGCATACTCGCCGCGATGCGCAACGCGTGTTTTATTCACTAGCGGACGCCAGGGTACAGGCGCTACTGGAGACACTGCATGGGATCTTCTGTGCCGAGCACTGACCTGCAGGCGGGGGAGCTTGTGCTGGGCCGGCCCGACGGGCTGCGCCAAAAGTCGAGCGCGGATTAATCCAGGCAGCTACCGCCCAAGGCGAGTAGGCGGTCCCGAAGAGGGGCGCCTCATCTACTTTTGCCTAGCGACCTATGGCTTCCTGATGTTGCCGAACGATATCAGCGTGGCAGGTGACCACAGTGACGCGCTTATACCCCAGGCGTTTGAGTTGTTCCGCCGCCAGGGTGGCGCGCCCCCCGGTAGCGCAGTGCACATAGACCGGGTGCTCCGCGTCGGGGATCAGGTCCATCACTTTCATTTCCAGGATGCCTCTGGGTATATTGATAGATTGGGGTGCCGGTGAGGCCTCCAGTTCTATCGGCTCGCGTACATCGATCATCGTGCCGCCGTTTTCCCGCTGTTCTTTAACGGCCGTTTCTGCATCGAGACAGCGCAATTCGGCGCGCGCACTGGTGATCAGTTCCGCTAAGGTGGTTAGCATTGCTCGGGTGTCCTCTGGCTAGTGTGTCTAATATATTCAATTACTCTTATATAAGAAAATACTAATAATGTAAAGTTCGGCGAGCACAGCTGGCGTTCCAGCTGCGCGGGCAGACAATCTAAACCACATCCAATAACAGACGAAGTCTTGGGTGGTTTTACCCCTGCATGGAACTCATCAGGAAACCTGACAGGCCCGCGTAATTGGTGGAGATGGATGGATGCACTACCGCCTTAACCTGATCCAATAACTTCACGTAAGCACGGTAGAACTCCCAGTTGGGCCCCGGTTTGTACTGCATATCCTCCACCTCAAGATACGCGATGATGCGCTTGGCTGTGGTCGGTTTTACAAAGGCTTCCTTGTTGGGAGCGAAATAGAACGGTACGGCGGAAACAATCGGCCATTTGGCGATTTTGTACTGCGTTAGCATGGAGAGGGTTTCCTCAAAGCCAGTACGCTTGTTACGACCGTGCAGGCGTTTCTCAAACGCAAATGCCAGGTATTCTTTTTCGTGGCTATTGAGTGATTGGATGAAATCGCGAAACTTGGGCTTTTCAAACATAGAGACCATAGAGGAGCGACTGATAATACGGACGAGTGTATCGGCGATGTGTTCCGGCCTGTTGAAATGTGCTCTGGTCAGATTGGCCTGTGCAAACTCACTCAGTTTAGCAACGTTGTGCTTTTTCATGATGGGTGCCATTGCGGGATCGGCGAACCCATCGGGATAGTGTGCCAGAAACGCCGCTTCGGCCTGTTTTAACTTCTCGATATTCATGTGGACACCCTCCAGAGTACTCTCGTCCGCCGCACACACGGGAGGCTAAACGTCGCAGAAAACCATAGGCAGCATAATTGGCGATCAATGGTGTAAAGTTGAATATATATGATTAGACGTCGACTATCGACAATGAGGGATACACAGGCATGGCCGACAATGCGAATCTTTACGCACACTATCAACAACATTTTCCAACCGATCTCGATACGCAGCTGCTCGTCACTGCAGACGGGCGCACCGTCACTTACGGTGAGGCTGACGCGACGTCAGCCCGCATCGCCAACAGCCTTGTAAAACTTGGCGCCTTGCCCGGTGACAGAATCACCGTGCAGGTCGAGAAATCCGTTGAGAATTTATGTCTCTACCTGGCCTGCCTGCGCGCCGGGCTGGTGTATCACCCGCTCAACACAGCCTACACGGCCGCGGAGCTCGCGTACTTTCTGGGTAACGCCGAACCGACCATCGTCATTTGTGCTGGCGACGCGATCAGTACGATCGAATCTGTGCTGCCAGAACAGGGGGTAAAAGCGGTGCTCTCTCTGGAGGCCGATGGCGGTGGGCGTTTGATGGAGCTGGCCGCAGAGGCAGAGGCAGTCGCTGACGTGGCTCACTGTGACGGTTCGCAGATGGCGGCATTGCTGTACTCATCGGGCACTACCGGCAGGCCGAAAGGTATTATGTTGAGCCACGATAACCTGCGTGCGAATGCCGAAACTCTGGTCGAAATATGGGGTTTCTCCGCGTCTGATCGTCTGCTGCATATGCTGCCCATCTACCACGTACACGGATTGTTTGTCGCTGTTAGCTGTGTCTTGATGAGCGGCGCGAGCATGTCCTGGCACAGCGCCTACAGTGACAAAGCCGCCGTCGCTGCAATGCCGGATTGCACAGTGATGATGGGTGTCCCAACCTACTACACCCGGCTATTGAATAACCCGGACTTCGGGCCAGAATGCTGTGCGAGTATGCGCCTGTTCATTTCAGGGTCCGCGCCACTACTGCCTGAAACCTTTGTGGAGTTTGAAGCTCGCACGGGTCATACCATCCTCGAACGCTACGGTATGTCCGAGACCGGCATGAACACCTCTAACCCGTTACACGGCGAACGCCGTGCAGGTACCGTCGGGCCAGCACTGCCGGGCGTTCGTGTTCGGATTGTCGACGATGCGGGTGATCAGTTGGGCGATGCAGAGATCGGCAACCTGCAGGTGAAAGGTCCAAACGTGTTCAGTGGCTACTGGCACATGCCGGAGAAAACGGCTGAGGATTTCACCGACGATGGATTCTTTAACACCGGAGACAAGGCGACGATCGACGCAGACGGTTATGTATCCATCGTCGGTCGCGCCAAGGATTTGGTCATTTGCGGCGGTCTCAATGTCTACCCAAAAGAGATTGAAATTGTGATTGATGACATGGTGGGCGTTAAAGAGTCTGCCGTCATCGGTGTTCCCCACGCTGACTTTGGCGAGGCAGTGGTTGCTGTGATTGTTGGAGACGCAACCTCTTCAGCGGTCAGTGTGCCGACTGCAGAAGAAGTGATCGCTCACTGTAGAATAGTGTTAGCTAACTTTAAGGTACCCAAGCGCGTAGAGATAGTCGATGCTCTGCCACGTAACGCGATGGGCAAGGTGCAGAAAAACGTGCTGCGCGAACGGTTCTCA
>JBBKWY010000048.1:0-3334 GCA_037969215.1 Halioglobus sp.
AAGTAGAAGCGAGAGGACTGGATGTCCAGGCTGCCCTGGGGGTCCGGGCCGGTCAGGACGGAAAATTCGTTGTGGTGGAAGTAGGTGTTGCGCAGTGTGAGAGCGCCTCCCTCGTGGCGAATGCCCGCACCATTCGTGTCGACCACGCGTGCCCCGGAAAACTCCACATTTTCCACCACCGTGTTATTCCCGCCAATGATCCATATAGCCTTGCCATTGGGTATGAGCCCGGTGGACTGCAGATGCGCCATGCCGCCTGCGCCGCGAATCGTGAGATCCTGCTGTCGCCATTTGGCGTAGTCGTTCAGGTAGATTCCCGCATCGATTTCGACAGTGTCACCCGCTGTGGCCAGCTTTGCCGCGTCACTGGGTGTTTTCAATGTACGCTCCGGGCCGACCCGCCAGGTCGTGCCAGGCGCATGCGTGGTTGCTACAGGTTGCGCGCTGGCGGTTACTGCTGCGATAAGGGTGACTGCGAGGACAAAGAGCAAGCGGAGCGCGTGGTCGCAAAAAGTCGGTGACTGAACGGCGCGACTACTCCTGGGGAGCATGCAGGATTCCCGGCAGTTCGGTTAAAGAGTTCAGCAAGTGGCTCGCCCCGGTGAAATTGTGACTCGATGTGAATGTATTGTGGACCACTGCGCAGTCGATACCCGCGGCGATTGCTGATTGTAAACCACGCTGTGAGTCTTCTACCACCAGGCATTCGTCGGCGCGGGCACCAAATCGGCTGAGTGCAAGCAGATACGGTTCGGGATCGGGCTTGGAGGACACGTAGTCCTCGCGTGTGAGGACAAAATCCATATGTCGAGTCAGGCTTCTATTGTTGTGAATCCGCTCAAAATGGGCGCGCGTTGACGTCGTGACGATGGCCATCCTGTGGGTGCTCGACAATGCTTTCAGCACGGCTTCTACGCCCGGGATTTCAATGGCTTCTTTGCTCAGATACGCATCGTAGTAGGCGTCGCGCTGGTGCCGCTTCGCGTCGATCTGCAATGCATCAATACCCGCGGCTTCGGCCAGCTCCCAACTGGAAGCGCCGTGCACCATGCGTTGCAGGTAGGTATCTTGCTCAAGCGGGATGCCCAGTTCATCAAGCGCGCGCTGTGTTGCCTTGAAATACCAGAATTCGGTGTCGACCAGAACACCGTCGTTGTCCAAGAGTATATATTGCTTCATGGGGGCTACCAGCCAAATCGAATGTGCGGTTGATCGATTTGATGAAATCATACTCATGCCTCTGTGTTTGTAAACTGCGAGGTCTTCTCTCTCCAGTGCCGAATGATGGATCTTGTTCATTATTTTTGGGCCCGACCTCGGGCATTAGTCGTACCTCTATCAACTATGGGAGATGCCTCATTCCTGCATCAGTTTACTGTAGACATTAGTTCGGCTTCTTCGATAGACTGGAAGTGGAAATAAAGATAAAAAATAAGGATTTTGCGAATGGATTCGACCGTATTAAAGAACGCGGTAAAGCTCGTTTTCGTCACTTCGTGTATTACGCTCCTGGCGGCGTGTGTTACTGCACCACAGCTCCCCGTGGCACTGAATAATCAAGTGCTGGAGAACCAACAAAACCGGGTGGGTGTGATGATGTCCAAGCTGCCCGAGCTGGATGTCAGTCTCCCGGGCGCGGCTTGCCTGTTGTGTGTGGCTGTTGCAGAGGCGGCTAATTCATCACTTTCACGGCATGTGGATTCATTGAACGCTCAGGAATTTTCAGTGGTACAAAGCGATCTGGTCAAACGCTTGGAAGCTAAGGGCGTGAACGTTGTGCCGATATATCAAGTCTTCGACGCTACCAATTTTCGACGATATTCATCAGATTTACCCAATACGGCAAAGCAGGACTTTTCCGCGCTCAAGGACGAGTACAATATTTCCCATCTCTTAATAGTCGATGTGCAATTTCTGGGCATGTGGCGTGGTTACGCAAATTACATTCCCACTTCCGATCCCGTTGCTTACCTAAAAGCGAGCAGCTATCTGGTGAATCTGGATAACAATAGCTATGAGTGGTTTCTACCCCTTGAGCTGAAAAAAAGTGCGGAGGGTGATTGGGATGAGCCACCCAATTTTCCTGGCCTGACCAACGCCTACTATCAAGTACTTGCAGAAGGGCGAGAAGAGATTGTTGCGGAATTCTAGTACGCGTTTGGTGGGAACCGTACCGAGAGCCCGTCATTTCGTAGTCATTGGTTTTCTTGTCCTTGGAGTGACGGGCTGCGCTAACTCCTCCAGAACTGTCTTGCATCAGGAGGCAGCGGGTATACGATTCTCTCAGGATAGACCACTTACGATCCAGGTTGATACTGACAGGACGGTCGATTTCATAGGTCAAGTGGACAAAGACAAGCTCTCGGGCGGAGTGGGTACGGGAGTACTCTATCCGGGAAATACTGCGGCGATTTTCCTGGCCTCAGTCGCGGTGCACGCGATGGCTGCAGGCGCTACAAAAAGTGCTAAAGAGCAACAGCTTCAGACCGAAGCCAACTCAGTCCTGGACGACTATGGGGCTTATATATCGGGTATTGAAGAGGGCGAAATTGCAGGCCAGGTGATTGAGAAACTCGCCAAAAATGAGGCCTATTCCATATCAGCTTACAATGCTGGCAGCGATCAAATAACGTGGGTGGCTCGAGTGCAGCCTACCTACATTATGACGCAGGACCAACGACAGATTATGTTGCAAGCGACCATACGCCTCAGCAAATCAGAAGATGTCGATCAGATTGCATACCAGAATGTTATCGAAGTGCTTTCACCGTCCATACAAACGACAGATCCCCGGCAATACTGGCTACAGAAAGATGAACTCAGGAATTCCGCCGAGTCGCTTTTGTATCTTTCACTGAAATGGTTTATTACCGATATCATGACGGGACAGACTGATACAGTGACTGAGCAAGAAACATTTCAATACACCTTGGGAGGAGAAAATATTTATGAGCGCGGAAGCATCCTCGCTCAGGATTGTGACTATACAGCGGCTCGAAATCTAAGGGGGTGGATCAAAGTCTTCCCGGTATTTTCAGTAGTAGAATGTGGAGGTGTAACCAGCGATTCAGACTCTCCATGCGAAGGAAAATGCGAGGCGCCTTGAGTCATCAAGCGTGTTTGCGCGCGCTTGAGCGCGAGCGCTGAAGTCCCGCCCCCGATGATGGGGGCCGGATTAACCGGATAAGGGCGTATCAGGCGCGCTCATTACTGGCAATTATGCGTTTTCTTCCCGCAAAATTCTCATAGAGCGTTCTGTGCGCCGATTCTGAGAACACGTCCTGTCGCGTCGGGTACTGTGCAATCCACTCGATCAGCATGGCGAGGTTTTCAT
>JBBKWY010000049.1:0-8848 GCA_037969215.1 Halioglobus sp.
GGTATAAAGATCATGCAGATCGACCGGAGCGTCACAGCGATAGCCATAGCGCACGCCGTCAAAGCGCGACAGGTTGGTGGAGGCCTCTGCGGGAGCGATGATGTAATAGGTGGGAATGGTGAGCGCGCTGTGTGGTAGCGATACATTTACCAGCGTGGCGCCCTGCGCTTCGAGTTCCCGCAATGCCGTGTTGATACATTCGCCGGTGGCGCTATCCAGCCCCTCGCCAAAGTATTCACTGGGCAGGCCGATGCGCAGCCCGGCCAGACTGTCGCCCAGTTTTTGACAGTAGTCCTCGGTGTCTACGTTCGATGACGTGGAATCCCGTGGGTCGTGTCCGGCCATGGCATTGAGCAGTAATGCGCAGTCCTGCGCGCTGTGCGCCATAGGGCCAGCCTGATCGAGACTGGACGCGAACGCCACCATGCCCAGACGTGATACGCGGCCGTAGGTGGGTTTCAGGCCGGTAATGCCACAGAAGGCGGCGGGCTGACGAATGGAGCCGCCAGTGTCTGTGCCGGTGGCGGCTGGCGCCAGCAGGCCAGCTACCGCCGCAGCAGAGCCTCCCGAGGAACCGCCCGGGACCAGGTTGGTATTCCAGGGGTTGTGAGCCGGACCGTAAAAGCTGCTCTCGTTGGATGAGCCCATCGCAAACTCGTCCATATTGGTCTTGCCCAACAACACCGCTCCGGCGGCCTTGAAGCGCTGGATGACGGTGGCATCATAGGGCGGGACGAAGTTATCCAGCATGCGTGAGCCGCAGCTGGTACGCATACCATCGGTGCAGAATATGTCCTTGTGGGCGATAGGAATACCCGTCAAGGGAGCGGCATTACCCGCCGCGAGGCGCTCATCGGCCGCCGCCGCAGCAGCCAGCGCAGCGCTTTCATCCACGCTGATATAGCTGTTGTACTGGCCATCCAAAGCGGCAATTCGGTTGAGATAGCCACGCGTCACCTCGACGCTGGAAAACTGACGTTCACGTAGCCCTTCTATAAGTTGGGCAACAGATTTTGTGTGCATTACAACTGTCCTGATGCGGTGTATACCGCCTAATCGATGACTTTGGGAACCAGATAGAGGCCATTTTCGACGGCGGGGGCGATAGCTTGAAAGGCCTCGCGGTGGTTTTTCTCGGTTACAACGTCCGGGCGCAGCTGTTGGGTTGCGTCCAGCGGGTTGGCCATGGGCTCCACATTGTGGGTATCCACAGCCTGTAACTGATCGACCATTTGCAATATTTCGGCGATTCGCTCGGTGACCTGACCTATTTCATCGCCGGATATGCGGATCCGGGCCAGTTCGGCTATCTTTTCAATCTCGTTTTGCTCAATACTCATGGTGTCTCATTAGCAGGGCGCGGCCCTCAAAGCGGCGGGGGCGTAAACTTATCACATTTGCGCCTTGCCCAAAATCCCTGTGGTTGGTACAGTTGCACAATTCAGCCAACTCCCACAAAAAACCGGTCGCGCGACGCTATATCCGCTACTTAAAGCCGGTTAGTAGAGATGTAAAAAGAACTCTAACACGGGGTTCCCCGTTGTTTTCACAGGGTAGCAAAAATTCATGTTTAAGAAGCTGCGTGGGGTGTTCTCAAGTGACCTCTCCATTGATTTAGGTACGGCCAACACACTCATTTATGTGCGCGATAAAGGTATTGTGCTGAATGAGCCCTCTGTGGTGGCCATTCGGATGCACAATGGCCAGAAAACTATCGAGGCGGTCGGTATGGAGGCCAAACGTATGTTGGGGCGCACCCCCGGCAATATCACCGCTATTCGTCCTCTGAAGGATGGCGTGATCGCCGATTTCCTGGTGACCGAGAAGATGCTGCAGCACTTTATTGCCAAAGTGCATGAGAGCAAGTTCATTCGCCCCAGTCCGCGGGTGTTGGTGTGTGTGCCCTGTATGTCAACGCAGGTTGAGCGCCGTGCGATCCGCGAATCGGCACTCAGTGCCGGTGCCAGAGATGTGCGTCTGATAGAGGAGCCGATGGCAGCAGCGATTGGCGCCGGGCTCAGTGTCGATGAGGCCACTGGCTGTATGGTGGTGGATGTCGGTGGTGGCACTACCGAGGTCGCGATCATTTCCCTCAATGGCGTGGTCTACCGCGATTCAGTTCGCATCGGTGGTGATCGCTTTGATGAAGCGATTGTCTCCCACGTGCGGCGCCGCTACGGTAGCCTGATTGGCGATGCTACGGCCGAGCGTATCAAGCTGGAAGTGGGCTGCGCCTTTGCGGGCAGCGAATTGCGCGAAATCGATGTGCGTGGCCGAAATCTGGCCGAAGGCGTACCGCGTAGTTTTACGCTGAACAGTGACGAGATACTGGAGTCGCTGCAGGATCCATTGGCAGCGATTGTGCAGGCCGTAAAATCTGCTCTGGAACAGTCGCCTCCCGAACTCGCGGCCGATATCGCTGAAAGTGGTATTGTGCTGACCGGTGGCGGCGCGCTGTTGCGCGATCTGGATCGCCTGATTTCCGAGGAAACAGGGCTGCCAGTCATCGTCGCGGATGATCCGCTTACCTGCGTTGCCCGTGGCGGCGGTATTGCCATGGAGCGAATGGATAGGCGCACCATAGATCTGCTGTCTACCGAGTAACCCCCCCCACGTGGACTCGGTGCTGTGCGTGCATCCGCGGAGCCTGTTCCATGCAGTGTGCGGTAGGGTAAGCTGTGCGGCCGAGTGTGTCGATATCTGCAACTGAGGAGCGCACATCAAGCCATTATTTGTCAAAGAATCCTCCCTCCTGTGGCGCCTTATGCTGGCGACGTGTGTCGTCGTCGGGCTGATCGCGGCGGACCTGCACTACAATAAACTCCAGGCTGGCCGCGCTGTGCTCGATACACTGGCGTCTCCCATCTTTTGGATGGCGAATTTGCCAACACGTTTGAGTGAATGGACCGGGAGCCACGCTCAATCGAGAACCCAATTACTGGAGGATAACGAGCGCCTGCGCCGGGAAAATCTCATCCTGCAGGGGCGTTCCCAGCAGATGGCCTCGCTGCAGGGCGAGAATGTGCGACTGCGCAAGCTGCTGAACTCCAGTGCACTATTGCGCGACGATGTATTGGTCGCAGAGCTGATCGGGGTATCCCCGGATCCCGAGCGTTTGCAACTGGTGTTGGACAAGGGCGAGCACGACGGTGTGTTTGTGGGGCAACCACTGATCGATGCCGACGGTTTGATGGGGCAGATTGTGGAAGTCAGCAGCGGTTCCTCCAGAGCGCTATTGATCACCGATGTCACCCATTCCGTGCCGGTTCAGGTAAATCGCAATGGTGTGCGCGCCATCGCGGAGGGGAGTGGCGAGCTGGGGTCGCTGGAAATCCGTCACGTATCATCAAACACGGATATCCAGGTGGGCGATTTGTTGGTGACTTCCGGTCTCGGCGGACGATTCCCGGAGGGCTATCCCGTGGCAGTGGTGTCGGTCGTCGAGCGTGATCCGGGGGAGACGTTTGCCCGTGTGCTGGCTGTGCCCACGGCGGCGCTGGATCGCACCCGGCACGTTTTGCTGGTGTTCACCACACATCCAATCCAGGAAGATTGATCCGTGGCCGATAGGGAAGGGCAGGGTTATCTGGTCATCTTCCTGACCTTCATTCTGGCTTATGTGTTGGCGGTATTGCCGCTTCCGGCATGGCTGCAATGGGGGCGGCCAGAGTGGGTGGCGCTCACACTCATCTACTGGTGTATCGCTCTGCCACAGCGCGTGGGGATCGCCATCGCCCTGTTGTTGGGGGTGGGACTGGACGTATTGGAGGGCTCCGTGCTGGGGCAAAACGCGTTCGCACTGGTAGTCGTGGCACTGTTGTCCCAGGTTCTCTATCAACGATTGAGGGTTTACAGCCTGTGGCAGCAGGCCGGGGTAGTCTTCATTCTGGTCGGCATCAATCAGCTGATCTGCCAATGGGTGCAGAATATAGAAGGGGTGAGTGTGCTGCCGCAGCTGTTTTTACTGCCGGCGTTATCCAGTGCCCTGTTGTGGCCGGTCATTCTGCATAGCTTGCGCAGTTTGCGTCGGTATTACCAGGTGAGTTGAGATGGTCGATAGCCGCTTGATACTGGCCTCGGCCTCCCCACGGCGTCGTGACTTGCTCGACCAGCTGGGGGTGATTTATACCAGCGAACCAGCCAGTATCGACGAATCACAACGCGTCGGGGAATCCCCGTCCGACTATGTGCAACGAATGGCGCAGGAGAAGGCGCAAACCGTTGCTGCGCGTTTCCCTGCTGTCGGTGTTGTGGTGCTCGCAGCGGATACCACTGTGGTGCTCGACGGTACTGTATTGGGTAAACCGCGTGATTCAGACGATGCGATGGCCATACTTACGAGTCTCAGTGGACGATGGCATACCGTGCTAACGTCGGTATGCCTGCGCGGAGCCAGCGGTATGACCTGCGAGGTGGTGAGTACCAGAGTGGAGTTCGTCGCGCTGAGCCAGGCAATGTGTGAGGCGTATCTCGCTACCCGGGAGCCTTGGGACAAGGCGGGTGCGTATGGCATTCAGGGGCTGGGCGGCGTTTTTGTGCGCGGCATTCAAGGCAGCTACTCCAACGTGGTAGGTTTGCCGCTGTACGAAACATGGCAGTTACTGTGCACCCACGGTATCGCAAGCACGCTGACACCCCAGCAGTCGTGCGACTTGACGAGGGTAGACCGGTGAGAATAGACAGGTGAGTGAAGCGATCCTGATCAATTTCACGCCGACGGAAACTCGGGTGGCGTTAGTGGACAACGGTGCCACCCAGGATATCCACATCGAGCGCTCCGCCAGAAAGGGCATCGTCGGCAATATTTATGCGGGCAAGGTGGTGCGTGTTCTGCCAGGTATGCAGGCGGCGTTTGTTGATATCGGGGCAGAGCGCAGCGCATTTATCCAGCTGTCGGATATTGTGGCTGTCGAAAGCCTCCACCGTGGTGATAAGAAGCACGCCTCTGACACTATCACTGACTACCTGCACGAGGGTAAGAAACTCATTGTGCAGGTGGTCAAGGAGCCGCTTGGTAGCAAGGGTGCCAGGGTTACGACCGAATTATCGGTGTCGACGCGCTACCTCGTTATGCTGACGCAAACCGAACACATTGGTGTTTCACAACAAATCGACAACCCGCTTGAGCGGACACGCTTGCAGCAGATGCTGGCGCAAGTGCGGGCGGACGAGAACATGGAAACGCCGCGCGGCTTTATCTTGCGCACCGCTGCCGAGGGCGTGGGTAAAGAGGAGATTGCGGCGGATCTGCGCTTTCTCCACCGGCTGTGGGCGGCGGTGTCACGACGTGCCGCGGCCGCCACTAAAGCGGAGCTGCTGTATGAGGAGCCGCCGCTGTATTTGCGTATCGTGCGCGATATGGTGAGGCCGTCGGTGGCACGCATCCTCATCGACAGCCGCGAGTGTTTTGCCGCCCTGCAGGCATTTTGCGGTGATTATGTGCCGGAGGTGACCGGTTTGCTGGAACTCTACAGTGGTGAGCGGCCGCTGTTTGAACTGCATGGCGTCGAGGATGAAATGCAGCGTGCGCTGGAGTCCCGTGTAGAGCTCGAATCCGGTGGGCATCTCATCATCGACCAGACCGAGGCCATGACCACCATCGACGTCAACACGGGTTCATTTGTCGGCCGTCGCAATCAGGCTGAGACGATACTCAAGACCAATCTGGAGGCGGCGACAGCGCTGGCCAGGCAATTGCGGGTGCGCAACCTGGGCGGCATCATCATTGTCGATTTTATTGACATGAAGGATGCCGAGCATCGACGCCAGGTGCATCGCACGCTGGAACAGCACATGCAGCGAGATCCTGCACGCTACCAGATTACAGAGGTCTCCGATTTGGGCCTGGTGGAAATGACCCGCAAGCGCACGCGCGAAAGTCTCCAGAGAATGCTGTGTGAAGACTGTCCAGCTTGCCGTGGGCGCGGTATGGTTAAAACGGCAGAAACGGTTTGTTATGAGATCTTTCGGGATATTATGCGCCACGCCCGTACCTGTGAAAATGATACGCTGATGGTGCTGGCGTCGCAGGCTGTGGTCGATCGACTGCTGGACGAGGCGTCAGCGCATCTTGCCGACCTGGAACATTTTGTCGGCAAGGTCATCAGTTTGCGGGCGGAGCCGGGCTACAGTCAGGAACAGTTTGACATCATACTGCTCTGAACAGGCAGTACGCGCGGAACCGACGTTTGGAAAATCCATTATACAATAGGCTAGGCAGCGCACTCTGGGTGGCTCTGGTCATCCTGATAGTGACGCTGGCGACCTATGTCAGTGTAGGACGTTTGCTCACTGCAAATCTGGCGAACTATCGCGTGGAGATACTGCAGGCGTTGAACGCGCGTTTGCCGTTCGGGATAGAGGCACAGCAGGTGAGCGGCGAGTGGCAATCGTTCACGCCGGCGCTCATATTGACAGGGCTACGTGTCAGCATTCCCGGTAGTGAGAGTCCTCCGCTGGAGCTCTCCCGGGGGCGTATGGACGTGGATGTACTGAACACGCTGCGCACACGCTCATTGCAGATGACCCGGCTTGTCCTGGACGGCCTGAGCTTGAACGGCGAGCTCACCCGTGACGGCGTCTTCAGCTTGTCGGGATTTGGGCCGGGTACGGGCCGCACAGCTGAGCCTCTGCGGGAGTTCCTGCTCAATGTCGAACGCATCACGCTGCGCAATAATAGGCTGATTCTGGCGCTGCCGGACGGTGAAGTGCGCGATCTGGATCTCGATCTCGAGTTATCCCGAGAGGGTAGTCAACGGCATGTGCAAGCCACCCTGGCGTCCTCTGGGGGAGTGCGTATCGCCGTTGTGGCGCAGGGCCTGGGAGACCCGTTTAGACCAGAGGTGTTTTCGGGTCAGATCTATCTGGATATGCAGTCCACCGATCTTGGGGCGATAAAAGACGTGCTGGCTGATCAGTCGCTCCCGGTGTGGGCGGATGGTACCGTGGATCTGGAACTGTGGTTGAACTGGGACAAGGGCAAGCCGTCAGTGGAGGCCCGGCTCGAAGGCGGCGACCTGTTGATTGCGGCTAACGATGCGTCGTGGCAAATGCCGTTGCAGCGGGCAGCCCTGCAAGCCCGGCTACTGCAGCGCAGCAACGGCTGGACACTGTTCGTATCGAACCTGCTGCTGGAGAATGAGGGTGTCGAGTGGCGCGTCCCGAGGCTGCAACTGGATACGTGGGGCAATGCCTTGCGCGTGCGAACCAGCGGGTTTGCGCTGGCGTCGATAAACACCATCCTCACCCAGCAGGTCGCTGTCTCTGAAACCCTGCGCGAGGTATTTTCCACACTGCAGCCGCGCGGCGATTTATCGGCACTGCAGCTCAATATCGACAATATCTACCAACCATCAGATCAATGGCAGGTAGCCGCAAATTTCGAGGAGTTGGCTGTCAACTCACTGCACGGTGCACCGGGCGTCACCGCTGCCAGTGGGTTTGTCCAGATTACAGATCAGGGCGGTTTTGTCGTTCTCGATGGGCAGTCGATGAGTCTGGATTTCCCCGCCATCTATCGCGAACCCCTGCAATTTGAAGATTTGTACGGCACCCTGCACCTCGACTGGGACGCACAGACCTTCAGGATTGCCAGCGGTCTGCTGACAACACGGGGCGAGGAGGGCATCGCAAAGGTGCTGTTTGGGCTCAATATTCCGCTACAGCCTGACGACATTGGTATCGAGATGGATCTATTGGTGGGGCTGCATGATACCCATCCCGTGCATCGCGCAAAATATATTCCCTACATTCTCAATCCCACACTACTGAGCTGGCTGGCCGACAGTATCGGCGAGGGCGATATCGAACAGGGTGCATTTTTGTGGCGCGGCAGCCTGAGGGCGGGTGCGGCGCCGCTGCACACTGTGCAACTGGCATTCAATGTTAAGGACACGCAGCTGCGCTACCACCCGCAGTGGCCAACGGTGTTTGTGGAGCAGGGTGTCGTCCTTATCGACGACAGTGACGTCAGCGTGTGGGCAGAGCGGGCCAGCTTATATGAATCCCGGGTTGAGCAGTTGTCGGTGGAGACCCGGTTGGATGACTCAGGCGACATTACACTGGACCTGCGAGGCAATTTACATGGCCCGGTGAGCGACGGATTTAAAGTGCTCAAGGAGTCGCCACTGGCGGGGATAGTCGGGCCGACCTTCGCCGCGTGGACTGCCAGCGGTGTATTGGACACAGACCTGCAATTACATATGAATCTCAGCGACAAATCGGCGCCGCCACAGGTGGATGTCGTCACGCGGTGGCGCGACGTAGAGCTACTGGTGATGCCGGGTAACTTGCCCCTGCGGTCGCTGAGCGGCGAGTTTGAATACAGTACAACAACAGGATTCAGTTCCAGCGAGTTGGCGGCAACGCTGTGGGGAAAAGCGGTCAGTGCGCAGCTGCGTCAGTATCACAGTGTGGACGGAGGCACCTATGACCCCGCTACCACTGTGGTCGATGTCGAACTGTCCACCCGGGTGGATCTGGCCGACGTTTGGCGTTGGTTGCAACTGGAGAGCTTGACGTTCGCCAGTGGCCAGACAGAGGCTGATCTTGATATCCGCCTCGCACCGGGTGTGCCTGCAGTGCTGACCGTCAACAGTCAGCTGCAAGGTGTTAGCCTTGACCTTCCCCAGCCATGGAAAAAACAGGCGGATGAGCGACAACACCTGCGTCTGGAAGTGCCGCTCACGAAGGGCGTCGCGCCGCTGTCGCTCGATCTCGGGGATCAGCTTCAGTTGCGCCTGGATATGGATGCGGGCGTTGTGCGCGGCGGCGCACTGGGTATCAACGAGGCTGCTCCTGCTGTGGCAGAAGGCGTGGTGCGTATCACCGGCTTCACACCGCTACTCCA
>JBBKWY010000050.1:0-4395 GCA_037969215.1 Halioglobus sp.
TGGCAGTTCCGCTGCCGGCCACGCTGTGGCTAGCGCTCAGTGGCTTGCTCGGCTGGAGCGTGACTCGCCGAGTGCATACATCGCGCGCTTAGTCGCTTGCGACAAAAAAATACAATGACACCCTGACAGCAACGAAACAACGGATAATCGGGAGAGCGCTGATGCGTCATCTGTCTAAGATCTTGGTCACACTGTCGCTACTTTCTCTCAGCAGCCTCTCCTACTCACAATGTGGCGCACCTGTTCCCAGATTTTGCGATGCAGATGGCGATCTGATTGTGGATGCGGGTGACATCTATGCCATCGGCCTGGCCAAGGGCACCCCGGCACCGCCTGGCGACCCGCTGGATATCGATGGGGATGGTTTTATCACAGTGCTTGATGCGCGGCAGTGCGTCGCGCTGTGTGACCTGCCCCAGTGTGGCTTCGATGACCCGGATTTTCCCGGCTACAAACTGGTGAAGCTGGCAGCCGGTCCCGATCTGGAAACACGCGCACTAGCCGCGCTGATTGAGGCACAGCCCAAAACTATTATTGAACTGCCTGCCGGCACGTACAACTTTGTCGGCGAATTGAGCAGCAGCGTAGACAATATCGTGCTGCGCGGGCAGGGCATGACAGCGGCTGGCGGCACAGTACTGAATTTCGCAGGCCAGACCTCCGGATCACAGGGCATTTTGGGCACGGGTAACAACTTCGTGGTGGAAGACCTCGCGGTAGAGGATACCCCGGGAGACGGCATTAAAGTCGAGGGTAGTAATGGCCTCACCATCCGCCGAGTGCGTGTGGAGTGGACCAATGGCCCCGATGAGGACAACGGCCCCTATGGCCTGTACCCGGTGCAGGCCCGCAACGTGCTTATTGAAGACTCCGAAGTGCGTGGCGCCAGCGATGCCGGGGTTTACGTCGGCCAATCGGAAATCATCATCGTGCGTCGTAACTACGTCTATGAAAACGTCGCCGGCATCGAAATCGAGAACTCCAAATTCGCCGACGTTTACGACAACAACACCACCGGAAACACCGGCGGCATACTGGTCTTCGACCTGCCTGGCCCCCCGGTTCAGGGCGGCGAAGCGACCCGTGTTTTCAACAACCTGATCGTTGACAACAACGAGCCGAACTTTGCGCCTGCCGGGAATATCGTCGGTACAGTGCCCTCCGGCACCGGCCTGATGATTATGGCCAATGACGATATTGAAGTATTTGGCAATACCATCACCGGCAACCAGTCGTTTGGCTCACTTATCGTGAGCTACTATTTTGTAGACGCGTTTATCAGCAAACCCACGTACGATCCGGTCCCGGAAAAAATATACATCCACGACAACGTCATGGAAAACAATTCCTATAACCCCCAGGGGGATGCGGCACTGGTCGGATTTGTACTGGGCGAGGCCACGGACAATTTCTATGACAGTTCAGGTGTCGGCACTGACAGCGGAGTACTACTGGTCGAGTTCCCCGATGGCTTAACGGAGGGCCAGGCCATTTGTATTGTGGACAATGCCCCGGAAAGCACTATAGGAACATTCAATATCACGACGGTGCTGGGCGTCGTTCCTGGTGACACCGCCATTTCCACGAATCCGGAACTGTTCAACTGCAGCCATGCCTCATTGCCGCCTATCCTTCTGGAGCCCCCGGTAGACCCGGATAACCCCACAGACCCCAACCCGGTTGAGTTGTGCGATGTTGAGGGTGAGGGACTCAATGCTGAAGCGTATCTGGCGAACTGCCCCAATCTGTCGGATTATCGTTTGTTCGCCGATGCCAGCAATCCGCTGGAAAATGCCAACGACGGCGTCATTTATGACTTGAATACGCCGCTGTTTACTGACTATGCCCAGAAGTACCGTTTCGTGTTTGTCCCCCAAGGCGCGAAAGCCGCGTATCGAGATACGGCGGCATTCGACTTTCCGATTGGCACCATTATCGCCAAAACCTTCACCATCCAGGCAGATTTACGGGACGACAACAGCGCGCAGAATATTATCGAAACGCGCCTGATGATCCGGCGCAGCAAAGGCTGGATTGCAATACCCTACATCTGGAATAGCGATAAAACCGATGCCGTGCTGACGGTCACCGGTGGCACCCAAGCGATCAGCTGGATTGACACGAACGGCGTGCCGCAGAATACCAACTACGTCATTCCCAACACCAATAATTGCGCCAACTGTCACGGTGAGGATGGAATGCTGCCACTTGGCCCGACAGCCCGTTCGCTCAACAAAAATTTCGACTACAGCAGCGGAACGGCCAATCAGCTCGATCACTGGACGGCGCAGAACATCCTGAGCGGTGCCCCAACAGATACAGCCTCCATACCCAGTATTCCACTGTGGGGCGACACCTCGGCGAATCTTGATGATCGCGCCAGGGGTTATCTGGACGTCAACTGTGCTCACTGCCACTCACCCGGAGGCGCCGGTGACACCTCCGGGCTATACCTCAACTATTTTCTTCCTTTTGGTCCATCCGTAGGGGAATGCAAGCCCCCAGTGGCCGCGGGACCTGGTAGTGGCAACTTCGACTATGACATCGTCCCGGGCAATTCTGCAGAGTCCATTATGGTCTTCCGTATGGATTCCAATGCGGTGGCAGTGCGCATGCCGGAGATCGGTCGCAGTGTCATTCACACGGAGGGCGTTGCGCTGATAGCACAATGGATTGACGCCATGAGCCCGGTGGACTGTGATACGCAATAAGGCAAACTGAGGCGACGATCAAATCAGGTTGGCGTGATTCCCAAATCACGCCACCTGTTTTTAGCAACTTTCAATCGGCGTGTTATTCAGCCGAAGACAGCTCCTCAAGCATGCGCTCGCGCATCACAAATTTTTGCATCTTGCCGGTAACTGTCATCGGGAATTCCTCCACAAACCGGATCAGATACGGCACCTTGAAGTGGGTGATTTGGCCGCGGCAAAACGCCCGCACAGCCTCTTCGGTCAGTGACACACCTTCACGCGCCTTGATCCAGGCACAGACCTGCTCACCGTAGCGTTCATCCGGCATACCGAAGACCTGGACCTCCTGGATATCCGGGTGGGTGTACAGGAATTCCTCCACCTCGCGCGGATACACATTTTCGCCACCGCGAATGATCATGTCCTTGATGCGCCCGGTGATCTGCGTATAGCCCTCCTCGTCCATCACGCCGAGGTCTCCGGAGTGCAGCCAGCCATCGCTGTCTATGGTGTCTGCGGTACGCTCAGCGTCCCCCCAGTAGCCCTGCATCACGGAGTGGCCACGGCAACAGATCTCGCCCTGCTCGCCCACCGGCAACACGGCGCCTGCGGCATCGACGATCTTGATCTCACAGTGCGGCGCGGGCCTGCCCACACTACCCACGCGCTTCTCGATACCATCATCCGGGGACGTCATATGATTCACCGGGCTGGTTTCTGTCTGCCCGTAGGCTATCAGCACTTCACTCATGTGCATTTCGCTCAGTACCCGCTTCATCACTTCAACCGGACAGGGCGCGCCGGCCATAATGCCGGTGCGCAAACTGCTGAGATCGAAATCAGCAAAACCGGGATGATCGAGCTCGCCGATAAACATAGTCGGGACACCGTGCAGCGCCGTACAACGCTCCTGAGCAACGGCTTGCAGGGTGGCGCCAGGCTCAAAAGCCTCGGCCGGAAAAACAGCCGCCGAGCCGTGGGTAATACAGGCGAGGTTGCCCATCACCATGCCAAAGCAGTGATACAGCGGCACCGGAATACACAGCCTGTCGCTCTGGGTCAGCCGCATACCATCACCCACCAGCTTGCCATTATTGAGGATATTCAAGTGCGTAAGCGTGGCCCCCTTGGGGTTACCTGTGGTACCGCTGGTAAACTGGATATTGATAGGGTCAGTCGGGGACAAGCGGGCGCCAATCTCTGCCAATCGCGGCCGCTGTGTCTCGCGACCCATGGCACAGACCTGCTCAAAATTGAACATACCCTCGCTGACACTCTGGCCCATGCGGATCACTATTTTGAGTTCAGGCAATTTTGCAGACTGTAACTCGCCAGCGTGACAGTTCGACAATTCGGGTGCCAGTTCCCGCAACATATCCAGGTAGTTGCTGGTTTTGAAGCTCTCGGCAGTTATGAGTGCTTTACACTGCACCTTATTGAGCGCGTACTCCAGTTCATACAAGCGATACGCAGGGTTGATGCACACCATAACCGCGCCAATCTTCGCCGTGGCAAACTGTGTCAGGCACCACTCGTAGCAGTTTGGCCCCCAGATACCTACCCGGTCTCCCGGCGCTATTCCGAGTGCCAACAGGCCACAGGCGAGGCGATCAACTTGCCGCTGGTATTCTGCGTAAGTCCAGCGAATATTCTGGTGGCATACGACTAACGCGCCAGCCTCTGGGTATTGCTCGACAGTCTT
>JBBKWY010000051.1:0-2880 GCA_037969215.1 Halioglobus sp.
CGTCCAGACTAAAGGTACTCGTCTGTTGCAGCAGCTCCTCCAGAATAACTTTGGCCTCCATCCGCGCCAGCCGCGCGCCGATACAAAAATGAATACCGTGGCCAAAGCCCAGATGCTCACCCGTGTTGTGGCGCTCAATATTCAGGCGATCCGGTTGCGCAAACACCTCCGGATCACGGTTGGCCGCTGCCCACAGCAGAAACACGCGCGCGGTATCGGGAATAGTGAGGCCGCCCAGTTGAGTTTCCTTCAATACCGCGCGATAGTGGCCCTTAAAGGGGGACTCCAGGCGCACGACTTCCTCGACGTATCGCTCTATCAGCGCAGGCTGCTCGCGCAGTTGCCGCTGCAACTCAACATTTTCCGCCAGTATCCGTATCGCACTGCCCACCAGACTGGACGTGGATTCACCGGCCGCGCCCAGCAGCACAATACTGATGCCGATGGCCTCCTGTTCCGAAATCATCCCCTGCTTGACGCCACTGGCGAGTTCATCCATCACGCTGCTTGGCGGCCGGGAGCCAGCGGCCTGCAGCGCTGCCTCAAAATGTCGCACCAGATAGGCTCTCATCTCTCCGGTGGCGACTCCCAGCGTGATCATGCGCTCCAGATTGGGCGTTCCCGCGAGTATATCGCCACCACTAAACGCCCAGTGCAGTAGCTGATCCACATCCCCCACCGGCAAGCCCACCAGCCTCGCCATCACTTTCACCGGAATTGCATTGGCCAACTCACCCACGCAATCGCCTCGGCCTGCCGCTACCAATTGCTGCACACCAGCGCGCGCCCAGCTGCGCACCTCAGCCTCCATCGCCGCAACCTTGCGCGCGTTGAGCTGAGGCAATACCAGTTTGCGATGCACCGCATGGAAGGGCTCATCAGCATTGGCAATGGCATCCACCGTGCCGCCAAACTGAGTCAGATCAAACAGCGCAGGCTTGCCCTGTTCATCCGTTATCAGAATACCGGTGAGATTGGCGGAGTAATCCGTCTGGTTCTTCAACACTTCGTGAATCAATTGCCACGATGACACCAGGTAGACTTCCGTTCCCGGTACCTGATACACCGGCGCGTCGCGCAGCAACGCACGATAGAAGGGATAAGGGTTCTCGATGACCTGTGGATCGAGCAACTGGTAATTGATTTGCGACACCTGTCTCATAGCGCGACCTCTTTTAAGATCCTCTCCATTTGCGCAGGCGCAATCTGCCTACTAAACAAAGAGTGTCAGAATACCAGAGCATGACCGTTGAATCGTCACTTCCCGACAGCTATGATCGTCGGCATTCTTCCTGAACCGGTTTTCAAAGGTGGTTAATTTTCGTACTCCCCCCGCACAGTCGCTAAAGCAATGTCGCGCTGTAACGCTGTTTTTTCTATTTGCACTCACTGCCAGTATCTCCCTCGCCGCTCCCTTGCCCGGTGCGCAACCTACCGCCGTGACCAGCGAAGTCTGGTTAGCGGTTGACACTGAGCACCTCAGTCTCATGGTAATGCAAGGTGAAAGCCCATTGCAGACATTTGAGAACATCGCCATAGGCAGCAGCGGCCCCACCCTGACCAAACGCAGGAATGACGGCACCACACCTCTGGGGGAGTTTACGATTACCGAGATCAGGCGCAGCGAACGCTTCAAGCTATTCATGGCCATTAACTACCCAAACCTGGATCACACCGAGCGTGCGTTTCTGGATCAGCGCATTGACGCCGAGGTGTACAGGGCCTTGCGTTACAACCTGGATCGCGGTCTTCCACCGTCGCAGGCCACCATTCTGGGAGGCCAATTGGGTATTCACGGACTGGGAACCGGCGACATAAAAGTGCATGAAGCCGTCAATTGGACAGAGGGATGCATAGCCCTGACCAATGAACAATTGGCAGAACTGGCCAAATGGGTGGTAGTAGGTACCAGAGTCGTAGTGCGCTAACTGGGAAAAAGTCGGGTAAACAATAGCTTGCGATTACGCGCCGTATCTCTGAAAATAGCGATTGGAGGTGCTCGCCGACTTGGTTTGGCGACATTGCCCTAAAACGAGCTGCACAGCCCGGTATTTAAAAAGGGAAGCGCAGTTCAAATTGGATGTATTTTATAGGCCGGCGATCGGCTGACCACTTAGAGGACAAGATTATGCGTAACTCGCTCAAAACCACAGCAGCAGCTTTTATGTTGGTAGCCCTGACAGGGGTAACTGGCTGCGCCACTACTCGCGATCTGGACACGCTGAAAGCACAAGTTGAAAGCGCTCAAGCATCTGCTAGCAAGGCTTCTGCAGACGCAGCCGCCGCACTGGCAAAAGCTAACGCTGCTCAAGCATGCTGCGATGCCAACTCCGAGAAAATGGACCGTATGTTCAAGCAGTCTATGAACAAGTAAGAAATCGGGCACCTCTTTACCGGGGCGGCTTCACCTACCAGTTGGGTGGGACCGCTTCGGTGATTTAGGGTGTCTGCCCTTGTTTTCCCCCGAGCTTCACCCCCCCGTAGAGATTAACCCCCAGCAGAGATCACCAGAGGCATACCAGTTTGTACACTGAGTTCCTCATCTATTAGCGCATTATCCAACGCCGCAGCGGAAGATCGTCGCGCCATGGCATCATCCAGCGCCAACATCACGTATTGCACCATTGCACCCCGGTCATTGGGATACTCTTCCAGCGGAGGATGAACTTCGATATACAACTTGCTGCCGTACCAGCCCACCTTGACCGGCTGATTGACAATACTAACGGGCGTGCCGGTCGGTATCTGCGGGAAGAGCTTCTCGATATCTTCAGGCAGCATACGAATACAACCGTGAGAAACACGCATGCCCACACCCTGGGGCTTGTTGGTGCCGTGAATCAGATAGCCTGGAATAGCCAGACGCATTTTGTACTCGCC
>JBBKWY010000052.1:0-9941 GCA_037969215.1 Halioglobus sp.
TCATTGACCCCGGGAGAAAGTGCTTTCATGGCCATATCCACGAGCTGTCGAATTCCGAAAGCCAGATCCTGTTCAACGGTGCGATGGCCGCCAATACTGTAAGCGGCATTAAGCACATCTATGGTCTTCTGGTCGGGCGGGTACGTCAGGGCGAGCGATACCAGGGCCGTATCTCGCACAGCGAACGCGCCGATGCCGTACTCCATACGCACGATGGTCCTGCTGTCCCGTGCCAGATTCATCAGCGCAGCGATATTCACGTTTTGAATGTAACCGCTCACGGCTGCCGGCACTGGATACCAGGTCCTCTCATCCAGTGATTCGAGCCCCTGGCTCCGGCCTTCATCTTCATCGGGCCCCTGATCCAGTTTTTCCGGGAACAGCCGATCAATGGAGGCCTCGGTATCCTGAGCGACCGTTGCGATGATGCTGGATGCCTGAATCGACAAGGCGATGTGATGAATAAAAAAAATGAGGACGGCAATGCCGCCAAACGCCAGAACAAAGGCGAAAAAGACCGCCAGACTCGGCACGAATGTCGCATCGCCAGTGCGAACAGCGTGCAACACGATCAAACAATAGACGAAAATTCCGGCAAAGGTTCCCAGCGTGACCTGCGTGACACGGCTGCGCATGAAGTTGCGCAAGATGCGCGAGGTGTATTGGCTCGACACCAGCGCCAATGCCAGCAGGGTCATGGCGAACGTGATGCCCATCACCGTCATCATCGAACCGGCCAGCGTAGACAACATATCGCGCGCGCCTTCCGCCGCGACCCCAAATGTCCGTGGCCACTGGGCCAGCCATCGGTCACCCCCTGCGTAGTCTATTTGGATCAACACTACCGCGTAAACAATGCTGGTCAGGACTATCAGAAAAGGCAAAAACCAAAAGCTCGACCGCAGACTGCCCCAAAACTGTCTTAACTTATTCATCCTGCCACTTCCAGTTTAGAATTTCCGGCATGTCTTCGCCGTGTTTTTCGATATAGGCCTTATGGTCAAGCAGCTTGTCACGCAGAAACTGTTTGGCGTAGGCGGCGCGCGAACCCAGGCTAGGCACCCGGTCGATGACGTCGCCCGCCAGATGGAAGCGGTCGAGATCGTTCAGCACCGCCATGTCGAAAGGCGTGGTGGTCGTGCCGTTTTCCTTGTAGCCGCGCACATGCAGGTTCTTGTGATTGGTGCGGCGATAGGTCAGACGGTGTATCAACCAGGGATAGCCGTGGAAAGCAAAAATGATCGGCTTGTCCCAGGTGAAGAGGACGTCGAAGTCCTTGTCTGAGATGCCGTGTGGGTGCTCGCTCTGCGGCTGCAGGGTCATTAAATTCACGATATTGATGACGCGGATTTTCAGTTCCGGAAAATGCTGCCGCAGAATCTTCACTGCCGCCAGTGTCTCCAGCGTCGGCACATCGCCGCAGCAGGCCATGACCAGATCGGGATCTCCCCCTTCATCGTTGCTGGCCCATTCCCAGATGCCAAGCCCGGCGGTGCAGTGCCGGATCGCCGCATCCATGCTCAGCCATTGCAGTTCCGGCTGCTTGCCCGCGACGATAACATTGATGTCATTGTGGCTGCGCAGGCAATGGTCGGTGACCCACAGTAGGGTGTTGGCATCGGGCGGCAGATAGACGCGGATGATTTCAGCCTTCTTGTTTGCCACCACGTCGATGAACCCCGGGTCCTGATGGCTGAAGCCGTTGTGATCCTGCCGCCAGACGTGGGAAGACAACAAATAATTCAGCGAGGCAATGGGCCGGCGCCAGGCAATGTCACGCGTCACATCGAGCCACTTGGCGTGCTGGTTGAACATCGAATCAACAATGTGGATAAAGGCTTCATAGCAGGAGAAAAAGCCATGGCGCCCGGTTAGCAGATAACCTTCTAGCCAACCCTGGCACTGGTGTTCGCTCAACATTTCCATCACTCGGCCATCGGGCGCGACATGTTCGTCACCTGGAAGTATGTCTGCTGTCGAACAACGGTTGGTCACTTCGAATACCGCACCCCAGCGATTCGATGCGGTTTCGTCCGGACTGAAAATACGAAAGTTGCGTGCTTCGGAATTGAGTTTCATCACGTCACGTATGAACTCACCCTGGGCGCGCGTCGCTTCACCTTTCACCTCGCCGGGTTTCGGTACATCGACTGCATACTCACGGAAGTCCGGCATGCGCAGGTCACGCAGCAGCATGCCGCCATTGGCATGTGGGTTGGCGCCCATACGCCGTTCGCCCTTTGGCGCCAGTTCAGCCAGTTCTGCTATCAGCCTGCCAGTATCATCAAATAATTCTTCGGGGCGGTAAGACTTCATCCATTGTTCAAGGATTTTTATATGCTCTGGCTCTTTGATGAAATTGGTAACCGGCACCTGGTGTGCGCGAAAGGTCCCTTCGATCGCTTTGCCATCGACGGCTTCAGGCCCGGTCCAACCCTTCGGCGAGCGCAGGATTATCATGGGCCAGCGCGGACGTCCACTAAAACCATTGGCGTGCGCGTCGCGCTGGATGCGCTGGATCTCGGCAACCACCGTATCAAGTGTGGTGGCCATCAACTGATGCATCTTCTCGGGGTCGTCACCCTCGACGAAATACGGCGTGTATCCATAGCCGCGGAACAGCGCTTCCAGTTCGTCGTGGGAGATTCGCGCCAGCACCGTAGGGCCGGCGATCTTGTAGCCGTTCAAATGCAGAATCGGCAAGACTGCACCGTCACGCACCGGATTGAGGAATTTGTTCGAGTGCCAACTGGTCGCCATCGGCCCAGTTTCCGCCTCACCATCGCCCACCACACAGGCAACCAGTAAATCGGGATTATCGAACGCGGCACCATAGGCATGTGACAGGGCATAGCCGAGTTCACCACCTTCGTTAATGGACCCCGGCGTTTCCGGTGCAACGTGGCTGGGGATGCCGCCGGGAAAGGAAAACTGGGTGAACAGCTTTTTCATTCCCGCCTCGTCCCGGGAAATGTTTGGATACACCTCGCTATATGTACCCTCCAGATAGGTGTTGGCCACCAGGCCTGGCCCGCCATGGCCGGGGCCGGTGACATTAACAATGCTCAAATCATATTGCCGAATGATGCGGTTCAGGTGAACATAAATAAAGTTGAGACCAGGCGTAGTGCCCCAGTGGCCCAGCAGGCGTGGCTTGATATGATCAAGGGTGAGCGGTTTTTTCAGCAGCGGGTTGTCATATAAATAAATCTGGCCGACCGACAGATAGTTGGCGGCGCGCCAGTAGGCATCCATTTTGTTTAGAAGATCAGGTACAAGTGCATTGGTTTTCATGGTTTAAAATTCCTGTGTAGGCTGAAATTGAGAGCGCGGAAAATCCAGTATGATTTCCATTTCATGGCTACCAGGAAGCGCCATCAGCGGCTCCTGAACGCACCATTATTTCTTTGACTGGTTGATAATCACGATCACCAGCAGGACTACCACCAATACGCCTATCAACGCCCCAATACCCCCGCCCATCGAGTCATGCATCCATCCGTTTACATAATCCATCATGAGAAATCACCTTTCATTAAACTGCCCATCACCTATCATCTGCGAACCAGATGATTTATGTTTTTACTGTACTGCCCGTTTTTATTTTCAGCATGCGGGCATTAATAGCCACAATCACCGTGCTCGCAGCCATCAACGCTGCACCCACTGCGGGGGTGAGCACCACGCCCCACGCGTAGAGCGCACCCGCTGCCAACGGAATGGCGATGACGTTGTAGCCCGTGGCCCAGACCAGGTTCTGTATCATCTTGCGATAGGTGGCGCGAGAAAGCTGCACGATGGCCACAACATCCAGTGGATTGCTGCGCACCAGAATAACGTCGGCGGTCTCCACCGCTACATCGGAACCGGCACCGATGGCGATGCCCACATCAGCCTGCGCCAGTGCCGGAGCATCGTTCACGCCATCACCGGTCATGGCCACCAGCACGCTGCGGGCCTGAACCTCTTTCACCTTGGCGGCTTTGTCCTGGGGCAGGACTTCGGCGAAGTATTCATCCAGGCCGATCTGATCCGAAACCCACTGCGCCGTCGCTTTGTTATCGCCGGTGAGCATCATGCAGCGGACATTCATCGCCTTGAGCGCAGTGATGGCTTGCTTTGCCTCGGGTCGGACAATGTCGGCCAGCGCGATCGCGCCTTTCAACTGCCCGTCCACAACGACGAACACCACTGTCTTACCCTGGGCTTGCAGCGGCTCGACGCGCTGATCATCGTGTGTGATGTTCTGCTCGAGCAAATAGCCGGGACTGACCACTTTGATGTCTTTGCCATCGACTCTGCCTTCTGCGCCTTTGCCTGGGATGCTTTTGAAGTTTTCGACAGGCAGCTTCTGCTCAAAAGATTCGGCAATAGCCTTGGCGATGGGATGCTCTGAATTCGCATCCACCGAGGCCGCGTATTTGCGCAGCGTGTCTTCGTCTATATCCTGTGCCAGCAGCAGTGTGTCAGTCACACCAAAGCGGCCTTCGGTCAACGTGCCGGTCTTGTCAAAAATGATGGCCTGCAATTTCCGGGCGCCCTCGAAAGCACCGCGATTGCGAATCAGCAGGCCGTTGCTCGCGGCCAATGCTGTAGAGACGGCTACGACCAAGGGCACGGCAAGACCGAGGGCGTGCGGACAGGTAATCACCATCACGGTCACGGCGCGCTCGATGGCAAAGGCTAATTCCTTGTTAACAAGCACCAGCCAGATGAATAAGGTAATGACTCCGGAACTCAGCCCGATGATGGTGAGCCACATCGCGGCAGTGTCGGCGAGGTTTTGCGTCTTCGATTTGCTCTCCTGTGCCTGCTTGACCAGGTCGATGACCTGCGACAGAAACGATTCCTTGCCTGTACCTTTGACTTCGATAGTCAGCGAGCCTTCGCCATTGATGGCGCCGCCGATGACTTTGCCGCCGCTCTTCTTGCTTACCGGGGTCGATTCTCCAGTGAGCATCGCTTCATTGACCGAACTCTCGCCCTCGACGATGACACCGTCCGCCGGGATTTTCTCACCCGGCTTGATCAGCACCCGGTCACCCACCGCCAGTTCACCGAGCGGCACATCTTTCACGCTGCCGTCCGGCATCAGTTTGTGCGCATCGGAAGGCATCAGTTTCGCCAATGCCTCCAGCGCCTTGGATGCGCCCATCACTGACCTCATCTCGATCCAGTGCCCGAGCAGCATGATGTCTACCAGCGTGGCCAGCTCCCAGAAGAACATGTTGCCGGTCAGGCCGAACACCACGGCGCTGCTGTAAGCATAAGCGGTGGTGATAGCGACGGCGACCAGCGTCATCATCCCCGGCTTGCGAGTTTTAAGCTCATCGACCAAGCCTTTGAGGAACGGCCAACCGCCATACCAGAATACCGCCGAGGCAAAGCCAAACAGGACGTAGGTGTCGCCGGAAAAACTGATGGCATCGCGCAAGCCCACCAGCTTTTGCAGCAACGGCGAGAGGGCGAGTATCGGCAGCGTCAGTACCAGCGAGATCCAGAAACGCTTGCGGAAATCCGCCGCCATGTGGGCGTGATGATCTTTGCCGTGACCGTGACCGTCCATATGCATATGGTCACCGCTTCTCAATTTAGCCTCAGCCTCCAACCAATTCTGCTCGGCATGACCTTCCGGTTTACCTTCATCCTGATAGATGGCGTAGGCCTTCTTGGCCACCTCGTCTTGGGACGGCTTAGTTTCGGGCTTAGTTTCAGGTTTATTTTTGGCTGCGTGCTCGTGTTCCTTCATCGGGCGTCTCCTGTTATTTTTTATAGCCATTACGATTTGCTTTTTGCATAGGGGAAACTGCACCCATTCAACGACCGCGTTGCACAATTCCGAACGACCAATGTCGCGTCCTTGCCGTCCATACTGTATCGATTAACACCAACTGGCCCGTTCGCCGGGGTCGGCCAACAACTCTTGTATATTGGCCTCGATAATCCGATAGCCGACATTACCATAGAGTTTCTG
The DNA here is from genome assembly GCA_037969215.1 of Halioglobus sp. Classification (GTDB taxonomy): domain Bacteria; phylum Pseudomonadota; class Gammaproteobacteria; order Pseudomonadales; family Halieaceae; genus Marimicrobium. The sequence goes on from JBBKWY010000052.1 coordinate 5,975, forward strand.
CCTTCCTTCGTTGAACAGGAAGGTGGGGCTGCCTTCGACAAGATATTTTTCCTTGGCATCGAAATCCGCGCAAAGCGCCGCATAGGCCACGCCACTGTCGATCTGCCTGCGGATGTCGGCAAGCGGCAAAGATATGTCCGCGGCTATTGCTTCCTGATGGGTACGCGCGGCGATGTCCTGCAGATCCCGGAAAAACGCGAGACGACACCGCCAAACCGCCTCTTCGAAAAGGCTCTTGCCGCCGAACCGCGCCAGAGGTGCCGCGGAAATTTCACCGGACTTCTCCAGAAGCTGAATGGCCTTGAGGAAGAGGTGGCAACTCGCGGACGTGGCCGGTATATTCCTGGCCCATATCTCAGGATGAATGTCGAGATGATCGAAGCGCGCCGCCACCTGTTTCACATGCTCCCCATAGCCCGCCGTCCCGCCCCTGTCCTCCCAGCCGGCCTCAATGCGCGCGGAGACATCGCCGAACAGGCGAATAAAGTAATACTCCACGCGGACCTGGTCGCCAAATTGTCGCTGTAATTCCTCCAGCTTGATTTGCGCCGCATAGGCCCATACACAGAGCACATCGGAAAAATATGAGATAGTTGTAACAGACTGCTTACCCATACGGGTGATCCACTCTCCTTGATCGTGCTAGCAAATCGATTTCCTTATGACCTATCCCTGGCCCCAATTTCATCTTCGTGACAATACTCCTTTCAGACGGCTTATTTACGATCATCTTCCTTTTCAAAGGTAAGACCCAAATCGCGACAGACCATACTCGCGATCATCTGTTCTTCGTCTGTATGAATGACGCGGACCGTTACCCGACCGGCTGCCGCGGAAATCACGTTCTCATTCGCCGCGTTTTGATTTTTTTCGAGTTCGATTCCAAGAAACTCCATGCCCTCGCAGATACGTGCGCGGATTACTGACGCGTTCTCCCCGATGCCACCTGCGAACACCAGCGTATCCAGCCCGCCCAACGCCGCCGCGAAGGCGCCGATCCATTTCTTGACCTGGTAGCAAAACAGCGCGACCGCCTCGGCCGCCCGCACGTCCTGTGCTTCATGGTCGAGCAAGTCACGCATGTCGGAACTGGTTTCGGATATCCCGAGCAGCCCGGACTGGGAAGTGACCATCTCATTGAACTGCTGCGCGCTCATATTTTCAGTGTGCGCCAGAAACCAAAACAGCCCGGGATCGAGATCGCCTGAGCGGGTGCTCATCGGCACCCCGGCAGCCGGGGTGAAACTCATGCTGGTGTCCACGGGTTTGCCGTCACGCACCGCCGCCAGGCTCGCGCCATTGCCGAGGTGGGCGAGAATGACCCGACCTTGTGCCGCTTGCGTGCCGGCCAGGCGGGCCAGTTCTCCCATGAGAAACGCATACGACAACCCATGAAACCCATAGCGCCGCACACCCTGCGCCTCGTAGCGTCGCGGAATCGGCAACAATTGCGCCACGCGCGGCAGATCATGGTGAAATGCGGTATCAAAACACGCCACTTGCGGCAGGTCGGGAAATCGGCGCTGAAACGCCTCAATTAACAGGATCTCCTGCGGCAGATGCTCAGGATCGAATGCGGTGAGTTGACGCAAATCCTCGATCATTTCCCAAGTGATACGCTGCGGTTCACTGTACTTCGCTCCGCCATGCACCACGCGATGCCCCACTGCGGCCAATGGAACATGTCCAAGGCGCTCCTCGATGCTATCCATCAGCGCGCTCACCGCGGCCGTGTGGTCCGGCACCGTCACTGACCGCGAAAAGTTGTCCGCGGCGTTCAAGCCCATCATCCGCAAGGTAGACTCCGGCTGACCAATCCGCTCTATCCCGCCTGCCAGAATTCGATGGAGCGAGTCACCGATCTCGAACAGCGCGAACTTGATGCTCGACGAGCCACCGTTGATGGTGAGCACCAACGATGAACCCTGCTGCTGGCTTGACTGTTTATTCATGCAATCGGATCTCCCGTTTCGCCAATTGGAAAGCGCCCTCGATCAGCACCGCCAGGGCAAGCATCGCCGCAAGCACCCACAACTTGACCGGGCTGGTCATCGCCGTCTGCCAGACCAGCGCGCCCAAGGCCAGCAGACATGCAACCGCACCAGCAGCCGATATCCAGCCGCGGCTATGTGTGTGCGGCGCGTGGCGCGCGTTGGCACTATTTACTGCGGCGAAGATCAACAGGAACCCGGCGCTGCCCAGCGTCGCGATGATCGTCAGGTCAAAGGCGTTAGCCACGAAAAGCGTCAGCCCGGCGGTAATAAGCAGCCCTTCCACCGGTTGACCCCACACCTTGCGCTCCAGCTCTGCCGGCAATTCGCCATCGCGCGCAATGCAGTAACTCAAACGCGCCGCGCCGTAGAGCGTGGCGTTGATAGCGGAAGCGGTGGATAACATCGCCGCAATTGCGATCAGCGTGAAGCCGGTCTGTCCGAGAAATGGCCGGGCCGCTTCCGCCAGGGCGAAGTCCTTGGCCGCCACGATCTTGTCAACCGGGAGATTGCCCACCGTGACCAGCGCAACCAGCACATAAAGCGCGATTACGAACCCGACCGCCGTGTAGTACGCGCGCGGCAGGGTCTTTGCCACGTCACGCACGTCGTTGGCCGTGTTGGCAATCAACTCGAAGCCTTCGTATGCCAGAAAGATGATCATCCCGCCTGCGGCCAGCTGCAGCGACGGCGACCATGAGTCTGGCGCGATTTGGGAAGCGTTGATGCCAAAAAAACCGACGCCGACGAACAGCAGCAGGATTGCCAGCTTTAATGCGACGATCCAGATCTCCGCTTTGCCGATCAACTCGGCATTGAGCAGATTCATCCCGGCAATCGCGATCACGGCGAAACTGATCAGCCCATGTTTACCCATCCCCTGCCAGTCCTGCGGCAGAAATGTCGCGCCGTAACTGCCGAACGCGAACGCGTACAGCGACAGCATCACCACGTAACTCAGCCACAGCAACACGTTCAGACTCCCGGTGAACATGCCTGCGCCGAAGGTACGGTCAAGGAAAGCAACCGTGCCGCCGCGACTCGGATAGGCGACGGAAAGCTTTGCGTACGAATATGCCGTCAGCAGCGCCACCATGCCCGCCAGCGCAAAGGCCACCGGCGTGCCTCCATGCGCCATCTGAACCGCCAGCCCCAGCACCGCAAATATCCCGCCCCCGACCATGCCACCGACACCAATGGCAACCACCGCCCACAAGCCCAACTTGCCATTGGCTGCTTCGTTCATGCGACTATCCATCCCGGCTTGCGAAAAAGAGGCAGTCCAGTCTTTGCCGATACTGAGCAGGACTGCATACCGTCTATTTCCAGAATCATAGCGATCATCCTGACCGCTTTTTCATCGCTGCCATAAGATATGGGCATTTTCCAGAGGCACAGCCGCGTCATCACGGTGCGGTATGAGTCGCGCCGTATAGTCCACTGCCGGACGAATAGCAGGCACCTCTGCACGGTAAACGAAACCATTTATAGCACCCACCAGTTGCCGCGCGCGCTTCATCTCCACGCGCTCCAGTGCACTATCATCAATGCTATTGGCATAAAGCTCGACCCGCACGGCCTCCGGATCAAGGTCATCGAGATACACCTGAATCTCAAACAGGTGTTGCCCGCCGCCAGTCTCTACCTTCATTTCGCCGAAACGCAGCGCGCCCCATTTCTGGTCCAACGCATGCCGCCAATCGCCCAACTCCACGCCAATTTTGCCTTTGTCGGCGGCCCGCGCATGATAGGCCGAGGCCGCCGGCAGGTAGTATTGCTCGGTGTATTCGCGCACCGCGCGGTTGGTGGAAAAATGTGGAGCGAGGCTCGCCAGGCTCTCCCGCATCCGCGCCACCCACGCGTTAGGAATGCCCTGAGCGTCACGGCTATAGAACTCGGGGATAACTTCGTGTTCGAGCAGGTTATAGAGGGCTTCCGCTTCCATCGCGTCCCAGGCGGGGTCATCACCATGTTCC
>JBBKWY010000053.1:0-4268 GCA_037969215.1 Halioglobus sp.
CCGGTGCGCTCAAGCGCTCAGATACTTGTCCAGTGTATTGTGGAAATGCCGAATGCGAATTTCCTGATAGTTGGCCAGCACTATTTCACCGGACTGCAGGTTATGTAAACCCTTCTGCACCATTTTCAGGTTGCTGAAATCCTGATCGAACACGCGGCCCAGCCCCCCTTCCAGACCCGCCGCCTCGGAGAACAACTGATCCTTGTCCAGTTTCTCCACCGCGCAGTCCGCCGGGCGCTCGGCACCCTCGGGCAGGCGCATCAACACGATGATTTCCATGGTGCACATCTCGGGGTTATCGCCATAGGGCTTCATGCGGTAGGTCAGGTTCGGGTGAAAGCCGGCCCAGGGAGCAAAATTGGGAAACACCGAATAGAGAATGGAATCCATGATTTCGCTCTGCGTGCAGAAGCTGCCCAGATCGGTTTGATACTGCTCGGAGTAGTGTTTGAAATAGTATTCAGCAAGCCACTGCCGCGCACTCATGCCCTCGGGCACCTCCACTTTGGAACCGTCGGTCAACCACGCGCCGTGTTCCAGCCAATCGTTGACGGTCTGGTTGGGATCGATATTTTCCAGATGCGGACTGACCACCCCCATGGGTGAAATGGTGCGGCTGATATTGTCGCCCCAGCAGTCGTACTGGGAGTTTGAATCACCCAGATACGGCAGTATCTGTGGGTGCGTCTGCACCGTGTGGTAGGACTCGATAAACGCCTCCCACGCCACCTTCCAGTTGCACTCAATCACTTTTTCAATGTGCATAACCTTGACCGTGTCTTCGGGACGCCAGCGCTTGAAGTGCTCCGGCAGTACTCCCAGATAACTGGCCAGAGATTCGGCCTCCATATCCATATTGATAAAGACCCAGCCGCCCCAGGTATCCACCTGCACCTGTGGCAGGTTGAAGGTCTCTTTCTCGATATGCGGAAAATCCCACTCGCAGGGCGCGCCCAGGAAGTCGCCGTCCAGACTCCAGCGGAAGCCGTGGAACGGACATTTAAATTCACGGGCGGTACCGCAATCCTTGCGCAGCTGCCGGCCCCGGTGCAGACAGGCATTGTAATAGCCCTTGATCTCGCCCGCTTCGGTGCGCGTCAGCACAATCGAATGCTTGGCAATCTCGTAGACAAAATAGCTGCCGACCTCGGACAGTTCCGACTCGCGACACGCTGCCAACCAGGTGCGGTTCCACAGTTTCTCTTCTTCCAGCTTCGCAAACTCCGGACTGAAGTAGCGGTCCACAGTCAGGTTCTCCGAGCCCAGATAGGTATCGGTGCTCTCCCGCAACGACGCCGGTACCGGGACAGTCTCCTTGTCGAGCATCTGCTGATAGGACTCGCCGTTGGAGCGCGCTGCAAGTTGTGCTTTGGTGAGCGCCTTTGGATGGTTCATCTGCTGTCTCCCGCTATTTTTGTAATATCGTGACGGCGCTGATTCCGGGCGCACCGTACACATGGGTATAAGCCAATTTGGGATCGCCGGGAACCTGATGTTCCCCCGCCTGCCCGCGCAGTTGCAGCACGTTCTCGTACACCTGTCGCAATCCGGACGCACCAATCGGTTCGCCGTTGGCCAGGCAGCCGCCATCGGTATTCACCGGCATCGCACCGTCGATGTGCGTTGCGCCCGCCTTGATCAGCGCTTCCTGCTCGCCGTGTTCACAGAAGCCGTTCTCGGCCATATGCATAATCTCGGCGCCCACTTCGGTGTCCTGCAACTGCATCACATCCATATCCCCGGGGCCGACACCGGCCATTTCGAAGGCGGCTTTGGCGGCATCCACGGTAGGGCCGTCGACCTGTTGCAGCGCCTGGCTGGGGGCAAATACTTCAAACGAACCGAAGCGCCGCGACTTCATGGTGGCAGCCTTCAGGTACACCGGCTTATCGGTATAGCGGGTGGCGTGATCAGCACGGCACAACACCAGGGCAACACCGCCTTCCGAGGGCGAACAGAACATAAACTTGGTGAGGGGATCATTCACCATCATGGAACTGGCGATCACCTCGGTACTGATCGGTTCCCGGCGCCAGGCGTTGGGGTTTTTAGAGCCGTTGATAAACGCTTTCTCGGACACCCTGGCCAGTGTTTCCGTGCTGATGTTGTAGTCGTGCATGTATTTCTGGATCTTCATCGCGAAAAACTGCGTGGTCATCATCAGACCGGCCTCGCCGTACCACTGGCCGATGCCCAGTTCTTTCGGGTCGGCACTGAAGGCACCGCGATCGTGTTTGTCAAAACCCGAGACCATGCCAATATCGTACTCGCCGGACTTGATGGCGTTAAACGCGGAGATCAGTGAACTGCCGCCGGTCGCACAGCCGTTGGCCACGTTAATAAAGGGAATACCGGTAAGCCCCAACTCGTTGACCAGGGCGTCGGCGCTGCCGGCGCTGGCACTGCCGCCAAACGCAAATTCGATATCGCGCCACTCAATGCCCGCATCCTGTAACGCCAGACGCGCGGCGTAGGCGCCCTGCTGCAGGCCGCTGCGCGCCGGAGTGCGACCAAACGGGTGAATACCAATTCCAACTATTGCTACATCCATGGGTATCTCTCTCTCAATCAGGCGACGGGTTGGAAGAAAAAGTTGATAACTTCATCGCCGTTATCTTCAGTACGGTAGGGCGCAAAAATGACATCCATCTCCATACCGATGTGCAACTTCTGCGGATCGTTCTCGGTGAGCCGCCCCTCTACCCGCACACCGCCGGGCAGTTCCACGTAGCCCACTCCGTAGGGCTTGAAGGTCGCGGCGTTTTCATTGCTGTGATACGGGGCTTTGGGCATGAAGCGCTGCACGGTCCAGGTCCACAGGGTGCCACGGCCAGGCAGTTCCTCGACGGCAACATCCTGCCCCGAGCACGCCATGCAGGATTGCGCGGCGGGGAAACTGGCGATACCACATTGCTGGCAGCGACTGGCCAGCAAGGCGGGTTTGACGGCAGGCCAGGTAAATAGGCCTTCGGCAATAGGCAGTTGTTTTGTCATAGTGTTATCTCAGTAGGTGTCAGGCGCTACAGCAGCATGGACGCCGGATTTTCCAGAAAGCCTTTCAGTGATTGCAGGAACTGTGCCGCCACCGCACCATCAATGGCGCGGTGATCCGCCGACAACGACACGCGCATCACCGTCGCGGCCACGATACTTTCACCGCGCACTACGGGCTTTTTCACGCCCGCCGCGACGGCCAGTATCGCGGCCTGGGGCAGATTGATAATCGCGTCAAACTGATCGACACCAAACATCCCCAGATTGGAGATACTGAACGTACCGCCCTTGTATTCGTCAACGCTCAGCGATCCGGCCTGCGCACGGGTGGCAAGATCACGCGATTCTTCTGCAATCTGCGGCAGGGTCATCAGGCCGACGTTGCGAATCACCGGCGTAATCAGGCCGCCTTTAATGGCGACCGCCATCGAGATATCCACCTGGTCGAACTGGCGGATGCAGTCCGGCGTGTACTGCACGTTCACTTCCGGCACCCGCTCCAGTGCGCTGGCACAGGCTTTGATCACGAAATCGTTGACCGAAATCTTGTGCCCCAGCGTGCCGTTCATGTACTTGCGCTGTTGCAGCAGGCTGTCGATCTCAATATCGACACTCACCCGATAGTGCGGAATGGTCTGCTTGGATTCGGACAGCCGCGCGGCGATAGTCTTGCGCATACCGCTCAGCTTTTCCTCGCGATAGTAGGCGACGCCCGTCGCGTTGACGGCCGCCTTTTCCACATCTTCTTTACTGACACGACCGCGACGGCCGGTTGGTGTGACGTCGTTGAGATTGATATTCAGGCCACGCGCCAGACGTCGCGCCACCGGGGTCGAGGGGATATGCGAATCATCCGCCGTGGACCGCTGTGGTTCACTGGAGGCAGCCGCACTGGCACTGACGCCGGCATTGGCCATTACGCGAATGCCGCCCGCCGCTTCCACATCGTGTTTGGAGACGCGCCCGTTGCGCCCCGTCGGCGTGACGTTGTGCAAATTGATGTTGTGCGCTTGCGCAATACGTCGCGCGACCGTGGAGGCATTGACAGCGGTGTCATCCGGCCCTTCAGACAGGGCATTGGATGCCGCCGGTGTTGCCGCTGGCACTGCGACCGGCGCAGCCGGAGCTGCAGCCACCGGTGCCGCAGCGGTCGCGGCTTGCGTATTCGATCCCTGGGCCCGCGCGGAACCGCCTGCGTCCGGCACAAACCCGGCAATAAACGCATCGATAGCCGCCTCGGTGGTCTCAGCCTTGGCCACGACCCCCATCAGCAT
>JBBKWY010000054.1:0-3873 GCA_037969215.1 Halioglobus sp.
CAGCGACGAGGATGGCGCTCACGACAAACGCTGCATGATGGAAGCGCGCCTTGAAGGTCACCAACCGATTGTTGGCATCCCTTCGATATGCACGAGTTACGGTCGACTACGTGTTGGCATCCATCAACAAGTCTGGCAATGGGCGGTGTCGCTGTAAGCGACTTCGGCTTGCCGATATCCGGGGAGCAAACGATCATACTCCCGTTTGACGACCGTATAGCACTCGCATACCCGTGCTTCCAGTCGGGGACGATCGAGTACGGCAATGTGGCCGCGGCGGTAATGGATGAGTCCCGCCCTTTGCAGGGCACCCGCGCCCCCCGTGACGCTTTCGCGGCGCACCCCCAGCATCTCGGCGATCCGTTCCTGCGTCATCGCCAGCTCGTTCGAGGGCAGCCGGTCCAGGCATGACAAGATCCAGCGGCACAATTGCTGTTCCACCGAATGGTGCCGGTTGCACGCGGCGACCTGGGCGATTTGCGTGAGCAGTGCCTGGGTGTAGTGCAACAGTAAATGCAGCAACGAGCCGTTGTGTTCGAGCTCGTGTTTCAGCAGATCCGCCCTCAGCCGATAAGCATAGCCGGCGCTCAGCATCAGCGTCTGGCATGGCGTGCTTTCACCGCCCAGGAGCATGGAGGTGCCTATCACGCCTTCGCTGCCAATGACGGCACATCCTGTGGATGCCCCGTTCGCCGTTATGTGCTGCTTGATAGCGATGCCTGCAATGAGGAAATACAGGTAGTTTTGCCTGACGCCGGGGCCGTAAACGGTCCCACCGAGCGGCAAGGGAACAAGCTCCAGATGGGCCAGCAGACGCTCATAATCCTCCCGCGGCAGCGCCGCCAGAAGATGGTTTTGCCGGGGTGCGTGCGGTGCGGATACGACACGCTTCGTGTGCAACGATAGGAAGCGCGTCTCAGGATACGGCTGAAATGAATGTTGTTCTAACATGGGCGGTTCCCTTCCTTGGATTGGGAACAATTAAACTACCGTCTTATTTCGTCACGCGTATTGATCTGTATCAAACTTTTATACTCGTTGGCGTACAGAGCGTTTCCGGTCACTTGCTTACTATCTCGAACCAATCGCAGCAGTTGTCTTGGCAACCCGCGGGACGGAAAAAATGAGAAACACCATGAAACGCAGCACCAAGGATCAGTCGGCAGGCAAGTTTCACGAAGTGACGGGCAAGGTCAAGGAGACCGCCGGGAAACTCATTGATGATTCAGAGTTGGAAGCCGAAGGCAAAGGCGAAAAGATCGCCGGCAAGGTGCAAAAAAAGATCGGCCAGGTCGAGAAGGTCGCGGGGAAGTAGGAGCGATGCCCGGGCGCGTCCTTGCGGCCGCGACTGCATTTAGATACCGATACCGTTAGCTGGGAAATTTCCGAGATCAACAGCGAAATGGAGAAAAAGCAATGAAATCCAAATATTCTGTACCGTTACTGGCGGTTGTGGTTGCGATGCTGGTAACCAGCATGCCGGTGCTCGCGTCCAAGATGGATGACCGCATCGAATCGTCCGCCAAGAAGACGTATGTGTTCAAGACTTATCTCAAGAGTGATGACATTAAAGTCGAATCAAAGAATGGCGTCGTGACCTTGACGGGGACGGTTGGCAAAGAATCCCACAAATCATTGGCCCAGGAGACCGTGGCAAACTTGCCCGGCGTCAAAAGCGTGGACAACAAACTGGAGGTCAAGGGAGAACAGCCCGCCGAGAACTCGGATGCGTGGCTCATTACGAAAGTAAAAACTACGCTCTTGTTCCACAGTAACGTAAGCGCCATGACCGAGGTGTCCGCCAAAGATGGCGCCGTAACGCTGCGAGGTAGTGCCCCCAGTCAGGCGCAAAAGGACCTGACGACCGAATACGCCAAGGATATCGAGGGGGTCAAGGACGTCAACAATGAGATGACCGTCTTAGGCGAGCCAAAAAAGAAAGCAACGATCGGGGAAAAGATCGATGACGCTTCCATCACTGCCCAGGTCGAGATGATGTTGCTGAGCCATCGCTCAACCAGAGCCGTTCACACCAAGGTTGCGACTAAAAATGGCGTGGTCACCCTAAGTGGCACGGCCGAGAACGTTGCCGAAATCGACTTGGCCACCAAACTAGTCACTGACGTAAAAGGCGTGAAGCGCGTAAACAACAAGATGACCGTCGGGAAGTCCAACTAGACTGCCGGATTTCCGGGTGCCGGCGGGTTGCTGTACCCGCACGTGGCAATCCCGGGCAACCCGAAAGGGGGACACGATATTGTGGGGGATTGTTAGAGTACCGCTCGCTCTGTGAGCGCTGGGGTTGGTGGCCAGTTATGCGATGTGGTTGCTCTGGTCAATGTGATCCGGGGCGGAAACCATAAGATTAAAATTCAACTGCACGGAGGTGCAATATGCTTGGAACAATTTTGATTATCGTAGTGATTTTGATACTGGTGGGCGCACTGCCCACGTGGCCTCACAGTCGACAGTGGGGCTACTACCCGAGCGGCGGGCTTGGCCTGATCCTGCTGATTCTGATCATCCTGATGCTTCTGGGTAAACTCTAGGGAAACTCACCAGCGGTTGTGGAACCTGCGCAACCGCTGGTCGTGTTGCGAGTCCCTGTTGAGATCCGGCAGCTTTCAGCACAATGCGCACCGCCGCGGTCGTTGTGATATGACGCAGGACGCATTGATTATGCCGATCTTTGGGTCAGGCCTGCAGTTAATCTCTTGCGGTTCACAAATTGATCAGTGTCAAAAAAATTATCGATGCATTATGGCAGTTTTTTATGTGTTTATGTTGTCTAAGTTCGGAGAGACCGGACAGTACAGCAAGTCTGATCAACATATCCTATCGATACGGGCGTTTCTAAAAGGAGTAATGGCATGATGAAAACAAAATCAGCGCAAAAGAATTCCACCAGAATTCCACCAGTGTGAGTAAGCCAGGTCAGCCAATTTCCGCCGATGAGCGCTGGCGCATGATCGCGGCGCAACCCGTCACCGATGCCGATCTCGTGGCACTCGGCCAGGCACGGGCCGCCGCTGTGCGGGACCGCCTGCTGGCGGAAACGCCCGACGGCCCGGAAGAAGGCACCGCGGTCGAGCCTGAGCGGGTCCTGCTGGCGAAGCCCAGGGAAGTCGATTCCGGGAACGACGAGTAGGTCGTGATGGAGGTCGGTCTGGCCGTGGACTAGAAAATACTGCCTTCTAACCCTGGTTTTCAGCCGTCTTGTTTGGTGGCTGGCGGCTGAACAAATAAGGTCAAACCGATGCGAAAGTTATTGCTCACAACCGCAGCACCAGGAGCGTCACGCGTCGTTAAACGCCATGCGTCCAAGCTACCCGATGATTCTGAATCACTGGGTAGCCTGGTTACTACTTATCGATACGTGGAGTCACCGATGAAATCTGTCAACAAACCATTTGCAGAGATGCAGAAAAAGACACTCGAAAGCCTTGAGCCCCTGCAAAACATGAATGCGGTGGCTGCAGAGGCGTTCGAGCGCATCGCACGCAAGAATTACGACCTGATGGGTGACCTGGTTGACTACGCCGTCGCTCAAGTCAAAACTCCCGCTAACACGACAAACTTTCAGGAAGCCTACGAGCAACGTGTGGCTGAGACCAAGGCGTTTGCTGGAAAGCTCAATGCTCGTACTGCCGAATACGTGGCTCTTGCTGGCGAACTGGGTGACATGGCGAAGTCAAAAGCCCCTGTCGCACCCAAGGCAAAAGCGTCATCTGCCAAAGCCGCTCCCGCTAAAGCTGCTCCTGCTAAAGCAGTACCGGCAAAAGCTGCTCCGGTTGCACAAACTGAAAGCAAGGTGGCACCTGCTGCAGCGAAGAAAAAGGCACCCGCCAAGAAGACGGCTGCCAAGTCCAAGTA
>JBBKWY010000055.1:0-32689 GCA_037969215.1 Halioglobus sp.
GCTCAGTCGTTGGCGGGCTTGTCTGAGGACGCGCTAACGCCGTCCAGAAAGATCTGCACACCAAGCTCCACCTGCCGCTGCAAATCGATGTAGCGCTCGAACAGCTCCGGTGCATCGACCAGTAGCGTTGAGAGCCCGTAAATGCTCGACCAGGCCGCATTGGCCATGTAGGCAATGTCATCGACCTGTCGAAAAACGCCGCGGTCGACGCCGCGCTGCAGAATGTCCTGTACCAATTGCAGGGTATCTCGACTGGCTTTGCGCAGCTCGGGGTATTTCACCGTGGGCTGTACCGCCGGGCCAAACATCAGTTTAAAGAGTTGTGGGTTGCGCGCGGCATAGTCTACATAGGTGTGGGCGAATGCGAGCAATTGTGCGTTGGGACAATCGCCGCTGGTCGCACCCACATCACGCAGGGCGTCGAGAAGGTCCAGATAGCCACTGGTGGCCATCGCTGCCAGCAATTCACTCTTGTCGGAAAAATGTCGGTAGGGCGCGGTTTGAGAGACGCCTACCGCTCGGGCCAGCGCGCGCAGGCTCAGGTCATCAACGCCGACTTCCCGTAACTGTTCGACAGCAGTGGCGAGTAACTCCGCACGGAGGTTGCCGTGGTGGTAGCTTTTTGACGTGGAAGTTTCATTCATGGCGTAAGCTTAACCCAAAATGAGTGAGTACTGGGACTAACCGAGCTTCCTTTGCTACCTACTTTGCACATACTGCGATGTGAGGCGAGCGGCCGCTAGAATACCCCGCGGCGAATGGACTTTTCTTTTGAGCAAGCGGGGTATTCTAGCGGCCGCTCGCCGGGTCTAGGTGTAATGCCGCGGAAGAAACCAACCCCAAAGGGCCAGTCGCTTCCACGCAGCAAAAAGCGAGTCCTACGGCAGCAAATGCTTGACCGCGTCGCGCTCTTCCGCCAGTTCCTGTTCCGTGGCCGCCATCTTGGCGCGACTAAACTCGCCAACTTCTGCGCCCTGAACAATCGTCCATTCACCGTTGCTGCAGCGGCAGGGGAAGGAGTAAATCAGGCCTTCCTGAATGCCGTAAGAACCGTCCGACTGCACGCCCATGGAGACCCAGTCGTCGCCCTCGGTACCCAGCGCCCAGGAGCGCACGTGTCCGATCGCGGCATTGGCGGCGGAAGCGGCAGAGGAGGCGCCACGCGCCTTGATGATTGCTGCGCCACGCTGTTGTACGACCGGAATAAAATCGCTTTCGTACCACGCCTGGTCGATCAGGTTGATCGCGGGCTCACCGCTGACCTTTGCATTGAACAGGTCGGGATACTGGGTGGCCGAGTGGTTGCCCCAGATCGTCATATTGGTCACATCATTGACGGTTTTGCCGGTTTTGAGCGCAATCTGGGTTTTCGCCCGATTGTGGTCAAGCCGTGTCATCGCCGTAAAGTTGTGTGGGTTGATATCCGGCGCGTTGCGCTGGGTGATCAACGCATTGGTGTTTGCAGGGTTGCCCACTACCAGCACCTTGATGTTTCTGCTGGCATGATCGTTGATGGCCTTGCCCTGTACCGAGAAGATCGCGGCGTTGGCTTCCAGCAGATCCTTGCGCTCCATACCGGGACCGCGGGGACGCGCGCCTACCAGCAGGGCATAGTCGGTGTCTTTAAAGCCGGTATTGGGGTCGTCAGTGCAGACGATGCCCGCCAGCAGCGGAAACGCGCAGTCTTCAAGCTCCATTTTCACGCCCTCAAGCGCTTCCATGGCCGGCGTGATATCAAGCAGCTGCAGGATGACGGGTTGGTCATCGCCGAGCATGGCGCCGGAGGCAATTCGGAAAACGAGAGCGTAGCCAATTTGGCCCGCAGCGCCGGTAACAGTCACACGAACAGGTTGTTTCATGGGAGAGTGATCCTCATAAATGAATTGTAGCGGAATTTAGCGGCGTCATTGTCATAGCAAACCATTGAAATTACAAGTTGGGGGCTGTTGGGGGCAGCAGTTCTCCAAATGGGCGTTTCGTTTTGGGTGTCCTAATACATTGGGGCTTCGAACCGGTGAGCGACAGCGGGCATACCCCGCTTGCTCAAAAGAAAAGGCCATTCGCCGCGGGGTATGCCCGCTGCCGCTCACCTCGTGGCGCGTAAAAGGTCTCAAGCATAGCCTCCGTTACGCGATAGTTCGCCAAATGGCACAAGCACAACTGGACGTGAGCAAGCACTAGCAAGTAAAATGCCCGCCAAATCAAGCACTAACGGCGATCACTGTGCGCGAACTATCCCGCAAGGACAAACTCGAGTTTAACAAGCTGCAAAAGCGCTTGCGCCGCAACGTGGGCAAAGCTATTGCCGATTACACTATGATCGAGCAGGGCGACAAGGTCATGGTGTGTGTGTCTGGTGGCAAGGACTCTTACGGCATGCTGGACGTGCTGATCAATTTGCGCCAGAGCGCCCCGGTCGATTTTGAGCTGGTGGCGGTGAATCTGGATCAGAAACAGCCGGGCTTTCCCGAGGAAGTCCTGCCTGCCTATTTGTCCGAGATGGATGTCCCTTATTACATCCTGGAGAAGGACACTTACAGTATTGTCAAAGAAGTGGTGCCGGAGGGGAAAACCACCTGCGGCCTGTGCTCGCGGTTGCGGCGCGGCAGCCTGTATGGCTTTGCGCAGGACATCGGTGCTACCAAAATTGCACTGGGCCACCACCGGGACGATATCGTCGAGACCCTTTTTCTAAACATGTTCTTTAATGGCAAGCTCAAAGCGATGCCGCCCAAGCTGCTGAGCGACGACAAACAGAATGTCGTGATCCGCCCGCTGGCGTATTGCAAAGAGAAAGATCTTGAGCGCTACTCACAGTACCGGGAATTTCCCATTATTCCCTGCAATCTTTGTGGCTCTCAGGAACACTTGCAGCGGGTACAGGTTAAGCAGATGCTGGCGCAGTGGGAGCGAGAGTATCCGGGCCGTACGGAATCGATTTTCCGCAGCATTTGCAACATATCTCCCTCCCAACTGGGTGATCGCAACTTGTTCGATTTCGAGAATCTGCGCATAGAGCGCGACACCGAGCTTCACGTACCTGCGATCCGGGTGGTCAACCTCTAGTGTCAGCCAGCACCAGCGGGACGCCGGTGCTGGCGGCCCGGTCACTGTGTCTGGAGCGGGGTGGCCGTGTGTTGTTTCAGGATTTGTCGTTCGATATCTGCGCCGGCCAGCTATGGCAGGTTGAGGGTGCTAACGGCGCGGGTAAAACCAGCCTGCTGCGTATTCTCTGCGGTTTGTCGCGTTACGGGTTTGAGGGGCAGGTGCTGCGCTATGCGCCGCTGTTATATCTGGGGCATCAGAGCGCAGTGAAAGCGCTGTTGACGCCCCGAGAAAATCTCACATATCACGTGAGCGGCGAGGGCCGCTATCAGCATGAGCAGGTCGAATCTGCGCTGGCGCGGGTGGGATTGTACGGTTATGAGGATGTGGCGAGCCATACCCTGTCAGCCGGTCAGCACCGGCGCGTGAATTTAGCGCGATTATTGTTGTCTGATTCTGCGCTGTGGCTGCTGGACGAACCGTTTACCGCTATCGACACAGCGGGAGTGGCCGACCTGCAGACAGTGCTGGCTTCGCATGTAGAGGCGGGTGGGGCGGTTGTGATGACATCACACCAGACCTTGGAGGTGCGCTGCGAGGTCCGGTCCCTGAACCTGAGTGCAGGAATGTCGGCATGACGGCGCCCGGTGCCACGCAATTTTGTGCTCGGCTGTTGCGGCGGCAATTGCTGCTAGCAGTGCGGCGGCCGGTGGAGATCGGAAATCCGCTACTGTTTTTCGCCATGGTGGTGGCCCTGTTTCCACTGGGGCTGGGTCCGACACCGGATACCTTGGCAGGATTTGCCCCCGGCGTTTTGTGGATTACCGCATTGTTGTCCAATTTACTGACGTCTGACGCGGTATTTCGAAGTGATTTTGAGGACGGCAGCCTGGAGCAACTGCTACTGGCGCCGCAGCCCCTGTTTTTGTCGGTGCTGGCTTATATCGGTGCCCACTGGCTGACCACCGGATTGTTGCTGGCCGCGGTGTCGCCCGTGTTTGCGCTGATGCTGAACCTGTCTGTGCCGGCACTCGGTGCGCTGGTGGCGAGTTTACTGATAGGCACTGCCTTACTCAGCCTGATTGGCGGTATTGGGGCGGCGCTCACGGTGGGGCTTAAAAGAGGCGGTATGCTGATCTCGCTGTTGATTCTGCCTTTGTATATGCCGGTATTGATTTTCGGCAGCGCTGCGGTACAGGCGGCAGTCAACGGCGTCCCGGCGGGGCCGTACCTGGCAATTTTGGGTGCGATGCTATGTTTGGCCATTGCGCTGGCACCGCTGGCAATGGCCGCTGGATTGAGGATAAGTATTGATGCGTAAAAGTGATTTCCCTTTGTACCCTCGCAGCGCGGACATTAGGTTGTTCAGCGCGGCGCGCTCTGTATAATTGCCCGCGCAATGTGGCCCATATTTCATAAGCTCGGTTCCCCTCCCTGGTTGTACGCCATCGCCGGCGTCATCCTGCGTTGGCTGCTGCCTATTACAATTCTAGCGCTGATTACGGGCATGACCTGGGGCCTGCTATTCACCCCGGCTGAAAGAATTCAGGGCAATAGTTACCGTATCATTTACATTCACGTGCCAGCGGCTGTGGTGGCGCTGGCGGGTTATTATATTATGGCGCTCGCCGGGGCTGTGAGCCTGATCTGGCGTATGAAAATGGCTGACGTGGCGATGAAAGCGGCGGCCCCAGTGGGTGCGGCATTCACATTTATTGCGCTTGTTACCGGAGCGGTCTGGGGTAAGCCTACCTGGGGTACGTGGTGGGTGTGGGATGCGCGCATCACCTCCATGTTGATCCTGCTGTTTCTCTATCTGGGTGTGGTAGCGCTCTATGAGGCCTTCGACAACAAAGAAGCTGCGGCAAAAGCCTGCGCGGTTCTGAGTCTGGTGGGTATGGTAAATATTCCGATCATCTACAAATCGGTGGACTGGTGGTATGCGTTGCATCAGGGTGCGACGATCAAATTCACCGGGGAATCCAGTATTGATAGCAGTATGTTATACCCATTACTCCTGATGATTGGGGCATTTTACGCACTGTTTACCTGTGGCCTGCTGCTGAATATGCGCGCCGAATTGCTGCAGCGTGAAGCGCGCACGCAGTGGGTGAAAAAACTCGTAGCGAAAGCGGGAGACAAGTAATGTACTTTGACAGTCTGCCGGCAGCACTGGCGATGGAAGGCCACGGCGCCTATGTGTGGGGTTCCTATCTTGTCACCATCGCGGTGATTGCGATGGTGGTGATGGTCCCGGTACTTCGGCGCAGGCGTTTTCTGCGACAATTAGCGGCGCAGCTCAAGCGTGCACAGGTTGGGCCGGTAGGCCAGATCAGGGGAGAGAGTTAATGCATCCAGTACGCAAGCAACGACTTTACATCGTATTGTTCATCGCACTGTTTTCCAGCGCAGCTATCGGCCTGGTGGTGTATGCGCTGCGCGGCAACATCAATCTGTTTTACCCCCCCGCAGATGTCGTCGCCGGTTTGGCACCGGTTGGACAGCCTATTCGGGTGGGTGGCATGGTGCTGGAAGATAGCCTGCAGCGCGCTGAGAATAGCCTCGCGATACGCTTTAAACTCACTGACTATCAGGAAGCCGTAGAGGTGGTTTATGTGGGCATCTTGCCCGACTTGTTCGCAGAGGGGCAGGGCGCAGTGGCCTCCGGGGTGCTAAACGATGAAGGTGTACTGGAAGCCACAGAGATTCTCGCCAAACACGATGAAAATTACATGCCGCCTGAAGTGATACATGCACTGGAAAACTCGGGGTACGATCAAGAGGGCAATGCCAAATGATTCCTGAAATAGGCCACTTTGCGTTGATTCTGGCGCTCTGCCTCTCGCTTATCCTCGCGTCAGTGCCGGCCTGGGGCGCATGGCGCGGCAACAGCGGTGCTATGGCGCTCGCGCCCAGTCTGGCAGTGGGTCTACTGGTCTTTGTGGCAATCAGCTTTGGCTGTCTGGCCACGGCCTTCTTGCAGGATGATTTCTCCGTGCAGTTGGTCGCGTCCCACAGCAATACGCTGCTGCCGCCGATCTACAAGTTTTCTGCCGTCTGGGGGAACCACGAAGGCTCTCTGGTGTTGTGGGCCCTGATCCTGGCGTTCTGGACAGCAGCTGTCGCACTGTTTAGCTCGCAATTGCCATTGCTGGTCCTGTCCAGGGTGCTATCGGTGATGGGCGCGATTTCAGTGGGTTTCCTGTCATTTTCGCTGATCACTTCCAATCCATTCACCCGGATACTGCCGGGCGCTCCGGCTGACGGCGCTGACCTCAACCCGCTGCTGCAGGATCCGGGCCTGATTATCCATCCTCCGCTGCTCTATATGGGCTATGTCGGGTTTTCCGTGGCGTTTGCGTTTGCCATCGCGGCACTGCTGGGCGGTCGACTCGACGCGTCGTGGGCGCGGTGGTCCCGCCCCTGGACCAATATCGCCTGGGGCTTCCTCAGTCTCGGTATCATGCTCGGCAGTTGGTGGGCCTACTACGAATTGGGCTGGGGCGGTTGGTGGTTCTGGGATCCGGTGGAAAATGCATCATTTATGCCGTGGCTGGCCGGCACCGCGTTAGTTCATTCGCTGGCGGCCACGGAGAAGCGCGGGCTGTTCAAAAGTTGGACGGTGTTGTTGGCGATCTTCGCATTTTCACTGAGTTTGCTCGGCACCTTCCTCGTTCGCTCGGGGGTGTTGACCTCGGTACATGCTTTTGCGACCGACCCCGAGCGCGGCATGTTTATTCTGGTATTCCTGGCTATAGTTGTGGGTGGTTCACTCACCCTGTATGCCGTTCGCGCGCCGGCCGTGAGTAGCCGCGTCAGCTTCGCCTGGGTGTCCCGTGAGAGCTTGTTGCTGTGTAACAATGTGGTCTTTCTGGTGGCGGCGCTCACCGTGTTGTTCGGCACTTTGTTTCCGCTGATCGTCGACGCACTGGGGATGGGCAAGGTCTCGGTTGGCCCGCCGTACTTCAATGCGGTGTTTGTGCCGCTGATGGCACTGCTGGTGCCCGTGATGGGTATGGGCCCCATCTCGCGCTGGAAACGCGACAGCGTTACCCGCTGGCGTGGTGAACTGCTGATTCCTACTGTGGTGGCGGTGTTGTGCGCTGTCACATTCCCGCTGTTGCACG
This sequence comes from Halioglobus sp., assembly GCA_037969215.1. Lineage (GTDB taxonomy): Bacteria > Pseudomonadota > Gammaproteobacteria > Pseudomonadales > Halieaceae > Marimicrobium. Next base: position 7,173 of record JBBKWY010000055.1, read on the forward strand.
CGCCCTACAATATTTGGGTGGCGCTCGCTGTGCTGTTATCCAGTTGGCTGTTAATAGGCCTGGTAAAAGATTTCTGGCAGCGGCTGCGCAGCGCATCGAGCACGGCCAATGGTCTGCGTCGACTGACGCCGTCTTACTGCGGCATGCTGATCGCCCACCTGGGGTTTGCCGCCTGTGTCATCGGTATCGTGGCGACCAGCCAGTACTCGGTTGAGCACGATCTCAAGATGCACCCTGGTGATACGCGTGAAATGGCCGGCTATGAATTCCGCTTTATCGAAGTCGAGCATGTGGAGGGGCCCAATTTCGTCGCCGATGAAGCGCGCTTTGATGTCACGCGGGACGGCGTGTGGGTGGCCAGCATGAATCCTCAGAAGCGGCGTTATCTGGCCAGTGGTTCAGTCATGACCGAAGCGGCGATTGACGCCGGCCTGTTTCGCGACCTGTATGTGGCGATGGGCGAGCCGGTGGGTAACGATGGGGCGTGGGCGATGCGGCTACATTACAAGCCGATGGTCCGCTGGATGTGGTTGGGTGCGATATTGATGGCGGTGGGCGCGTTTACCGCTGCGGCCGACAAGCGCTATCGCCGCCAGCGCGCCACCGTTAGCGCAAGTAGCGAGGCGGCACTGCATGGGGCCTAGACTCAAGCTATTCCTGCCGCTTTTCCTGTTTGCGCTACTCGCTATCATCCTCTTTCGGGGCCTGTTTCTGGATCCCAGTGAAATGCCCTCGGCGCTGATTGACCACCCGCTGCCGGCATTCAGTCTGCCTGCCTTGAGCGAGGACAGGGTGCTGACGCGCGATGACGTTACCGGTGAGGTTGCGCTGTTGAATGTGTGGGCCACCTGGTGTGTGTCCTGCCGTGTAGAACACCCTTATTTGAAACAACTGGCGGACAAAGGCATCCCGATTTACGGTCTGAACTACAAGGACAGCGACGTCGCTGCTCAGGGCTGGCTGGATCAGTTGGGCAACCCCTACCTGCTGAACATCGCCGACCGGGAGGGGACACTCGGTGTGGATCTGGGCGTCTATGGCGCGCCTGAGACCTATCTTCTCGATGCCAACGGGGTGGTGCGATACCGCCATGTCGGCGTGGTGGACGAGAAGGTTTGGCGATCTATTCTCGAGCCCCTCTATCTGGAACTGAAGCAGGGGCGGAGTACGCCGTGAGGATTATGCGTAGCATTCTTGTCTGTGTTTTCCTGTGGGTGAGCAGCCACGCGCTGGCACTCATCGAAACCTATGATTTCAGCAGTCCGGCGCTGGAGGCCCGCTATCAGCAACTGAGCGAGGAATTGCGCTGCCCCAAGTGCCAGAACCAGAATATTGCCGACTCCAATGCCCCCATCGCGCAGGACTTGCGCAGGCTGTTACACCAGCAGCTGGAGGCCGGTGCAAGTGACGGCGAGATCCTCGATTACATGGTGGCCCGATACGGTGAATTCGTGCGCTATCGGCCGCGCTTTGGCGGCACCACGGTACTGCTCTGGCTGGCGCCTGTCCTGCTCCTGCTGGCGGCGATCGGTGTGCTGATAGGCACACTGCGGTCGCGCACCAAAATAGCTGAAAACCAGGGGTCGGCGCTTACCGCTGAGGATCAATCGCGTTTGCACAATTTGCTGGACAAATCGGAGCACGACTCTTGACCACGTTTATCCTGGCCTGTGCCGGTTTGGTATTGCTGAGTACAGTCTTTTACCTGTTTCCACGAATGCGCCCCGGAGCCGCCGAGGCAGACCTGGACCGCGCCAACCTGGAGTGGTTCCGCCAACGAGAGGCGGAATTGGCCGGAGAAGAGAATGCGGCCCTGCAGGAAGACGCACGCATTCGCCTGCTGGAAGATCAGCGTGAGCGAGCGGCGCGACAACAGTCGTCGGCCCAGACATTTCCTGTGTGGATACTGCTGCCGCTAGTGGCATTGCTCGCCAGCGGGCTTTACTACACGCTGGGTGCGGCCTCCGATGTGGTGATTGCGCAGCGCCTGCAGACCCTGCAGGACGATACGACACCCGCGCAGATGCGCGATCTCATTCATGACGTCGAGGTGCGCTCCGCGCAGCGCCCTGACAATTTGCACTATCTCGCGTTGTTGGGTCGCTATTATATGGGCCAGGAAGATTACGGGCAGGCGGCGACAACGTACGAAGCGCTGGTCGATGCGGTACCGGGTGATGCACAGGCGCTGGCCTACGCCGCGCAGGCCGAATACCTGGCAGCCGGTCGCGCGCTCAGTGATCGCGCCCGTTTGCAGGCGGAACAGGCACTGGCGGCCGATCCCCAGCAACGCACAGCGCTGGGCTTACTGGGTATGGCATCCTTCGAGCAACAGCAGTACCGCGCCGCCATCGAGTACTGGCAACGCCTGATCGCAATGGAGCCCGCCGACTCTGAAAGTGCACAAATGATTGCCGGGGTGATCGAAACTGCGCGCCAGCGTCTGGCCCAGGACGATCCGGTCGCCGCCGCTGCTCTCACGCAGAGCACGCCACCGGCAGCAGTTGAATCCAGTGCCGGTATTACCGTGCGGGTATCAGCGCCAGCGGATGCCGCCATCTCAGCCACTGACACCGTCTTCATTCTGGCGCGCAATGCCGACTCCGATAGCCGTATGCCCATCGCTGTCCAGCGCCTCACCGGCGCGCAGCTGCCGACCACGCTGCGCCTTGATGACAGTAAATCAATGGCTGGCCAGAAGCTCTCCCAAACCGCATCGGTCATTGTCGCAGTTCAGGTCTCTGCTGATGGCCGCCCCGGCGAGGCAAATGCCAGTTGGTTGGGCCAGGTAGGCCCCCTATCGCCCTCAATGGACGAAACGCCTCTGGAAATAGTTTTGCACGCCAATTCCCAATAGAACCAAGGATTAACGGTCAGTCTCTGCACTATCAGAGGTGTTGTAACGATTGGTCTATGACTGGACTGTGCGAGGCAGGACGCCGAGCCCAAGCCCCCATGGACGGGTTCACGGCGTGTCCAGCCATAGGCCGGTCGTTATAACGCCGGATTCAGCGTACGTTTTCTGTCGTCACGGAGGAGTCATTCAACATTTTCAGGTAGTGCCGGTGTCCATTTTTGACATTAGCAGCCTGCCCCCAAAAGCGAATTTTCGCATTTCCCTTGTTCAGGCATAGTGTTGTTCGATTAAAGTATATACACTACATCTTGTGTTTTATGGCCGGCCAAAATTTGCAAAAATCCGGAATAACCCAATAAAAAACAAATAGTTAGCAATTACACTTAAGGCAATATGCGACTAAAGTCAATCAAGCTGGCGGGATTCAAGTCATTCGTTGACCCCACCACGGTCAATTTCCCCAGCAATATGTGCGCGGTGGTGGGCCCCAATGGCTGTGGTAAATCCAACGTGATTGATGCCGTGCGCTGGGTGATGGGCGAGAGCTCCGCCAAGAATCTGCGCGGCGAGTCCATGGCCGATGTTATTTTCAATGGTTCGGTCAATCGGCAGCCCGTCGGGCAGGCCACTATCGAGCTGGTGTTCGACAATAGTGAAGGCCGCGTTGGCGGCGAATATGCCAGTTATGCCGAAATATCCACCCGACGGCAGATCACCCGCGATGGCCAATCAGATTATTTCCTGAACGGGACCAAGTGCCGGCGCCGGGATATCACCGATATTTTTCTCGGCACAGGTCTCGGCCCCCGCAGTTACGCCATTATAGAGCAGGGCATGATCAGTCGCCTGATCGAATCCAAGCCGGAAGATCTGCGTGTTTTTCTCGAGGAAGCTGCGGGCATCTCCAAATACAAGGAGCGACGCAAGGAAACCGAAAGTCGGATGCGGCGCACACTGGAAAACCTCGATCGCCTGACCGATTTGCGCGATGAACTCGGGCGCCAACTACAGCATCTGCAGCGCCAGGCACAGGCGGCAGAGAAATACACAGAATTCAAAGCTGAAGAGCGCGAGCTCAAAGCCCAGTTGCTGGCCCTGCAGTGCAAGGCGCTGGACGACCTGATAAAAACTGCGACGCAGGCGGTCGGTGAGTTGGAGGTCAAGCTAGAGGGCATCCACTCCGAACACCAGCACGTCGATACTGCCATCGAGCAGCACCGGGTAGATCACACAGATCGTACCGACGATTTCAACAAAGTGCAGGCCACGTATTATTTACTCGGCTCCGAAGTCGCCCGCATAGAGCAGACCATCAAGCATCAACAGGAACGGGGTCGACAGCTGCAGGACGATCTGGCACAGACTGCGATGAATCTCGTTGAGGCGGAAAGCCATCTGGGAGAGGACCGCAGCAAGCTGAGCAGTTGGGAGAGTGAACTTGAGACTCTGGGCCCGGATCTGGAGAGGCTGCAGGAGCTTGAGAGCGCCTCGGCCGAGGCGCTTCTACTGGCCGAGGAGGCCATGCACGACTGGCAACACCAATGGGATGAATTTAACCAGCACGCCGCGGAACCACGACAGCAGTCCGAGGTGCAACAGTCGCGTATACAGCATCTCGAGCAAGTGCTGCAGCGTTTGCAGGGACGCACCCGGCAGCTGGAGGAAGAGAAGCGAGGACTGACGGCGGGCCCGGCGGATACTGAAGCTGAAGAGTTGGGTGAGCAGCAGGCCGAAGTTGAACTGACAATGGCCGAGCATGAGCGGCGCAGTGAGTCGCTGGTGGAGACGCTGGCATCGACCCGCGACAGGCGCACCCAGCTGTCGACTGAACTCAATCAGGCGCGCTCCGCACTGCAGCAAATGCGCGGCCGCAGTGCCTCCCTTGAGGCATTGCAGCAAGCGGCCATGCAGGATGGCAACGAGAGCGTGGGGCAGTGGTTGCAGGCGCACCAGCTGACCGACAAATCACGGTTGCTGGAGATGATGCAGGTCGATGACGGATGGCAGCTGGCGGTCGAGACAGTGTTGGGCGATTACCTGCAGGCGGTGTGCGTAGACGATATCGACGCACTTGGAAGCTTTCTGGACAGTTTTGAACAGGGCAGTTTGCTGCTGGTGGAGTCCGCTGCTGGCGCTTCACAGGCATCGGGATTGCTGGCCTCGAAGGTACAAAGCGGCGGCCGGGCAGACGGTTTGCTGGCGGGTATACACGCCGCTGATGACTTGGCGCAGGCATTGCAACAGCGCGCCTCGCTGGCATCGAATGAATCTGTCATCACCCGCGATGGCATTTGGATGGGCCGCAACTGGTTACGTGTGGCGCGCATGTCCAATAGCGACGGTGGTGTGATTCAGCGCCAGGAGGAACTCGAGGCGCTGGCCGCGAATCTCGACGCGCAACAGCAGCGTGAGGTTCAGCTGACGGACGAGTTGCAGGAGTGCGAGGACGCGCTAAAAACCATGGAGGACGAGCGGCAGGAGTGTCAGCGTGCGTTGCAGGCGAGTACACGCCTGCATGCTGACATCAGTTCGCGAGTCTCTGCCTATCAGGCAAAAGCCGAACAAATCAAACTGCGCAACGAGCGAATCAACACTGAAATTGACGAGGCGAGAGGGCAGTTTCAGCAGGAACAGGAAGCGGTATCTGAGGCAAGGACGGTGTTGTCGGAGTGTATCGAGCGCATGGAGGCAGACTCCCAGCGTCGCGAAGAGTTACTCGCGAATCGGGATCAGATACGCGGGACACTGGATGGCGTTCGCCAGAAAGCACGCGAGGATAAGGACGGGGCGCACCAGGTCGCCATGCGTCACCAGTCACTCGAAACACAGCTGAACGCGGTGCGCGAAACGATTGATCGCACAGATCGGCAGGTGGCCCAGTTGCGTGAACGCCAGGAAAGCTTGAACGAGTCGTTGCGCGAAAGTGATGATCCACTGACAGGGCTGCGCGATGAACTTGAACAACAGCTGGAGTTGCGCCTGCAATCCGAGGGCGAGCTGAGTACTGCGCGTCAACAGGTTGCCGAGGTTGAGCATCAATTGCGCGAGGCCGAGCAAAAACGTGCGGCCATCGAGCAACGCGCGGAAACAGTGCGCAGTGAACTGGAGCGTCAACGCATCAGCAACCAGACACTGCAGGTGCAACGTAACACCATCGACAAGCAGTTGCAGGAAGGTAAGCACGAGCTGGAGACGGTCTTGAGCACCATGCCTGAGGGCGCAAATGAGCCCGAGTGGCAAGCCGCGCTGGAACGGGTGGCCAACCGGATCACCCGTCTCGGCCCGATTAACCTGGCGGCGATCGACGAATACAACCTGCAGTCCGAACGCAAGAACTACCTGGATGCCCAGAACGAGGATCTGGTGACGGCGCTGGATACACTCGAGTCTGCCATTCGTAAAATTGACAAGGAAACCCGCAATCGTTTCCGCGAGACGTTTGAGAAGGTCAATTCGGGTCTACAGGCTTTATTTCCCCGCGTATTTGGCGGTGGCAGCGCCTATCTGGAAATGACCGGAGATGATCTGCTCGATACGGGCATCTCTATCATGGCTCGTCCGCCCGGCAAGAAAAACGCCACGATTCACCTGTTGTCCGGGGGTGAAAAAGCACTGACCGCCATTGCGTTGGTGTTTGCCATCTTCCAGCTTAATCCCGCGCCGTTTTGTATTCTCGACGAGGTAGACGCGCCGCTGGATGATGCCAACACGGGGCGCTATGCACGGCTGGTGAAAGAGATGTCCGACAAGGTGCAATTCATCTATATTACTCACAATAAAATATCCATGGAGTTCGCCGATCAGTTGATGGGCGTGACAATGCACGAGCCGGGCGTATCAAGATTGGTGTCTGTCGATGTTGAGGAGGCCGCAGCACTGGCGGCCAGTTAATCGGGCGATTCAGAAAGCGGATAGAGCGAGTGGGACTAACAGATTTAACAGTACGAGATTGGATGGTCATTGTCGGCGTGGTGCTGATAGTGGCTGTGTTGCTGGACGCATGGCGTCGCATTCGGCGTGACAAACAGACCAGGGTCAAAATGAAACTGGTAGACCCGGAGGAGCTGCCACCTGAACTGCCAAATGATATTGGCAAGTTTGGTGAGCTGCCCAACGGCGGAGCCAGAGTGGTTGAGCGGGGCGATCTCCTGCGCGCCGCTGGCTTCCCGCCTGGATCGAAATCTGCTCTCTCCACCAATAAGGCAGCGGTTAAACGAGCGGAGAATTCAGCAGCCGAGTCCCCGACAGAAGATGATGCCGAGCTGGTTGCGGGCATGGCTGCGGTTGCTCCCGGAGAAGAGGCGCAAAACCTCGATTGGCTGGATGGTCTGGTTGCGGACGAAGAGTCGTCGGACAGCGATCCGGACGAGCCACCCGCTGGCAAGCTTCCCCGCGGTGTAGAGCCTGAAGTGTTCATGCTCAACGTGGTGGCGCGCAGTAAACAGGGTATGAGCGGCGCAGACATACTGCAGATACTGCTGGCCTGTGATCTGCGCTTCGGCGACATGGACTTTTTTCACCGCCACGAGTTCGAGGCTGGGCGCGGGGCAATCCAATTCAGTGTGGCCGATATGATGCAGCCCGGTGTGTTTGATATCGATACCATGTCAGATATGAGCACGCCAGGGCTGGTCTTCTTCCTGACCCTGCCGGGCCCTGAGGACATGATGCAGGCCTATGACTATATGTTAGAGACGGCACAGGCTGTCGCCCGCAACTTGGGCGCAGACGTGCTCGATGAATCGCGCAGTGTGCTGACCCGACAGACGAAGGAGCACAGTCGCCAACAGATTCGCGAACTGGAGCGGCGCATGCTGGCCAAGGCCCGCTAAAGCCTACTATGCCATCGGTAGATCCCGTGCAGGAAATCGAATCCCTGCGAGCGCAACTGGATACCTGGAACTACCAGTATTATGCGCTGGATGAGCCCACGGTACCCGATGCAGAGTACGACCGTTGCATGCAGCGCCTGCTGCAGCTGGAACACCAGCACCCTCAATTGCAGCGCGCGGATTCCCCGTCCCAGCGCGTCGGCGGGCAAGCTCTATCGCAATTCACTCAAGTCTCTCATGAAGTGCCCATGCTATCGCTGGAAAATGCGTTTAGTGCAGAAGATATGCAGCACTTCAACCGGCGGTTGCTGGACAGACTTGGCGACCAGGACGGGCCGCTGGAGTTTGCCTGCGAGCCCAAGCTCGATGGCATTGCCGTCAGCCTGCTGTACCGCGACGGCGTGCTGGAGCGTGGTGCGACGCGCGGCGACGGCAGTACCGGCGAAGATATCACCCACAACGTGCGCACCATCCGTTCGATACCACTGCGACTGCGGGGTGACGGTTTCCCCACTCTAATGGAAGTGCGCGGTGAAATTTACATGCCCAAGGCGGGATTTGCGCAACTCAATAACCGCGCGCGGGAGCGCGGTGACAAGCCCTTTGTTAATCCGCGCAATGCCGCCGCGGGTAGTCTGCGTCAACTGGATGCGCGTATCACAGCGCAGCGCCCGCTGGAGATGTGCTGCTATAGCGTGGGGCTGGTAGAGGGCGGTAGTTTGCCCGATCGTCACGCCAGTGTGCTGGAGTGCCTGCGCCACTGGGGCCTGAAAATCAACTCGGAATCTGCGGTAGTACAGGGTGTTGAAGCCTGCGACGCCTATTTTGATTCACTGGCATTGCGTCGCGACAGCCTGGCCTACGATATTGACGGTATTGTATTCAAGGTCAATGAGCTGGCGTTACAGCAACGGCTGGGGTTTGTCTCGCGGGCGCCACGCTGGGCCATTGCGAGAAAGTTTCCCGCGCAGGAAGAAATGACGCGTCTGCTCGATGTGGAGTTTCAGGTGGGGCGCACCGGTGCCATCACTCCGGTGGCGCGGTTGGAGCCGGTGTTTGTCGGTGGCGTCACGGTGAGCAACGCGACCTTGCACAACAGCGATGAAATTGACCGTCTGGGCATCCAGATAGGCGACACGGTCATTGTTCGTCGCGCCGGCGATGTGATCCCACAGGTGGTCTCTGTGGTGCTGGATAATCGCCCCGACGATGCACGGCCGATTCAGTTTCCAACGCGTTGTCCCGTTTGCGAATCTGCTATCGAACGGGCGGAGGGGGAGGCCGCCTGGCGCTGTATGGGCGGACTGGTTTGCGGTGCCCAACAGAAAGCCGCCATCAAACACTTTGTCTCGCGTCGTGCCATGGACATCGATGGCCTGGGCGACAAACTTGTAGAGCAACTGGTCGATGAGGGGCTGGTGGCGAATGTCGCGGGCCTCTACGCCCTGTCCAAAGAGCCGTTGGTCAAGCTGGAGCGAATGGGCGAAAAATCGGCCGACAACCTATTGGCTGCGCTGCACAAGAGTAAGCAAACGACTTTGCCGCGGTTTATCTTCGCACTGGGTATTCGGGAAGTCGGTGAGGCGACCGCGCGCAACCTTGCACACTATTTTGGCAACTGGCCGGCGCTGTCATCAGCCTCCGAGACGCAACTGCTGGAAGTCGATGATGTGGGCCCGATAGTGGCCGATCACCTGCGCCAGTTTTTCGATTCTGAGGCCAGCATGGCGGTGGTGGAATCGCTACAGAATGCGGGTGTGACCTGGCCGGATATCGAGCGGTTGCCGCAGCAAAATCTGCCCCTCGCCGAGCAAATCTGGGTGGTGACAGGCAAGCTTGAGACGTTGAGTCGTGATGACGCCAAAGCCCGGTTGCAGGCCCTGGGTGCAAAAGTCGCCGGCAGTGTGTCCGCTAAAACAACCTGCCTGGTGGCGGGACCGGGTGCGGGTTCCAAGCTGACCAAAGCGAATGAGTTGGGTATTGACGTCGTTGACGAGCAGTCACTGCTGGCGTTGCTCGCCGGCCACGGAGTCGAGATTTGAGCGGTATTGTGCAAACGATCACCCTGCTGGCGATGCTGTTTGCGTTAAGTGCCTGCACTACCAGTCCGCCGCGAGACGTCAACAATATCTGTGCTATTTTCGAGGAGAAAGACGATTGGTATGACGACGCTGAAGAGGCCCAGGACGAGTGGGGCAGTCCGATTCCGGTGATGATGGCCATTATCTATCAGGAGTCACGCTTTCGCGCCGACGCCAAGCCTCCCCGCGGTAAACTGCTGGGTTTCATCCCGTGGTTTCGATCGTCCAGCGCCTACGGTTACAGCCAGGCCAAAACGACCACCTGGGATGAGTACAAGGACAATGGCGGCAGCTTCGGGGCGGACAGAGATGATTTTGGTGACGCCATCGACTTTGTCGGTTGGTACAACTACCAGTCACAGCGGCGCAGTGGCATCTCCCTGCAAAATACCTACGGTCTGTACCTCGCCTATCACGAGGGCCACGGTGGCTATAACCGCGCGACCTATCAGCAAAAACCGTGGCTGATGGCGGTGGCACGCAAGGTTGAGGCCCGCGCCAACAGCTACCAGGCGCAACTGCTTCTCTGCCAGGAGAAGTTGAAAAATGGCGGTGGATTTTTCGGCTGGTTTTAGCGCTCAGTACCGGAACAGCAGTTCAAGATGCGACACCGGTCTCACTATTCTTTGCTAAGTGTCGGAAAAGTAACGCTATTTGCCCACCCCTGATAATGAAAACGCACTTGACATGTGCGACACTCCAAGGGCTGTTACGGCGCCTTGATGCGCGACCCTTTATAGCCAGACCAATAATGAGAAGGCCAAGTGAAACCAACAGACACCAAGAATCCTGAGTATTTCCACAAGGTCGTGGATTGCCAGTATGCGTGCCCGGCCCATACGCCGGTTCCCGAGTATATCCGACTGATTGCCGCTGAGCGTTACACCGACGCCTATATGGTCAACTGGCACTCCAATGTCTTCCCGGGCATTTTGGGGCGCACCTGTGACCGGCCCTGCGAGCCGGCATGTCGTCGCGTGCGGGTGGAGGAGGAGCCGGTGGCCATCTGCCGGCTCAAGCGAGTAGCCGCAGATAACAAAGACGATATTAGCGATCGCTTACCGACGATTCCGAAGACGAAAAATGGCAAACGCGTCGCCCTCATTGGTGCCGGCCCCGCGTCCCTGACCGTGGCCCGCGGTCTTGCGCCGCTGGGATACAGTATCGACATCTATGACAATCAGTTTGCCGGTGGCGGCATGATGCGCAGCCAGATCCCCGCCTTCAGATTGCCAGCAGAAGTGCTGGATGAAGAGGTCAACTACATTCTCAACATGGGCGTAACGGCCACCTTCGATGTACAGGTCGAGAGCCTGAAAGAGATACTGGACAAGGAATACGATGCGGTATTTGTCGGCACCGGAGCGCCGCGTGGTAAAGGCCTGAATTTGCCCGGTCTGGAAGATGCGATGCCCAATGTCTACCTGGGTATCGATTGGCTATCCAGTGTAGCTTTTGAACATACCACGTCGATCGGCAAGCGCGTGCTGGTGCTCGGTGGCGGCAATACCGCCATGGACTGTTGTCGGACTTCCCGGCGCATGGGAGGCGAAGATGTACGCGTGGTTGTGCGCAGCCCGTTCGATGAGATGAAAGCCTCGCCCTGGGAAAAAGACGATGCCGCCAGCGAGGGTATCCCGATTTACAACAACCATGTGCCTAAGGAGTTCGTGGTTGAAGATGGCAAACTCAAGGGTATGCATTTTGAGAAGGTTGAACCGCACTACGATGAAGACGGTAAGCGGACGTTGGTGCCAACCGGTGAGGATCTGGTGTTCATGGAAGCCGATGATGTGTTAATGGCCATCGGGCAGCAGAATGCATTCCCCTGGATAGAGCGGGACCTGGGGATTGAGTTCGACAAGTGGGAAATGCCGGTGGTGGACGAAGCGACATTCCAGTCAACCAACGAACGGGTGTTCTTCGGCGGAGACTCGGCGTTTGGCCCGGAAAATATCATAACCGCGGTTGCTCACGGCCATCAGGCAGCCGTCAGTATCGACTTATTCTGCCGTGGTGAGGATGTGAAAAAGCGGCCACCACCGCATGTCACGCTGTCGAGCCAGAAAATGGGTGTGCACGAATGGAGTTACGATAGTGCCGTAGCCAATGATTTGCGCTACGCCGTTCCGCACGCGCCACTCGCGAAGACCTTGAAGAACCGCAAAGTTGAAGTGGAATTGGGGTTTGATATCGAGACGGGCTACAAGGAGGCCGAGCGCTGCCTGAACTGTGATGTGCAGACCGTGTTTGACGAGTTGCGCTGTATTGAGTGCGACGCTTGCGTTGATATCTGCCCGACAGATTGCATCACCTTTACGACCAATGGCGCAGAGGAAGATTTACGCCAACGCCTTGAAGCGCCCGCCAAAAATCTGACCCAGGAGCTTTATATATCAGCCGACTTGCCCACCATGCGCGTCATGGTCAAGGACGAGGACGTCTGTTTGCACTGTGGTTTGTGCGCAGAGCGCTGCCCAACCACTGCATGGGATATGCAGAAGTTTCTCTACAACGTTAGCAAGGCGGGTGAGTGATTATGAAGCGCATTGAATCGGTCAACGACTTTGTTATCAAATTCGCCAATGTGAATGGTACAGGCTCTGCGAGTGCCAATAACCTGTTCGCCAAGGCCCTGTTTCGCATGGGTCTACCGGTGTCGCCCAAAAACATATTCCCCTCTAACATTCAGGGCTTGCCCACCTGGTACGAGGTGAGGGTCAACGATAAGGGTTATTTGGGTCGCCGTGGCGGCATCGATATCGCGCTGTCGGTGAACCCGCAGAGCATGCCCCAGGATATCCGCGAGGTACTGCCAGGCGGGTATTTTATCTATGACAATACCAAGCCCCTCGACTTGCGCCTGCACCGCGACGATATCTCTATCATCGGCATACCGCTCACCCAAATCTGTAATGAGCAGTACGACGATCCAAGGCAGAGACAGTTGTTCAAGAACGTGATTTACGTCGGCGCGCTGGCGGCGTTGCTGGACATGGATTTTAAGGTGCTGACCGGTTTGGTGGAGGATCAGTTCAAGGGCAAGAAAAACCTGGTGTTGCACAATATTCATGCACTGGAACTGGGCCACCAGTATGTCCGCAACAACCTGGAATGCCCGATCGGTATTAGAGTGGAGAAAAGTGACAAGGTCGGGGACAAGATTCTGCTCGACGGGAATACCGCCCTTGGTCTGGGTGCGCTTTACGGTGGTGCAACCGTGGCAGCCTGGTACCCGATTACACCGTCCACCTCAGTGGTGGACGCTTTTGAGAAATATGCCAAGCGGGTCAGGATTGATCCCGGTACAGGGCAACGCAATTATGCCATTGTGCAGGCAGAGGACGAATTGTCGGCTATCGGCATGGCGATCGGCGCCAGCTGGAACGGTGCACGATCCTTTACCGCCACCTCCGGCCCCGGTGTGTCGCTGATGAGTGAGTTCCTGGGGTTGGCGTACTTCGCCGAGATACCGACGGTGTTGTTCAATGTGCAGCGCGCAGGGCCGTCCACCGGAATGCCCACGCGCACCCAGCAGTCAGATATTCTGTCGTGTGCCTATGCTTCGCATGGCGATACCAAGCAGGTGCTGTTGGTCCCTTCGACGCCCAGAGAGTGTTTCGATTTCGGCGCGTTGTCATTTGATCTGGCGGAGCGTTTGCAGACCCCCATCATCCTGATGACTGATCTGGATCTTGGCATGAATGACAATATGTCGGAGCCGCTGGCCTGGGATGACGAGCGCAAATATGATCGCGGCAAGGTACTCACTGCCGAGCAGTTGGAGAACGGTGTGGAGTTTGGCCGCTATCTGGACGTCGACGGAGATGCTATCTGCTACCGCACCTATCCGGGTACGCACCCTACCAAAGGCGCATTTTTCACCCGTGGTACCTCGCGCAATGAGTACGCTGTCTACACCGAGAAGGGTGAAGAGTACGAGGCCAATATGCTGCGCCTGCTACGCAAGTGGGACACGATTAATGAATATGTCCCCGCGCCTATTACGATTGAGTGCGGCAGCGAAACCGATACCGCCGTTTTGTATTTCGGTACCAGCGAGGAAGCCTCGCGCGAAGCACTGGACCACCTGGCCGAAGAGGGCGTCCATTTGAACGCCATGCGCGTGCGGGCTTTTCCGTTCAATCAGGAAGTCCAGAAGTTCATCGAACGGCATAAGCAGGTTTTTGTGATTGAGCAGAACCGCGATGCCCAGCTGCGTACGCTGCTGATGGCAGAGTTCGAGTTTGGTCCCGATAAACTGAAATCCGTGCTTTGCTTCGATGGCACGCCGATAAGCGCGCGCAATATTCGCAAACAAATCAAGAAACACCTCAATGGCGACAATGTACTGCCGCTGCACCGTAATACCGCGTTGCTGCGCGCCGGAGAATCCCGATGAGTTACCAACTTCCCAAATTTCGACATCCGGGGCTTCCGGTCAATGACCTGGGTTACACCAAGGCCGATTACGAGGGCGCTATTTCAACGCTGTGCGCTGGTTGTGGTCACGACTCCATCAGCGGCGCCATCGTCAGGGCCTGTCATGAGCTGTCCATCGAACCGCACAAGATTGCCAAGCTTTCCGGTATTGGTTGTTCGTCCAAGGCGCCGACTTACTTTTTGGGTAATTCCCACGGTTTTAACTCGGTACACGGCCGTATGCCCTCGGTGGTAACGGGCGCTGCGCTGGCCAATCGGGACCTGCTGTACTTGGGGGTCTCCGGGGACGGCGACACCGCTTCAATCGGTATGGGCCAGTTCGCCCATGTCGCCAGACGCAACCTCAACATGGTCTACATCGTTATGAATAATGGTTGTTATGGTCTCACCAAGGGTCAGGACTCTGCGACTGCGGACAGAGGCTCGGCGAGTAAGAAAGGGGATCCCAATATCTATAGTGCTATCGATCTGTGTGGCACAGCGGTGCAGATGGGTGCCACTTTTGTGGCGCGTAGTTTTTCCGGCGATAAGGAGCAACTGGTGCCGCTGATTCAGGCCGCCATTTCCCATCGCGGTTTCGCCCTGATAGATGTCGTCTCACCCTGCGTGACATTTAACAATAATGCCAAATCCACGAAAAGCTATGAGTTTGTCCGGGAACACTCGGAGGCAACCGGCACGATTGATTTTGTGCCCATGCACAATGAGATCACCACCGAGTACAAGCCCGGCCACAGTCATGAGGTTACCCTGCACAACGGCTCCAGCATTCGTTTGTACAAAGTGGATGAATCGCTCAACCCTTTCGATCGGCGATCGGCCATTAACGCGCTGGAGGAGCACCGTTACTCAGGTAATATCCTGACCGGCCTCATCTACATGAATACCGACTCTCGCGACCTGCACGAGGTCCTGGAGACCTCTCAGCGACCGCTTAACTCGCTGGACGAGGCAGACTTGTGTCCCGGCAATAAGATGTTGCTCAATATCAATGCCAGCCTGCGGTAGGGCAGGCTGAGTCACTCCAAGCCATGGTCAGCGCAGTGCTGACCGCTTTTTTACAGATTTGTTGCAATTCGCCCCCCGTCTGTCATGTAATTGTCACACTTCCCACTTTTAATACTCCTTCTGAAAGTCATAGGGGGTTTGCGGACCAATGAGCACAGCTACGGTATTAATAGTAGACGACGAGTTCGCTATCAGGGACATGCTGCGCATGGCTCTGGAGTTTGCTGATTTTCGTTGTATCGAGGCACAGGACATACAACAGGCCTACCAATTGATTGTAGATGAACGGCCGGCAATCGTATTACTCGACTGGATGTTACCCGGCGGCAGTGGCCTGGAACTCATGCGGCGCCTGAAACGTGAGGAACTTACCCGCGACATGCCAGTTATCATGCTGACAGCCAAAACTGCCGAAGACAATGTCATACAGGGGCTCGATGTAGGGGCTGATGATTACATTACGAAGCCGTTTGCGCCGCGTGAATTGATAGCACGTATCAAAGCGCTATTGCGTCGCGCCGGTGGCGGTACGGAAAGCGAAAAAATGCAGGTCGCTGAACTGCTGCTTGATGGCGAGAGTAAACGTAGTTTTATTGCGAATATGCCACTGGAAATGGGCCCGACCGAATTCAATCTCTTACAGTTCTTCATGTCCCACCCGGAGCGGGCTTACACCCGTGGCCAGTTACTGGATCAGGTGTGGGGCGCCAATGTCTATGTTGAAGAGCGTACTGTGGATGTGCACATTCGGCGCTTGCGTAAGGCCCTGCAAACGTCTGCGGGCGACTACAGCAACCTGATTCAGACTGTTCGCGGCACGGGTTACCGCTTTTCCTCACACGGTATTTTTTAGTGCCGGTGCTCAACTCAATATGAGTTTGTATCCGGCGATAGGCCGGCTTTTATTGTTAATGGTGGTGTCGGCAGCGCTGGGATCGATCTACGGTTATGCGAGAGAGACGGTTATCCTGATGCTCGTGGTGTGGGTTGGCTTCTGGTTGTACCAGATGCAGCGTGTGCAACTGTGGCTGAATACTCCGGAAAAGCTGCCGCCGGACGCATACGGTAGCTGGGGTGAACTGTTTGCCCGCATCTATTCTCAACAGAGAAAAAGTTCGGAGGTGCAGGCGCGCTTGCAATCAACTGTGGAATACCTTGAAGATTCGTTTGCGGCGATGCGCGACGGTGTCGTGATGGTGGATAAGCAGGGCGCCATCAAATGGCTTAATCGTGCAGTAGAGCCGCTGCTGGGCTTGCGCTATCCCGAGGATACGGGGCAGACCCTGACTAACCTGGTGCGCGCGCCCGAGTTCAATCAGTATTTCCTGGCGCGCGACTATACCAAGCCGCTGCAATACCTGGCAGTCGGTGATAGCAGATCCAGTTATTTGCGAGTGGATGTCACCCGTTTCGGCGAGGGCGAGCGTTTGCTGTTCGTTCGCGATGTCAGTAGTGAGGTGCGTATGGAGAAAATACGCCGGGATTTTGTCGCCAATGTATCCCATGAATTACGCACGCCACTGACCGTTATTAGCGGCTACCTCAGTACCTTTTTGGAAAATTCGCAGGAGTTACCGCAGCGCTACATCAAGCCGCTGGAGCAAATGGACCAGCAAGCGCAGCGCATGGAAAACTTGTTGAAGGATCTATTGTGGCTGTCGCGTATTGAGAGTGAAAAACGCGAGGACGAGCGTGAGCTGGTGGATATGAGAGGGCTGTTGCAGGAGTTGCGGGATGAGCTGTCAGAGGCGTACCCGGAGGCGACCGTTTTGTTGGATATCGATGTCGAAGAGAAGGTGTATGGTGATTACCGGCAGCTGCATAGCGCGGTGTCGAACCTGACTATCAACGCCATCAAGTACAGCGCCCACGGTAACCCCGTGACGATAGGCTGGACCTCAAAAGACGGGCGCTTGTTGTTGCAAGTACGGGACAAGGGAATCGGCATAGATTCTACGCATATTCCCAGATTGACGGAGCGTTTTTATCGGGTGGATGACAGTCGAAATTCTGCAACAGGCGGCACGGGTCTGGGGCTGGCGATCGTAAAGCATGTCGCTGCAGCGCACGGTGCAAGTCTCCAAGTAGAGAGTAAATTAGGCCAAGGGAGTACTTTCACCCTGGTATTTCCCGCCAGTGGTTAGCACAGAGCAATAGAGGAAAATGTCATGTTGAAAAAAGAAGATTACCAGCAACACATCTCCGCGAAGTTCAATACGGAGCTGGAATCACTGCGCAATCACATGTTGTCGATGGGCGGTAAAGTGGAGCAGCAGCTCTCCGCCGCGTTGGAAGCCCTGATGAAGATGGACAGCGGAGAGGCCGAGCTCATTGTACGCAGGGATAGTGAGGTCAATCAGATGGAGATGGCGATCGATGACGAGTGTGCGACGATCATTGCCCGGCGGCAACCCACAGCCAGCGATCTGCGTCTCATCATTGCAATCATTAAGGTAAATCGAGATCTGGAGCGTACCGGTGACGAGGCATCCAAGGTGGCCAAACAGGCGATACGGATCTCTGAGGATGGCAAATCGCCTAGCAATTTTGTGGAGATCAAACACATTGGTGCCATGGTGGCTGACATGTTGCGGCAGGCGCTGGATGCATTCGCGCGGCTGGATGTGGATCAGGCGGTTGCGGTGGTTAAGCGCGATGATGACGTCGACAAGGAATATGGCAGCGCGATGCGCAGTCTAATAACGTTCATGGTGGAAGATCCCCGGAATATTGGCGTTATCCTGAATGAAATGTGGGCCCTGCGCAGCCTGGAGCGAATCGGTGACCACGCCTGTAATATCGCCGAACACGTTGTCTATCTGGTGCGCGGCCTCGATGTTCGTCATGGCAGGCTCAACCAGCTGGACAACCCTGGCGCGGATCTTTAGCCGTTTTGCCTGCTGTGGTCCGGGTTCCCGGGCCCTGCCACATCAATGTCATATGCACGTGGAAAAAATTCCGAATCCGGGGCGCAAGATGCCGCTTTGTCACGAAAACGTAACAATCTGAACCTAGACTGCGCTGCAAATCTTGAGAAAAGACCGGTATGTCCCTAAATCAACGATATGGAGTACGCACCACGTGAAAAATCAACTAGTTGGAGCCGTTGCGATCCTGGCCACCTTTGGCGCCCTGAGTACAGCGCAGGCTGCGAACCGCGACATGGTGAGTATTGTGGGGTCATCGACTGTGTACCCGTTCGCCACCGTTGTGGCTGAGCGTTTTGGCCGCGGCACTAAATTCAGTGCGCCCAAGATTGAGTCGACGGGTACTGGCGGTGGTTTAAAACTTTTTTGCAGCGGTCTGGGGGCCAGTACGCCCGATATCACCAACGCATCCAGGCGCATCAAAAAAAGTGAATATGATGACTGTCAGAACAATGGCGTCACCGATGTCGTGGAAGTTCTGGTGGGCTACGATGGCATAGCGATCGCCAATTCGAGTAAGGCACCACTGCTGACACTGAGCCTCAAAGACATTTATCTGGCTCTGGCGAAAGATATTCCCGGTCCTGACGGGATGTTGATAGCAAACCCTAACCAGACATGGAAGGACGTGAATCCTGCGCTCCCGGCCACCAAAATTGAAGTGCTGGGGCCGCCACCGACCTCGGGAACTCGCGATGCCTTTGCTGAGTTGGCAATGGCGGGTGGCGCTTCGGCGTTGCCCCAGTTGGAGGCCTTGGCCGAACTGGATGCCACGCAAGTCGATGAGATCAAGGTAGCAATGGCCAAACTGGGCCTGCCAGCAGGTCTGTACGACTCTCTGGCAGCACAGCGGGGCAAAGCGCCCAAGGGTGAGGATATATTCGTCACAGTGGCGTACGCGATGCGTGAAGACGGTGCGTACATCGAAGCGGGTGAGAATGATAATTTGATAGTCCAGAAACTGGAAGCCAACCCGGATGCAGTAGGGATCTTTGGTTATAGCTTTCTGGAGGAAAATGGTGACAAGGTTCAAGGGTCCGTTGTCGACGGAGTTGTACCCACCTTTGATACGATAGCCAGCGGTGACTACCCCGTGTCACGTCCCTTGTATTTCTACATCAAGGGTGGGCATGTCGGTAAAATACCCGGAATTCAGGAGTATGCTACCGAATTCACCTCAAATAAAGCGATGGGAGAGGATGGATACCTGCCGGAACGCGGCTTGATTCCACTGGATGATGAGGCGCGTATGCAGGTTCAGACAGATGTCAAAAACATGACACCGCTGGAAATGTAAGAGCGTAACCAGGTTCCCAATGGCGTGGCGCTAGCGCGTCACGCCAAAGGATCCACCCGCTTTATTTAACGGAGAATTGCCAGAACATCCTCGCTGTAGCGATGTGATCAGAGACGGCTAATCAGCAATGCAGACAACAACAGTTTTCCTGGTTCTAGTCGCCCTCTGTGTCGTCAGCTTTGTGACCGGGCGGAAACGCTCGCGCATGGTTGCCATGCAGCAGGGTGGACTAAGCACGCTTCACTCTCTGCCCAATCACTACGGCTATATGGCTGCGGTCTGGGCGGCGCTTCCTGCGCTCGTCGTCCTGATTCTCTGGATGAGCTTTGAATCCACTATCCTGCATAAACTTGTCGTTGCGCAGTTGCCGCAGAATATACAAGACATGCCAGTTGCCGAACTGGGGTTGTATTACAACCAGGTACAGGGTTTCGCCAAGGGTGCAATCGACTCGGGGCAACTGGATCAGATTCAGATAAACGCGGCCAATTATTACAGTACAACTGCAGCCTCGTTTAGTCAGCTCAAGGCGGTGTTGGTCTTCGTGGTGGCCATACTGGGAGGTCTACTGGCGGTGCGCCGGATAACGCCTGTTTTGCGCGCCCGGAATCACGTCGAAAAGATCTTTGAGTGGGTACTTTTCAGTTGCTCTTTTTTGGCGGTACTAACGACGCTGGGTATCGTGTTGTCAGTGATGTTTGAAGCGATCCGCTTTTTTCAGATTATTCCGTTGACGGACTTTCTGTTTGGCCTGCAGTGGAGCCCACAGATGGCCATTCGCGCCAATCAGGTGGCGGCATCGGGCTCTTTCGGCTTCGTCCCCTTACTCGTGGGTACGCTGCTGATATCGGCGGTAGCACTGCTGATTGCGGTCCCCGTTGGCTTGATGTCAGCGATATATCTTTCGGAGTACGCCACGCGACGATTTCGTTCGGTGACTAAACCGGTACTGGAAATTCTTGCGGGTGTGCCGACCGTCGTTTACGGGTTTTTCGCTGCGCTCACCGTGGCACCCTTTATCCGTGAAGTGGGTGAATCGATGGGGCTGGATGTCGCATCAGAGAGCGCCATGGCGGCGGGGCTGGTGATGGGTATTATGATTATTCCCTTTGTGATGTCCCTGTCTGACGACATTATTAATGCGGTTCCTGTCAGTTTGCGCGAGGCGTCCCTGGGTATGGGGGCGACGATGAATGAGACCATTCGCCGGGTCGTGTTGCCAGCAGCGCTGCCCGGTATTGTTGGCGGCATATTGCTGGCCGCGTCACGCGCCATTGGCGAAACCATGATTGTGGTTATGGCAGCGGGCTTATCGGCCAAACTGACGCTCAATCCGCTTGAAGCAGTAACGACCATTACCGTGCAAATTGTCACTCTGTTGGTCGGCGACCAGGAGTTCGACAATCCCAAGACACTGGCAGCCTTCGCGCTGGGTTTGGTACTGTTTTTTGTGACTCTGATACTCAATTTCGTCGCCCTTCATGTGGTGAGAAAGTACCGTGAACAGTATGAATGAATCCAATCGATCCAATACAACCATTGCTATTCAGGCTTCGCTGAAGAAACGGTATGCGCGGGAGCGACGGTTTCAGTGGTATGGGCGCCTGGCGGTCCTGACGGGATTTATTTTTCTGTTCATACTGATGGCGGATATCGTGGTGAAGGGCACCCCGGCTTTTACCCAACACTCAATTCTGCTGAACATCGATTTCAACGCCCAGGAGCTGGGTCTCGGTGAAAATCCCACACCCGACGATATTGCCAGCGCGGATTATTTGGCTGTGGTAAAGGGCAGCCTGCGCGCAATGTTTCCTGAAGTCAGTGGACGCAGCGAAAAAAAGGCGCTGTATCGGCTGATCAGTATTCGAGCGGAGTATACCCTGCGCGACATGGTGCTCGAAAATCCCGCGCTGATAGGCACCAAAGCGGAAGTATGGCTGCTTGCGCATTCGGAGGCGGGGAGTTATCTCAAGGGGCAGGTGGATGTGAATTCGCCGGAGTCGGATCGCCGGGTTAAGGATATCCAGGTGGGCTGGTTGGACACACTGACCGCGGAGGGCAGGACAGAGTCACATTTTAACACGACGTTCTTTCTCTCGGGTGATTCGCGCGAACCAGAATTGGCCGGCATACAAGCCGCGTTGTACGGCTCCTTTTTCACCTTGCTAGTGACATTCTGTATCGCCTTTCCAATTGGTGTAATGGCCGCAATCTATCTGGAAGAATTCGCGCCGCGCAATCGCCTGACCGATCTTATCGAAATTAATATCAACAATCTTGCCGCTGTACCCTCGATAGTCTTTGGTTTATTGGGACTTGCGGTCTTTATAAATTTCTTCGAACTGCCGAGGTCGGCGCCACTGGTAGGGGGCATTGTCCTGTCTCTGATGACGTTACCAACGATTATTATTACGTCGCGCGCCGCTATTCAGGCGGTATCTCCCTCTATCCATGAGGCGGCGATGGGGGTTGGTGCATCCAAGTTACAGACCATTTTTCACCACGTATTGCCCGTGGCAATGCCGGGGATACTGACCGGCTCTATTATCGGCATGGCGCAGGCGCTGGGTGAGACCGCGCCGCTGCTCATGATTGGCATGGTGGCCTTTATCATGGACGTTCCCGGCGGCGTGACTGATCCGTCAACCGTGTTGCCGGTGCAGATTTATTTGTGGGCGGACAGCCCGGAGCGGGGATTCACAGAAAAAACATCGGCTGCGATTATGGTGCTGATGGGGTTTTTGATTTTAATGAATGCGATTGCAGTCTACCTACGCAAGCGCTTTGAACTCAAGTAAGGTAAGCGGCGTCGGTCACGCGAGGACCTGATAGAATGAGTGCGATAACGGCAGTGAGTGAACACACGACACCCATCATTGAGAGGAAGGTGCGCATGGACAAGATCGCGGCATTCGATATGCAAGATCATGCCGAAATGACAGCGTATGAAACGATTGGCTCGCCATTTGTTGAGGACGCCAAAATGTCAGCGCGTAACGTCAATGTATTCTACGGTGACAAGCAGGCAATCCTGGATGTGGCTCTGGATATTGGCCGCAATGAAGTGCTTGCGATGATCGGCCCTTCGGGTTGTGGGAAGTCCACATTTCTGCGCACGTTGAACCGCATGAATGACATCATTCCTATCTGCAAGGTGCACGGCGACATTACCCTTGATGGCGAGGATATATACAAGAGTGACCAGGATACGGTGATGTTGCGTGCTCGGGTCGGGATGGTATTCCAAAAGCCCAATCCCTTTCCAAAATCCATCTATGAGAATGTCGCTTACGGCCCGCGTATACACGGGCTCGCACACTCCAAAGCGGAGATGGATGAAATCGTCGAAAAAAGCTTACGACGTGCCAGCCTGTTTGATGAGGTGAAGGATCAATTGGATAAGCCGGGGACCGGCTTATCTGGCGGCCAGCAACAACGACTTTGTATAGCCCGTGCGATTGCAGTGAGCCCCGAGGTAATCCTGATGGACGAACCCTGCTCGGCACTGGATCCCATCGCTACGGCGCGCATAGAAGAGTTGATAGATGATTTAAAGGAAAAATACACTATCGCCATCGTCACACACTCGATGCAACAGGCTGCCAGGGTCTCTCAGCGCACCGCTTATTTCCATCTGGGCAAGTTGATTGAGGTAGGAAATACCAAGGATATTTTTACCATTCCCAAGCACCAGTTAACGGAAAACTACATTACAGGAAGATTTGGATAAACGTAGTTACGAGTGGGTATCACTCGCGCTCCGGCGCGGCTGGCTGTCATATTAGCGCAGTATTTTCGTCATAAAAAATTCGCAATTTGGCCCTATTACGGGCTTTCGTAATAAAAATGTCATGTTTCTCCTTTAACCTCGCGTGCGATGGATGGTATTGGTATTCACAACGCGCAAATCGTGGGGAATCACATATGAAGCAAATGATAGCTGGAACGGTGCTGGGTGCGGTATTTCTCGCGTCCGGCGCGAATGCTCAGGTGCCGGCAGCCGAGTGGGAGCAGTTCAAGGCCCAGTTCGCCGCGATGAGTGAACGCGTTAAGGCGCTGGAGATCGAAAATCAGACGTTGCGTGAAGCGAGTCAGCATACGATCAAGGTTGAAGACCTCGCGGCTACCAATGCGGAAGTGGATACTCTCAAAAAGCAGAATACAGAATCCTCATGGGCAGACAGGATTGCCTGGAAAGGCGATTACCGCTTTCGCTATGAGGAGATTGATCAACAGGGGCGAGATGATCGAGAGCGCTACCGTATCCGGGCTCGTCCTTCGCTGGTGGCGAAGGTCAGTGATACCACCGAGGTTGGGTTTGGTTTGGCCACCGGTAGCGATGATCCTGTCTCCAGCAACCAGACATTGGGGGGCGGTGGCAACTCGAAGGATATCAATCTCGATCTGGCCTACGCCACATGGACTGGGCTGCCAGGCACCTCCATCACCGCCGGAAAGTTCGTCAATCCGTACTACACGGTGCAGAAGAGTCAGTTAGTTTTCGATAGCGACTTCCGTCCAGAAGGTGTCGCTGCGAACTGGGCCAATGACATGTTCTTTGCCCAAACCTCGTTCAGTTTTATCGAGAGTGACAGCAGCCAGACGGGTAAGAATAATTACGGGGTTTGGGCTGCGCAGCTCGGCACAATCCTGACGCCCTTTGACGGCACCAAATTGACGGTTTCCGCGGGGTATCTCGATATCCCTACTGAAGGTCAGAAAGCGATCTACGATGATGACTTTTTTGGTAACTCTTCTGTAATTGTCGATGGTGTTGAAGTCTACGAATACGACTACAAGCTGGTTACCGCATCAATAGATTTTGGTCTCACTGTGTTTGACCTGCCACTGAACATCTACGCTGACTATGTTGAAAACCAGGACGTAGACGATCTCGGGACAGGCTATCTGGCAGGTATAAAGCTGGGTAGTGCCAAGAAAAAGGGCACCTGGCAGATGGAGTACCAGTATGAGAAGCTCGATGCGAACGCGACGCTGGGGGTGATCACTAACTCCGACTTCGCCGGCGGTGGCACGGATGGCAAGGGCAGTAGTATTTCTGCTCAATACGCCATAGACGATCAATGGTATGTGGGTAGCACCTACTTCTTTGACAACAAAGTTGGCTTCAAATTGGGTGACAATGCAAATTATGACCGGTTCCAGCTCGATACTGGCTTTAAGTATTAATACGTGAATCGCTATCGAGTGGACATGAGGCTTGCTTCAGCCGTGCGCTCGGGTACAATGTCGCGGCTTTTTAGAAGAACGTAAAAAGTTCAAGGTCCCCTTCGTCTAGTGGTCCAGGACACTGCCCTTTCACGGCGGTAACAGGGGTTCGAACCCCCTAGGGGACACCATTATTTTTGCAGCCCGGTATCGCGCCGGGCTTTTCGTTTCAAGCACTGGCGCTGCGCCGGGTGTGCTGGCAGGTAACCTCATGAGTCTTTACTGGAGTGATGTGGTCAGTACGCTGACCCCCTATGTGCCGGGGGAGCAGCCGCAAACAGCGAATCTGGTGAAGCTCAACACCAACGAAAGTCCGTATCCACCGTCCCCACAGGTCTTGCAGGCCATCCAGTCTGTGAGTGGGGACGCTTTGCGACTGTATCCCGATCCTGAATCCGTTGCTCTGTGCCAGGCTATAGCTGCGCGCAATGGCCTGCAGCCGGAGCAGGTTTTTGTCGGCAATGGTTCCGATGAGGTGATCGCGCTGGCGTTTATGGCACTGCTGAAGCACCGCTTGCCACTATACTTTCCCGATGTCAGCTACAGCTTCTATCCCGTTTGGGCGCAGTTGTACGGTATTGAATCGGCCCGGATCCCCGTGACGGAAGACTTCCGTATCGACCCCGACACCTACCCAGCCGATAATGGCGGGATCATTATTCCCAATCCCAATGCGCCCACCGGCATACTGATGGGTCTCGATGCTATCCGAACGCTGCTAACAAAAAGTGCGAGGTCCGTAGTGGTGATTGACGAGGCCTATATTGATTTTGGCGGCGAGTCAGCGGCAGCACTGATAGATGAGTTCGATAATTTACTGGTGGTGCAGACTTTGTCCAAGTC
>JBBKWY010000056.1:0-3982 GCA_037969215.1 Halioglobus sp.
CAGATTGTTTGCTGTGCAGGAGAAAGCCACCGCAATTAGCATTGCATTGAAACTGCCGCCTTGCAGGATCATGTAGGTGACTTCCCACCCGTTCGTCCACAGGCAAAAATCCCTGCCGATGCATTTTAACTCGTAGCCAAATGCCTGATAGCTGGTGCCTGCAGATATGGCGGCGAGACCGCCCAGTATCAGAGATAGACACCACCAGTGCTTACTGATTTGGCCTGCCCGGGTGTGCCAGAAGCGCAGTCCGACCCAGAGCCACATCAGGCCCAACAGATAAACCAGCAGGCTTGAGAGTGGTTGGTTAAGTATGATTCCTGTGGACAGTAGTTCCACGCATGGCATGCCCTCGCACCATTGCGGTGCGGTCGTTGTCGGTTGCATCAGCAGCGAGTCGAGTCGGCCACAGCCAGACAGCAATAATACAAATATCGCACCGATACTGGGCCGCGCTGCACGGTGTATGCCTGATGGTATCGTCACGACAACATTATCGTTGGAAGCGCCGTAACATTCCTTCCAGGCCATTGAGCTTAACCTCGTAGATCAGGGCAAGCTGTGTGCCCAGTTTTCCCTGAGGAAAGCCCTTGCTGTGATACCACACCAGATAGGGTTCAGGGAGATCCAGAAGTTGACGGCCCTTGTATTTGCCATAGGGCATGACCTGATTGATGGCGTCCAATAAATCCTTGTTATCCATGCGTTCCGGATCATCCGCAAAATGGTTTAGTGTATTATGCCTTGGTGTAGTTCGTTGAAAAACCATGATGTCGAATGCCGGCACGGCACGGCACGGCGGGTAGGTGGAGCGTCGGGATATGGAACCCTTCCAGAAATCAAAGCCGAACTCTGTTCCTGTCCCTTTTTTTGTGTCAGTGGACTAGACGGAAATCATTTTCCCTTCAGGTGACACAGAGATGCCTCACAGTATTACGTTGATTACTACAATTGCCGCGAGTTTAGTCCTTGCGCTGATTATGGGGCTTGTCGCCAGCCGCTTGAAACTTCCACCTCTGGTTGGCTATCTGATCGCGGGGGTGATGTTGGGGCCGGCCACGCCGGGCTTCGTGGGTGACGCGGGGCTGTCTGGCCAGTTGGCTGAGATCGGTGTCATTTTACTGATGTTCGGTGTCGGATTGCACTTCTCATTGGATAATCTATTGGCTGTCCGCCGTATCGCGCTACCCGGTGCCATCGTGCAGATTGCCGTAGCAACGGCGTTGGGCGCAGGCCTCGCAAATTACTGGGGTTGGGATATCGGTGCAAGCCTGGTATTTGGCTTGGCGCTCTCAGTGGCCAGTACAGTGGTACTTATCAGAGCTTTGGAGGAGCGCAATCAGCTGGAGTCCTTGAATGGTCGAATCGCCGTCGGTTGGCTGATCGTAGAAGACCTGGCGATGATTCTGGTCCTTTTACTGTTGCCTCCGCTGGCAGGGTGGCTGGGTAGCGACAGCGCGGAGCGCGCAACCGCGGTAACGGACCATAGCCTCTGGCAATCACTGTTGATTGCGATCGCAAAAATTGGTGTCTTTATCGGGCTTATGCTGGTCGTCGGTCGGCGCGTGTTTCCAAAATTGCTGAGCTATATCGCCAGTACTGGGTCGCGCGAGCTGTTTACCTTGTGTGTTATTGCGGTGGCCATGGGTATCGCCTATGGTTCGGCGGAACTGTTTGGCGCCTCTTTTGCGCTGGGCGCTTTTTTTGCCGGTATGGTGATGCGCGAGTCAAACCTCAGTCATCGAGCTGCGGCAGAGTCGCTGCCGCTCAGAGATGCTTTTTCGGTACTGTTTTTTGTGTCGGTCGGGATGTTGTTTGATCCGAGAATCCTGATAGATCAGCCGCTGCAAGTACTGGCGGTCGTGGCGATTATCATTCTGGGTAAATCGCTGGCGGCATTTCTACTCGTTCTGCTGTTTCGTTATCCACTCAACACCGCGCTTACAGTCTCGGCTAGTCTGGCGCAAATCGGGGAATTCTCGTTTATTCTCGGTGGCCTCGGCGTCGCGCTTGGGTTGCTGCCGCAAGAGGGTATGAACCTTATTCTGGCAGGCGCTCTCATCTCTATATCGCTCAACCATCTGATCTTCCAGCTTATTGAGCCGGCCCAGCCGGCCTCCTATCTCACGGATGATTCCCATGCCCTGGAGCAGGGCGTGTCTCTGTCCGAGTTGCCGGTGGAGGTAGACTCTGCCGAAGTGACGGGCCATATCGTGTTGGTGGGCTATGGGCGCGTGGGTCGACCAATTGGTGAATCACTTGCGGCATATGGGCTGAAGTTCGTGGTGGCGGAACAAAGTCGTGAACTGGTAGAGCAACTGCGTGAGAATGGCATCAACGCGGTCGTAGGCGACGCCTCTGACCCGGCGGTGCTGGTGCAGGCCCACATCGTGCGAGCAGGCATGCTGGTGATTGCGACCCCCGATACGGAAAGTGCACTGCGTATGATAGAAATCGCGCGCATGTTGAATCCGGACGTAGAAATTGCAGTGCGCACACATAGCGATGAGCAAGCGGCGATACTGCGAACGGGCAATGCAGGAACGGTGTTCATGGCAGAGTATGAACTCGCCCTGAGTATGACGCGGCATGTGCTGGACAAGGTGGGTGTGCTACGCTCACACGATTGACAACCTTAAACTGGAAAAATTATGAATATTATCCTTGGTATTCTTGTAACCGCGGCAGCGCTCTGGGTCACCACGGTCATAGTGCCGGGTATTCACATCGAGTCCTCCGTGGGTAGCTTCCTGATTGTAGCCGTGATTTTTGGCCTGGTGAACGTGTTCGTCAAACCGTTTGTTAGTCTGCTGTCCCTCCCCGTCACGATCATCACGCTGGGGTTGTTCACTTTTATCATCAACGCGCTGATGCTGATGCTGACAGCGTGGATCGCCGGCAACGCGATGTCGATAGAGGGTCAAGGGCTGGCGCACTTGGGCTGGGCGCTCCTTGGCAGCGTTGTCGTCAGTATCGCCGGCATGTTTATCGGATGGATCATGCCTGGCAGGGGCTGAATAATGTCGAATGCCAATACAGTCGTGGTGTTGGATTTTGAGACCACCGGTTTGTCGCCTGGCGCGGGTGACCGGGCCATTGAGATCGGTGCAGTACGGGTTGAAGACGGCGAGATCACCGGGCGTTTTCAGGAATTGATGAACCCGGGGCAGCGTGTGAGCGGTTTTATCGAATCCTACACCGGGATTAGCAATGCGATGCTTGCGCAGGCCAGGCCTTGTGAAGCGGTCATGCGGGACTTCGCTGAGTTTATCGATGGCTATAATCTGGTGGCGCATAATGCGTCTTTTGATAAGCGATTTCTTGACGCTGAACTTGAACGAATCTCGCTCGATTATTCTGGACAGTTCTCCTGCTCAATGCTCGCGGCGCGACGTATTTTCCAGCAGGCACCGGATCACAAACTCGGTACGCTGGTGGATTTTATGAATATCCCTGTAGAGGGTGTTTTTCACCGGGCACTCTATGATTCTGAAATGACAGCGAAGCTCTGGTTAGCCATGTTGAATGATGTGTGTGAGCGCTACGTTCTATCGGTGATTGATTTCCGGTTAATGCAGAAGCTGGCAAAGACGCCGAAACATGCGGTGGACAGTTTTTGGCAGGCTAGCTGCCGTAGCTACAGCTAAGTCAACGCGCCGCAAATCGCCTCCAGCATAGGAAGGTGAGATTCATAATCAACGTCTATCGGAGAGAGCATGTCGCCCTTCTCCAGGACCAGTGAAGGAAACGAATGTACACCGAGCTTTCGCCGCAGCGAAAAATTCCTCGCCAGTTCATCCTCGGTCTCACTGCTCACAAGGTCATTAGAGAAGCGCTGAACATCCAGTTCAAGCTCAGCGGCCAGTGCGATCAGGGTGCTGTTGTCTGAGGGATTCATCGCGCGCAGATAATAGGCGTGCTGAATCGCGTCAATCATCGCCTGTTCAGCATTTTGCCTACTTGCTGCCAGCACAGCACGACA
>JBBKWY010000057.1:0-167199 GCA_037969215.1 Halioglobus sp.
CCACTACATACCAGGACCAGACAAGCAGGCTGCCACTCGCGCTGCTTACCTGCGCCACATCGACCAACAAATCGCCATCGGGGCTCGCTATATTTACCTTGCTCTGGCTGATGACGCGCCAACCGCTATCGTCCTGCGTAAATAGTGTGCTGCTACCGATGACATCGGCACCGTCAAGCGTGCCATCGGCAAACTGCACAATGATGCCAAGACTATTTTCGCCGCGCTCATAGTATGCGGCACTCTGCCCTGACACCCTGGAGGATGGACTCCAACTCCAGCCAGGAGCGGCCGAGTTAGTCCAGTCGCCATCAGGTGACGGCAGCGACACTGCTTGCTGTACGGAAGCTGCGGGACCAAAAACCTGATGCGCAAGTAATGGTGCCACCGCGGCCAGTAGCACCGTGCTAAAAAACGTTGCCACCAAAACTTTTTTCGTGCCGCCCGGGTTGTTGCCAGCGTCGCTAGCGACTGCCGGTGCCGGGATCTCTTCCAAATGATCCTCGCGAAAAAAGGAGCCCGCCCAAAACAACAGAAATATCACGAAGCCGAAGAAAACCCATCCATAGACAAGGTGATCTGCCCCCGTGGCTATAGTCATATCACTCATATGGCCCAGCATGACGATCAGGTAAGCTCGCACCGTATTCGCAAAAACAGGCATGATGGCAGCCACCACGACAAACAGGAGACGGCGTGTCCAGCTGCGGTACGTGAGATAGGCATAGAGTACCCCCACCGTAATTGAAGCGATGATATAACGCACACCACTACAAGCTTCCACCACAGACCAGTTGCCCGTAGGCAGCGTGAAATACAGCCCTTCCCGATAGACCGGTATGCCCGTCATCTGGATCATCCATACCGTGGAACTGGCCGTAAATTCCATCATTGGGGCAACCAGGCCCTCGCCTATAGGTACCGCGAAGAAAAGAAAGAACAACGGGAAAGCGACTATAGCGCCCAGCTTGTGCCCCAGGATCGCCCAGGTGCCGACAATCAGCATCGCAACCAGCGCCAACTGCTGGATCACAGCCACGTCAACCAGCCAGGCCAGGAGCCAGCCAAATCCAATCGGAAGTAACAGCAGTCCGACCCACCACGCCGGCCGCGGGCTGACCGACATCAGAAACTCACGGCGCGTCCATATCAGGTATAGCGAGATAGGTAATATCAAAAAGCCGTGGGCAAATGTCTCTGAACGAGACCAGATATACACCATGGACCAGGCTGTTTCGTGATAAATACTCAAGACCGCCAGACAAAACAATCCGGCCGCCCAAAGACTGCTGCGCACAGAGATCCTGCCCATCATGCCAGTAGCGCTCATCGCCTCTACCCCAGTGACCTGGCCAGGAATGGACCGACAAAATTCGCTACCGGCAGCGGCAGCTTGCTCCACACATTAATCATGAGACGGTACTTGGGATTCAGCGGGTTTAAATCTGGCACCGCACTGGAAGCCACCAAATAGTAGTCATAGGGCATAGGCTGCGGCTCGAACCCAAAATTCTTTTTGAAACTGAAGGGGCCAGTGCCGGCTTTGCTGCGACCAAAATCAAATAGACGATAGCCCTGTTCAGCCGAATAGCGCATTAACTCCCAGTACATCACGTGGTTAACGCCCTTGATCGTGCGAGCCGCTGCCGTACCACCGCCGTAGTAGGGAATCACCTCGTCCCTGAAGTAAAAGCTCATGACGGCTGCAACATCCTGTCCCTGATGAGTGATCATCAGCACACTGCAATCGCTGCCAAACACCTGGCGCAGGACGCGTAAATACTTGGCCGAGAATACCGGCGTACCGAGGTTTCGTACGCTCTCTGAGTACACCCGGTATAGACGTTCGGTGCCGTCATCCCACTCACTGCACAATCCCTCCTTGAGACCTTTGCGCACCATCGCACGCTGCCTGTTGGGAATAGCTTTGAGGTTTACTTCATCGCTGGGATCAATAGTCTTGCGAAACGTGTAGTACAACTCTTTTACCGGCCAGTCGGCTGTGCTGGCGCTCCTGTTGCGCATTTCCAGTGCGCCCACCTTGAGGCGCTCTGCCAGCCGGCAAGCTTCCTCACGCAGCGCCGAGGCGGCTGCATCGGTATCGGCCACTATGCCGCCGTACACACAAAAAGGCAGCGACGAAAGGGTATTGCCAAACAGTATGCTCTTAATCTGGGCGAGGGGTAACACACCTACAATTTTGCCGGCTTGCTGTGCATAGAGAAAAAACGTGTTATGGCCAAAAGCGCTTTCCAGCACGGTTTTCCAACCAGCCCGGTGGAAGAAGGTCGCATTCGGAGCCGTATGCACATACGCATCCCAGCGCTCCATCGACTGTGCATCCAGCGTTTCCACAATCACCGTCACTTGCGTGCCTCCCGTGGCAAAAAAATGTCATCCATACGGCCCCAGCGAAAGTCACCGAGCAACCGATCCAGGCGCGCATAGGTGCGATCCAGATTGAGGTAGTGCCGAAACCGGGTTCGCATACCCAGCCCCTCGGGCCGCGGCTGCTGCGGGTCTATTTCCCAAGGGTGAAAATAGAATATTCCCGCCTCGCCATCGACATCATTGACACGTGACATGGCCCAACGGGAAAAAGCATAGGGAAACAGACGAAACCATCCGCCGCCGCCGCAATTAATATTCCGACCAGCCAACGGCACCGTAGTAATCGGTATCTCCAGCAGGCGATCACCTGCCGCATCAAAAGCGAAACGGGGCGCGCCGGGTATGCCGTAGAGGTCGTGCCGGATTGGCACAATACTGGAACTGTAGCGATAGCCCGCTTGTGCGAGTTGCTCCCAGGCCCAGGACTCACTGGCGCCGATAGAGTAGCTGGCAGCGCGGTAACCCAGCACAGGCTCGCCACTGATATCCTGCAGCAACTTGCGTGTGCGTTCGATATCATCCCGGAACGCCTCGGGCGTCTGGGTGTTTACTCGTATGTGCTCCCAACCGTGGCTGGCAACTTCATGGCCTTCACTCACGATCCGCTGCACCAGCGCCGGAAAGCGCTCAGCCACCCAGCCCAGGGTAAAAAAGGTACCTTTCACCTGATGGGCCGCAAACAAATCCAGGATTCGATGCGTGTTGTCTTCTACGCGCAGCGGCCAGCTATGCCACTGGGACTTGGCGACCGTCGTCTCAAATGCCGACACCTGGAAATAGTCTTCCACATCAACCGTCATGGCATTGATAAGACCTTTTGCCGGAGCCGCTTTCGCTTCACTTTGCATCAGTGGGCAGCACCCGCCCATGCATTGATGACCTTGACGATCCGCTGTGCACTTTCGCCATCCCACAACTGCGGCACACGGCCGATCTTACCGCCCGATGTCATCACTTCTTCGTAGCATTGCAGTATTGCATCGACATCGGTACCGACCACAGTATTAGTCCCCTGACTGACCGTGATGGGACGCTCAGTGTTTTCGCGCAGCGTGATGCAGGGGACGCCCAGGGCTGTTGTTTCCTCCTGTATTCCCCCGGAGTCCGTAAGGACGACTCGCGCATCCTTCATCAGCCCCAGCATTTCAAGATAGCCCTGAGGCCCGATAGTCGTAATGGCAGAGTCTGCCAATAGTCCCTCCAAACCCGCAGCCGCTATGCGCGCTTCCGTGCGCGGGTGGATAGGGAATAACAGTGGCGTACGCAAACTTATTTTTGCGAGAACCTGAAGCAGCCGTGCAAGCACAATGGGATCGTCCACGTTCGACGGCCGGTGCAACGTCACCAAACCATATTCAGCACCAGGTTTATCAATATCAGAACAGTTGGCGTTAGCCAGAGTCGTATGGGCAGGTATCGCTTTGCTGAGGTTGTACAGCAGCGAGTCGATCATTACGTTGCCCACGAAATGCACTCTCTCGGGCGCAATGCCCTCACGCACTAAATTGTCCTGCGCATCAGCTTCAGTGATAAACAGCAATTCAGAAAGCTGGTCGGTGAGAATACGATTGATTTCCTCGGGCATGCTGCGGTCACCGCTACGCAATCCCGCCTCAACATGAATGACCGGGATGCCCTTCTTCACAGCGACAAGTGCGCAGGCAATGGTGGAGTTGACATCACCTACCACGAGCACTGCGAGCGGTGGCGATGCATCCAACACGGGCTCAAAGCGTTTCATGATATCTGCAGTTTGTTGGGCGTGGGTGCCTGAACCAACGCCCAAATCAACATCCGGCTCGGGAATATTCAACTGATCAAAAAAGGCGTGCTTCATCGCCGCGTCGTAGTGTTGTCCGGTGTGCAA
Source organism: Halioglobus sp. (assembly GCA_037969215.1). Lineage (GTDB taxonomy): Bacteria > Pseudomonadota > Gammaproteobacteria > Pseudomonadales > Halieaceae > Marimicrobium. The sequence continues at coordinate 4,259 of JBBKWY010000057.1, forward strand.
CAAGCGGGCGGACAGGCGCGACTCAGGCGCTGCGAATGCCCGCATAATAGGGGCAATCTTCATGAAATTTGGACGGGCACCAACGATACAAAGAATATGCCGGGACCCCAATAATTCGCCCATAGTTGTTTTTCCTAGAGGCGGATAGTGAGAGTCGCCATGATTCGATTTTCTTGATATTCGCTGAAAGAATTGTCGGACTGTTGATCCGTATAGCGATAATTGAGCGATACGCCCATGCGGTCATTTAAGGCTCGGCCCACCGTCACGCTGCTGGTCCACGCCTCGGAATTATTGGAAAAATTCGTGCCAGACTGACCAAATTGTGATCGCGGCTCATCCTGCCTCCAGGATACCGTGGCAGATAAAGTGTAGGTTCTGGAGATAAGCGGGGAAAACGTTAAAGCCACATCATCATACGTCGACTTCTGCCCATTATCCTCCTGAGTTTGATCGGAGTGACTACCAATAAAACTGATTATCGCGCGACGCCCTTTATACGAATAGCCGGCGGTAAAACGTTCGTCAATAATCGGACTCTGCGAGTTCTGGGAGGAGAAGTTTTGGACACTCTGATTGAAATCATTGCCTTCCGTCAGGATGTCGCGACCAAAGGTAATCGACTTTTTGTAGGAAGCGGAGAATACGTTGCGTTTGTGCGTATGAGTAATGTTAAACCGGGGCGTTTTACCGAAAAAACGGTCCCCCATACCGATACCCACGGTGGTGCGTGGCGTAGGTGTCCAGTTCACCCCCAAATCCCAGGTCCTGCCGCTTGTATCCTCATCATTGTCGGTCTGGAAGTCATTCCACTCCCAACCGTAGGTACCTATTACCTGCCACCGTCGATCAATGTGGTAGCCCATTTTCAACCCGGCTGATTTGAGTTCTGAATCTTCGCGTGGCACCGCCGTGCCATCCTCCTCGAAGAACAGGTCGTCACTGTTGTAGGACACCTTTCTGTAGTTGCCAAACAAGTCCCAGGAAACCCGTGAAGCGGTGCCGCCTGCCAAATTTGTCGCCCACGAATCACTGCTGCTGTCGCTGACAGAATCCGCTGTATTAATGACTTCGTTGTAGTTATAGCGCAGCGTATAGGTGGCTACATCTTTCAATCGTCGAGAAAGTTCGGGACTGAGTGAGTAACGATAATACGTATTGGTGTTGCCATTGGTGTCAAACGAGTCACCCCCTCCGCCTACAAAGGGAGTAACTTCGTTCTGGTTTGCTCTGCCGCTCGCGCTCAGTTTCAGCCAATCTTCGATCAGTATCGCTGAGCCTCTCGCATTAATATTAGGCGCAAACTGCTCGCGATTACCGAGCGATCCACCGCCACAGTCGTTGTCCTTAAGCTGGCTGTCTGTCAGCGTATTGAACTGGAGGGATCCAGTGATATCAAACTCTGCGTTGCGCCCCTCGCTCTTGATAGAACCACCGGGGGTCACAGTACCTACCCACGCATCCTGTTTGTTGTCATTACTCAAACACACGTTGTCGGTATAGGTAATACCGGGGGCTACTCCCGCAGTGGTAGTGAACTCAGCGGCAAACCCGCTGGCAGGCAATGCACAGCTCACAACCACTAAAGGAAGAGATTTAAAGAAAAAAGGAGCAACGCAAGATTTCATTCCTATTGCCCCGGCCCTGATACAGGCACGTCTTCTCGATGACCATAACCATAGGGTCCGCCACGGTACTCGTAGGTATAGTAGGAATATGGGTTGGTACGCTTACGGGCACGATTGAGAATCATGCCGACCATCTTCTCTTCCCCGATGTGTTCTATGGCTTGAGTAACCGCGTACTGAGGCGTCGAATCAGAACTCACCACAAATACGATTTGTCCCATAAAACTCGCCAACACAGCGGCCTCAGTGGTTAACAATAATGGCGGAGAGTCAAAAACGATCACGCGGTTCGGATCCTCCTCCGACAGTGCCAACATCAGTTTGTACATTCTGGCGCTGGCCAATAATTCATTGGCGTGAGTGTGCAGGCCTCCGGCGGGAAGTATGCGAAGTTTTTCTACATTCGTTGGCAAAATAAAATCAGCAACGCTGGCATTCTCATTTTCCAAAACGTCAATCAATCCGGGGCTTGTCGATGGCACGCCTAACATCCGTCCGGCTTCAGCCTTGGCGGTATCGGCGTCGATAAACAATACATTTTTCTCGCGTTCCATCGCAATACTCAGCGCCAGGCAAATGGAACTGAAGGTCTTACCGTCTCCTTCCAGTGCGCTGGTAACCATGATCAAATTGCCGTGTGGAATCGGGGGAGTCACAGAATCTCCCGCAATATTGGTCAACAACGGGCGTTTGATGGTTCTGTATTCTTCCGCAATGGCACTGCGCGGAACGGCGGGAGTCAACATCCCCAACTCACGCAATTCCTTGAACGGAATCTTCACCATATTCTCGGCGTCGGGATTGTATGATTCTGCGTTCGCAAAACTTGAGGTCGCTTTCCGTACTTCGACTGCAGCAGCAGGACCAGGCGCTGCCATGCCTTGTGATTCATCAGTGCTGGTGCTATTGGGTGATACAGGGGGACTCGCCGCTCGCTGCACCGTATTCGTTGGAGAGGATTCCAATACGCCAACATCACCGTCGACTGCGCCGCCCTTGCCACGTTCGGATTCCTTGCCCTTGCCAAGCGCGTTGACCGCCTTTTCAATGATACTCATGACTGATCCCGCTGGTTATCATATCGGTTGTCGTTATTTTGTTGCATGGGTATTCAGCTAGCTCGAAAGCAAGCCACTCTGGCTCACTGTCATTCCCACGAAGACGAGCAGCAGGCACACGCTGAGGGAGGCAAATGCCAAAATTCCATAACGTTCCTTACGTCTCTGATCGCTATGGACGTTTATAGTGACTGCGCCCAGAACCGGCAATCCAGTGATCGCCATCAGTGTGCGCACGTCGAAAATGACGGGGTATATCAGGGAGATTAGCAGACTGACACCCACCCCGGCGACGATCGCCACGCCTAAAACTACAGCATTGAGCAACATTTTGTCTGGCTCGCTCGGCTTCAAGGGGACGTAGGGAGGATCAATCACGCGAAACGTCACATCACTGGCTTTCTCTTCTACATCCTGTCCCAGTCGCGCTAACTCACGCTTCTGCATCAATTCGGAGTGCTGTATGCTCAGAATATCCCGGTTGCGAATATACTGATTCAGCTGTCCTTCGATCTTTGGAATAGTAGTTACTTTCTCTTCCAGGTCAGAGACGCGGGCATCATACGTGGTGACGCGGGCTTTAAGCGCTGCAATCTTGCCGTTGGTTTCAGCCAATTCTCCGCGCATCGCAAGGTATACCGGACTACTGGTGAGCCCGGCATAGGGGATTCCAACAGGGCCACTGCCACCACTCGACCCTTTCATCTTGGCGCGATACGCCGCCGCCAACTCTGCATCCGCTGTGTTCTTTTCCGCCACCAGTTGATCCAGTAGCGCCGTCATCTGGCGCACTTCAGGATGGCGAGGTGTGTACTTCATCGTCAAACTGTTGAGATACTCTTGCACCGAAATAATCTGGTTATCCAGCGGCGTTTTAGGCTCGGTAATTGCTGAGTTTTTGGAGATGACAGGCGCTTCACTGATGAACAGAGGATCGTACAGAGGGTCTTCTCCGTCGAGTTGTCGCTGTAGTTCAATTTTCCTGTTTTCTTCTTCTTTCAACATCATCGTCGCCTGGCTGAGCTTCGACTTCTCTCTATTGAGGTTGGCGTAAAAGCCACCCTGACTACCCAGAATATCGACATTTTTTTGCTTAAAATCTGCCGCGAGATTTTCTGCGGCGATCAAACGCTGCTCATAGGCCTTAATTTGATTATCGAGAAAACCCAGTGAACCAGAGGCGTCTTCACGTTTCCCACTTAGTGAACTTTCTATGAACACGGTGATTAGAGCCTGTGCGATACGTTTCGCCGTATCCCGATCAGGATCCTGCACCCGCACAGAGTAAAGTGATTCATCGAGTTGCCCTCCAGTAAAGGAGATCGAATCCATTAAGTCTGTCAGCAGTTTGTCCTTCTCTTTAGCAGTTGTAACCTGCAGGTCGAGATCGGTCATACGCATCAGCTTTTCGATATTGGGGCGACTTAACAATGTGCGACTCAGCAGACCAATGCGATCGCCAGTGTCATTCTGGATTGTTAAGCCTTCCAACAGCGGCCCCAACAGGCTGTTCGTATCGACGTAAATTCTGGCGCGTGCCACATAGGCTTCTGGCATTTGCCACACCCATATCCAGCCTCCAATGGCCACCAACCAGGCAACCACCAGCGCCATCCAGCGATGTCGCCAAACACCCCAGATATACGAAAATACTTGTGCAAGAACTTCCTGCATCCGCTGCTTCCCCTTAACCCGCCGTTATTTCGCTGTTAGAACCAGGATTCTGCAACAATCAAAATATCGCCCGGCATTATGGAGACGTTAGCAGAAATATCGCCATCCTTGAGTAGATCATCCAAGCGCAAGCTATAAGTGACCTGTTGTCCATCGACCATACGAACCAGTACAGAGTTGTTGCCGTCTGCATATTCGGTTAAGCCGTGAACAGTAATCATAAGATCAAGCAGCGTCATATACTTTTTATAGGGTACGCGTGTAGGAGAGGTAGCCTCACCCACAACCCTTACCGTTTGATCTGGTATACCGACAAACCCACTGACGATTACACTCACCACAGGCTGGCGAACATATTCGGAGTACGCGACTTCGATATCTCTAGCCAACTGTGTCGATGTTTTACCAGCGGCCTGCAGATCCTCCACCAGATGAGTGGTCAATTTACCATCGGGGCGAACTGTGCCATCTGAACTCAGCTCCTCATTACCCCATACGAATATGGACACCGAATCCCCCGGAGCCAAAATATAGTCATAATCAACTTCTATATCTCGCTGGGCGTCCGGCACAGCCGGATGAGGATTAGTAGCACACGCTGTGCAGAGCATGAAAAGGAGTACTGCAATTCCAGAAGTTATTCTTTGCACTGACGAGAAAGAACTCGAGCGCGCACCATTATTGTCAATCATCTATCTCTCCTTGGGCATACACTCACCCGGCTTGGTCGTCAGATTTTATCACGTGCCCAACAGTGGAAATCACTTGCCGGACTAACATTGTGAACAACGTCACACAGATACTTTGATTATCTCAGGCCCACCTTCAACAACGGCGTCAGCTTATGCTATTTCACCACTTTCCCCTACAAAATGTATAGCATTCACATGGGAAGAGTGTGCGATTTTTTTTACCCTTCACCCACTAGCGTTATCTGCACGATCCGATACGGCTCCATAGGATCTTCGAGCAAAGACGCCAAACTTTCGTCTGGATTGCTCAACACACCGCGACCTTCAACGTGCAATCTTTCTCGCGCAATACCCGCATCAACTAAAAATCGCTCAACGGCATCCGCTCGCTTGCGAGACAGTAGAAGATTATATTTCGAATCTCCCTGACTATCCGTGAAACCGGTAATCGAGGCCTCCCTTGTACCATCGTCGCGCAGCAACATGGCAGCCCTCTCCAACGCGAGGCGCGAGTCAGGAACAAGGTCATCACTATCGAACGAAAAGGGGATTAAAATTATCTCCTCCCAGCTCGGCTTCGCCGCAGCTTCAGCGGACAGCGTAGCTTGGATCGCTTCGTCTGAGGCAGCGAGGAGGTCCACCTCATGCTGATCCGACTGAGCGACATCCTGAGCTGATATAGCGGGCAAAACATCACCTGCAGTCGCCACAGGAATCAGCAGTCGCAGGCCCGCCTCGACCACCATCGGCATCAATTCCTGCCGCCTGTCAGAGGTGTCATTTGCAACGGTAACAGATGGGACAATGTCCGGTTTCTCGATCACAGCAGCGGCAGCCTGGAGATGACTGCCCTCCTCCGCGAACGGCGCGAGAGCCGGACTGTCAGTAGTTGGCGACCGCGGCTCCTGCTCCAGCAATGACCCGCCCTCCTCGCTGACAAACCAGGTCTTCAGGAGCAGCGCCAGGACTATGACCACAACCATCAGGAGCATGATCAGCATGAAACGCCTTCGCGGGGCTGGAGACACCATTTCACCGCCACTGCCGGCCGCGAAGTTGCTCTCGGATGCGCTTGAGTCGTCCGCCTCATCTTTGGAGAAAGACATTGCCCGACTGACGGGTTCGCTAGTTGATCGAGGCTCCACAACCGGGTCATCCTCAGCCACAGAGGCCAGATCATCCTCCGGGATATAACCCGGATCATCATCGAATACGGTATCCGGATCATTCTCTGGTGCAGCGTCCGGCTCGCCTTCCGGCACAAAGTCCAGAGGCTCGTCAGACATCGGTTCGAGGTTATCAAACGGCGCACTGGTAACAGCTGAATCGCCATTGAGAGTCGTCTCGACTAGCGGCTCACTGCTCGGAATGGCTTTTTTTTTTGCCTCGGCAGTCTGGTCTGCCAAGTCTGCCTGCACTGTCGTGGTAGCAGCATTGGTTGGTGTCTGTACATGGGGTGGCGAAGACGCCCGCTGCCCGGCATCGGGAACCGGCACCCATTGTGGATCAGCGCTATTGTGGAAATCTTCTTGTGAAATCCCGGTACCCGCCGCAAGATTTTCGGCCTGTAACTCACCAATTACCACGCTGACATCTCTGACCTCAATGGCGTGACGCTCCTCCACACTGCCCAACAGGAACAAACGACTGCAAATCAGATTGATCCGTCTGGGAACACCCTCACTGAACCTGTGAATAAGCGGGAAAATAGCCCTGTCGATTGCTGGATCACCCCGCCAACCCACTTTGGACAGACGGTGCATGACGTAGGCTTCTGTCTCATCCTCCTCCAAACCCTCAATGTGGCTTGCCGCCACGATCCGCTGGTGAACCTGCTCCATTCCACGCGAGAGGATCAAATCCCGCAGTTCGGGCTGCCCCAACAGAAAAATTTGCAACAGAGGCTGACCGCTGGATTGAATATTCGTCAACAGGCGCAACTCCTCCATAGCGGAGGATGACAGATCCTGTGCCTCATCCACGACAAGGAGTGCGCGCCGACCTTCTCTATGCCAGCTGTGCAACAGGGTGCTTAAGTGCTGCAACAGTTCAGCCTTGCCAACCTGCGCCGGGCTGATACCAAAACTATAGGCCACTGTTTTCAACAAGTCGTCTGCCTGCAACTGCGTGCAAACCAGATTTGCTGTAACGACCTTATCCGTGGAGAGGCTCTCGACCAACTCGCCGATCAAGGTTGTTTTACCGGTTCCAGGGCGACCGGTAATCATCACGAAACCTTCAGCGCGCTTAAACGCATACGCTAAATAGGCGCGGGCCTTCCCGTAGCTATTATGCTCAAAGCAAAATCTGTGGTCGGGACTGAGCCGGAAAGGTTCAGCCGTGAAATTGTAGAAAAGTTCATACATCCAAGGGCTTCGCTTGCATATTTAACCTGCTCCAGAGCTTCACAGACTTCAATAATCTTTGCAAGGCACTTTAGTTACGCCGGACTGGTTTTTGTTTTAAACTGAGAACTCGACAGCACGGCAGTGCGCAATCGATAATAAAACTGCCAGCGCTTTACGCAAATCAATGAGCATACGCTATGTATAAAAATCTTGTGTTGGCCGGTTCGATCTCGGGGATTCTAGGGGCATTTACGTGTTTCATTGCCGGGCTCGGCCGAATCGCCGGGTACTACTATTTAGCGGGCTACCAATCGACGACCATTTTCAACGTGGGCGTGGGTTTGATGATTTTTGCCTGCCTGATCAAGCTGGAAACGCTCCAGCCCCAGAAGCCGGAGTAGTGGCGCTGCGCCACCCCGTATTCGCCCTGTCATTCTGATAATACCCGCCGACATTCCGGCTGGCACCCGCTGGAGGCCCCGGAGTGTCAATTGCCGCACTCCGTCAGCTTTTTTTACAGATTCATAGGGGGATAGACGTCCAGACCACCAGAATCGGCAAAAAGATCGGTTAAGTTATTGTATTCATTGACTTAGCACCAATAGCGGCACAGAATTTGCACTGTGTTTCAGTGAGATGCTGTGAGGCTAATGTGAACTGCTTCACAGGCATTTCCCAAGCCACTGTACTGCGGCAACAAAGGGGTGGTAGTGTGGCTAATGTCGACTATTTTTAACAAGAGACGACACAGACACATGGCGACTATCGTTTATAGCAAGTTTATCCGGGGGTTTACGTGAGCAGCTTCACTGACAAGGACAGCAAGACAGACACAACAGAAAGCCCGTTGGCGCCTGCCGCTCAGGTACCGGATCCCAGTCGGCGCCGTTTCTCGCGCTCGGCCATCGCGGGCAGCGCAGTGCTGCTATCGCTCGGAAACCGGGCTGCCTGGGGTCAGCAAGTGGGTTGCATGTCGGTAGCGACACTGAACTCATTCAATCCATCCACAGGCATGTTCATCTCGGCACCAGCCGGCAGACCCGAACACAACGTAGATCTCGCGGCTAAAATCCACGAAGTCTCATCACCGCCAAACTATATTGGCCAGAACAGCACCTATGCGACGATCAAAGACCCAGCGTCGCTGGACGGTATTTGTCTGGTCCAGAAGTAACCTCGTCGTCACTGAAAGCCAGGTCCCGGCAAACGCTTTGATCTGGCTTACGGTAGTTCAATGAGCCCTGCTCACTCAATCCTCACACTCAATCTACCCATCGCTGGCCTTGTGCGCAGCCTTTTGAAATAATCACCGTCCCAGCAAGGTATTTCTTTTATCTATGACGTGGCGAGTTTATTCCAAAGGGCAGTTATATGACGCCAATGAAAGCACCGTGGTGTACTTCGACGCCTATAGCGGTGACACCCACTTGCTTAGCGATTTTGCCGGCTATGTGATGCAGCTGTTGTGCGATAAACCGCTGACCACCGAGGCATTGGTGAATCAGATATCACACAGCATAGATTCTGAGGAAATACCCGATTTGCAGGAAGTGGTTACAGACATATTGGAGGAGTTAGTGCTCCTCGATATCCTGAAGCGGGATTAGATGCAACTGCTCAACCAACTAAGCTCGGATGAGTATCGCCAGCGGCTGACACTGGGCCAGATTCCACTGCGTATTGGTCCCTATATCTACAGCCTTCAAAGTAATTTGCCCGCAGTGGCTGCTGGTATAAAAACGCTCTATCGTGATTTTCCTCTGGCTGATCCCGCAGAATTCATCGACTACAACGTCGCTCTCTTGTGTAGCGGTGCCCTGCAGCGCTTTCGCGGTGAAGCCGAGTTTCTCTTTGATCATAAGAGCCCCTTTGATGCCATCCCCATAGGTCAGGCTTACGCTTTCATGGAGTGGGGTATGAACTGGTGTGTTTCGCTGCATACTAACGAATACCTGAAACTGCATGCGGCGGCTTTGTCGCGGGGCGACTCCGCGGTGATTATGCCAGGCGTGCCCGGAGCCGGGAAAAGCACGCTCTGTGCCGCACTGGGATTAAGTGGCTGGCGAATCCTGTCCGACGAGCATGCGATGATTCCACCCAATACCACAGAAGTCGTGCCACTGTGTCGGCCGGTAAGCCTGAAGAACGAGAGTATAGAGGTGATCAAGTCATTCTCCTCAGACGCAATTTTTGGCCCCGTTAGCAAAGAGACACACAAGGGCGTCGTCGCCCACATGAAAGCGGACCTTCACCCTGACAGCCACGACACAAAACACCTGCAGGCAAAGGTCATGATTTTCCCGCGGTATTCCAAAGATGATCCACAACGACTGAGCCTGCGACGTCGAACCGACAGCTTTATTCTCGCCGCCTACCATTCATTCAATTACAGCCTGCTCTGCGAAGCGGGCTTTGAGGCTATGAAAACGCTAATCGAAAATGTCGACTGCTATGATTTGGTCTATCACGATCTCGACTGGGCCATTCAGGCCATGGATGCACTGCCCAGCCTGCGGGCCAGTCGATGAGTTTTTTGCTGCAGCAGCTCCTGCTTGAGCCACAGCGCATCCTCGAACTGAACAACGATCAACTCAACCAATTGTTGTCTCAGGCACGCAGCGCCCGACTGCTAGGCTCACTGGCGTTCGAGATGCAACAGGTCGGTGTAGACACACAACTCCCCCAGATCGTCGATAGGCACTTTCAGTCTGCTCGGTTGATCCATGATAAACAGAGACGGGATCTGGCCTACGATAGCGATAAAATAGAGATGGCACTGGGTTCAATTGGCGAAAAACTGGTACTGCTGAAAGGCGCCGCCTATATTCTCGCAGAACTCCCCGTAGGGCGGGGCCGCTTCATCACCGACATCGATATTATCGTGCCTCATCATCGTATTGAAGCGGCAGAGAAAGCCTTGATCGGGTGCGGCTGGGAGGCCGGAAAGATAAGTGCCTATAACGATAGCTACTACCGAAAATGGGGACATGAAATTCCCCCACTTACGCACAGAAAGCGTGAGACAACGCTGGATGTGCACCACAATATTTTGCCTCCCACTGCGGGACCCGACGTCAATGCCAGTCTGCTTTTCGAGCAACTGATCGAAATCAAACCCGGGGTGTTTACACTCTCCTGGCAGGACATGGTCATCCACAGTGCCACCCATCTGTTCCACGAGGGTGAATTCCATCATGGCCTGCGAGATCTTTGGGATCTGGATCGAATGTTGCGGGATTTTCCCAACCGGGATCCACATTTCTGGGAGGGGCTGGTTTCCAGAGCGCAAGAGCTGCAGCTGACGGGTTCACTGTTCCATGGACTGAACTATGCACAGCAAGTGTTTAACACCCCGTTACCAGCAGGCGTTCTCGAAGACGCGGCCAGTTGGTCACGTGTACTGCGCAAGCCCGTGATGGACTTCCTGTTTTTACGTGCGTTTCGGCCAGATCACCCGCAGTGCAAACTTCCCTATACCGAGTTGGCGCTCAGCTTACTCTACCTGCGTTCGCACTACCTGCGAATGCCGCTATATCTATTGCTACCACACCTTGTCAGAAAAGCGTGGATGAGGCGGTTCGAAGAGGACGAAACCGGCTAAAGCCAACGTACATCGGGAAACTGCGCGCAGGCAGGTCTAACCCTGCGGATCATAACCGCCAAACATTCAGTTTGGCCGCCTCCAACTCTCGCCTGTCCAACACGCATTTGATATCTATCAATGTGGCATCTTTATCCATCATCGCGGCGAATTCTGACACGCTTGCTTGCAAGTACTGCGCGTGCGGAACGGCGAGGATGACCGCCTGGCAACTTCTTAAATCCTGCCAGTCACACAGTGTTATACCGTACTCCGCTTGCGCCTCTGCTGGCTCTGCCAGTGGATCGTGCACCAAAACCTCACAGCAGTATTCGCGCAGTTCATCGATGATATCCACCACCTTGGAGTTGCGCAGATCGGGGCAATTTTCCTTGAACGTCAGTCCCAGTACGGCGACTTTCGCGCCGCTAACCCGATGGCCGTGCTGTACCAGTCGCTTAACTGTTTGCTCGGCTATAAATTTTCCCATGGTATCGTTGGTCTGACGCCCGGCCAGAATCACCTGGGGATGATGCCCCACTGCCTCGGCCTTGTAGGTCAGGTAGTATGGGTCGACACCTATGCAATGCCCACCGACAAGGCCCGGCCTGAACGGAAGAAAATTCCATTTGGTGCCCGCGGCTTCCAACACATCGAGCGTATCGATATCAAGGCGATTGAAGATCAGGGCCAATTCGTTCATCAGTGCGATATTGAGATCGCGCTGCGTGTTCTCGATAACCTTGGCAGCTTCAGCGACTTTTATACTGGCCGCCCGGTGCGTCCCAGCCATAACAACAGTCTCATAAAGACGGGCCACCTTCTCCAGTGTTTCTGGCGTATCGCCTGAAACAACTTTGATGATTGTCTCCAAGCGGTGTTCCTTGTCACCAGGGTTTATACGCTCCGGGGAATAGGCCACATAAAAACCTTGTTCGGCACTGGCCGGGTCTCTACCTGCCCACGGCAATCCCGATGCTTTTTCCAGCAGTGGCACACAGACCTCTTCGGTACATCCTGGATAAACAGTCGATTCAAATATCACCGTAGCACCAGGCTGAAGATGGGCACCCACTGCGCGACAAGCACCTTCCAGCGGAGAGAGATCAGGGCGCCGCGCCTGGTCGATCGGCGTGGGCACGACAACAATGATCACCTGGGCCTCGGACAACTGACTCGCGTCGCTGGTAAACTCCAGCATCTGCGCCTGCGCCAGTTGCTGCGGCTCTACTTCACCACTGGGATCTACGCCTGCCCGATAGTGGGCCAGCTTTTCTTCGTTCAAATCCAGGCCTATAGTGCGTCGCAAGCGACCAAAAGCCACCGCCAGGGGTAACCCGACATATCCCAACCCAACAATTGCAACTGTGTCTTTTTCCATGCCTTAAAAATTCCTATTTTTTATGCCCTAAAAACCATTCACAGGTAACCGCCAACCCTTGATCAACTGAATGCGTCGGATCGAAACCGAGCAATTCGCGAGCTCGGCTAATATCCGCCTGGGAATGACGCACATCGCCTTCCCTGAATCCAGCGTACACCGGCTCAATCTGCAGTAGCTCTGCGTTCGTCTCGGACAGGAGTGCGCGAATAGAATGGAATAATTCATTCAGAGACGTTCGGCCTCCTACTGCCACGTTATACACGCGGTTGCCCGCTTCGGAATTCTCGCTGGTCGCCGCCAGCAAATTGGCCTGCACAGTGTTATCGATAAAACAGAAATCGCGAGAGGTTTCGCCATCCCCATTTATTTGCGGGGAGGTGCCCTGGCACAATTGCTCGAACCACCGTGGAATTACCGCAGCGTAAGCCCCTTGCGGATCCTGCCTTGGTCCAAACACATTGAAATACCGCAGACCTATACAGTCCATACCATAGGTACGCGCAAAGACCTCGGCATAGAGTTCATTCACGTATTTGGTTACTGCATACGGCGACAGGGGTTTACCAATGACATCCTCTACTTTCGGCAAGCCAGGATGATCCCCGTATGTTGAGGACGACGCTGCATAGACGAAGCGCCTCACCTTTGCATCCCTGGATGCCACCAACATATTCAAAAAACCATCAACATTGGCGCGATTAGTTAACAGGGGATCCGCAACGGAGCGTGGCACACTGCCCAGGGCTGCCTGATGCAGGACATAGTCAACGCTCTGGGTTGCCGCCTTGCAAGCATCCAGATCGCAAATATCACCCTCGATAAAAGAAAAGCGCTGCCATTTTTCTTCGCCGACGTTGGCTCGAATATCTTCCAGATTGGCGCGAGAACCGGTAGCGAAATTGTCGAGCCCGACTACCTCCTGCTCGAGCGTCAGGAGCTTTTCCACCAGGTGAGACCCGATAAATCCTGCGGCACCTGTCACCAGCCATCGAAACGACTGCTGTAAAAGCTCTGGTTCGAGCAACTCGTAGGCTGATTTGGACAACGTTTGACCCCTTCCGACAATTCCCCGAATGAGTACGCCCTTTATTGTGTGCGGCGTATCCCAGATATACTCTGATGGGATTTACTCTAATGGAGCAGCAGTATAGTGTTTCTCATGCAGCGTCGCTATCGCGGAACGTGACTTGGCACACGATTTTATGAGTTTAGAATTGGCATCAGAAACGACAGTACTCAGCAACATAGGCTTATACAGCTACGGCACTGCTTTGCTCGCCTATTCCATGCTGGCGCTTTTGGTCTTCATCGCCCGCAAGAACAATCCACTGGGAAGTGCACTGTTAGTGGCCAGCGCGCTCACCGCGATGTGGGCCGCGGTGGTGACAGCTTCTACGCTTTTGGCGAAACCACAGTGTTTGCTCATACAGCTGTCGGAGATCGCCCGAAATGCGGCCTGGATCTTCGTGCTGTTAAAACTCATCAGCATCCGACTTCAGGGCACAAACCACATCCTCGCATCCAATCGCTGGATTCCCTGGTTCGCCCTTTGCTTTTGCCTGATCCTGATAGCCCTGCCCGGCGCCGGGCTGCTGGCAGAGCGCATACCGTCCCTGTATTACCTGTCCGTGAATCTGGCTTTCGGTACCTGGATCGCTATGTCTGTGGTGGGATTACTGCTGCTGGAACAGTTCTTCCGCAACAGCAATGAAGGTGAACTCTGGGCGACGAAACACCTTTGTCTTGGCCTGGGGATCGTATTTGCATTCGACTTTTTTATGTATGCCGAGGCACTGCTGTTTCGTCAGCTGGACGGCAACTCGTGGCAAGCGCGAGGTATTGTCACGGCGATGGCCGCCATACTGATGGCGATCAGCATCAGTCGTACCGATGGCAGCGAAACAGAGGAAAACACGCAGGGAGTAAACCTCTCCCGACATGTCGCGTTTCATTCGCTGACATTGATGGCATCGGGCATTTATCTGATAACGATGTCGCTTGCAGCCTATTTTATCCGGTACCTGGGGGGAAGCTGGGGCGGTGTATTGCAGATTACCTTTCTCTGCGCCGCGGGCCTGACACTGGTGGTACTGCTGTTCTCTGGACGCATCCGTGCCAGCGCGCGAGTGTGGCTTAGCAAGAACTTTTTCAGCTACAAATACGATTATCGCCTCGAATGGCTCCAGTTTACGCACACACTGGCCAGTGGCCAGAATGATATTCCAGAGAACATCACGCGGGCAGTGGCGCATCTCGTCAAAAGTCCGGCGGGAATACTGTGGAGCAGAACAGATGATGGGAGATTTACTCCGGTCGCCAACTGGGAGATGCCACTGCCAGGTAAGGATATCGAGCTGGGTGGTTTGGCACTGTGGCTGCAGGAGGAAGGCTGGATAATCGACCTGAGAGAGTGGCGCAGGGCGCCAGATTTGTATAGGGGTCTACAGTTGCCGATAGAGTTCACTGATATCGCTCGCGCATGGCTGATTATTCCTTTACTGTTTGGCGAGCGACTACAGGGTATTTTGTTGCTGCGCGAATCCGATCTGTTGCGAGACTTAAACTGGGAGGATCGGGATCTTCTCAAGGTTGCAGGGAAGCAGGCAGGCAGCCACCTGGCACAGTTTCAAGCTGACAAAGCCCTGGTCGAATCGCGTCAGTTCGAAGCTTTCAATCGCCTTTCTGCCTATGTTATTCACGATCTAAAAAATATTCTGGCGCAACTCTCGCTGATGGTTGCCAACGCACAGAAGCACAAACACAACCCCGAATTCATTGATGACATGGTCAGCACTGTTAGCAATACCGTAACCCGGATGAGTAAATTGATGGCACAGTTGCGCAGTGACACCGGGCAAACAGAACAACAACAATTTGCACTGGCTGACCTGCTGGAAACGGTAGTCGCTGAAAGTCGTCATCGGGCTCCCGCACCCAGTCTTTCTCTTGACGGTAGCGAGTTTACGTTGACCTGCGATCGAGATCGCCTGCAAACCGTCTTCGGTCACCTGGTTCAAAATGCCCAGGAGGCTACCGACAAGCACGGCGTGGTAGACGTTCGCCTGCTGCGCGATCATGGCGGCGTCGTGGTAGAAATAGAGGACAGCGGTGTCGGTATGGATGAAGAATTTGTTCGACACCGACTCTTCAAGCCCTTTGACTCCACCAAGGGACTGACAGGCATGGGTATAGGGGCATTTGAGAGCCGCGATTTCATACACAGTCTCAAGGGTAATATACACGTGCAGAGCACACCGGGGCGCGGTTCAGTATTTCGTGTCTTTATTCCCTGCGAAGCAGCGGGAACAGATGACGATAAAAATACACCACACAAGGTAAATATCTCGTGAAAAACGGCAAAAAACATCTCTTGGTAGTGGAGGATGACAAAGGGCTACAAAGCCAGTTGCGCTGGGCCTTTGACGACTTCGAAGTCACCCTGACCGGCGATCGCACGGAAGCCATCAACCAGCTGCGCCGAATCCAGCCCGGAGTCGTGTTGCTGGACCTCGGTCTCCCCCCGGATCCAGGCGGCGTAACGGAGGGACTAGCCACGCTGAATGAGATACTTTCTCTGGCGCCCGAAACCAAAGTGATTATTGTGACAGGGGATGATGACAGGGCCAACGCGGTAAAAGCTATCGCCATGGGTGCCTACGATTTTCACCAAAAGCCCGCAGACCCGGAGCTTATCGCCATGCTTGTGGCGCGCGCCCACCATGTGTACCAACTGGAAATCGAAAATCGCAGATTACAACAACACGATGAAAATATGCCACTCAAAGGCATTATTACTGCAAGCCCGCAGATGCTCAAAGTCTGTCGTACCATCGAGAAAATTGCGCCATCGAACATCACTACGCTGCTGCTGGGTGCAAGTGGAACAGGAAAAGAGCGCTGTGCCCAGGCGCTTCACGATTTGAGTCCCCGCGCGCAACACCCGATGATCGCAATCAACTGTGCCGCAATACCAGACAATCTGTTGGAAAGCGAACTGTTCGGCTATGAGAAAGGCGCGTTTACCGGTGCGGCAAAACAAACACCCGGAAAGATTGAGTACGCCGATGGGGGAACGCTGTTTCTCGACGAAATCGGTGACCTGCCTATGGAGTTACAAGCAAAGCTTTTACGCTTCCTGCAGGAGCGCGTCGTCGAGCGAATCGGCGGGCGCAAGGAAATACCCGTCGATGTACGCATTCTCTGCGCCACGCATCAGGACTTGCAAGGCTTGATCTCGAAAGGTTTGTTCCGCGAGGACTTGTACTACCGAATCAGCGAAATTGTAATTGAAATACCGCCACTGAAGGATCGCGAGAGCGATATCCTGGTGCTGTCCAAGTCTTTCCTGAATGTGTGGACCAAAGAGTATGGTCGATCGGCCATGAGCTTTTCCAGCGATTCACTCGCCGCCATGGAAGCCTACGATTGGCCCGGCAACGTTCGCGAACTGGAGAGTCGTGTAAAGCGGGCTGTAATTATGGCGGATTGCAACCAGATCAAACCGGAGGATCTCGAGCTGAATGAGGCCAGTATAGACCACGTGCCACTGAATTTGAAAGAAGTCCGCGATGAAGCCGAGCGCAAGGCCATAGTTCGAGCGATGAACCACAGCAATCAAAATATTACAGATGCAGCCAACGCCTTGGGCGTTACCAGGCCGACGTTGTACAAATTGTTGGAGCGACTGGGATTGAAAGCTTAGCCTGAAATCCTGGCAGGCGGGTTTAGGCCCGCCTGCTCATACCCCTACTGCGATTTCAGCTGTTCCAGAAACGCCTCCGCTTCAGCTAGCTCAGCAAACTCTTCCTCCCTGTTAAGTAGCGAGTTCAGCGTGACAATCGCGCCTCTGCGGTCTCCCTCGGCCGCCCGAATCTTCGCCTCATGAAAACGTATGTCGGGGCTTTTGGGGGACGCTGAGAGCGCACGGTCTATGCTCTGTCGCGCTGCTGCGACATCGTTGTTTTCCAGTTGGGCCAAAGCCAGGGTATCCAGCACAGCACTTGCATCGGGTGCTAACGCAACCGCTTGTTCAGCGTAGGCCAGTGCCTGCTCGGGATCTTCATCGAGCATATACCACGCCAAATTATTGAGTGCGGCTATATTATCCGGCTCCAGTTTCAGTATCGCCCGACACTGAAACATAACGTCTTTTACCTGATTATTGCTGCCGTAGAGTTCTGCCAATCTTGCCCGTGCTATTACGTCCTTGGGATTCTCTTCAACCCAGGCCTCAAGACGTGCAATGGCTCCGTTTACATCTCCGGCCGACTGCCTGAGCCCAGCAAGCGCGATAACATTACCAGTAGTAGGTTCTCGCTCAAAAAGCCCTTCCAGTAACTCTTCGGCCAGCTTGCTATCGCCTTCTTTACTTGCGTAGGCGACCTCCAGTTGCACAACTTCAGAGCTTTCAGGAGCCACTTTTTTGAGCTCAGCCAACCTATCCTCGAACACCACCATATCGTCTGAAAGCAGCGCCATACGCGCCACCGCAATCTTGGCGCCGAAGTGATCGGGATTCAGCTCCAGCGTACGGTCGAGTTCATCAGACAATTTTTTCTTCTCACCCAGACCTGCATAAGCTCTGGATTTCATAAAATGGTAGTCAGCCGTTTTTGGCTTTTTATCAATTAGCCTGGAAATCGTACCTACAGCCTGGTTGAATCGGCTTGTCGCCAACTCAAAAGTCGCCATTGTCTCCAGCGCATCCGGCTCCTCTTTTTGTTCCTCCGAGAGGGCTTCAAACAATGGAATTGCCTTTTCCATCTGGCCCTTGGCGATATAATATCGCGCCTTGACCAGGCGAGGCTCCATGGCGCGCGGATAAGCCGCCAGAGTGGCATCGAGGCTTTCCAACATTTCCTTATCGCGGCCCTGCCTCGCAAAGGTAGCGGCAACTCTCATCCGAGTTTCCATATGGGCCGGATTGTGCTCTAGAATCTGCTGATAGTAAGCCCGTGCAGTTTCGTAGTCTTCATCGACCAATGCGTATTCAGCCAGGCTGGTGCCCGCGACAGGGTCACCCGGAGTGAGCTCCAAGGCCTTAACGAATGCGCCCTTGGCCTGCTCCTTATCATCATTCACAAGATAGGTGCGCGCCAACAGTACATAGGATTTTGCCTGTGGATTGCGCTTCGTATATTCCTGCGCAGCCTCGATTGCCGCAGTTACGTCATTTTTGCTCAGGTAGTACATCACGATGAGCGTATCGGCGTTGTCGTAAGTGGGGTCTTTTTCCAAAATTTCCTGAAGTGTGCCTATCCCCAATTCCTCCGCCCCTGCCGAGAGGTAGGCTGCTCCCAATCGCGCATGTGCCTCATTGGATTCCGGTTGCAGTTCCACGATCTTCGTCAGCAGCTCGATACCGGCATCGTTCTTGCCCTGACCCAAACGCGCGTTGGCCAACAGATTGATGGCCTCTATATCCTCACCATTCTCAGCCACGACGGGAAGCAGCAACCTTTCCGCATTTCGAAATTCCTTGTTGCCCAGCTCAAGTTTTGCAGCTAATTTTGAACCGGCAGCGTTCTCCGGTTTTAAAATAAGATACTGGTTGACAAGATTCAGCGCCTTGTCGGCGCGGCCCTGGTCTGCGTATATTGCGGCCAGATAGTAAAGTGACTCCGGATAGCTGTCGGAGAACTCTGCTGCTTTTTCCAGTGCCTTGCTAGCTTCAGCAATCTGCTTGGACTGTATATAAACCATACCGCGCGCAAATTGCACGCCGGGGTGCAAGGTTGCTGTTTTTTTATAGACTCTTTCGAGCCGCCTCAGATCACCCTCAGCTTCCTTGAATTCGCCCATATCAATTCGTACCATGGCTCGATTCAGCAAGGCTTCAAAGTTATTCTTCTCGAGCTGAATGGCTCTTGAGTAGGCCTGCCTGGCTTTTTTAGATTGCCCCCCAACTCGTTCAATATCCCCCTGCAAAACCCATGCGGCAGCATTACTTTTATCGGCTTTAAAAACGTGCTGCAACTGTTTCCGCGCCTCATCAGGCTTGTTCCTCACCATAGACATTCGCGCTGCGGCTACCTGTGCGTAGACAGAACTCGGTTCACTCTCTACAGCGGCATCAATGAGTTCGGATGCTGCTTCCACATCCTGCTGGTAGAGCTTGGATATACCCTGCGCTGCCAGCAAGGTCGAGCGACTCTCTGCATCGAGGCCATCCGCCGGTAACTCATCGAGCCGATCAAACTCTCCCAACTTCACCAGAACCTGAGCCAGCACAGGTACAACGACCGCTGGGTCGATCCCGGATGACAGTGCTCTGGACAATTCTTTATCTGCGTCTGCATAGCGGATTTGATCAAAATAAATGGTTCCAAGCGTTGCACGCGCCTGCGCATTACTGTCGTCCTTCAGCAGCGCATTTTTAAGCTCGATAATGGCTTCTTGATACTTGGAATTGTTGACAAAATCATTCGCTTTATTGAGATGATCCTCACTCGTCAAATCATCTCCACAGCCCAGAAGCAGACTACTAACAATAAGCAGGATGGGGATATTACGTAATAGTGCGTTCATGCTACCTACTCGCTTGTCTGTTCGCGTCGAGAAAGAGATCAATCCCCTTCACCAAAAATTGTCTCGCTAATGCAATCCGGAGTGTTTTGCCATTTTATTATCTATCAAGTCACCCACACAGCAAAGGGTAACACCGCCCAGAACAGAATACGTCCCGCAGCACACAAAAAGTGTGTACGGGGATTGTATCGGTGAATTGCTTTTAAGCGTAGTGCGCCCAGTGTCTCAGACCACAACTGTTGCCGAAATCTGTGAAGCGCTTCCAGAGATTGGAAAGTGGCCCCTATCATGACATACACAACCGGCTCTCACGAGAGGCGGGTAATCAGAGGACCCTACAGGTAAATCAGACGGCGATTTTAAGCGCGTGAGGACGTTCGATGTGAGCGACCGAAAGGTAGTGCTCCAGTTCGGAAAAAGCCCCCTGCGCACAGTGTGGCACAGGACGATGAATCTTAAACTTCACGCCAAGCGCAGAGTGGCAGCGTCGATAAAACCGGGCGTTGGGAAGCGAGCTCAATACCATTGCGTTTTGATAGCCGCGCTCACGAGAGGCATCTAACAGATGGATACTAAACTCACGAAACATATCCAGCGTTCGCATGACCGGCGCTATGGCAAAGCGCTCCCACATGCAACAGAGCTCCTTGTTGAGCCCCAGCTGATCTATCTGGCTAACCAGGGTGATATGTGATGCTATGCGGACCCCGCCTACAACGCGGCCAGCCTGCAGCGCCACCATGATCTGCGAGCGTTTGTCCTGCTCATCTTCAGATCCGTCAAAATCGGCCAATCCCAACTCAGAACGGTAGCATTGCTCCCGCAGCTGATAGTATTGGGCCAAAACCTGAGGATCACGGGTTATTTTGAACTCTAGTGACATGGCTAGCGGCCTCCTTTTCTTATGATGCTCTCACACAGACTCAGGAATACGACACAGAACATGGAATCCGCCATCAAACAGAGATACTAAAAAAACAATAGCTATGATTATGCGCTCAGCACGAGCACGCAAAGCTGCGAAATGCAATAATCTTTTGTTGTAAGTGCCAAGGTTACGACAGTTTTTGATAATAAACTACAATATTCTTGTAAAAATTACATTTACATCACTTCAGTCATAATAATCCATTGGCATCACTCACTTGCCCCCCGGCCAGCGGACGGGCGGCACAAGCTACACCGTATAATTATGCAATGAAACCGTTGAACTGGATAAACTATATTCTCGAGCTCAGCGATGAATGCGTTATCATCAGCGCTGTTAAGATTCTGCAAAAACAGACACCTTTCTTTGTATTGGCATGAAAATGACTCTAAAAAATAAATTTATAACAGAGCTGCTTCATTACGCCCATTGGATTGCGCTAGTAAACGTTTTGCTGGTAGTCGCCATTGGCTTCGGTGCAAGCCGTCTTCATCTGGATTCTGGCATAAAAGTTTTTTTCAGTAAGGACGATCCTAACCTACTGGCACAAGAACAGATCGAACGCACCTATGGCAAGGAGGACAACATCCTGTTTGTTATTGAGAGCACCCAGGGTGATATGTTCACGCCAGAGAACCTCGCCACAGTGCAGTCCATCACGGAACAATCGTGGTTTATCCCAAATTCCAGGCGCGTAGATTCACTGAATAACTATCTCTACCCGATGGTGGATGGCGATGACATTCGCATCGGAGCACTGATTGAAGACATCGCGTCACTTTCCGCCACGGACATTGCGAAAATCCGCCAGGTTGCCCTATCCCAGCGCCCCCTCGTTGGCAGGATTTTGTCGGAAAACGGTACGGTGACTGCCGTGAATGTAAGTTTGAACCTGAATATGGCAGGTACCGGGAAGGCAGCGGCAATCGCAGAATCAGTCCAATACGCCCGCAACATTCGAGATCAGGCCGTCATGGCCAACCCTGGCCTGAATATTTATCTAGCGGGCTGGGCCCTAACCGAGCAGACGCTGGCAGAGGTCACCCAGGCCGATTCTCTAAGCTTGATGCCCCTGATGTTTTGTATCGTTTTGCTACTACTGGCCCTGCTACTCCGCTCGGTTGTTGCCTCCGTGTGTACCATAATCGCCATCTTCCTGAGTATCCTGGTCGGCATGGGATACGCCGGCTGGACGAACATCGGCATTAACAGCGTCAATGTGTCCGCTCCGACTATTATTATGACGCTGGCGATTGCAGATTGCGTACATGTGCTCAGTACGTTTCTGGCTCAGCTGCGCCTCGGCGAAGACAAACGAACCGCACTTGGCTCGAGCCTGCAACATACCCTCTACCCGGTCTTGCTCACCAGTATTACCACAGCGCTGGGATTTATCAGCATGACCTTTAGCGATTCACCTCCCTTTCGCGAACTGGGCATTATGTCAGCCGCAGGGGTGCTGGGTGCGCTGTGGGTGACATTGACCATACTCCCAAGCCTGATCCTGATCATGCCGTTCAAATCCAGCAAAGGCACCTCTACCGGTTTGCCCATGGCGCGCTTGGCCCGGTTCGTTACCGGCCATCACACGGCGATTTTCTGGACTTCACTCGCGCTGATCTTACTGGCCATCAGCTTTATACCGAGGCTGCAACTTAACGACGACCCCACAAGCTATTTCTCGTCCGACATCCCGCTGAGCGGCGCCATACGTGTTGTCGAGGAAAAGCTGTCCGGGAATCAGTCGCTGCACTACTCAATCGACGCGGGCGGGCCACAGGGTGTGACCGATCCTGACTACCTGGACTCGGTTTCCAGGTTTGCTGACTGGCTGCGAATCCAGCCTGAAGTGGTCAATGTGGAAGTCTTTACCGACACACTGAAACGGCTCAATCAGGTGTTGCACGAGGATGATCCCGCCTGGCACCGCCTGCCCGAGTCAACCGAAATGACGGCCCAGTACATTCTGCTGTATGAAATCTCTATCCCCTATGGCCTGGATGTCACCCATCAGGTGAGTGCAGACAAATCAGCACTTAAGGTTGCCGTGGTGATGAAAAACCAGAAGTCGCAGGGCCTGATTGGTTTTGAGGAGCGCGCACGCCAGTGGATGGAGTCAAATACACCCAAAATCGTAGCGCGCGGTACCGGCCAATCCATAAGTTTCGCGCACATTGGTATGCGCAATATTGAAAGTATGCTCAGCGGCTCTCTTTTCGCCATCATCGTAATCTCACTGTGCATGGTTGTGGCGTTTCGTTCAGTAAAATTTGGCTTGATCAGCTTCTTGCCCAACCTGTTTCCCGCGCTCGTTATTCTCGGGATCTGGAGTGCGGTCTCGGGCGAGATCAATATGGCGGCTTCCGTCGTATTCAGCCTGACACTGGGTATTGTTGTAGATGACAGCACGCACTTTTTGGTCAAATACCGGGAAGCGCGTCTGCGCGGAAACATGAATTCAGCGCAAGCTATCCACCACACATTTACAACTGTCGGCAGCGCACTGGTATCCACGTCAATTGTGTTGGCAGCGGGGTTTTTAGTGCTTGTTCATTCTGACTTTGCGGTAAATTCAACCTCTGGGCTACTGGTAGCGTTAACAATTGCTGTCGCAATTGTATTGGATCTCTTATTCTTGCCAGCACTGCTAATGAAGGTTGATCGCTGGCTGATACGACCCCAAGGCTAGCGTGGGACTCACCGGGATAAAAATATGAACATTGGAAATCGCTTAAACAGCCCCCACCAACAGTCTGTGGCAAATATAAGCTTGAGCGCCATAGTAGCTTGCTGCCTCTACTTCCTTTTGGGTCCTGCTGCACTTGCAGAATCAGAGGCCGATAAAGGTATGGCCATTGCGGTCGAAGCGGACCGCCGCGACAACGGCTTCGGGGATACCAGCGTCGACCTGACCATGCTGATCGCGTCTTCTGCGGATAACATTATCTCCCGCGAAATGCGTCAAATGGTTCTGGAAGTTGCAGATGATGGCGACAAAAGCATCATGGTCTTTGATCGCCCCAGAGATTTGAAAGGAACCGCGATACTGACATTTACCCACAAGTCGGACACCGACGAACAGTGGTTGTACCTGCCAGCATTGAAACGCGTCAAACGCATCTCTTCAACTGACAAATCGGGGCCCTTTATGGGCAGTGAATTTGCGTACGAAGACCTGTCTTCACAGGAAGTTGAAAAGTACAGCTATAACTACTTGCGTGATGAAACCATCAACGGCGAACCCTGCTTTGTCGTGGAGCGTACCCCTACTGATAAAAACTCGGGCTACACACGCCAAATTACCTGGGTTGATCAGTCGGAGTACCGTCTGCAACGTGTAGACTACTACGACCGCAAGGACTCACTCCTTAAATCGATGGTTCCTGTTGGTTATCAACAGTATCTGGATCGCTACTGGCGCCCCGGGGAAATGATTATGACCAACCACCAAACAGGGAAGAGCACGACTTTGAAGTTCAAAAATTATCAATTCAGGACAGGATTGCAGGATTCGGATTTCACCCCGAGCGCAATCTCCCGCCTCCGTTAGCACACCGACAGCCCGAGGTAATTCCGTGGTACGGTCTGCGTTACCGGTAGCAATACTCCTGAGTGCATTCTCCCTGGCGCAGCGCACAATGGCAGATATCGCCCCGCCCCCGACGTTAGCGGCGGCAAATACGATCTCGCCAGCTCCGGCCGACACGACAGCAGATTGGGGCGAATGGTCAGGCTATGTAAGTATCGACGCCCGCCTGTTCCCAAAGTCACCGGAGTTCACTGATCAAAAGGATCAGGATTTTTCCCTCGCACTCAAACCTGAGTACTTTATTGACTGGGCAAATGGCGACCAGCAGTTTTCATTCAGCCCATTTTTGCGTTATGACACAGCGGATGATCAAAGGACCCACGCCGATATCAGAGAGTTGTACTGGCAGGTAGCGCATGAGCGCTGGGTGGGCAAGATCGGACTTGACGTTGTTTTTTGGGGGGTCACTGAATCTCAGCATTTGGTGGATATCATCAACCAGACAGATCTCGTGGAAAATATCGACGGCGAGGAAAAGCTGGGGCAACCCATGATAAACCTGGATTATCTGAGCGACTGGGGCAACTGGCAGTTCTACCTGCTGCCGTATTTCAGGGAGAGAACCTTCCCCGGCAAACACGGACGCTTACGGACCGAGCCAGAGGTAGACACCCGCGATCCACAATATGAATCTGGCTCAGAAGAGGAGCACCTCGATGCTGCGCTTCGCTGGAGCCACTATATCGGCGACTGGGATATCGGTCTGGCACATTTCTCCGGTACGAGCCGTGAGCCTTACCTGGTACCCGATGCCGAGGATGGCGGCCTGAATTTACTCCCGGTGTACCTCCAAATAAACCAGACCAGCCTGGACGCCCAGGCGACCAAAGGTGCCTGGCTATGGAAACTGGAAGCCATTTACAACCAGAACACACTTAACAACTACTACGCTTATGTCGGCGGGTTCGAGAAAACCAGTTTCGGTGTCGCCAACACACCCGCTGATCTGGGCGTATTGGTGGAATACCACTATGATCAACGGGGTGACGAAGCCACCAACGGCCTGCAAAGCGATGTTTATCTGGGGTTGCGGCTAACAGCTAACGATCTTCCGGGCACCATGGCACTGGCGGGCGTCCTTTATGATACCGATACTCACGCCGTATTCGGCAATATCGAAGCATCACGCAGGCTGGGTGAGCACTGGACTCTGTCGTTAGAGCTGCGCTTCACAACCAATACTGACAAAAAAGACAACCTCTACTTTTTCAGGGCAGACGATTATCTGGGGATAGAATTGACGCGTTACTTCTAAGCGGTCGGTGGCCAGTCTGAGGGAGTAATGGCTCACAAAGAGGCGACTCACAGCGCCCGATGAAGCAAAAAAAAACCGCACCCAAACGGGTGCGGCTTTTTTCAACCCTGTCTGGAGAACCAGGCAGGGTAGTTCTTGCTACTTCTTACGTCGCGTTGCACGTGCACCCAACAACAGACCTGTTCCCATCAACAGCAGCGTACCGGGAAGCGGCACCTGTTGAAAACGGATCAAATCGGTTGAAGTCGTGGTGCCGAACGCCAGCGTATAAGAACCGCTGGTCAAGCCCGAAATATCTATTCTGTAGCTACCACTGCCGCTCACCGAGTTCGCGATACCATCGCTGGACGAGGTGTTGTTCAGTGACAACGCACTTTCAGTAGCAGTACAGGTCAGGCCTGCAAAGCAGGAAGTAACGGTGTTGGTGCCTGTCGGTGCCCAGGAAGCCAGTGTATTACCCGCCTTCTGCAACACCAGAGTAGCCCCTGAGTTGGCCTGCGCTATACCCAGATCGCCGCCAGTTACCTGCGTGAGGACATCGATGACCGCGTCAAATGCCACGCTCAAGGTGCCAGCAGAACCGACGTTGAACGTCAAGCTCAGGCTGGTATTCGAAGACAGGTTGGTGTTGGACTGGGCGCCAGTACCGTTGTGCAGGTTACTCTCGGAAATCGACTCAACGTGGGTGGACACGTCACCCAACAACGTCGCGGAAAGGACCTCAGCTTCGGCGTTGGCGTAGTCGCCAACCGTACCGAATTTTGTGTAATCGCCCTCACCGCGAGCAACGACGCCGCCGGGAGCATTTTGAACGGTGCCGCTCAGGTGGGGACTACCAGGTGCGCAACTGGTGACCGTGCCAAAGATCCCACCACAACTGGCAGCACCACTGCTGGCATCAGCAACGCCATTGAGAATAGCATCTTGATTAATGCTGAAGGTATAAGCCCCCGCACCGCCACCGACCGCATTGAATCCCACCGTCAAATTATCAACGTCCAGGTAACTCAACCCGTACACGTCCGCAGACGCCTGGCTAACCATACCCACGCTCAGTACAGCGCCGAACGCAACTGCTAGTTTCTTCTTGCTAAATTTCATCTCGAACTCCTGAATGTTAACTCGCCCCGGTCGTCAGTCAGTACGATTTTGCTGACCTTCAACGTTACTCACGATATGTATAGCAAATCACATGCCAACTTTTTAATATCATTAAATAACAATGACTTACAAATTTTCGCCCTCTCTAGCGACACCCCTCTACCGCTCAAGTGTAAAATATTTTTTCACTCCGCCAGTCACAGCGCCTGCGAGCAGGCTTATTGCACAGGCAAAAAAAAAGCCGCACCCAAATGGGTGCGGCTTTTTTCAAACCTGCCTGGATAACCCCAGACAGGAAGGTACGTTCTACTTCTTACGTCGCGTTGCACGTGCACCCAACAACAGGCCTGTTCCCATCAGCAACAGCGTACCGGGAATCGGCACCTGTTGAAAACGGATCAAATCGGTTGAAGTCGTGGTGCCAAACGCGAGCGTGTAAGAACCGCTGGTCAAGCCCGAAATGTCTATTCTGTAGCTACCGCTGCCGCTCACCGAGTTCGCGATACCATCGCTGGACGAGGTGTTGTTCAGTGACAATGCAGTTTCAGTAGCAGTACACGTCAGACCGGCAAAGCAAGTAGTCACTGTGTTGGTGCCAGTCGGTGCCCAGGAAGCCAGTGTATTACCCGCTTTCTGCAGCACCAGGGTAGCCCCAGAGTTAGCCTGCGCAATACCCAGATCGCCGCCTGTTACCTGCGTGAGGACATCGATGACCGCGTCAAATGCTACGCTCAAAGTGCCAGCAGGACCGACGTTGAACGTCAAGCTCAGGCTGGTATTCGAAGACAGGTTGGTGTTGGACTGGGCGCCAGTACCGTTGTGCAGGTTGCTCTCGGAAATCGATTCAACGTGAGTGGACACGTCACCCAACAACGTCGCGGAAAGAACCTCAGCTTCGGCGTTGGCGTAGTCGCCAACCGTACCGAATTTTGTGTAGTCACCCTCACCGCGGGCAACTACGCCGCCGGGAGCATTTTGAACGGTGCCGCTCAGGTGGGGACTACCACCGGCGCAAGTAGTGCCTGAACCAAATAAGCCACCACAACTGGCAGCACCACTGCTAGGGTCAGCAGCGCCATTCAGAATCGCGTCCTGATTAATGCTGAAGGTGTAAGCCCCTGCACCACCGCCGACTGCATTGAATCCCACAGTCAAATTATCGATGTCCAGGTAACTCAACCCATACACGTCTGCAGACGCCTGGCTAACCATACCCACGCTGAGTACAGCGCCGAATGCCAATGCCATTTTCCCTTTACTAAATTTCATGTTGAGCTCCTAAGTTTTAACTGAATCTGTCAACCAGCACACCATTTGCTGGCTTTAAATATCACTGTCTAGAATAATGCAAAACCTGTGCCAAAAAATAAATTTCATTTAAAACCAACAGCTTGGAAATTTTGTCCTGTCTCAAAAACGGCCGGAGTCACACAAGTGTAAAAAAAGCTGACACCCATCATTTGTTAACCGAAATTGATGCAGAATTATAGCGCATCTAACCACCTCAATAACAGGAACCAGTTCTCACATTGTAGCAATTCGTGAGCCGCATTCAACTGCGCTGCGGTGTGCAGCGCAGTCCACTTGCAACGCTACCCACCCGTACCGGTAGATAATAGTAGTTCTCTGGCTTCTGAGACCAAATCTTCACGCTTCGCTCCATCAACGACCAGCTCCAAATACGGCTTCGCCGCGTCGGCTTGGCCAACATTGACCAGCAGTCGCCCCAAATCCAGTTTCAATTGCATGATATCCGGATACAGCAATACCGCCTTACGCAGCATTTGCTCCCCCTGGCCCACTTTGCCATTTGCGGCCAGTACTGTCCCTAGCGTAGACAGCATATAGGGGTCTTCAGGCGCCAGTGCGATGCCGCGCTTGGCATACTTGAGCGCTTGTGCGGGATCGGTCTCGCGAGTCAACCACGCCAGATTATTCAGCGCCAAAACCGAGTCCGGATCTGCAGTGAGTATTCGCTGATATACGCCGATCGCCTTTTCAGTGTCCTTGCGGGCGAGGTAACTCTGCCCCAACACCACCATCAGACTGGTGCTTTTGGGGAATTTTTCCGACCAGTCCTGCAGCAAAATCAACGCCTCATCCGCCCGATCCTGGCTGTTGATCGCGGTGATAAGTATCATCACAGACTCGGGCGTGGGCTCCAGCAACAGCGATTTTTGCAGCGCCTCCTCGGCGGACGCGAATTTACCTGCCTTGGCGTCCAACCAGCCCTGCGTATACCAGACATCGGCCCGCTCTTCCTGCATTTCTGACTGCAGCTGTTTCATCTCTGTGAAGGCTTTATCCATATTGCCCGACTGGGCTGTCGTTCGAATGATCGCCAGACGTGCCGGCATATACCCGGGCTTGAGCTTGCGGGCAACTTCCAGATATTCCAGCGCTCGAGCTAACTGATTATTGTTGGCGAGAGAGCTCCCATAATAAAAGTTTGCCAGCGCAGAATTCGGTGACAACTCAACCCATTTCTCCCATACCTTCGCCGCACCCTCGGCATTGCCCAGATTTGCCAGTGCTTTGCCGCGCAGCTCCATCAGGGAGGGCTGCGACTTTATAGTGGCCTCAGTCAGGTTTTCGGTGCGGACGGACACTTGCTCATAACGCCGGTTGTCGAAATACAATTTCGCCAACCGCGCTTGAACTTCCAGGTTGTCGGGGTCTTTTTCGAGCAGCTCTGTTAAAAGCTTCTCGCCCTCCTGGAAGTCTTTCGTGCGGACGATAAACTCGGACTGAATGCCTATGGCCTCCACGTCCTGTGGGTTTTGTTGCAAATAGGCGCTGATAAGCTGTTCGGCGCGCGGCGCCTCACCCGTTTGCAGGTAAATCTTCGCCAATGTTTTCACCGCAGAGGGATCCATCGGCTGAATAGTCAACGCCTGTTCCAACAGCAGCTTTCCACGGCGCCAATCCCCACCATAGAGGTAGATTGCGGCCAGCATATTCAGCGGCTCCACTCGGTTCGGATACTGTTGCTGCAAGTTTTCCGCTATCGTAACAGCCTCCTTCAATCGACCTTGCTCAAGCGCAGCGCCGGCCGAAATCAGCACTTTGGTAAAATCACCTTCAGGCACCTGTTGTTCTGCCGCAGCGATAATTTGTTCGACGAAATCCCCGCGCATGGTCCTGGCAAGACTTAGCATGTCCTGTACTGAGGCATTCTCGGGCGACAACTTCGACAGACGCTGGAGGTAACCAATAGCTTCGTCGCCCCTCCCTTCCATCAGTGCAATCGAGCCGAGCATGCCGAGCGCTGTTGCATCGTCCTCCTGCTGCTCCAGCAGTTTGCCCAGCGTTACTTTAGCCG
This sequence comes from Halioglobus sp., assembly GCA_037969215.1. Classification (GTDB taxonomy): domain Bacteria; phylum Pseudomonadota; class Gammaproteobacteria; order Pseudomonadales; family Halieaceae; genus Marimicrobium. Next base: position 34,345 of record JBBKWY010000057.1, read on the forward strand.
CACCAAGATCCTGCTGTTGAATATCAAGCGAGGCGAGCATGCGGGAAATTTCGACAGAGTTTGGAAGGTCGTAATACAGCTGGTTAGCAATCATCTGGGCCTGCTCCAGCTTCCCTTCCGCCATATAGCTGGCCACCAGATAAAGCTTCGCGAGTGGGTCCTGCTGGTTGCCGGCGACTGAAACCTCCAGCGCCTGCGAAGCAAGCGGGAAATTCTCCTGCTGGAACTCGATATAACCCCTGACAAAATTGACATAGGGGTGATCTTTATAGCCAGCCTTGTATAAGTCCGCGATATCGCCCTTCGCCGCGGCAATATCGTCAAGCTGCGCTTCGATCAATGCCCGCCTGGCCAACAACAATGACATATAGTCACGATTGGCGACGGCTTTATCATAGGCATCCCTGGCTCCTTCGAGGTCACCACTATCCGCTAGCAAGTCCCCCATCAGCGCCCAGCCTTCCGGTGAATTAGGGTCGATATCCAGGGCCTTTTGGGCCAGTGTCACCGCAGTCTCTTTGCGACCAACCTGCGCTTCATAACTGGCTTTCGCCAGCACCGCAACCACCGAGGACTCGTTCAGTTTGAGTGCCTTCGCTATTTCAGAATCCGCCAGCCTGAACTGCTGCTTTTGAATCAGCGCGTGTGCGCGGTACGCGTGAATGTCCGCGAGCGCAGCGGGCGCTAACTTTTTGGGAAGCTTCTCCGATTTGGCCAGCAGCCGGTCAAAATCACCCTGCAAATAAATGGCCTGAAGCTGCAAAAGCACAACCTCTCGCGACAGCATACCCAGCTCTTCTGCGCGACTGGCCTCCTTCTCCGCTGCAGGTCCCTCCCCCAAAGCCAGCGCGACATTGGCGAGTTCATAGCGGACCTCGGCATTATTGGGGTCCTTACTCGCGGCGTTTTTCAGCTCTATACTCGCCGCATCAAATTCTCCCGCCACGATATATTCACGGGCTTTGGTGATGTGCTCCTGGGGCGTCAAGTCTTTGGCGCAGGAAGCCAGCAGAATAAAAGCGCCAATCGCCACATATTTTAATAATTGCCTGTTCATATAACTTGTTCGCTCCACTTGAGAATTTGTCGGTGAGTGCGTAGGTGTGTATCAGGAATCGCTTACTTCATCGGGGCTTGAAGTGCTGACGGCACTTCCCAACCGACGGGCTGGCACGCCGCCCCAATGTTCGCCTGGCGCAATATGTGTGCCCTTTTTCACCACTGCTCCGGCAGAGACAATGGCGCCATCGCCAACGGTTACACCAGACATGATGATGGCGTGAGCGCCTACTGTCACATTGTTTCCCAATACGATACGTTGCAGAGAGAAGTGATGCCCCTCTATCGCGTGGGAATACAAGGTCGCAGCGTGGCCGATAATCGTGTTATCGCCTATTTCAGTGAGAGGCGGATCCAGTATGGTGCCCGGACTGAAGCTATTCGACCCAATTTTGGTGCCCAGCATCGAATACACCAGGGTCTTGAGCGGGACGGGTAAAAACTCTGTACGAATCAAGGTGTTGAACAACATCAAATAAAACAGAATATTGACTTGAGCAGCGAACTCCGCGCGGGAACCCGGCTCGATATAGCCCTCCTGCAGTGGACAAACGCGCAGGAATAGCCGATAAATCACGAACGCCCAACTGTACACTAATACAGCGAGGAGGATGACGTAGACGACACCGTAGAAATCACCCAGCCAGGCCCTGCTAGCGATGAGATTGGTGGTGACTACCGCCAACAGGATGATCGACGCCAACAGCAGCATAAAAATGCCAATTTGACCCGCTGTGATTTTACGCATATATCGTCCCTGAGCCGTTGAGCAGATGGCCTGAATTGTACATCTATCTTATTGATTAATTGATAGATTTTAATTTATACAAAATGCTTGGCAAGCATTCAATTGTATTTGCATCAGTTCGAGCTATAAGCTGACGCCCCAGCGCTACTGCACTGAGTGCACCTCCTGAGCAAGCCCCACTACACCACATATCTCACTGATTGTACTGGAGAATCTATCCAGAGAATCGTATTGGGACAGCCGCACACCGAGTGTCCGCGCCGCCTCGCGGCAGGGAGAATCAGACAACATCCAGTTGATGGTCGCTATCAGTTCTTGGGAATCACAGGTTCCCGCCCGCAGAAGACGGCCCGCACCGGCTTTTGCAATAGCGGCCATATTCAGGTACTGGTCCAGGTTATTGGCCACACCAATGACCGGAACCCCCTGCGTCAGCGCCTGATGGGTGCTGGGACTCCCGCCGTTACAAATCACCAGGCTGGCCATCTTCACCGCTTCCTCACCGGGCAGGTAGGGTGCCAGATAGACATTCGCTGGCGCAGTGTCCGGCAGTGGCGTGCCTGCAGTGGAGACCAGCGCGATGACATCGACCTCGCCCAGTGCGGCAATCAGTTGAGGCAGTAAGTTGGCATTGCCGGAACTGCCCAGTGTCACATACACAATGGGTAAGCCCTGCGGTAATGTCTGCCACCAGTCGGGGCGAGGGTCGCTGGGTGACCAGACCACCGGCCCAATAAACCGATGGTGCGATGGCAAATTCCGCATACGGAAGAGATCGGGTATATCGGCATACAGCGTATAATCTGCATGCGTGTACACCTGTCTCAAATTGAAACCCAGACTGGGCAGGCCGTACTTGCGGCGCAAATTGTGCATTGGCAGGCAGTGCAACGCGAAAGCGAATGGGCGCCCAACGGAAAACAGCCACTGACCGACGGTAATCCCGAGGGCTTTCGTCAGCGGCAATTCCGGCACGACATAGTCCTGCTGGCTATAGGGCGACCAATAGGCATTGCTGAGGGCAACATAGGGCACTGCTGCCAGCTCGGCGCTCACCGCCAGCGACAAGCGAAAGTCACCCACGATAAGATCCGGTTGCACGTCAGCGATGAGTTTACGGTCCTCCTCGACGTAGGCACTCAGCGTCGGCAGGTCATATACAGGACTTCCGGCGGCCAAAGCCTGCATAAATTGCTGTGGCGTGATTGACCGAATTTCGTGCTCTATAAAGGAAAGCTCACCCAGTAGCGCCCGATAACGCGGATGGTGGGCCAGGTGCACCTCGAACTGCTGCGGATCAAGCGATTGCGCGAGCGTGACGGGCCGAGCCACATGCGCTAGTGTCACTGCCTCGGCAAAAAACAGGACTCGTATTTTGCGCGAATGAGTGGCAAGCACCGCCATGCGCTAGTGGCTGGGAGCGTCAATGAGCAGGGATTCCAGTGATGGGCGCACTGAGCGGGACGTGGGGGCCGGGCTAACACCAACCCTCCCCATATAGACCCGCTGCAGCGGATCTTCGACAGCGCCCACCAGATTGCTCAAGTCACCCGCCAATTTCTCGGCCAGGGCCTGCTCCGCGGCGATCGACGTGAAAGTCCGCCCTTGCGCCACGTAGCGCGAAAAAATAACCGGGGTCATCTCCGGTTGCAGCTGCAGTCCCAGCCGCGTGGCCTGTAGCCAGAAACGCTGCATGGCACTGCCGCCAGCCAGATAGTCCTCTACCGTTAGCAGGGGCTGGTCGGCGACAATGACGAAGTGCGCGGCGCAACCCTGTGCTGTACGCCAATCCATTTGCAGCCGTGGCAACCAGGTGCCGGCCAAAAAACGGTTCAGGAACCGCACCCGCCCCCAACTCTTCAGCGCCCAGCGCATGATCTTGCGCGTCGGCAGGTCCAGTCCCAGCGCACCTTCGGGAATATGGTGCTCACTGAACTGCACGCCCCACTCAATATTTTGCTTGTGCACCTGGTAGGCTTCCGGCGTCGAGAGTCGGATGTGGGCATTGTGGAACAGCAGTGTGGCCATCCGGCGACGTCCCTCACTACCCTCGACCCAGCGCACACTGAACCCCTCCCCCACGGCTTGCTCGAGTGTCTGTTTTTGATGGTCTGACAAGGATCGCGTAGAAAAAGGTTTGCGCTGGGTCACCCTTGCGGTGACAAAGGGCAACAGCACATCGGGCAGCACCACGGCGTCGGCAATCAGCCTGACATCGATCAACGGTGCGTCTTCTGGAGACTCCGGACACAACACAGCCTCTACCTTCATCCCCTCAGCGGATGCCGCGATGCGCAGTGTCTCAAGTAACGCACCCAACGCTATTTGGCTGGACGTGCCATCGAGATCATACACACACCATTCCCGGGTATCCCGACCATGGATGCGCACGTGGTGCTCATCGACTATCTCAAAACGCCAGGGCTGGTCATTGTCACCACTGGGGGCCCAGCGCGCGAGCTCCAGAATACGTTCGATCGGACGCGCACGAGGCTTGCTAACACTTGCCTTTGCCGACAAGCCGGCTCTGATGCGTTTGCGAGCGATAACCAGGCCAAGCCGCTGTATCGGATTGGCGTTGCCCCATGGGCGCCACGTGGTCACCAACCGGTTGCGGTAGGCGTCAAAGTGTATGCCCCGGGGCGCCGCCGGCACACCACCCCGTGCAAGCAGGATCTTCAGCGCGTAAGTACCCGCAAAACCGGCACAGAGTTCACACGCCATAGGGGTTGAGGGGGCTTTCCCAGCCTCCAGATCTACCTTGCTGTCATCGGCCAGGTAGGCCAGTTGCTGGGGGTTGGGTGCCAGGCCCAGCATAAACCGCAGCGCCTGCTCCTCCCTCGGCTGGCCTTCGAGCAAGAAATAGTTTTCAAAACTCATTTGTCCGGGGAAAAAGCACAACACGGCCGCCCCCATCCCCAGTGGCGCGGCGGTGATGGCGGGAATGCCTTTCGCATGGCAGGCGGCAAATACCGCGCGGCGGATATCAATGGCGAAAAAATCGAGAGAATCGACATAGAGATCGACCCCCTCCAGAAAAGCATCGAGGTTATCGACATCTATTCCGGCGGGGAACTGCTCGAGTTTCAAGCCTGGATTAATGCCCCGGGCCAACTCCGCCATCACCTCGAGTTTGTTTCTCCCCAAATGAGGCGTGCTAGCGCCTGCCTGACGGTTGAAATTGGCGAGTTCAAACTGGTCGAAATCTGCAAGATTGAATTCGCCAATACCGAGTCGAGTCAGTGTCAGCAGATGGCTGCCCCCGACACCACCCATGCCCGCAATCGCGATGCGCTTGTTACGCAGAATTTCCTGCTCTGTCTCCGTTACCCAGCCCAGATTACGGGAAAAGGCTTCATGGTAATCAAATGACATTCAATGCCTCGAAATCCGTTGTAGTGATAGGCCCTGTCAGACTGTCCCTTAACAATGGAAATCACTCCGACCGGTTGCCTCGCATCTTATGCAGCGCTCGAGCGATTGACAAGCGCGCACCAAAATTAAGCACAGAAAACACACAAGTAAATCGGGCGGACGTATTAACTCGCAAACTGTGGCTGAAATAACGGCGACCAGGCCATCCCTGCGGTTTTCTCCCCGCGGCGGGACGTCTCGGACCGCACTGCCGCACCGCACAGGCTGGGTGAGGCGGCGGCGGTAAAATCAGCAAGAATAGCGCGGTAGAACGCCTTAAACTCTTCCTGGAGCGTGGTGACCCCCTCGCGTGTATCCCAATAGAAAGGCGAACGGACGCCATGGTATTCGGTCTCTTCACCAGCGGGCAGCGCAATAAGACCAGATCGCCGCAGCAGGCGAGGCAAAAAAGGCTCCATCATCGCAAAGCAGTGCGGTCGGCCTATCAGTTCGCTCAGGGCGAGCGCTGAAAGAATGGTGGCCATCGCAACCAGCGGGAAGGTGCGCTCCTCCCGCGAACTGAACTCCAGCGCAGAGATTTCGCCAAATCGTGACTCGCGCTCACCGGGACGGCGCCGAAATGCGCCGTCCACTCCCAATCTGGAAAACTCACAGAGGGTGTCTCGCCGACCATCGAAGGTCCGAATGAGCTTTTCATCCATGGCAGTGGCGCAAAATTTCTCCATCGGCATCAGTCGCTGTTCATCCGCCATGACAAGTCTGGCACAACCAGCCGGCACCCCGGTAGCCCTATGCACCACCACGCAATGCCTGGAATGGGCGTCGAACTCGTCTGTTTCCAGCTGGTCGGGACACGCTGAAGCGGGCTCATACTGAAATTCCTCGCAGTACACCCTGTATCGAACCTTGTACACGCTCTCTAATTGCGCCGGTGTAGTCGCCTGTTCAATACTAAAATACCGTTGAAACTCTTCAATGAGGGATTCACTCTTCTTTTCCATAAGACTCACCCAAATGTCACTGTAAACCAGTAACCGTTTGCCACACCCCATGTGGCAGACATAACATTAGCGCCAAGCCTATATTGAGTAAAGAGAGTACTCACCCAATTCTGTTCTCGATATACATAACAACGTCACTCATGGCGTCGTCAATGATCTGAAAAACGCGCGCGAACCCTTCGGCACTCCCAAAATACGGATCGGGCACCTCGATCAAGGGTTGTCCTGTGTGGTGACTCAACAAAAACGATAGTTTGTACTGTTGTTCGGCAGGGCACAATTTTTTCAGATCCCGCATATTCGCTTCATCCATTGCAAAGATGAAATCACTGCGCTGCAGATCGCGTTCCGTAACGCGGCGCGCTTTCATTCCGGTAAGGTCTATACCGCGCAGAGCAGCGACCTTCTGCGCGCGCTGATCCGGCCGACAGCCCGGCATCGAACTTCTGGTGCCAGCCGAACTCACTTCCACTTTGCGGCCAAGTTCAGATTGCTGTAAATGATGCCGGAGCAGCCCTTCAGCCATGGGTGAGCGGCAAATATTCTCCGTACAGACCAGCAAAATGCGGGTCTTGCGCTGAAACAGGCTCAAGCAGAGGCCTCCGGGGGGGAGCGGCAGGCGAAACAGTTTGCCGCACAATTATTCGCTGCACATGCTAACAGAGATTCAATCCAGTCCGCGATAACTAGGGCGAAACCACACCGTCGAGGAGGGTTTTAATGTATTTAGCCGGAATTGCATACGTGATGCCCGATGGGCTGGTTAACATCGTCTCCTTCGTTTCCTTCACCACCACGCTGTTTACCACTCCGATTACGAGCCCACTATTCAGTTCGAATACAGGGCTGCCGCTGTTCCCGGGATAGGCTGTCGCATCCAGCTGAAATGCATCAAACCCGCTGCGCATGCGTTTTATTTTCACTGAATTCAATTTGTCCGAGTGTGCTGAGGGCTGCGCAGCGGGTGTGATGGCAGAGATCATCCCCCGATGTGTGACCGGATAGAGGCCCAGCGCCATTCCCAGGGGATATCCGGTAAACGCAATATCCTGCCCCTCCCTCACGGTATCCGAATTACCCAATCGGAGCGCCGGCAGTTTCGACCCCTGAATCTCCAGCAGCACCAGATCGTGCTCTTCGTCCCTACGCACCACCAGTGCCGGGTGGGCGGTGGCGTTCACCCCGCGCCCGGTAAAGACCGCCAAACTCTGATTGTTATCCAAATCCAGCTTCAAGTCAGTGACATGCGCATTGGTGACGATATGTCGACCATCGGCCACCACAAAGCCTGTCGCCAGATAAACCACTCTATCGCCTTTGACATTGGGCTGGCGTGGCGGGTACGAGGTACCCACACCGACAACACTGGGGCTGACCCTCTCAATCAGATCGGGTAATCCTGCAAACCCGGTCAGCGGGAGCAGTAACAGCCAAGTCAAAACGCTCACTCGAATAGACACAAAGCTGCCTTTCATGTGCAATTACTCACAGTTCATCCTTCCCGCCATTGTTCCAATTCCGTATTCATCGCACAATCCGCCCCTGACCATGAATGATATGGCTACAATAACACCCTTCCGCCGACGAGCCACAGCCCATTAGCCTCATCACAATGCCAGACCTGATTCATCAGTTGATTGCCCAAAGTGCGCAAACCACACCCGACGCACCCGCCCTGCTGTTCAAAGATCAGTGCTTCAGCTATGCGCAATTGCAACATCAGGTTGAGGCGACCGCCAATGCATTTTTGGAGCTGGGAGTCGGGCCCGGCGAACGGGTGGGTATCTACCTGCCCAAACAGCCAGAAACCGTGTTCGGGCTATTTGGTGCGGCGGCAGCCGGGGCCTGCTTTGTGCCAATAAACCCGCTATTGAAGCCGCGCCAGCTGGCGCACATCCTGCCGCATTGCAATGTGAGGGTGTTGCTGACATCAAATACGCGTCTGGAATTGCTGGCGGACGTCGTCAGGGGCTGTCCAGACCTGCACACCATTATCGTGGTGGAAGACCGAGTGGCCGACAGTGTGCCCGATCTCCCGCAAAGGGTGGTGAGTTACGCAGAGCTCTGTCGTTCAGCGAGCAGTGGCTACACCTCTCACCGCCGTATCGATACCGATATGACGGCCATCCTTTATACCTCTGGCAGTACTGGCAATCCCAAGGGTGTGGTGCTGTCCCACCGCAATATGGTGGCGGGCGCACGCAGTGTCGCCAGTTATCTGGGCAATACACAGAATGACCGTGTGCTGGCCGTCTTGCCGCTGAGCTTTGACGCAGGCCTCAGCCAGCTGACCACTGCTTTTTCCGTGGGCGCTGCCGCTGTCCTGATGGACTACCTGCTGCCACGCGATGTCATCCGCGCAGTAGCGCGTTATGGCATAACCGGCCTCGCGGCCGTGCCACCCTTATGGAACCAACTCAAAGACCTGCAGTGGCCTGCCGAGGCAGTACAATCCCTGCGTTATATTACCAATACGGGTGGCGCCATGCCGGTGCCCACCACGCACGCGTTGCAAAAAACGCTACCGCACACACTTATTTTTCTCATGTACGGCCTGACCGAGTCCTTCCGCTCCACCTATCTACCGCCGGATCAAGTCAGTGTGCGCCCGGATTCAATGGGCAAAGCCATACCCAATGCAGAAGTTCTGGTAATCAATGAGGCGGGGCGGGAGTGCGCCCCGCGCGAGCCCGGCGAACTGGTTCATCGCGGAGCGCTGGTGAGCCTGGGCTACTGGAATGACCCGGAGAAAACCGCCGAACGGTTCAAACCCTGCCCGACGCAACCCCCGGAAATACCCAATACCGAGCTGGCTGTCTGGTCCGGTGATCAAGTTATGAAAGACGAAGAGGGCTACCTCTACTTCATCAGCCGCAAAGATGAAATGATAAAAACCTCGGGCTATCGAGTGAGCCCTACAGAGGTAGAGGAGAGCGCCTATGCCTCCGGCCTGGTCGCGGCTGCAGCCGCAGTGGGCCTCCCCCATCCAGGACTGGGCCAGGCGATTCTGCTGATTGTCACGCCCGGCGCAAATGCGACCGTCGCCAAAGATCTCGAGGAAGCAGTTATGGCGCACTGTCGCAGAGAACTACCCAACTTCATGATACCCAGTATCATCGTCGCGCGCAGCGCCCTGCCGCACAACCAGAACGGCAAAATTGACCGGCGTATACTCCTCGAGGAGTATCGGGATATTTTCCAGGTCGCCTCAGAATGAGAGATACTCAAAGCACCACAAGTCCACCGCAGCACGCGAAAATGCATCAATTTGCAGTGGTCGACAACTGCCTGCAGATCGGCGGACAACTGCTTCCCGATCTCGCAAAGGCTGTGGGGAAAACGCCCTTCTACGCATATGACCGCGCCGTGATAACCGCCCAGGTCGAGGCTCTGCGCACCGCCCTACCTACCGGTGTTCACCTTCACTACGCCATGAAGGCCAATCCCATGCCCGAGGTGGTCCGACACCTGGCGACTCTTACGGATGGCCTGGACGTCGCCTCAGCAGGAGAGCTTAGGCTGGCACTGGAAACCGGGATAGAACCAGGCAGAATCAGTTTCGCCGGGCCGGGAAAATCTGCAGAAGACCTCCGGACAGCTGTGGCCAGTGGTGTCATTATTAATATGGAGTCCCCGCGCGAGATGGAGCGTATCGCAGCACTGGCGCACGCCAGCGGTACACGCCCGAGGGTTGCGATTCGCGTCAACCCTGATTTCGAACTCAAGGCAGCGGGAATGAAAATGGGTAGCGGCCCCAAGCCTTTCGGCGTAGATGCCGAGAAGGTACCCGCCATGATGGCGACGATGAAAACCCTGCCTCTGGAGTTTATGGGATTTCACATTTTCAGTGGCTCACAAAACCTGCGAGGGCAGGCCATCATCGAGGCACAAACGAAGACCTTCGAGCTCGCCTATCGGCTCAGCCAGGCCGCACCTTGCCCGGTGCGCTGGCTGAACATAGGTGGCGGACTGGGCATACCCTACTTTCCGGGTGAGCAACACCTGGATCTGGCCCCTATCGCCGACAATCTGGCAGATCTGGTCAAGACCGCCTCCGTGCAGTTACCGGAGGCTGAGATTGTGATGGAACTCGGCCGCTACCTCGTTGCAGAAGCTGGAATCTATGTCTGCGAGGTCGTGGACAAAAAGGTATCACGGGGAGAAACCTTCCTGGTGACCAATGGCGGCCTACACCACCACCTTGCCGCCTCCGGCAACTTCGGACAGATCATTCGCAAAAATTACCCGCTGTGCCTGGGAAATCGCGTCGTCAGCAGTACACCAGAGCTAGTCAATGTCGTAGGCCCGCTCTGCACACCATTGGATTTACTGGGCAACAAAGTCACGCTGCCTGCCGCAGAACCAGGAGACCTGATAGTCGTCTTCCAGTCGGGAGCCTACGGCCTTAGTGCCAGCCCGCTCAATTTCCTGAGCCACCCACACCCCGGGGAAATACTAGTCTAACGTGCCCGGCTTGCGCTCTTAACCTTACGACAAGCAAGTCTTTATCGATTGTTTTTTATTGAATATTTCATCAGAGCATTCAACGAATGAACTTCCGTCGCACATTCTCATCAAACACTGTCACATCCGTGTAACAGCTGCCGCATAAGGTGAGGACCAAGTTCACATTTCGGGGAATATTTTGGGCAGCCCCCAATAACCCATGCTACTTTACTTACTCCACAGATTCATTTGTGGATAACTATGACAGCTCGCTGTGCATAAGTAGCAATTGGCTCGCACCACGACTGGTTTAGACAGCGATCGATATCAAATAACGAATCGGAGACAGTTCGCCCCCAACGGAGCATCAGCGCTTCAGGTTCACTCGGCGAAACCTGCGATCAGAGCAGCATAAAGGATAGGGGAATGGCTACGGTCAGGGTATTCAACCATCATGTTCATACATCGTTTTATTGGCTTGCGCTGGTAGACGCAGTACTGTTTGTGCTGGCTTTGTATGCAGGCACCTACATCTATAGTCTGGTTGCACTTCACCCCGGAAGCTTCCAGACCTTAATTCAGGAAATACCCAACCGCGCGCTGGTATACGCCGTGATTACCGTGATCTGCCTGTTTGCAATGGGGCTCTACGAGCCGCGTATGCGTGAGGGCAGATCGGGTGTTTTAGTGCGCACTCTGGGTGGTTTCGCGACAGCCAGCCTGTTCACCGCGGGTGTCTACACGCTGCTGCCCGATGTCCAGCAATGGCGCAGCATACTGCTATATACGGTACTGCTATCGTTTAGTGCCAATCTCATCAGTCGCATTGTTTTCATCAACCTCACCGATTTGGAACAATTCAAAAGCCGGGTGCTGGTCTACGGCTCGGGCTCTGCCGCCTCTACCATCACCAGCGCGATGCGGCGCAAGACCGACAGGCAGGGCTTTACTATCGTCGGCTTTGTCCGGGTTGAAGATGAGGATCCCAAGGTGACGGGAGAGCGGGTTATCAACCTGCGCCAGCCACTGGCGGAATACGCCAAACAAACAGAGATCGACCAGATCGTTGTCGCGCTGGACAATAAACACGACCAGACACCTACTGACGAGCTTTTCAAATGCCGCCTGCAGGGCATCAAGGTTATGAACCTGGTGAACTTTTTTGAGCGAGAGGCGGGTAAAATTCTGGTGGACTTTGCGACCCCGGGCTGGATGACACTAACCGAAGACCTGCGCAGCGATGCTCCCGGCAGCCTGACCAAGCGCAGTTTCGATATCTGCGCGAGCTTTTTACTGTTGATGTCGACCTGGCCGATTATGCTCGTCGCAGCGCTGGCGATCTGGATTGAGGACGGCTTCAAGGCACCGATATTTTTTAGTCAGCAGCGTGTCGGTCTCAATGGCAAAGCCTTCCAGGTGCGCAAGTTCCGCAGCATGAGCATTGACGCAGAAGGGGATGGCAAAGCGCGATGGGCCACTCTGAACGACAGCCGGGTGACACGAGTAGGCGCATTCATTCGCCGCACACGCATCGACGAGCTGCCACAGATATTCAATGTACTGTCAGGTGAAATGGCGTTTATCGGGCCCCGCCCGGAACGACCCGAGTTTGTAAAGCAGTTGGCCGAGCAAATCCCGTACTACAACTCCCGGCACGCGGTCAAACCCGGCATTACCGGATGGGCACAACTATGCTATCCCTATGGCGCCTCAGAAGAAGACGCCCGCCAGAAGCTGCAATTCGATCTTTACTATGTGAAAAACCAGAGCCTGTTTCTGGATTTGATGGTCACACTCAGCACCGTCGAGGTGGTTCTTTTCGGCAAAGGTGCTCGATAACCAGGCAACAAGTTTCCTGCACCCACTGACCCAAATGTGTCAGGAAATTTTACACTTCCCTGTTGTTGGCGCTGGATTCTGGCGCTAACATCCCGCACGCACTAGTAATTTATTAACTACTAACGAAATCGGCGCGGTTTTTGCATATCATTTGCACTATCCGTATTCGCGGGCATGGGGACTGTAATTGTCATGGATGTGGTACTCGTCATCCTCGGCCTATTGGGTTTGGGCGCTGTAGTGATATCGACCTACGTTTTCACGGTTGCGGCCCGGACCTATGTCTCCGATGACCATCTGCATCGCCGCAGGAATTCCAACAGCAATCAACCGCGCGATCGGGCTGCACGCAGCTCAATAGATCGGCGCAGTGGCAGACCTGTGACGTTTCCCCTCACCGTAAATAGCATCTTGATTGCCAATGACCGGCGCACGCTGCCGGACCGGCGGATGACGAGCTGACACCCTTTGCAACCGGGAGACGCAGAGTCACTTGGTATTGCTGCGCTAGATCCAGGATTGCACACCTGAACACACTCATGCTATTTTCCGCGCAAGTGCTTGTTTTTTACCCACATTTTATTTTCGTGAACGCCGCTGTCACGAACAAAAAATTCAGGCAGACGAATCACTGGCGTTAGTATCAATGACCGGGGTGTAAAACTATGGCATCAATTGCGGCCAGTGTCGCGGCGCACATCGCCGGGCTCGGGATCCAAAGCCGATGACGATTGCCGGCAAAATCAATGCGTTGGTCATCTCCATAGCGGTAGCAGCAGGCTGCATACTCACTGCGACGGTATTGCAACGTGAGTACTCCGCAAGTTGGGACAGGCTCATCAAACAGTCCGTGAACCTGGTGCAGAGCCAGCCTCAGCTACAGGTCGCGCTATACCTTAATGACAGCGGCGAGCTACAGGCTACGCTGCAGGATTTCCTGACGTCCTCCCCTACTATCGTGTATGCCGCTGCGCGCAATCAGACGGGGGTCGAATTAGGCCGCGCACAGCGGGCCGACACACAGGCATACGAATTAGCGCCGTTCGATCAGACACGCGGTAGCACTTCTGTCGTTGAGACCAGTATCACTTCGCATCAGAGTCACTTCTTCGAAGTGGAACCAGCGCAACCTTCGACGCTCCCGGGAGGCGACCTCATCTGGGATCTGACAATTCCAGTGCTATCTGTCGTCAATCCACTCAACCAGAATGTCAGCCGCAATGAACTGGGGGCAGCACTGGCAAATTCGCGTACGGCGAGCAGCTTGTACGTGGTCGGGTATGTACAACTGGGCATAAGTCGCGCGCTATTATTGAAGGAAATCCTGCCCTCCATCCTGACCGTCGCGGCAATCGCGATGGGTTTCATCCTGCTGTGCAGCATATTCAGCAGACACATGACGCGCAGGATCACCGCACCTTTCGCCATCATCAAACGCATGGCGGACGATATTTCATCAGGCACCGCAGTGCAGCCGCGCGGACTCGAGAAAAGTGGTGAGTTCAAGGAAATCGTCGTGCTGCTCAACACTATCATTGGCGGCCTCAACACCTACAAAACCCGTATGGACATTGACCACCAATTGCTGAGCATGAAGGTGGAAGAGCGCACCTCGCAATTATCGAAGCGGAATGAGGAATTGAGTCAAGCGGTAAAGCAAGTCACCGAAACCAAGGATCGCCTGCGTAAAATGGCGTACTACGACAGCCTTACTGGCCTGCCCAACCGTCGTCTCTTTACTGAACAACTCGACTTGTTGCTCCGATTATCAAGGCGCAACAAGGAAATGCTGGCACTGTTGTTTCTCGATCTGGACAACTTCAAGCGCATCAATGACTCGCTGGGGCACAGCTCTGGCGATTTGCTACTGCGCGAAGTCGCAAAACGCCTTGCATGGTGCGTCCGGGAAAGTGATCTCATAGCCCACTACGTAGAGCCAAGCTCGCAAATTGATGTCTCGCGGCTCGGTGGCGATGAATTTACGGTTGTCCTCAATCAGCTCGACACCGCTGATTCGGCGGGCATGGTCGCGCAGCGTTTGCTTGATGTACTTTCTCGACCAGTCACTATTGAAGGGCACGACATTGTCGTGACTCCCAGTATCGGTATAGCCATTGCACAGTCTGAAACAGAGACGGTCGAGGGTCTGCTAAAAGCAGCTGATACCGCCATGTACCATGCCAAGTCATCCGGTAAGAACAAATACATGTTCTATTCCAGCGATATGGATGCCGCTGGCGTGGAGCGGCTCGAACTGGAGAACCAACTGCGCAGGGCATTGGAAAACAAAGAATTGGCACTGCATTACCAGCCACAGGTAGACACATTAACCGGGACCGTGACGGGCGCCGAGGCCCTGATGCGCTGGCCACACCCTGAACTGGGGATGGTGCCACCGTTCAAATTCATCCCCTTGGCAGAGGAGATGGGCTTGATCGGCGCGCTGGGAGAATGGGGGCTGGAAGAGGCCTGTCGCCAGATGGTGGAGCTCCAGGCTTTGCATCTGGAGTTACCAAAAGTTTCGGTCAATGTCTCCGCGCTGCAATTCAACCAGAGTTTTATCAAACGGGTTTCAGAGGTTTTGGCAAACTCAGGACTGCGCCCAATGCGCCTGCAACTGGAATTGACCGAAGGCATTATGATGGATAACACGGAGGCCACGGTCGGCGCCCTGTCTCATCTCAAAGAGCTGGGCGTGCAACTATCTATCGATGACTTCGGTACCGGCTACTCCTCGCTAAGCTATCTGAGTCGATTCCCCTTGGACGAACTCAAGATAGACCGGAGTTTTGTGATCGATTTTGACAAGAGCCAAAATGATGCCAGTCTGGTGATTGCGATTATCGCCATGGCGAGGAGCATGCGGTTAAAACTGGTGGCTGAGGGTGTGGAAACTCAGGAGCAATACCACTTTCTGCGCAACAATGGCGCGAGCGTGATTCAGGGCTACCTGTTTAGCAGGCCCGTACCCTTTGAGGAACTGAAGAGCATGCTGGCACCGGGCTATTTCAAAGAACAAATTGCGCAGCTAAACGCTCACTGAGCTCAATCCAGCCCGCTCCGAAGTAGGTAGACACAAGCATTTATCGTCACTTGCGCTCGAATGTTCCGTCTGGTGGCTGGGGTTCGGGTATACTGCGTCGCGATGAATAATGCGCAGCAGATCTTACAATCAGTCTTTGGCTACGAATCCTTTCGAGAGCCGCAGGACGCCATCATCCAGACTGTCATCGACGGCGGTGATGCGCTGGTGCTGATGCCTACAGGCGGCGGCAAATCCCTGTGCTACCAGCTACCGGCCCTTGCTCGGCCCGGTTGCGGCATTGTTATCTCACCCCTCATTGCGCTAATGCAGGATCAGGTCAGCGCCATGCGACAGCTGGGCGTGCGGGCGAGTTATTTAAACTCGACGCTGGATGCCAGTGAAGCGCGCACCGTAGAGCGGGATCTGCTGTCCGGAGAACTCGATCTCCTGTATATCGCACCGGAGCGACTGACGCAGGGGCATTGTCTGGCCCTGCTGGAACAGGCTGAGATCGCGTTATTCGCCATTGATGAGGCCCACTGTGTCTCCCAGTGGGGCCACGACTTTCGCTCGGACTATTTAAAATTGAGCCTTTTGCATGAGCGGTTTCCAACGATCCCGCGCATTGCACTCACCGCTACAGCGGATGAACGCACCCGTGCCGAGATCATCCTGCGTCTTGATCTGGGGGACGCCCGCCAGTTTATTGCTGGCTTCGATCGCCCCAACATCCGCTACCGTATCGCTCTCAAAACCAATCCGAGAGCACAGCTCCTGCATTTTTTGCAGGATGAGCACGCGCAAGACGCGGGCATCGTCTACTGTCTATCGCGCAAAAAAACAGAAGAAATTTCACTCTGGCTGCAGGGACAGGGGTTCAATGCCCTGCCCTACCACGCCGGCCTGCCCTCCGCTTTGCGGGCAAATCACCAGGCGCGATTTTTGCGCGAGGAAAGTGTCATCGTTGTCGCCACCATTGCCTTTGGAATGGGTATCGACAAGCCGGATGTACGTTTCGTGGCCCATCTGGATATGCCGAAAACGATAGAGTCATACTATCAGGAGACCGGGCGTGCCGGGCGCGACGGCGAACCGGCAGACGCCTGGATGATCTACGGCTTGCAGGATGTGATCAAATTGCGCCAGATGATGGCCACCTCCGATGGCAGTGAAGAACACAAACGCGCGGAACAACACCGTTTAAACGCGATGCTGGGCCTGTGCGAGATCACCAGCTGTCGCCGTGAGAGCCTGCTAAATTACTTCGGCGACAGCCTGCCTCAACCCTGTGGCAACTGCGACACCTGTCTCGAGCCGGTGGACACATGGGATGGCACAGAAGCTGTGCGCAAAGCGTTGAGCGCAGTCTATCGCACCGGCCAACGCTTCGGCGTTAATCATTTGATCGACGTTTTACGCGGCGCGGACAACAGCAAGATCACGCAGTTCGACCATCAGCAGCTGCCGACTTACGGTGTGGGCAAAGAATTGGACAATACGCAGTGGCGCTCAGTATTCAGGCAATTGGTGGCCCGCGGCTACCTGAGCGTGGACCTCGCACAATTTGGCGCATTGCGGTTGGAAGAGAAGTGTCGTCCGCTACTGCGCGGTGAACAGGATATTCAGCTGCGTCGCGACGCGGCTGGCAAAACGGGTAGACGGCAAACCAAAACCGTACTACCCGCCGATATCGATGTCGGTTTGTGGGAAGCCTTGCGAGAATGCAGGCGACTGCTGGCCGAGGAGCAGGGTGTTCCGCCCTACGTGATCTTTCACGATCGCAGCCTGAAAGAGATGTGTGCGATCCTGCCCCGCACGCCGTTGGAGTTCGGGCATATCACGGGCGTGGGCGAGCGTAAGCTGGACAAATATGGCACTGCGTTTTTACGCGTCATTAACGAATACCTTTAACAGGGGCATGACCGCACCTACTCACTGGCCGGTGCTATTTCAATTTAAAGTTAATCGCGTGACGGAGAATACGGCTTATACCCGCCAGTGGGACACGCCAAAAAACGCACATCCATGTGCAGGCTCGGGTGGCGACGTCCTGTCGCCACACGGTCCCACTGGCGGGTATAAGCCGCATTCTCCTCTATCCTCGAAATCATGTTTTTCAAATTGAACCAACAACCTCTCCCTACAGTAGATTGACCCACGCTGGCTAACCGCGTAATTTCAATGTCTCATCATCTGTGAGGTATCCCCGTGAGTAAAAAAATCCCCCGTTCGAATGACGACGATTACGGCCTGGACATTATTCGGGAGCGTCAGAATTTCATTGAAGAAAATACACCGGCCAAACTGGATCACACCAAACAATTTTCTTTCGACCCCGCTGAGATGTCCGGCAACATTGAGAATTTATTCGGTGTCGCGCAGGTACCCATAGGTCTGGCGGGCCCGCTGCTGATTAACGGCGAACACGCCAACGGCGAGTTCTTCGTGCCAATGGCCACTGTCGAGGGCACCATGCTGGCCAGCTACAACCGCGGCATGCGTGTCATCAGGGAAAGTGGCGGCGTGATCACTACGGTCTCCGGGGATGCCATGCAACGCGCCCCCGTATTTGTTTTTCCCAGCGCCAGAGAAGCCAGGGATTTCGGCCTTTGGCTGGATAAGAATTTTGCACGCATCAAGGCCACTGCAGAGTCGACCACCTCTGTGGGCAAGCTGAATGAGATCGAGCACTACCACGCGCATAACATGGTCTTTACACGCTTCGACTACAGCACGGGCGATGCCGCTGGTCAGAATATGACCAGCAAAGCTACATTCTTCGCCTGTGAATGGATCAACAAGGAATTCAAGGGATTGTCCCACTACCTTCTGTCGGGCAATTTCGATACCGAGAAGAAAACCTCGTCCGTCAACATGCTCAAGGGGCGCGGCAGACGCGTCACCGCCGAGATCACTATTCCGCGCGAGGTAATGCTCAAGAATCTGCGTATCTCACCCGAGCAGATGCACTATGGTCAGGGCATTAGTACGCTGAGCGCGTTTTTATCCAACTCATCCAACAACGCCGCCCACCCGGCAAATGGTCTCGCAGCGCTGTACCTGGCCACCGGACAGGACATCGCCAACATCGGCGAGTCCAACCAGTGCACCACTTACAACAAGGTGACCCGGGATGGCGATTACTATTTCTCCATTACACTGCCAGCGCTTATTCTGGCTACCTACGGCGGCGGAACCGCGCTGCCGACGCAGCGCGAATGCCTGCAGATTATGGACTGTTTTGGCCCTGGTAAAGCCATGAAACTGGCGGAAATTGCAGCAGCACTGACACTTGCAGGCGAAATCTCGCTGGGCGCAGCCGCTAAAATCGACAAGGAGACTCGCACCAACGAATGGGTGGACGCCCATGAGCGACTCGGGCGCAATCGCTGAAAGCGCTGCACTGCGCTTTGCATTAGAATCGTACTATGAGTCTGAAAATTTCAAATCAGGTATGCATTCCGCTAGCGGAAATCCAGTTCCAGGCGATTCGCGCCCAGGGGGCTGGCGGACAGAACGTCAATAAAGTGTCCTCCGCGATGCATCTGCGCTTCAGTATCAATGCATCTTCACTGCCTGAAACCTACAAGGAAGGCCTGCGCAAATTGAGTGACCAGCGCATCACCGACGAGGGGATCATCATCATCAAAGCGCAGCGCTTTCGCAGTCAGGACAAGAACCGTGAGGATGCCCTGAGTCGACTGGCCGATCTGGTAAAGGCGGCGGGCGCAACACGAAAAAAACGCCGACCTACCAAACCCAGCCGCAATAGCCAGAGAAAGCGGATGGACAGCAAGACAAAACACGGCCAACTTAAATCCCAGCGCGGTCGGGTCAAAGTATAAACCATAATAAATACACCACGATTGGTGCCAGGACAACCGTATGCACAACACTGAATCCAATAAGGCCATCGTCACGCAATTCTTCGACGCCCTGAACAAGGGCGACGTCGACTATATCGTCGGCACGTACGCGGCCGATGGCTGCGTGCAGACCATGGGGGAGACGCTGATCTCCGGGGTCTTTTCGCGCGACCAGATAGCCGCCAGCGCCGGTGGAATTTTCGACGTATTTCCAGCGGGCCTGACATTTACGCTACTGTCCATGCTCGCTGAAGGCGATAAAGTCGCGGTGGAAGCGACGAGTGAAGGACAACATATATCGGGCAAGGCCTACCGCAACGACTATCATTTTCTATTCGAATTTCGCGACGGCAAACTACTCAAACTGAAGGAGTACATGGATACCGAGCAGGTTACCGATGTGCTCTGTGCAGGGCAACGTCCGACCCAGGGTTAACAATAAGAAGAACCGCAATCCAGCCAACGTGAACCGGGAGAAATCACCTTGAATCGCCGCGATTTAATCAAGGGCGCAGCCCTGAGCAGTCTGGCCGGGACCCTACTGGCCCCAACGATAGCCACCGCAATACAGGGCAAGGGCGACAGCCAGGCGGCACAAGCGCTGGCAGAGCTGCAGCAAGCGCTGGATGAGCTGGAAATCGCGTTTGCCAGTCCCGAGTGGAAACTGCGCACGCCACAGGATTATGCTGAAGCCAGGCGCGTCATGTTACACGCGCTAATGCATGGCCTGCAAAGCTGGTTGGAAGCGGATCCCGCCAGACCTTTTTTCACCGCGTTTATCAACCAGCACAAGAAACTGTTGGGTGACAACCCCGACGCGCGCTACTACACGGCAGTCATCGACGATCAACACAGCTACCGAATTCGCGGCAATCTCGCCGACGCCACTTACACCAGTTTCACTATCGAACTGGGCGCGGGAACGGATGGCGACGGTATCGGCTCAACCCTCAACGATACGCAGTTCACGGCAGATGAAAACGGCGATTACGAAATCATTGTCAGCGCGAACAAAACCGCAGGCAATTGGCTACCGATGAGTAAAGGTGCATCCAGCCTTACCACACGCCACTACTACGAGCGCGAGCAATGCATTAACAATGATCGCCTGCACTACATCCCGCTGGACATTCAGAATCTGGAGAAGGTGGCACCGAGACGCACGCCCAACGATACCGATATCGCCGCAGGTATTCGCCGCGTCACCACGTTTGTGAAAGGCAATGTCATTACCATGAGTAACGACAAGAGTCCGGCCTGGGTATCGCGTGTTCCCAACCAGTTCACCCCACCGAAAAAAGATGATAGCCATGAGGCCATTACGTATGCCGCGCGCGACAATGTCTACAGCATGGCACCGTTTGTACTCGGCCCGGATCAGGCTCTCCTGATTCGGGGGCGTTTCCCACAGTGCCGTTTTTCAAACGTGGTACTGTTCAACCGCTTTCTGCAGACGCTGGACTACGAGGAGCGGAGCATTTCACTGAACCGTGATCAGACGGTGTTGGATGCAGAGGGCAATTTTGAAATGATCCTGGCACACCGAGACCCCGGTCGCCCCAACTGGCTGGATACCGAGGGCCGTCCCTACGGCATGATGTTCTGGCGTTTTTTGTTGCCAGAAGGTGATATTGCACCACTGAAAACTGAGTTGATCACACTGTCCTGAGGTCGTTAGTCTACCTGCAGCGGCTTACAAGCCTCACCTGATGTCTCGATGAGCCAGACCAGGGCATTGTCTAACAGGAGGCGAAACTCCGGCTCCTCAAAGGCTTCCGCCTTATGCCCCATTGCGGCGTAGACACTTCTGCCCTCGTCAATGCAATTGGTCCAGACGACGGGATGATCGCCCATACGCAAATCGGTTTGGGTACCCAGGAAGTCTGCCACGGGCACATAGGAGTTTTCATCAAGCGTAGCGAGAATCGTAAAGCCTTCCGTGCGCGGGCTCTGCTCCCACGAATACCATTCTTCTTCGTGCTGCCACGGCTTGGACAAGCCACGTAGTACCGGGTGCTGATGGTTTTCGAATACCACCGCAGCAGTCTGAAATTGCGGCCCCATAATGTGTGCCGTGAAAGTGGCACCGATCAAATTGTCGCGATACCATTTCCACGCCAGATGTGACGAATCCCCCGCAGCGTGAATACCCAGCCATCCGCCACCGGCCAACAGCCAATCCTGGAACACGCGTTGCTGTTCAGCACTGAGCATATCACCCGACGCGTTCAGAAATACCACCGCATCGAAGCGGGCCAGATCCTGCTCATTAAATACAGCCCCGTTTTCCGTGTGGAACATCCCCCATTTATGCTCGTTGGTTATCGCTTGCAGGGCTTTTGCACCGCCCTCAATCCCCTCTACATGACGAAAGGCATTGGTCTTGGAGAATACCAGCACGGCCGGGGTCGCAAGATCTGCGGGAATTGTCGGCGCCACAGTGTCGTGGCTATGGTTGGGAAACACCAGATTCCAGGCGCCGATTTTCCAGACCGCGAACAACGACACAGCAACCCCGATAATAACAATGAGCAGCACTATCTTCAGGATTCTCGCAAACAAACTTCCAGGTTTGGCCATATAGCACTACTCCACTGCGTATTCACTGTTGGCGACTCGTTCAGCCGTGTGCGCCCATTCTGCACGCTCACGCCACACAGGGCTATTTTGCGCCATCAAACCAATCGTCGAAGCCCAGCGAAGTAGACGGCCCAATATGCATCTGCTCCAGCACGCCATGGCCCACTTTATCGCCGCAAGTCGCTTTTACGATTTGCTGAATATGGAGGTTTTCCAGAGCCAGCGGATCGAGGTCACTATCTTTCCAGCTTTCGCCCTCGATGGCGAGTTCCCCCTGCCATTTACCGTGTCCCCATTTCGGATGCTGGTAGCCCAGCCCCTTCATACGGTGCACCAGTACCGGTTCCAGATGCACTTCCATACTCTCGCCTGATCGGTCATGCATAGTGATGATTGCAGAGCTCGCCCGCCGGGTACCGGGAATCAGTGTTAGCTTGTGTTCCACCTCACCCTGCCACACGCGCGCATCGGGATCGGTGGTACCGGGAATGGCATCCACGCTCGGGTAGTGCGGTAAAAAAACCTGATCCGTATGCCACTGGTGACCGGCACTGTCCTCGAACCAGCCGGCGAGGCTGCACTCGGTTTCCCAGTTGATCGGCATCCAGCAAAAATGCACCCCCTGGTACTCAGCCAATGGCGCCCCTCCACTGTAGGCATCGCCGACCGGACGAATGCCCCAAGAGCGGTCTTTCAGGCCATAAGTGGTACGTCCGTCCACCTTGAGTTCCTTGCCATCGTAGCGAATCCAGCCAGCCCAGAAACCGAACTGATCCAGCCGGGTGGCGTCCATCACAATATGGCGCTCATTGCGCAGCGTCTGGCGACCCTCTTCAATACAGGCAGTGCGGGGCGTAAATACCAGATCACATTCAATACCGGTTTCATTGGGCGCTATCACCAGACGATGGCGGCCCATCGGCTCCAGTATCTGCAATGCGAACGGCCCCACTGTGGTATCCGTGGGCTCCTGAGGCGCGCGGCGCGAGCCGTGAAAGGCGTACTGGTGTCCGTCGATAGCGAGGCTCAGGCTACAGTCCATTATGCCGAGATTGGCGTAGCGGCACAGGCCAATACCGAAATAGAAACTGCCGTCCTGGGCGTGGCCGTTGTACCAATAGCGATCATAGAAAAAACGATCACTGGAGGCTGTATGAACCACCGGCTCGGCAGTCTGGTGAATAGGGTAATCGTCAAATTTGGATAGCATGGCGGTAACACTCCCGTATGTTGAAGCCCAGCAGCATGAACTACATCGCGCTCTCCAACAAGTCGCACCTCCAATCACAGCCTGCGCGTATACTAAATCAAACCCGACACCCGCAACAGCGAACAGCAGCAGTCACACAGAAGACACCGGTGAAATTCCAAATCCCGGACAGAGCCAAATAAAACAGTTGTCGAAGCACGGCGGTTTGCTACTCTGTGCATCCACCTGACAGAAACAGATAACCACCATGCCCAGTAAATACAATATTCACTCTGACTTCGCCAAATTCCCGGTCTTCACGTTCAAATTCAGCGCCCCTATCGTGTGGCTGATGAACCTGTTGATCAAGGTGACGCGATGGCTAGCCAAACGTACGTTCGCTCTGGGCACCGAAAACCACACGCTTATCAGCGCCGATGGCGGTCGCTTTAACGTGCTTGTGATGAAACCCTACAACCTGCCGGAGCCAGCACCGGCACTACTGTTTTACCACGGCGGTGCGTTTGCGTTGACTTACGCCAGCAGCCATCTCCAGAGCTGCGAGCGCTATGCCAATGAAGCGGGCTGCGTGGTGATTTTTGTCGACTACCGACTCGCCCCCCAGCACCCTTTCCCCTGCGCCTTTGATGATAGCTATGCAGCGCTCGAGTGGGTTGTTCGGGAGGGCGACAAGCTCGGCATTGATATCAACCGAATTGCCGTGGGTGGCGATAGCGCTGGTGGCGCGTTGGCGGCCGGCGTGGCGCAGAAAGCGCGTGACGAGCATCTGCTTGATCTCTGCGCTCAACTGCTGATTTACCCGGTGCTGGACAACAGCTGCACCACCCCCTCTGCCACAGACTTTGTCGACGTGCCGCTGTGGAATGCGATTTCCAATCGCCGCATGTGGGAGATGTACCTCAGTCGGTTTCCGACGGGAGAAACACCCGCTTATGCAGCACCGGGTCTGGGTCAGTTGCAGAACCTTCCCCTGAGCTATGTGGAGACGGCAGAATTTGACCCACTGAGAGACGAGGGCCTGAACTACATCAGTGCACTGCGCGCAGAGAACATCGAAGTGATCGTCAACGAAACGCAGCAGACCATCCACGGCTACGATGGCCATGCCAAAAGTGATATCGCGAAACGTTCGATGCTGGCGCGAATTCAATTTTTGGAAAAAGCCTTCACGCCCAGAGCGGGTTAGTCCGCCCTGCGGTCAGAGGGTCGGAGTGGTGATCGCCAATGCATCTATATTGAGTTCTGCCCCATCTATTCCGTATCCGGTAACGTCACTTGCACTGGCAAACTGTGAGGGGCTTACCTGTGGTGGGTAAACAACACTGAACCGCACGGCTTGCACCTTACTGGCCTGGTAAAATTGCGGGGTCGCTGCGCTCGCCGGGGAAACCGCGCCAATACCAGCGGGATTTAATACGACAATGTATAGCGTATTCGTGCCGCCCTCTGACTTGGTGAAACTCTGAATCTGCAAGTGTTCGTTATTACTGGCCGATACGCCTCTGGGCCATTCCGCCGGCGGCAGGCCATCGACACTGACCGTGGGATACTGGAATTGAAACTCGATAGCGCCCAACAGGTTTTGCTCTGTAAATACCACTTGCGGATCATTGAGTATGTACTTGATCTGCTCTGCAGGTCGCAGAAAATCCAGCGTACCCAACTCGCCAACAGCCATGATGGGGTTGACCGCACCCGTGCCCGGGAGTATTTCCACCGACCTGGTCAACACGGACGTAAATCCCTGGATCTTCAGCGTGGCAGTACCCTCTGACAAATGCGTCGGCAGCTCCGAAACCGGGTCAACGAGATCAATAGCGGCGAACCAGAAACCGCTGTAGCCGTCTTCTCCGAGCGACGTAGTGTGGTTCAGGCTACTCGTTTTATCCACGTTGAGCGGAAAAACCTCTCGCACTTTCACGTCGACCTGCGTACTGCCACTGTCGATTAACGTGGCGGTCAGATCGGCAGCGGACAGATTCACCTGCCCGAGTTCCTCATGAGCACCAAGGGATATCAGAATCGTGCCGCCGTTCTGCACTATCTTATTCATGGAGTCGCTGGAACTGCACGCAACAAGCCATTGTGACGCTATGACGAGAGTCGCCATCCATCGAATAAATGTCACTTGCCCTCCTGACGCTGTTGTCGGGCCATTATTCTATGGCTATTGCACTCAGAAAAAACCCAGGGGATTGATATCATAACTCACCAGCAGGTTCTTGGTCTGCTGGTAATGCTCCATCGCCATTTTGTGGGTCTCACGGCCTATTCCCGATTTTTTGTAGCCGCCAAAAGCGGCGTGCGCCGGATAGGCGTGGTAGCAGTTCATCCACACTCGCCCGGCTTTGATACCGCGGCCCATACGGAACGCCCGGTTGGTGTCACGCGTCCAGACACCGGCTCCAAGCCCGTACTCCGTGGCATTGGCTATTGCCAGCGCCTCGGCTTCATCCTTGAAAGTCGTTACGCCCAGTGTGGGCCCGAAGATCTCCTCCTGAAATATGCGCATATCGTTGGTGCCCCGCAATAGCGTGGGCTGCACATAAAACCCTCCCGCAATATCATCGGCTACGGCAGCCTTTTCTCCACCCAGCAAAAATTTTGCACCGTCTGATCGGGCAACGTCCATATATCCCATTATCCGATCGAATTGCTCAAGCGACACCTGCGCGCCCACCATGGTCTCTGTGTCCAGCGGATTACCCTGTTTAATCTGCCGGGCTCGCTCCAGCACGCGCTCAATAAAGTCGTCGTAGATACTCTCCTGCACCAGTACCCGCGAAGGGCAGGTACACACTTCCCCCTGATTGAAAAAGCCCATCAGGAAGCCCTCCACACATTTACTGACAAACTCGTCCTCCTGCGTCATTACGTCCTCAAAAAAGATATTGGGCGACTTGCCGCCCAACTCGACTGACGACGGAATCAGGGTTTTGGCCGCATTGGCGAGGATCAGGTGTCCCACAGCGGTGGAGCCAGTAAACGCGATTTTGGCGATACGATCGGAACTGGCCAGCGCCTGGCCGATTTCCTCGCCAAAGCCATTCAGGATGTTCACCACACCCGGCGGCAGCAGATCGGCGATCATCTCCATCAGCACCAAAATGGAAACCGGTGTCTGTTCCGCCGGCTTCAGGATCACACAGTTCCCCGCAGCCAGCGCCGGCGCCAGCTTCCAGCCGGCCATCAGCAGGGGGAAGTTCCAGGGAATAATCTGCCCTACCACCCCCAGAGGTTCGTGAAAATGGTAACTGACAGTAGTGCCATCGATATCACTGGCACTGCCCTCCTGAGCCCGCAGGCAACCCGCAAAATAGCGGAAGTGATCTGCAAGCAGCGGGATGTCTGCGTTAAGGGTTTCGCGAATGGCCTTACCATTCTCCCATGTCTCAACATAGGCCAGCGTTTCCAGGTTCGCCTCAATGCGATCGGCAATTTTGAGCAGGGTGTTGGAGCGCTCCGCTACCGAAGTACTGCCCCATGCAGGTGCAGCGCCATGGGCGGCATCCAACGCCTTGTGCAGATCGGCTGACGAGGAACGCGCCACCTCACAATACACGGCGCCCGTGACGGGCGTGACATTCTCAAAGTACTTTCCTTCAAGCGGTGCAACCCACTCGCCCCCGATGAAGTTGTCGTAGCGGTCGCGAAAGTTGAACAGGGCAGCTTCTGAGCCGGGCATGGCATAGATCATGTAGACAATCCTCTTGAATGAATTTTATTCGTTATTCAATATAGTTCACTATCTTATAAATAGCAGCGGGCAATTGGCAAGCCGAAGCTAAATCGGTAACTACACATCGATAAATAGCCGAAGCTTAAAGCACCAAAAACTGTAACCTTGGTAAATCTCTTTACGATCAGAGCTCAGCGACAACTGCCAGAAGTTGCTCGTGACTGCGCAGTTGGTCTGCTTCGCTGACCCCGGATACTCCGGCCCGAACGATCAGGTGGCTGAGGTGCAGGCGCTCAACGTATTCAGCCAGTTTGTCCCGGGTGTAGTGTCGATCGCCCACGATAGCCCATTCATCGACTGCTGTGTTCTTTTTGCGCATGGCCGCAGGCACCGCGCTGGCGAGCGCTGCCCGCACACGTTCAGCCTGAGCATCGTCGTGGGTCACGAACACGGTGCGCATTACAGGGATGGTTGCCACTGCGCTCAGTCCCGCCGCAGCCACAGCGAGATGATAGCGGCGGTAGTTGCCTTCCAGGACAGCGAGCGATTCGATCGGTGACGCGAGATAGGGCAAACCCAGTCCCGCCACCTGTTGCAGCGCCAGCGGCCCAAAAGCGGCGACCCACAGCGGTGGCGAGGGCTGTTGCACTGGCAAGGGTGACAGCCGTATTGGCTGGCCAGCGTCATCATTGTCCAGCACCTCGCCACGCCAGGCCCGCCGCATGACCTCCAGATTGGCCTGAAACAACTTGCGTTTATCACCCGCTGCCACATCAAAAGCCTTGAACATCGCGGCGGACAATCCACGCCCCAAACCCAGTATCAGGCGCCCTCCACACAGCTGATCCAGCACCGCCACTTCCTCCGCCGCCTGCAACGGATGGCGTATAGGTAGCAGGTAGGAGGTACAGCCCAAACGAATACTCTGCGCCCGCCCGGCGATAGTAGCGAGCAGCATCAGGGGTGAGGGAATTGCAGCCGCGGCGCCAAAATGATTTTCAGGTAACCAGAAAGAGTGAAAACCCAGCGTCTGCGCACGTTCAGCCTGCGCACACAGCATTTCAGCTGGGCCCAGCGCATCCCATAACCAGGGCGTAGTGCCCACCTCTAACGTAGTCGGCATAAACGCTTCAGCTCACAGTGAAGCGCTGGGGCGCCGCTGTCACGAATAACACCCCGAAGCGTCAACTGACTTTAACCACCAGCTTGCCAAAGTTGGCACCCGAAAACAGCCCGAGAAACGCGTCCGGCGTATTTTCCAGGCCGTCGACGACGTCTTCCCGGTATTTGATTTTCCCCTGCGCCAACCAGCCGCTCATATCCTCGACAAACGCCGGTATTCGCGACTGGTAATTGCTGACAATAAAACCCTGCATTTTCAAACTGCGCTGCAGAATAAGGGCCTGGAGCTGGCTCATGCGATCCGGTCCCGGCGGCAATTCCGTCTGGTTATACTGGGAGATCAGGCCGCAAATTGGCACACGTGCAAAATTGTTCAGCAGCGGCATCACGGCTTCCCAGGAGCTGCCGCCCACGTTCTCGAAGTAGACATCAATGCCATCGGGACAGGCCGCCGCCAGTTGCGCCGCCATGTCCTTGTCGTAGTGGCTGATACAGGCGTCGTAGCCCAGTTCCTCCACCGCATAGGCACATTTTTCCTTGGCACCGGCAATACCCACTACCCGGCAGCCCTTGAGTTTGGCAATTTGGCCTACCACTGAACCCACCGCGCCCGTAGACGCGGCCAGTACGACGGTATCACCCGCCTTGGGTTCGCCTATATCGAGCAGGCCCACGTAAGCGGTTAACCCCGGCATACCCAGCACCCCCAAGGCGTACGAGGAAGGCGTAATTCGCGGATCGACCTTCATAAGATCGCTGCCGTCCGATGTCGCATAGTCCTGCCACCCGGCGTAGGCAGTCACCAGATCACCCTCTGCAAACGCAGGGTTGCGTGAAGCGATCACCTGGCTGACGGTACCGCCCACCATCACATCGCCCAGCTCGACCCGGGCCGCGTAACTTTCACCCGCATTCATACGGCCACGCATATACGGGTCCAGTGACAGGTACCGTGTTTGCAGTAGCACCTGCCCCTCTTGTGGCTGCGGAATAGGCACAGTCTCTAGACGAAAGTTGTCAGCCGTCGGCAAACCCACTGGTCTGGAAGCTAACACAAAGCGGCGATTACTCTCAGTCGTGGCCGCTTGTGCAGGGTTAAATGCCAGCGCGCTCAACGCCGTCAGTGATGCCAGCGTAAATTCTCTACGATTCAAACTCATAGTAAACCTCTTTGAAGAATGGGTAGCCGAGGGCTAACCATAGCCCAGTCTGCTCGCACTGTCTTTGCCTACTCTACCGGAGCAGCGAATCCAGGCCCGGGGCGGCATGTGCTTCCGGGTTGTCAAATTTGAACCGCGAGCGTTTTCGCAACGCTGAACCGACCCGTCCAGGCAGAAGTTGAGTACACTGCAGCGATACCTATGGGAGACGATGAATATGTACGATCTGGTGATTCGAAACGCGACAATAGTGGATGGCACAGGCAAGCCTGCGTTTACTGGCGGCCTGGCCGTCACCGATGGCAAAATAGCTGCGGTGGGCGTTATCAGCGGTGTGGGTAAAAAGGAGATCGACGCCCACGGCAAACTGCTCACCCCCGGTTGGGTGGATGTGCACTCGCACATGGACGGTCAGGCGACGTGGGACCCGGTGTGCAGCCCCGCCGCCAACCACGGCATCACCACTCTGGTGATGGGTAACTGCGGTATCGGCTTTGCGCCCTGCGAGCCCAATAAGGAGGCTCAGGCCCGCCTGATCACAGTCGTCGAGGACGTGGAAGATATCCCCGGTGCCGCACTGCATGAAGGGATCAAGTGGGATTGGGAAAGTTTTCCTGAGTATCTGGATGCGGTGGAACGATTCCCGCGTGCTATTGATGTCGGCGCTCAGGTACCGCACTGCGCAGTTCGCACATACGTGATGGGTGAGCGCGGCGCAAAGAATGAGCTGGCCACACCCGAAGATGTGGCGTCTATGGCCGCCATCGTCAAGGAGGGCATCCAGAGCGGCGCTCTGGGCTTCACCACCTCACGTACCGAGCTGCACACCACGGGCGGCGACCAGGCCATGCCCGGCACCTATGCCGACGAGGCGGAATTACTGGGGATAGGCAAGGTCATTGGCGAGCTGGGCGGCAAAGGAATTTTCGGCCTGGTATCGGATTTCCACAACTGGGAACAGGAGATGGACTGGATGAAACGCCTGTCTATCGACAACAACTGCCAGATTAACTTCGTACTATTTTTCCGTGAAGAAGCGGATTGGGATCGCGTACTCAAGCAACTGGACTACTGCCGAGAGGCGAAGGCTGAGGGGGCACAACTTATCCCGCACGTGGGTGCACGCCCGGTCAATATCCTGTTGAGCTGGGATGGCACTATCAACCCATTCAGTTTTCACGCCAACTACGGCCCACTCTCAATCATGACGCACGAAGAGCGACTCGCGCAGCTACAGAAACCAGAGGTGCGCGCGGCCATTCTCGCTGAGGATCTGCCGCTGATGGGCGATGACTTCATGGACACCATTATCGGTGGCTATGACAAACTCTATCCGCTGGGCAGCCCACCAAATTATGAACCCGGCCCCCAGGACAGTATCGCTGCGAGAGCAGCCGACGCGGGCGTATCACCGCAGGAATTCTGCTATGACCTGATGATGGAGGACGGCGGCAAAACAGTGGTGTACTTCCCCTGCTTTGGCTACGGTGCCAACGACCTCAGCCGTCAGATAGAACTCCTCGAAGACGAGAGCACGGTGCTCTCTCTGGCAGACACCGGCGCCCACTGCGGTGTGCTGTGCGACGCCAGTATTCCCACACAAATGCTCAGCTATTATGTACGTGACCGACAGCGCGGCCACCGACTCCAGTTGGAGGCCGTGGTTAAAATGCAAACCCACGACACCGCTCGCTGTGTAGGTCTGGAGGATCGCGGCACACTGGAAGTCGGCATGAAGGCAGATCTCAACCTCATCGACTTTGACGCGTTGCAACTGGATTCTCCGCAGATTATTTTCGATCTGCCGGCCGGCGGACGACGCATGTTCCAGGGCGCTCAGGGTTACCTTGCCACCATCGTCAGCGGCGAAGTGATTATGGAAAACGGCACCTACACAGGTGCCGTGCCCGGCAAACTGATTCGGGGCTCGCAGGCTGCACCCCGGGCGGCTTGATCACCGGCATCCGGATACCTTCCAGGCAATGACACGCATAAGTAGCAACCTGCGTCTGAACATGACCGGTGCGGAGGCCGATCCCGCGCTGCGCTCCAAACGCTACCGCACCGCCCTTGACATGGCGTGCTATGCCGATCAACAGGGGTTTTCCAGCGTCAATGTGGAGGAACACCACGTGGCGGAAAATGGCTGGCTGCCCTCGCCCCTCACGATGGCAGCCGCTATTGCCGCGCGCACGGAACGCTGTGGCATAGGCGTTATGGCACTGCTGGTTACGCTGTATGACCCCATCCGTCTGGCAGAGGACATCGCCGTTATCGACCTGCTCAGTCAGGGACGCCTGAATTTCATTGCCGGCATGGGCTACCGCGAGTTGGAATTCCATATCGCCAATAAGCCTTTTGCCAAACGGGGCCAGTGGATGGACCACGTACTGGAGACACTTCTCAAGGCTTGGGGCGACGAGCCCTTTGAGTACAACGGGAAGCTCGTGAATGTCACTCCCAAGCCGTTCAGCAGACCGCACCCGATGTTCCTGGTGGGTGGCATGAGCAAACCCGCTGCACGCCGGGCCGCACGCCTCGGACTGCCCTTCGCACCACCGGTAGCTGACCCTGTGCTGGAAGCGTATTACTATGAGCAACTGCAAAAACACAACCAGCAGGGCTTCACGCATTCACCGCCTGCAGACTTCTCTGTACTGTTTATTCACCAGAACCCCGATCAGGCCTGGGACGAATTGGGTCAGTATTTTCTCAATGAGGTTGTGGAGTACAGCAGCTGGCGAGCTGAGGGCGTCAACAGGCCACTGGAATTCGATAGCGACTCCATCGAAGCATTACGGGTAGAAAAACGCTATGAGATCATCACTCCGCAGGAGTGTGCCCAGCGACATGAAGAACGCAGTGATTTTTTTGCCGCGATTCACCCTCTGATCGGCGGCATGCCGCTGGACAAAGGCTGGGAGTGCCTGCGTCTCTACAGCGAGCAGGTACTGGCGCCCTTGCAGCAAAAAAACCACCTTACAAAATGAGTCTGTAGGTCAAATTTATTCTCTCGCCCATGTGGCGCCTGGATTTTGCAACCTGATGTAACCAGTGATGCTGCACGGCCCCCTGCATAAGCAGGTAGCTGCCATTAGTGAGCGGGATGGTTCGCCTGTTCGATCCGTCTGATTTTTGCTTCATTTGCAAGGGGCGACCCTGGCCCAGACTCACCGAGCCAATAACGGGATTACACCCCAGCTCAGGCTCGTCATCGGCATGCCATGACATTGAGTCCGACCCATCGCGGTAAAGGTTGAGCAACACGCTATTGAAGCTGGCGTTCGAGACCTGTTCGATACGTTCCTTTATGGCCAACAAAGCGGGTATCCAGGGCGTGGGTTCGACTGTTATTCCGGAATATTTGTATGTCGTATTGGGGTCACCGTACCAGGCGGTCAGTCGCGGCAAATCATGCACCTTCCCATACAGTTGAATCTTCTCCTGCCGCCACAGAATATCTGTGCGCAATGCTGTAAAAAAACGATCCGCCTCACACTCCGAGAACAGGGATGAGAAGAGAAACACCTCGGCATCGGGCATATCGATGCAAACGCATTCTTCTGAATGCGCTTGCGAGGGTGGAAATAAGTTGTAGGTCATCGACACCTCCGGGCACTTGCAGCGCGAATTACGGTGGGCTACGCACAGCAGAATATCACTCCCTCACGAGTCTTACGCCGCGTACACTATCACACTACGGATCGGGCTCACGCTGATTACGATGCTCAGCATCCGATCTTTCTATTGGCCTGAGACAAGTGCCGAGCACACCCAAAAAGACGACGTTCCCAAGTAAGGCGTAAAAATTGCTAGCGCGCCAAAAGGTACGTTAGTATTGCCACTCGAATAACACCGATAACAGCATGACACCGTCAGGAGAATTATATGGCTCGCAGTATTTCTGAAGCGATACTGGATGTATTGGCCGAAGCGGGCGCGCGCGACGTGTTCGGCGTGGTTGGCGATGTTATCAACCCCTTTGTTCTGGCGACGATTAAAGATCCGCGTTTTCGCTGGATTACGGTCCGTCATGAGGAGCACGCCGGATATGCGGCCGCCGCGCAATCGCAGCTGACCGGTCGTATCGGCGTCTGTGCTGGCACATCCGGGCCCGGTGCACTGCACTTGATTAACGGTTTGTACAACGCACAAAAAGAAGGCGCGGCGGTCATTGCTATCACGGGGCAGGTGCCAACAGCGCAGCGCGGCAGCGATTTTCACAAAGAAATGGATCTCACCAAAGTATTCGACGACGTCTGTGCCTACCAGGCAATCATCGAAACGCCAGCGCAAGTACCCCGTATGGTCGAAATTGCGGCGCAAAAGGCATTGACGGAGCGGGTCGTAACCCGCGTAGAGGTCGCCGCTGACATCTTCGTCAAGGATGTCACCAGCGAGCATTACACCCACCCGCTGGTGCACGCGCTGCCCGCAGTCTCCGCACCACATGCGGAGCTGGAGAAAGCTGCCGTCATACTGCAGAAGGGAAGCCGGGTAACCATTTTTTGTGGGATTGGTTGCCGCGCCGCGAAAGCCGACGTGCTCGCGCTAGCGGAGAAGCTGGGCGCACCCGTCGCTCACACGTTGCGCGCACTCGATATTTTTAACTACAACGACGGTCCCGTCGTCGGCCTCACCGGGAATATTGGCAATCCGGCGGGCTTACACGCGGTAAACGATTGTGATGTGCTGCTGATGCTGGGCACAGACTTCCCCTACTCTGAGTTTCTCCCTGACGGACGACCGATTATTCAGGTCGATAACAATGTCGATCACATCGGGCGCCGCGCGCCTGTCACCCTCGGGCTGGTAGGAGATGTGGGTGAAACCGTTCGCTCGCTGTTGCCGCTGTTGGACAACGAGCAAAAGTCCGCCAAGTTTCGCGATCATCTCGTGCATGTGCGCCAGAAATGGTGCAAACATATGGATGCTCAGGCGAGTTTGTCACGCACCGACGAACCCCTGCATCCACAACTCTTTGCTAAAGCCATCAGTGATACGGCCGCCGACAATGCGATTTTCGCTGTAGATGTTGGTGAGTGTGCCATTTGGGTGGCCCGGCAGATGGCGATGACTGGCGAACGGCGCATGGTCGGCGGCTTCAATCACGGCTCGCTGGGTTCAGGGCTCCCCACGGCGCTGGGCGCTTCCGCGCTGGACCCCTCACGTCAAGTGTGGGCGCTGTGCGGCGACGGCGGTTTCGGCATGTCTATGAACGACTTTGTAACAGCCGTCCGCTACGGCTGGCCGCTAAAAGTACTGATATTTAACAACAGTGAGCTCGGTTTTGTGGCGATGGAAATGCAAGTGGCCGGAATGCCCAAGAACGATGAGGCGACCGGTTTAACGAATCCGGACTTTGCAGCCTACGCCAAAGCCTGTGGTGGTGACGGTGTGCGCGTAGAGCACGCGGCCGATATCATGCCCGCCATCGAGCGCGCCATCGCCTCAGACAAACCGTTTATTATCGATGCGATTGTCAGCTCTGGCGAACTCTCAATGCCCCCTCACATCGGCATGGAAGAGTTTTACGGATTTGGTATATCCAAAGTCAAAGAAGGTATCCTGGGCATCAAAGGTGACCATCGCGTCTGGCAGGAATGGCGGGATGAGTTCAAAGCATTTTTTTCCTGACACTTACATTTAATCCCTACCCGGAGAGCACACTGTGACATTCATGCAGAAACTATTTTGGATCATCGCGCTGGTCGTCTTTCCCACCGCGGTGTATCTCGCCAATAACGTGTGGGGACCCGCCCATGTAATCGCCATTATTTTGGGCCTGTATGTCATCGCCGGCATATACGATATGTGGTTCAGCCCGCACACACTAAACCGACTCTATCCGGTTGCCGCGTATATGCGCTATGCGCTGGAATTCATACGTCCGGAGATTCGCCAGTACTTTATTGCCGGTGATACTGAGGAACTACCGTTCAGCCGGGAAGAGCGCGATCTTGTTTACCGCCGCGCCCAGGCGCTGGACGACACACAGCCTTTTGGCACCGAACACGATATCACCGCAACCGG
This sequence comes from Halioglobus sp., assembly GCA_037969215.1. Lineage (GTDB taxonomy): Bacteria > Pseudomonadota > Gammaproteobacteria > Pseudomonadales > Halieaceae > Marimicrobium. The sequence continues at coordinate 69,488 of JBBKWY010000057.1, forward strand.
TTGGCTGGGTGCGGCCCACTCCATCGCACCTACCGTCGTGCGCGAGGACACCAAGCGGATCCTCATTGGCGGCGAGCACTGCAGCCAACCCTACAGCGCAGCACGCCTGAACTGTTCTGCGATGAGCTTTGGCGCACTCAGTGCCAACGCTATTATGGCGATAAACAAGGGCGCCAAACTCGGCAATTTTTATCACAATACCGGTGAAGGCGGTTTCAGCCCCTACCACCGACAGGGCGGCGACATCGTCTGGCAAATCGGCACGGGGTACTTCGGTTGTCGCACATCCGATGGCGGGTTCGATCCGGATTCCTTCCAAAAATCGGCGACTCTCGATCAGGTCAAAATGATTGAGATCAAGATTTCGCAAGGCGCCAAACCCTCCCATGGCGGTGTGCTACCTGGCGCCAAAGTCTCGGAAGAAATTGCCAGAATCCGGTTGGTCGAGGTTGGCAAGGACGTGATCTCGCCGCCAGCTCACCGCGAATTCAGCACACCCAAGGGACTTTTGGACTTCGTGGTTAAACTGCGCGAGTTGAGCGGCGGAAAACCCGTGGGCTTCAAGTTGTGTGTGGGCCGAAGATTTGAGTTTCTGGCGATTTGTAAAGCCATGCTTGAGACGGGCATCACACCCGATTTTATAACCGTCGATGGGGCAGAAGGCGGCACTGGCGCAGCGCCGGTCGAGTTTACCAATCGATTGGGCGTCCCCTGCCTTGAGGGCACCAACTTCGTCCACAACTGTCTTGTGGGAACGGGTTTACGCAAAAAAATAACCGTGATTTCATCCGGCAAGACCGCCACTGGCTTCGATATTGTCACCAAACTTGCTATCGGTGCCGACGCTGCCAATGCGGCTCGCACCATGATGCTTTCACTGGGGTGCATTCAGTCCCAGTCATGCAACACCAACAAGTGTCCAACCGGTATCGCCACCCAGGATCCAGTGCGGGGCAAAGCACTGGACGTGGAGACCCGCTACAAGCGTGTGGCCAACTTCCAGCAACGTACACTGCACTCAGCATTTGAAATGATGGGCGCGATGGGGCTGGATGATCCCGACAAGTTGTTTCCTCACCTCATTTGGCGGCGCGGCGCAGATGGCGTCAATCAACACTTTGACGAGGTCTTCCCTCCGCTGGCAGAAAATGTCCTGCTAGGTGAGGAAGATGAGATACCGCAGAACTGGGTTCGGGATTGGCAACTTGCGTCGGCGGAGAGTTTTATACCCGATATCAAAGCTCTGGAGAGCGCAATCCCCTCCGCCGTCGAGGGCGGAAAATTGCACTGATCTCGGAGTGTTCGCCAGACATTGAGGGGGGCCCACTTTCAGAATCCGTTACGGTTTCTCGCAGCGGAATATTTCTGACACGCCACTAAAAGCGTCTCCGGCACTATCGTAACCCTTGTGTGAGATACGGTAGTCGCCGACCGCCAGATTAACCGGCACCTCCCAGCTGAGTTGCGCTATGTAAGCATTATTTTCAAGTCGCCAGCGCACCCGTGTACTCCAATCGCCATCATCGGCAACCACTTGCCAGCCGGAGGGCGTCCTGCGCTCCACCAGCAGAAAATTATTGCCCGTGGTGTAATGCGCGGTAGGATTGGTTGACCAAAACTCGACAAGGACAGTTTCACCGCGTTCACACTGCGCCTTTAGCAATGGCAGTGCATCGCCGTAGTGTTTGCCCACAGGTGGTGATGCGGCTGCGCCGACCGGAAGCGGCAACCCCACTGATTTGCCACGCCAGTCATCGTAGTGAACCTCACTGGTAAGCGTTGTCCCCGATTGTAGGGCACGGGCCAATTGGCTAGCGACCTGCTGGTAAGCGGGCAAACTCCAGCGCCCATGCAGGGTATGCCCGCCTTCGTACTGTTGTAACTGGTACTCCTCGGGGGTAGTGACGTAACCGCCGTAGCCATTGGCGTAGCCAGACAGCACGATGTAGCGGGCCCAATCGCCCAGTTCACTCATTACACTGTCGCGCAATCGTCTACCCGCCATAGTGGTTACTTCGGCCGGCAGTGCCAGGATCACCAATTGACCAATACGTGCCACGGTGACTGAGTGTATCTGTGATTGCAGCGGTGGTTTGCCACTACCCGTTTCAAACAGAATTGGCTTGGGCGCCTGGCAGGCTTTCACAGATTCGGTCCATTTGGGCACACCCGTCACCATGCGAATCAACCAGTCCAGCCACACACTCTGGTCAGTCATGCCCTCTCTAAACAGAAAATGACCGCCGCCATCCTCGGCTGAGCCACCGGCAAAGGAGTAGCCATAAGCTGAGGGGCAGGTATGCTGCTCACCCTCACCAGTGAAACGAGCCTCCACCTTGAAGTCACTGAAATCGACATAGATACGACGTGAATCGATAGGGCCCGCAAGTTCTTCATGCGCCTCCTGAAACAGTTGCTGCGCCACCTGCAACTGTCGTTCGCCCATTATCATGGTGGTCTCAACGTCGGTTTTACCAGGGCCGGTATTATCGAGATTGGTGTTCGGGGTAACATCTCCCGGATCGGACTGCGCGAAGGCCGCCACGAAATCATCGGCTGACGCATACGTCGTGCCGTGCTGTTGCTCCATCCGCAGTGCCGCATAACCCTTGTGGTCACCGGAAATCAAGTGGTTGTAAAAGTTCATCGCTGTGGGATGTAGTGCATACCAGCTGATCACGCCAATCTCACCAGAGTCGTCGACAAACTTCAGCACGGTCATAGACGTATTTGTATCTTTGCTATAGCGCGCCCGCTCCTCTGCAGGATTCTCGAGGTAGGCAATAACAGAGCGATTGACGCCTGCATCTGCAACTTCTCCGGTGCCTATAAATAGTTTTCCCGGCTGCAGGTCATCATGTGCCTTTACGATCGAGGCGGTGATACCGCGCACGATCGCGTCATAGTGTTCCGGGTAAAGTCCACCGTCGAGCCCCGTCGCCGTGCGCGACTGCCAATAGCCGCCCGGCCCTGAATGTGTATGGGTGGCAGTGATAATGACATTGTCCAATTGATAGACCGGACCAAAGCGCCGCTGTAAACGCTCTACGACATCCAGTGCGATGTGGTGATCGATGCTACCCAGGTCAGCACTGACAAACACCAATCGCTGGGCTGGATTATCGGCTTGCACAACCACAAATGCCCGCGAGCGCTGTCGAATATGCAGGCCTTCATCTATCTGGTCGGGGCGACCAAACCCCCATAATTGCAGACCCACCGCCGGACCGGTGACGTCGGCGATGCCCCGTCCGATCAAATACTGCTGCGCCGGTTGCGCCAGCGACGGTAGCGCATACAGCAATGCTAAAAAACACCATACCCTATGCATGCTCTGCGGGCGTATCGACATTTTTCAATCGGCCGGTTGCGATGCTTCTGACCGCTCTTCGCGATTCCCGGACCCGCGAATTCTGGTCGCACTGCCACCGCTCACCAACCAATAGGTCACCCCCAATGCCAGCGTTACCACCCCGATTGCGAAGACATATTCAGCGGGAGTCTGGTTCAAATCGAGCACGATCACCTTACGTGCAATGGCCATCAGCGCCGTCGCAATAACCAACTGGATGGGCAATGTATTGGAACCCAAATACAGCCTGATATTAATAAAAATCTCGACTGCGATTAACACCACCATGAATGCACCGAAAATTTCGAATATTTCGCTGACCGTCAAATGCAATATCGGTGGCTCTTTTAACGCGTCGTAGAGATGATAAACAACATCCAGAACGCCGAGGAAGATCACCAGCACCATCAACACCGCCAGCATCTTGATGCAAACGCGAATAGCCTTATGCAGACCGCGAATGAGTGGATCGTGGAAATCAGCTGATAATTCCTGGTGAACTGCCGACTCGTCCCTGGATTCCTCCTGCGCCATTCTTCGAACTCCCTGACATTAGCTGGCGATTGCCGCCATACTCAAGCACAGAAAATACTGGTATTTCGTAAATCAGGCAAGGCCTGTGGCGGATTAGCAATGCTGCTTTGCGCTAATCCTGCTGGCGCTGGCGGTAGTGTTCAGCAGTAAAACCACGATGTTGCATAAACCGGGCGCGCCGCGCCTCTTCCTTGAGATCAGCCGGCGCCAGCTCTCCAAACTTGTTACGCATCACCTGATTCGCATGTAGGCACCAATCAACGTCCAGTGCGTCCATGGTCTGCGCTATATCCGTTTTGGAGATACCGCGTTCGCGAAGCTCTTCACGCAGCCGCACCGGTCCATAGCCACGGTTAATGCGTTGGTGAACATAACTTTCAGCGAAGCGCGTATCACTTTGGAGATTCTGCTCGGTGAGCCGGCTTATCTGTTCATCCAACAGGGAATCGTCGGAGAATCGACGCTTGAGTTTCCTACGCAGTTCCCACACGGAGTGCTCCCGGCGCGCCAACAGGTTCATCGCGGCGAGACGGATATCTGCGGAATTGATGACGGCATGCACCGCTTCTTCATCAAACATGGAAAAAAAAGGCGCCGGGGGCGTTAATGGGGTAAGCGGGGCCCCGGCACCTGTGAAAAGTGGTCATAGAAAGTACTGTGCTCAGAGCGTATTACTCCTCGAAAAACGTTTCCTCTTCGTTTTCTTCATCCGCGACATTAGCGGCTTTTCCAGCTTTCCCTGATTTTTTGGCTTTAACGTCTTTAACGTCTTCAGCATCTTTTTTCGGCGCATCCAGATTGAGCATCTGCTCGCGGACCTGCGTTTCAATCTCACTCGCGACTGCCGGGTTACTCCCCAGGAACTTGGCAGCATTGGCTTTGCCCTGACCGATCTTGTCGCCTTTGTAGGAATACCAGGCACCAGCCTTATCCACCAGATTAAGCTTCACGCCCCAGTCGAGGACTTCAGCCAAATGATAAATACCGGAACCGTACATGATCTGGAACTCTGCCTGCTTGAACGGTGGCGATACTTTATTCTTCACAACTTTCACGCGGGTTTCATTACCGATCACTTCATCGCCATTCATGACTGAGCCAATACGGCGAATATCCAGTCGTACCGAAGCATAGAATTTGAGGGCATTACCACCAGTGGTGGTTTCCGGGCTGCCAAACATAACGCCAATCTTCATACGAATCTGGTTGATAAAGATTACCAGACAGTTGGTTTGCTTGATGGCTGCGGTCAACTTGCGCATAGCCTGGCTGAGCAAACGGGCCTGCAGGCCCATATGGGATGCCCCCATCTCACCCTCGATTTCCGCTTTGGGTGTCAAAGCCGCAACCGAGTCTATGACCAGTATTTCCACTGCACCGGAACGCACCAGCATCTCCGCGACTTCCAGTGCCTGCTCGCCGGTATCGGGCTGGGACATGATCAAGTCGTCCACCTGCACACCCAGTTTTTCGGCGTAGGACGGGTCGAGCGCGTGCTCCGCGTCAATAAAAGCTGCGGTGCCGCCCAGTTTCTGACACTCGGCGATCACCTGCAGAGTCAGCGTTGTTTTGCCAGATGACTCGGGGCCATAAATTTCGCAAATTCGGCCTCGCGGAAGACCGCCGATACCCAGCGCGATATCCAGACCCAAAGAACCCGTAGAGATGGAGGGAATAGCCACCCGCTCCGTGTCTCCCATGCGCATGACCGTACCCTTGCCGAACTGCCGTTCGATCTGAGCCAGTGCTGCGTCGAGTGCTTTTGTCTTGTTAGCGTCCATAGTAGCCTCTCTCTTTATGCTGGTGTTCAGCGAATTCTCGTGTAATCCCGCCTTGAGGTCGGGTCGTCCTGCTGCAAACAGCTCTTCTCACATTGCTCTTGCTGCCCAGCAAAACTACTGTATATATACTCAGTTGTTTGATTTCGGATTGCAAGCCCTGAAAGCGATTAAATTCGGTCATTTGGCACTGCCGGGAAAAACGCGCCTGAATAATCGACAGGTGCACCGGCATCCCTATATTTTCCCCGCTGGCGTACCCTGGCTGCCAAACACGGCACTGGCACCGGGCAGGTATTCGCGCTCCAGCGCGTCTGCGTGCTCACCACTGAGGGCCATCCAGCTGGCCTTCAACTCGCGCCAAACACGGACCTGGAAGGTCTTCACCACGGCGCGGAAGGGGTAATCGAGCAATTGCCCATCGTACAGCGCGCGATGACGATCGAAGGCCGCCTCGTTGAACAGCGTTTCGCCGCTGGCGAGCGCACTATCGTAGGCACTGTCGTTTTGCACCATCAGCGGTATAAATGTTTTGTTGATCATTTGCATCAGCGGCTGTAGCGCCGATGTCAGCGCCAATGACCCGCCCTGCTCACAGTGTTCGCCATCGCGTACGGCGCACAGCCAGCGATGGGTGCGCGGCGCCAACTCCTCCAGCAGTGCAATCGCGGCAGGATCGACGAGGTTCATACCCAATTGTCCGTACACGCTGGCATCCGCTAAGGTAAAACGATCTCCCAACAGAAACGGCTGTGTCGTGAGCAGCTGCTCCATAGCGGCGAGATAGCCACGCCAGGCCTCCTCTAGCAGCGCGTGCGTCGGTGGAAAACCGTGACGCGAAGGCGCAGCCCTGTAGCGACTCACCCCGGCATCGTAGCCAACGGGTGCCACACTGAAAAGATAGGGGCAGCGCGCTGCCTGCCTCCGACAAAGTCGAGCAGCGAGTAACGGCATACAACCCGGGGGCAACAGCGCCCGAAACTCTCGCGCTGTCATTGCGCCCATGGGCGTATTTTGCGCCGCACCCACCCAGCGCATGTGATGCACCATGTACAGGCCAAATTCATCAAAGGCCTCATCGATCAATTGGCAGATAAACGCGAGTTTCGGATCGGACGGGATCAGGGAATCGGAATGACGCGCCGGATGCTGATCCAGATAGCGTGCCAGAGAGGAAGAGTCGTAATAGAACCGACGCTTATCCTCGGTATAAAACGGCACGGCAGGATACTCGTCCAAGCCGGGTGACATCGCCGGAAATCGCATGACAGCGCGGCGCTGCTTGGCCCAGTTCAGGCGCACTGCCATGGACAGTGCTGACCAGCGCCCGGCCCCATCAGGCCAGCGCTCCCAGGCGTGTCCTGCGAAGTCCAGCAGGGATTGCATTTTCAGCTGGTACGGCGAGGCGGTAAGGCCCCAGAGAATAAATTTTGTCATGCTTCGGTGGTACCCCAATTTGGCAGGCGATACTGACACTCGGCGCTTGCCGACGCAATTGCTTAGGTGCACAGTAACAACTCAGATAGAACGGGAGCGCACGCCATGCAGCAGCTATCAGAAATGGACAGCAATTTCCTGCAACAGGAAAGTGCGCGTACTCCCATGCACATCAGCCCGGTGATTATATACGACCAGTCTGAACGCGCAGGAGGCAAGGTCCGCTACCAGGACATTCTCACTGTGTTTGAACGCAACCTGCACAAATCGGTCATATTTCGGCGCAAACTGGCGGGCGGCGCAATGGGTCTGGACACGCCCTACTGGGTGGAAGACGAGGGCTTCGATCTGGAATTTCATGTTCGCCATCTCGCCCTTCCCAAGCCCGGCGACTGGCGCCAATTCTGTATCCTGTTGGCGCGCTTGCAAGCGCGCGGACTGGATATGAAAAGACCGCTGTGGGAGGCCTACGTAATAGAAGGGCTGAACAAGGTCGAGGGCGTACCCCCAAACAGCTTCGCCCTGATGCTAAAAATTCACCACTCAGCCATCGACGGCATCTCCGGCGCCGAGATCGTGACTGCAATTCACAGCTTGAGCGATGAGCTCGCGCCGCCTGTGGTCGACACCTGGAGGGGAGAGAGCGCACCGTCGACATGGAAAGTATGGTCGCGTGCCTACCTTCACAATCTGCGGCGCCCGGTCAAATTTATAGAGACTATTAGCAAACTGGTGCCCGCAGTTATGAACGCCAGACAACTAAGTGCGAACCCCTCCATTGATGGCCGAAAAACACTCTCTGCAAAAACACGCTTTAACGCGCGTATCAGCAGTAATCGCGTCACTGATACATTGATAATGGACCTGGCTGAGGTCAAGTCTATGCGCAAAGCACTGGACGATGTGACCATCAACGATATCGTGGTCGCGGTGATCGGTGGTGCGCTGCGCAAGTACCTGCAAGCCAAGGATGAACTCCCTGACAGCAGCCTGATCGCTGGCGCACCGGTCAATGTGCGCAGCGAACAGAATAGCGAGTCCAGCGGCAACCAGGTGAGCCTGATGCGGATCGACATGGCGACCAATATTGCCGACCCCGTGGAGCGCTTACAGACTGTTCACCAGAGCGCGCAGCAATCCAAGACATTTTCCAATGCTATGGGCGCCAGTGTGATGATGGATATTAGTGAAATCCTCATCCCCCAGGTTCTGGGCTGGGGCTTTCGGGCGGCGACGATGGCGGCTGCACGAACGGACAAACCCATGCCCTGCCATGTGATTATTTCCAACGTACCGGGACCGCAAATTCCACTGTATCTGGCAGGTGCCAAAGTGCATCTGATGATGGGGCTCGGGCCACTGCTGGATTTAATGGGGCTCTTTCACGCCGTCCTCAGTGGCGCAGGACGCATCACCATCAACTTCATTTGCTGTCGCGAAATGATGCCGGACCCGCAGTTTTACAAGACGTGTCTGGAGGAGGCCTACGAGGAGTTGAGGGTGGCCGCGAGAGAGGCGTCGCCGCAGGTCGCCGCCAGCGGCAATCCCAAAGAACAGGCCAGTTCAGACAAGTGACTACGCTTCCCCGCCAGGGATTTAAGCTGGGAACTAACCGCTCTGGCGCTTACTACGAATGTCCTCCGCCATGCTTTCGAGTAAGCGAAATGTCGATGTCGGATCGTCCCGCCTGAGTTCCAATAGACCCATTTCAGGCCCGCCACCCACCGCAATTTCTTCGACGCCATCAGCAATGCCTTGCAGAATTAAGTCAGCGCACTCGGTGACATCCATACCCGATTCAATATCCGCGTCCTCCACCCCGGTAGGCACCCCGGTACCGGTGAGGGCATTAGCGCCAATATTGGTGCGGATAAACCCGGGTACGATGGTGGTGACTTTGATGCCGAGGTGAGCCACTTCAGTGCGCAGGGCGTCAAAAAACCCCATCACCGCGTGCTTGGCGGCGCAGTAGCCGGTGCGCAGTGGCACACCCACCTTACCGGCCACACTGGCAGTGACGAAAATATGGCCGGCGCCCTGTTCAACCATGACCGGCAGTACCGTCTTGGTCAGCGCGATCTGTGCGATGACATTCAACTCGAACAGCGTACGGTAGACCTGCAGCTCGGTTTCCAGGCAAAAAGAGCGCTGCGAGGTGCCCGCATTGTTGAACAGCATATCGATACGCCCAAACGCCTGTTGGACTGCTTGTACGGCTTTTGGCAGTGCATCGTAGTCCAACACGTCCAACGGCAGTACCAATAGATTGTCAGCGCTGGCGCCCGCTGTAATGCACTCATTGCGGACGCGCTGCAGCTCGGGCTCATTGCGCGCCGACAACACCACTTTGGCACCGACCGGGGAAAAGGCCTTCGCCAGCGCCTCGCCTATGCCTGACGATGCACCGGTAATCCAGACGACCTGGTTGTTGAATGCGTGTTCGCTCGGGCTCTCTGTCGTAGACATAACTTTCTCCTTTGATGACTTTTACTGTGGCGCGGCGGCCAGATCGTCTCGCAAGGTGCGCGCTGCCAGATAGAAGTGACAGGACGACCAGAACATAATAGGGGGCAGCAGGTACAGCATCGCATAGCGCAGGGAATCTGCACCAAGGGATGGCTGCAAGTAATCGCTGAGCATGCCTGTGCTCCAGGGACCCAACCCCAGCCCAATGATATTGATGATCAAAAATAGAATCGCCGAGGATAGCGCGCGCATCCGCAAACCCACCAGCCCGTGGGTAGTGGCGATGATATTGCCAAGGTAAACATTAAACAAAATACCCGGCACGATTCCCAGCAGCAGCGAGGCATACGCGTTCGGTACAAGGTAGATCCCCAACATAAAGGGTACACAGATAAAACCCGCCAGCGACGGCAACCACAGGTACCAGCGTTTATCCTGGCGCCCCATTCGATCAGCGAGCAGCCCGCCGCAGAACACGCCCACCGCACCGCCTAAACCGATCGTCAGCGACAACCATGTCCCGAGTTCCCCGGTCGACATGTCGTGGGTGCGGATCATAAAGGAGGCTATCCAGTTGCTGGTACTGTATCCGGCAAACGCGTTCAGGCCGGCACCCAGCGCCATGTGCCGAAAAGAACGACGACTCCACAACAGGCCAAGAACATCGCGCAAAGGCACTTCTGCATCGCTTTCCTGGCGTTGCTCGCTGAGCCCGCGTCGCGGTTCGGTGACAGTAAAACGTACAATAATTGCGAGTACGATACCAGGGATACCGACCACCATGAAGGCAACTCGCCAGCCGAAGAACTCGTTCAGCCAACCCCCGGCGAGAAAGCCAAACAGAATGCCGATACTCACGCCCATGGAGTAGAAACCAATGGCACTGGCGCGTTCATTCGGCCCAAAGATATCCGAGATGATGGCGTGTGATGGTGGACTGCCACCGGCCTCACCAACGCCCACCCCAATACGCGCCATCAGCAACTGGACAAAATTTTGTACAAAACCGCTGAGCGCGGTCATGAAACTCCAAATAAACAACGATAGCGCGACGATATTGCGCCGATTGCTACGATCAGCCCAGCGCGCGATCGGAATACCGGCTGTCACATAGAATACAGCGAAGGCAAACCCGGTGAGCAAACCGAGCTGACCGTCGGACAGCTCAAGATCAGCCTTGATCGACTCCTGCAAAATCGCCAGCAGCTGCCGGTCGATAAAGTTGAAGCTGTAGACAATCGTCAATACGACAAGCGTGTAATAAGCTGTCCTTCGCGATGCGTAGGGATTACTTGTCGCAGAGGTTTTTTCCTGACTCAAAACGCTGCGCCAACACTGGCTTTTTTGATGCGCATTCTCTGTACGTCCTATATTTTTATTGTCGTGCTGTATTCAGTGATTCGACCACGGGCGTTTCGTCATGCGCCATGTCGCGGCTGGGCCGTACTCATAACGCACCAGCGTCGTTTAAATGCTCACTGGTCTATCGCAAGTGATACGCTCACCGTCACTTTATAGCTATTTTCACCCGCTGCAATGGGCACAGATTCCGCACTGTCCATCGACATTCTTGCCTGCGCCAGCATAGGCGTAGGGCGCGGGCTGTAGTTCTGCTCAGAGATCTCCAACACATTACCCAAAGACACATCTGCTGCATCTGCTAAAGTGCTGGCCTTGGAGAGCGCCTCTTCCATTGCCTTGACACGCGCCTGCGTGATCGCGGCGGACGGATCATCATTAGTAAAGAGAATGCTGCCGCCCTCATTGACGCCAAGCGTCACCGATGTGTCGAGCACTTCTCCCACTCTGCTGATGTCGCGCACGCGCACCGAGAGAGAATTACGTACAATATAACCCACCAGTTTGGGCGCTTCGGCAGCCCCGTTACTCTGCCGGCCGGGATGGGTGTACCGAGGCTGGATGTCAAAATTAGCGGTCTGCAAGTCGCGCTTGTCTATACCGAGCCCTGTCATCGCGGCCAGCACCTTACTCATCGCAGCGGAGTTGGCGGTAAGCGCTTCGCGCGCTGTAGGCGCTTCTCGATTAACGCTCAGCACCAGCACGGCCATATCCGGTGCAATATCTACGCTACCCTCCCCGGTGACCATAATACGCGGCACCGGTTCTTCGCTGGCTTGAGCGACAACACCCACAAAGACAAGGGACACCAGCAGGCTACACTGTACCGCAGCCCGCACTTTCAAAAGTTTTCTCACCAGACACTCCCACTAACAGATTAGATTAACGTATTCGGTGACTGCCTACCGCCACAGTGCACCCGAATAGGGGACTCAGTTCAAGGCCTTCAACACCATCGTCACTACGATACCGGAAAGGCTGGCAACAAGAAAACTGCGCGATAACAGCGGCCTGTCAATTTTCGACAATTCCGCCAGTGGGTCACCGCTAAGCCGTGTACGCCGTATCACGGGCCATTCTATCAATGCGGAGTAGACGAAACTGGCAACAGCAGCACTGCTCAGCACGGCGCGCCCCAGTGTGTCTGCGGGCACGGTGCTCAACAACAGAATCACAGCCAACACGCTGCCAATGCTACCGGCAATACTCATGATGAGAAATTGACCAGCCGTGTTATTACCAAAATCCCAGAGATAGACAAACAGGCCCTGCCGCGTAGGAATATTGATATGCGCTCTGGAAAATCGCGCCCCGAAATAGTGGAACCATTCGTGCGCTAGTGTCGTGATACTGATGCCCGCCAGCACTGCCGTTACAATGCAGAGCAATTCTGCAATTAGCAGCCCGCTGAGTGCGCTCCAGGTATCCGCAGCCGCAAACGACAGTATTGCCACCAGAAACACCAGCCCGTGATTTCGCGCCAGCTTGGTCAGACGCGAACGACTTTGTCGCGGCTGACTTGCTGACTCAGGGATCTCGTCCTCGTCCAGCGGAAAGGGTTGACCGACAAGTGAATCCTGACTGTCAGCCGCGTGCGCCGAAGAATGTTCCTCTACGCGCTCAGATGTCTCTATGCTCATACGCTGTTATCCAATATTCAATTGCCCTGCTCCGGTAATACGCGGGAGATCAATTACCGTCACTATCCCGGGATTTGCATTGCACACACCGGGCAACGCATTGACGATCCAATTGGCCGCAGAGGCGTTGCCGCCACCCGCCACACCGGGTTCAAAATGATCCTCGGCGTGTACACTTACGTGTAAATCCGGATCGCCACTGATAAGTACCTGATGACAACCCTGCCCCTCGGGGGGGTAGGGCCAATCCGGAGCACACTCATCGTCTATACGGGTGATATGCTCAAGCACGTACAGTGGCTGATTATTATAATAGCCCAAAACCTCAAAACGAAACGCGCCCTGCGTACCCGCTTCAAACGTACCCATGCCAGGCACTTCGATGGTGCGCTCCAACGGCAAGCGTTCAACCCGTACTTCCACCTTTTCCACGGGCGTGCCCAGAGCCTCACCCACCAGGCGCACCATGGGCGCCCATACCATTTCAATCGCAAAATCATGCAACATCATCGGCAGTGCGTCCATAGGTCCGCCAAAACCGATCACCTCACGCACCACCTGAGGCTGGTCATAGAGCGCGTAATTGAATATCTCGCGGGTGCGAATCTCGCGAATTCCGGATACAGCGCCACTCAGGACAACCGGCAGCATGTCCATTACCCAACCCGGATCAATCCCGGATACGAACAGCGATGCGCCGCTTTTGGCACAGGCATCCGTCACCGGCCGCAAGGCCTCCTGCGGACTTGATGCCGGATGAAGGAACGCGTAGAAGGCGCTGGATACCACGTTGATGCCAGCTTCCAGACAGGCCATCAAATCAGCCATGGCTTCAACAGGACGGATGTCCGCTGTGGCGGTGTAGACCACGGCATCGGCACCGGCGTCCAGCACGCTGCGCCAGTCATCCGTGGCGATAACACCGGTATTAGCCACACCCGCGAGAGCGCCCGCATCCAGCCCCACTTTATCCTTGCTGGCAACGATCACGCCAACGAGTTCCAGTTCGCTGTGCGAAAGCACCGCTCGAATCGCCGGTCGACCTACGTTGCCTGTTCCCCAAACCACGACTTTTAATGTCATACACCGACTCCCGATCACAAAAGTGCATTCAGTATATAAGATGATCGCCAGCAAAACATAGCGGATACAGGACGCGAAGACGCCCGACATCGTGAGTGGCACACCACCAAACCACACGTCACCGTTAAACTGATACAGCACTGCCAACATTGAAATCTTATGACTATAGCGCCAGTCGTTCCGCTCTGCACCCAGCACCTTGCTGCCGCGACCGGGTGATGATCCGGTTCTGGCTAATCCAGGCTTTGTATGGTGACTGCCTCAATACCTTTTATCGTTGGAATATTGGACTGAGGCGCTACGTAATGCGCATCAACCGCAATTCCGTGCAGCGTACTGTTGATCATCGTCGGGTCGACATTTATCGTAGCAACTCCGCCTGGATCGAACATAACCTGCTTGCCATCCACCCACAGAGAGACCACACCGGGCTCCTCAGCCCTGAGCTCCACTTCTCTGAATGTACCGGTCTCGTGTTCAGGCAGTACTGCTGAAGCGATCGCTTCAAAGGCCTCCGGCGGGGAGCCAATGTAACCGACTAACACCACTGGTTTAGACCATAACTCCGAAATCCATGCTCCAAACCCAAACCGTGGATTGGAGGGTGTTATATACAGTAGCGGCGTCGCCTCGACATGCACAATCGGCATGCCGTGCTCCAGCCCATGATTTCCACTCCACACAATTTTGACGGAAACAGTCGTCGCAACTGTATCGATATAGGCGCAGCCAATACCGGGAAAAAGCTGACCTTTTTTTGCAGGTCCTTGCAGTGGAGGCACACCATAATTGCCAGACCTGGTATAGGGGTCAGGGACAACGACCCCACCATCGTAAACACCCAGCGGCTCATAACTGTCCGGGGCGATTGCATGACAATCCACCCATTCAGAACCGAGGCTGCCTGCGTTAGTTCGCTCAAAGTCATCACTGAATATGAAGTCGGTTGCAGCAACAGGAAGCGCTTCGCCGGTGGGCACCTCTTTGGCAGTGACTACCGCACAAGTGCCGAAGCTTCCCACTACCAGCAAAACAACAAGCGCCCGCTGGATATTCTCTTCGCTGCAGAAGTAGCGTTGAACTATTCCAGTAAACAACCTCATAGCGCCTTACATCTACACGTTAATTTTCGACAGATCAGACTAATCTCAGCAAGCTTTTTTTGCAAGCGCAAGGACCCCACGAGCAGCAGCTGCACGCTCTCAATCACGCTTACTGCACCACCAGTTTCTCGAGAGTTACCGGCCCAAAAAGTCCCGAGGGTTTTAACGCTGCGCCGGGGAGATAGGTCGGTGTGCTGGTAGCAGAAAATGTCTCTCGCCCCGGCCGCTGATCGCCAATCAGCTGATTGACCCACAAATTGGTAGCCTTCACATCAAGCACATTGCGACCCTTGCGCAGTGCTTTGGTAACGTCAATTCGGTAGGGCGGTTTCCATAGAGTCCCTAGCGGTTTCGAGTTCACCAAAACCTCTGCCAACTCTCGTACATCTCCCAAGTCGAGAACGAAGCTATCCCCAGAATCGATCCAACTGTCGGGCACGTTAAACTCTTTTGTATACGTGGCTGTACCAGAAAAATATTTCAGCTCCTGATTCTGGTGTTCACTCCAGGACCCCGGCGACACACCCTCGATACTGATCGGAGCACCGCCACTTGGCGTGAAAGAGATTCGCCAATTCTCGTTGAGCTTCACCATCACCGATATCTGAGGTTGCTTAACATGCTGTGAACGCGCCTGGGTGTGTTCGCGAAATACCACAAATACCGACTCAAAAGGTGCCAGCTTAAGGGGCACAACAGTTCTGCCCTTCTCAACCTGAAACGAAGAAGCCTCAATTCCCCCATCCTCCGCGTGCCACAATTCTGGCCGTTTTCCGCTCACCCGAAACGTGACGTCAACGGATTCAGTTCGACCTGATCGATTACTGACAAAGTAGATATCTGCCGCGGGGAGCTGACGATGATTAAACAGAAGCGCCGTATCCGAGTCGACTTGAGCATACTCAAAGTCCTTTGCAATCTGCAGCGTTGCCAGTGCCATACCAATGTCAGCTTCTGTATACACATAGCCAGCCTGATAGCTTCTGACGGTTTCGGCTTGCTCGTCATCTGGTCCCCACATCCCGCTTACAATCCGCTGAAATTCCGCTTCATCATCCGCAAGACTGGGCGACCCTATCGGTTTGGCACCAACCACGACACCCCCGGCGGCGACCATTTCTCGAAGCTTTTTCAATACCGCGAGTGTCATCCGTTTACTGGTCCCACCCAGATAGAGGAGGCGGTAACTCATACCTGACAATGTCACAAAATTGCCATTCTTGACCGACATCTGGCTCAATATCGCATCAGCGTTGACAAAGTCGTATCCGTAGCCACTCGGAATATCCGTTGGCAGCGCAGCACTGAACATCACCGAGAGCGGAGTCTCCTCGCCATAGAAATACGCTATATCTGCAACGTACTGCCCCTGCTGGAGCAAATAGGCGCTGCGAGTCAGGTAGCCTATCCAGCCTTTGGCAAGTTCTGCCCAGGTGTCATGGCGATTGAAATACTGCCCGAAAATGGATAACGACAGTCCCGGCTGTTTATCATCGCGCGGTTGATGAACGGAACTGTGAATAATAGGGCGGTTTATCCCAAGAGCGAATTCCAGGTCAACGACCGGTTTTAGATCACGCGGCGCCGAGGCCCATGGCGCCAGCGCACCGGTCAAGGATTCGGCCGCAACAATTTTCTTACCATAGACATGCGCAACCGATGCAGCACCCAGTATGTCTGCGACCAAGCCAGGCTGGGGGCCAACATCGGGAGAGAACAGCCACATGGCTGCGGTGGGAATATCGGTATACCGGCGAAAATCCATGTCGTCACCTAAAAAAGAGCGCTGGGCCTCTAGCGCCTCACCGTACAGGGTCAAGTCATGTGCTTTAACCGTCTCTGCTATTACCTTGTAATGCGAATGGAGCATTAACTCAGCAATGGTCTTGCGAAAATCCCACAAAAACCTGTCACTTTGCTCTGCACTTTCAACCACAATGCCAGTCAGGCTTGGCAGCCATGGCCTTGGATCATAGCCATGTAACTGCTCAAATTGCAGCAGGATATCATCCGTCCAGTTTTGCAGACCCACTTCCAGACTGTCCGTCATGAAAGCATTCAGCCCACGTTTTCCTATCAGCGCGGTACCCAGGATATTCTCATACGATTGCAGGTAGTCATCCATGTACTGCTGGACGTGCTTACTATTGAGTTTATCAACCTCCAAACCCGTACCCTCACGGGATGCGGCATGGTTCATACTACCCGTTAGCGAATATCCCATTCGCAACACCACCCAATCTCCCGGCGGCGCATGCCATTCCAGATACCCATCGTCCTGCACTAACTCGGTCAGGTCGATGACATCACGTGCCAACACACTGAGATTTTTTGCAACGGGCGGCGTATCAATGGTGTAATAATCCCGCGCCAACTCGAAGCCAGCCTTCTGTTCAAAACGATTTACACGAGCCGCCTGACGCAGCACCAGATTGTGAATGACGACAGGAGGCGCGATGTCCTGACCAACACCAAATAGCGTATTCACCCCCGCTCTTGAAGCGCCTGGCGCCGCGTTCGCGGCAAAAAAATTGTTGGACATGTTTGGAGCATGAAAGGAGAAGCGGAAGTATCGAGAGGTAACAGGCTCCATGTCGATAGTGGTCTGGGCAATAACACCCATATAAAAGGTCTGGAGGTGCCTGTATTTTTTGCCATCGTCACTCAGCGCAAGATTGACAAATGACCCGGGGGGACTGACGGCGACGGTCACCGAACGCACCGGTACAGGCTGACCATAATCGAGTTGAATCCACTGCGGTTTCCTACCCTTGACCGCAGGCAGCGTAACACTAGTACGCGGGTCGTTATCGATTAGCGCACCTGAATTACCCATGTCGAAATTTGATCGCACCAGCGGAGCAGGCAATCTCGGTTCAGCCGACGGCTCCCGGTAAGCGATGACTATCGTGTCTTGGTGATATTCCGGGATCGGCCGCGATCTATCGCGTGCCACTATTGATCCAGCATAGGTTTTGGAAACATTCTGAAACGGGCCTGTCTCGAGCGGCAAGCCGGGCAAAACACCTTTAAAGACAGTTCCGCCCTGAATGCGAGCTTCCGACCAGACCAACTTTTTCATGGCCTGCTCAGGCTTTACCCAGGGGCCGCCTGTTATGCTCCAGCCAGGCGATGAGAAAATACCAAATTCCATGTCGTCTTTTGCTGCCAGATTGACACTGTAAGCGAAGGCTTTTTTCCATCCAGGACTCATATAAGGCTTACGTTTGTCGACCCATTGTGGTGTATCCAGGCCAGCATCCAGGAGATGCACCCCCCCTATTCCCACACGGTTCATCCACTGCAAATCCGCCGCAATACCCGTCTCCGACACATTGCCATCCAGCCAGTGCCACCACACTATCGGTTTGGCAGAGTCAGGTGGCGACTGAAATTGCTGCTCCAGGGAATCGCTCCACACCCATGACGTGGAAACACTCAACAAAATAAGCGCGCACCAATTCATACTTATGAACCAATTTTTGGATTCACCGACAAGATATCGAGTCATTCCTGTTCCTCGCGGGAATGAAGACTGCTTCTGACTCTGTCCCTGAAATGACGATTTACTGGCTTTTCCACTAATTGATAGAGGACAAATGCTGCTGCGTTAAGTGCAATAAAGCTGAACAGCATAAAATAAAGCTTATTGTCGAATGGAACGCCAATCGCTATCAGCGATACGGCTACCAACCAGTGCAGCAGAAAGATTGCATAGGCGATATCGCCCAGCACCTTGCCCATCGCTTTGAGATTACCCCGCTCGTGCTGATTACAAATAATGGCGTACAACAAGTACCCGCCCAGCAAAAGATTGACATAGATGCCATAGGTCAAAGGCTTGGCGGTGAGAACAATCACGTTTATCTCGTCACCAAAACTCCAGATTTGTCGCGCGAATATGAGGTGGGCCGAGAACAGTATTGCCGCGATGGGCACATGCCAGGCATCTAACGTGAACAGAGTGCGGAAATGATAAATCAAAGCGCCAAAGCTAAAGGCTAGGGAGGAGCCCAGGACCGTGACATAGCGATCGAGAAAAACGCGATCCGTTATATCCAGATAAAACGCGTATAAAACAGAAAGGGCAAACCATATGATCACCGAGGAGCGCCGTCTCACCAGAAATATCATGGCGACATAGAAAATCAATTCAATTCGCAAACTCCAGGCCTGTGAAACGGAGAGTGCCTCATTATTCCAGAACAGGAGGCTTATATTGGCCACCCATTGCTCAATCGTGGCGGGGTAAGAAATAATATGTTTGAACAGAAACCCTTGACCTACGGGGATAGCAAGTTGCTGCTCCGACATCAGGTAAGCCGCTACAGCGCTCAAGCACAACACGACAAGATAGGGTGGATAAATCCTCAATGCCCGGTTGGCGATGTACTTGAGAGAGTCACTGCCACCAATATAAACCTCGTTGAGCACCAGGCACATTAAATAGCCGCTGATAAGATAGAAACAGAACACAGCATAGACACCTGACCACCATATTAGCTCCGGCCAAAGATGGCCACAGGCGACCATGAGTGCCAATAGATAGCGATAGATTCCGAGCATTCTGCACATGTTTCCTGTTAGATAGGGTTCGCATGGTATTTCCACACCCAGCCAAAGGGAAGAGAACGGGGGTTTTAAGTGGGCTGTGACGTTTTATTGCCCGTTGAACGCGGTAAGCGTCAGCCTGCCAGCCGTCGCAATAGATTGCAGTAGCCCCCACCGTATCGATGCAATCGAGCGGTAGTACAGCGCCTGAAAATCCGTCCCGATGGGGATAAGTTCCAGTCTGCTCACAGTCACAAATTAGTCTCTCAGTTGATGTTCTTGCGGACTGAAACCCTTATCATGGCGCTTCATACTGAGTCTTAATTCTCTGACAATTAGTGGTATTTTTCTTTTGAATCAAAATGTTACACACACACCCATGATGCAACAGTTCCTGCGCATCAAGGCAAATCACCCCAATGACCTGCTGTTCTATCGCATGGGTGATTTTTACGAGCTGTTTTTTGACGACGCCAAACGCGCGGCACAACTGCTGGATATCACACTCACTGCACGCGGCAAAGCAGACGGGGAACCGATCCCCATGTGTGGTGTGCCCTACCACGCTGCGGAAAACTATCTCGCCCGGCTGGTGAAAGCGGGAGTCTCTGTGGCCATCGTGGAGCAAATCGGCGATCCGGCCACCAGCAAAGGGCCGGTGGAGCGTGCCGTCGTGCGCGTGGTCACCCCCGGCACATTATCCGATGAAGCCCTGCTGGAAGACAAAGTCGACAACCTGTTGCTGGCGGTATCCCAGCATCAACAGAACTATGGTATTGCCTATCTGGATCTCAGTACGGGTCGGTTCCGCGTGCTGGAAATCTGTGGTGAGGAAGCGCTAACCGGAGAATTACAACGACTGGACCCGGCGGAAACCCTGTACCACGAGTCCATCTATCACCCTGAAATTACCGCACGTCGCGGTGCCCGTAGCCAGCCCGCCTGGGAGTTTGATACCCAAACGGCTCGCCGCGCCCTGAACACCCAGTTCCAGACTCACGATTTACAGGGCTTCGGTTGCGACAATCTTGAGTTGGCCCTTGGCGCCGCCGGCTGCCTGCTGCAGTACGTGAAAGACACACAGCGTGGCAATCTCCCCCATATCCGCTCACTGCAGCAGGAAAACCGCGAAGACAGCGTCATTCTCGACGCCGCTACCCGGCGCAATCTGGAAATCGATAGTAATATGCACGGCGGCCAGGACAATACGCTGCTGTCGGTGATGGACAGAAGCGAGACCGCGATGGGCAGTCGCCTGCTCAGGCGCTGGCTGCATCGGCCACTTACCGATATCGCGGTTTTGCGGACACGGCACGTGGCCATTGGTGCGCTGTGCGAGAACTACGCCTATGAAACAGTGCGGAATGCGCTTAAGCCGATCGGTGATATGGAGCGTATTCTCACGCGGGTAGCCTTGCGCTCCGCGCGCCCTCGCGATCTGACAAGGCTACTCAGTTCACTGCAGGCGCTGCCGCAGTTGCGCGCTGCGTTATCGGTGGTCAACGCAGAACTATTGCGTGAACTCGACACGCAAGCTGGCGAGTACCCCGATCTCTGCGTGTTGCTGAGCCGTGCCATCATCGAGAATCCACCCGTTGTCCTTCGCGATGGTGGTGTGATTGCCGAGGGCTACGATTCGGATCTGGACGAACTGCGCCGTATCAGCAGTAATGCCGGAGAGTATCTACTCGAAATTGAGAAACGCGAGCGACAGGCCACCGGTATCAGCACCCTCAAAGTCGGCTACAACCGGGTGCACGGCTACTACATAGAAATCAGCCGGGCACAATCAGATAAGGCACCCGCAGCCTACGTCCGGCGCCAGACTCTCAAGAACGCCGAGCGCTTCATAACACCCGAACTGAAGACCTTCGAAGACAAAGCGCTCTCCAGCAAAAGTCGCGCTCTGGCGAGAGAAAAATTCCTTTATGACGCGTTATTGGAGCGCCTCAACGAGCACTTGTCGCCACTGCAGGACAGCGCCGCTGCAGTCGCCGAACTCGACGTACTGGCCAATCTGGCAGAGCGGGCAGACAATCTCAATTTTTGCCAGCCGCAGTTTTGCGATGAGCAGGTATTCGAGATCATCGCCGGACGCCACCTGGTGGTGGAACAAGTGCTGGAGGAACCCTTCATCGCCAACGATACACTGCTCAATGAACAGCGTCGCATGCTCCTCATTACCGGCCCCAATATGGGCGGTAAATCGACCTATATGCGCCAGAACGCGGTCATTGCACTGCTCGCCCATATTGGCAGTTACGTCCCGGCCAGCGCGGCCAAACTGGCCCCCATCGACCGCATCTTTACCCGCATAGGTTCCTCGGATGACCTGGCCGGCGGGCGCTCCACGTTCATGGTAGAAATGACCGAAACAGCCAACATCCTGCATAACGCCACCCCCCGCAGTCTGGTACTGATGGACGAAGTAGGTCGTGGTACCAGCACCTTCGACGGCCTCAGTCTGGCCTGGGCAGCGGCCGTGCAACTCGCGCGTTCGGTCAAATCATTTACCCTGTTCTCCACCCACTATTTTGAGCTCACCAGTCTCCCCGAGTTGTGCCCCACCATGGCCAACGTGCACCTGGATGCCACTGAACACCAGGACCATGTGGTGTTCCTGCACAATATCCAGGAGGGGCCGGCCAATCGCAGCTTTGGCTTGCAAGTGGCCAAGCTGGCGGGTATTCCGGAGCCGGTACTGCAAGCGGCACAGGAAAAGCTGCTGGAACTGGAGCGCGGCGCTCTCGACGCCACTCCGCGCGCTCAGAGCAAGGCCCCCTTGCCGGCACAGGACGATTTTTTCAGCATCCGCGCGCCCCACCCGGTCATTGAATTGCTCGATGCACTGGATGTGAATGATCTGAGCCCGCGCCAGGCCCTCGATAAACTGTATGAACTGAAGGCGCAATTGGATTGATGCGCACAAAAACCGACACACTGGAGGCATGTGACCACCTTCACAGAGCAGGGAATATCCACTGCACAGGCCTTCATTTCTGGGCTAACTGCGGTTAAACTACCGCCCCGTAGTCCAGCCACCACTATCCAAGAGGCGTACCAGGAATGACATTCGTTGTAGGAGAAGACTGCATCAACTGCAAGCACACAGACTGTGTTGAAGTCTGTCCGGTTGACTGCTTTTACGAGGGCCCCAATTTTCTGGTTATCCATCCGGACGAGTGTATTGACTGTGCCCTGTGTGAGCCAGAATGCCCGGTAGATGCAATATTCTCCGAGGATGAACTGCCGGAAGACCAGGCCGTGTTTCTGGAGCTGAATGCCGAACTGGCTGAGGTATGGCCGTGTCTCACCGAAATGAAGGGTGGCCTACCGGATGCGGAGGAATGGGCCGGCAAACCCAATAAGCTCGCATTACTGCAGCGCTAAACCCAGACTAATCTCCGAAAACCCCGTCATGTCACCATGACGGGGTTTTTTTTGCGCGAGGCAATGGCCGAAGGCGCTTGTGGGCTTTACACTAACGCGTATACCCAAACGCACAGACATCAGGATTCATTGACCGGGAGCACTGTAGAAATGGATTGGCGTGTCGCCTTCGGATTGTCCGTCACTGTTTTGTGGTTCACTGCGGGGATAGCATATCTGCTGGGGATTGTAGGCGCGGATAACTTCATCCATCTGGATACCGCCGATATCGGCAGCTTTCTGGAGGGCGCGTTCGCACCCCTGGCTTTTTTGTGGCTGGTCATCGGTCATTTCATGCAGCACAAAGAAATCGGTGCCAACACCCGCGCCATCAAATTGCAGGAGCAAAGCGCCCGCAGACTGGAGTTACACTCGCAACAGGACAGCTATTTCAAGCTCTTGAGTCTGGTACAACAGCAACTCGGCGCCATTGCCGGGTTCCACTATATGTCGGTGTGTGGCCCCACCGGTACCGGTGAGATCAGCGGGATGGAGTTCACCGAACAGCGCGGCATTTCCGCCACCGGTGACCACGCCTGGTTTATCCGAAAAATGATTTCGCTGGCCTTGGGTGACCTGGATAACAAAGCGGTAATGCACGAGATTTTCTTCAGCACGCCCGTCCGCACCCGCCACAGTGAAAACTACGCAAGAACATTCAAGAAATTGCTGAAAGCCGGACAGGCGGTGGACACCGACGATATGGTGACGGATGCGCTCCTGAACGGTTCCGCTGAGGGTTTGTACTACCGGATCATTCTTAACGCGACGGGAGAATCGATCCTCGACATGGTCCCCCCCCCTCCTACAGTGGCGGCAACAGCCAGTGCCTAGGGCAGAGTCAGCGACGGATTGATAGCACTACCCGGGCCTGCTACGCGCTAACTGAACAGCGAATCGCCGCTCAGACCCTGCGTTTCCATGATAACGCGCAAGCGCTTTAGGGCCTCTACCTGGATTTGCCGTACGCGCTCGCGCGTCAAACCGATCTCGCGACCCACTTCTTCCAGCGTACTGCTTTCAAAGCCACGCAGGCCAAAACGACGGGACACCACTTCGCGCTGTTTGTCGGACAGTTCTTCCAGCCACACGGCAATATTGTCCTTGATATCGATGTCCTGTAACAACACTGAGGGGTCGCAGACCTGAACATCGGCAATCATGTCTACCATCGAGCTATCGGACTCGGGGCCGACGGGCGTGTCCATTGAGACGACACGTTCGTTGAGCCCAAGCATACGTTTTACGTCGGCAACTGGCCGATCAAGCCAATCGGCAATCTCCTCGGCGGCGGGTTCGTGATCGAGTTTTTGCGTCAGTTCACGCGCGGCCCGGAGATAGATATTCAACTCCTTCACCACATGAATGGGCAGTCGTATAGTACGGGTCTGGTTCATGATGGCCCGTTCTATAGTCTGGCGTATCCACCAGGTAGCATAGGTGGAAAAGCGAAAACCCAGATCGGGGTCAAATTTTTCAACGGCTCTGATCAGGCCGAGGTTCCCCTCTTCGATCAAATCCAGCAATGTCAGCCCACGATTGAGATAGCGCCGGGATATTTTGACAACAAGGCGGAGATTGCTCTCGATCATGCGCTTGCGACCTGACTCATCGCCACTGCGCGCCTGACGGGCGAAATACTTCTCCTCGTCCGCGCTTAATAGCGGCGAATAGCCAATTTCATTCAGGTATAACTGGGTAGCATCGAGAGACTTTTCAGTTTTGCGGGGATTTTCGAGCTTGGCGCGATCAAAATCCTCATCGCCATCGTCAAGCGTGGGGGTTAACCACTCGGGGACGGCCGTCGGGCTTCCTTTGGTGTTTTCGGCAAGGGCTTGCCCCTTACCGCCGGACTTTGTGGGTGAGGCGCGTACAGACGCCATCGTATCGGGGCCAGCAGACTGCTTTGCAGCAGCACCTGACTTCGAATTCCGTTTCGAACCTGCGCGTGTCTGATCCAAATCCATGATCTTAACCCACTCTATTTTTACTATAATTGCTTAGAGTATTTCCCGCCGGGTCTGTCAGACTACCTCAGTTGTATTGCCAATTGCAATCACAGAGCATTGTCAAGTTTTTCTAGTAGTTACTACCTTTTTACCATCCTGCAGCCACGCCATAATGCCGGGCTTGTGCAATGACTACCGCCTCGGCAGTACCTTCTGCGGGTCAATAGGTTTGCCCTCCTTGCGGATTTCAAAATGCAGTTTCACCGTATCTGTGCCGGAATTGCCTTTCTCGGCGATGATTTGTCCTGCGGTTACGGTCTGGCCTTCGGTCACCAGCAAGCGGTTGTTGTGCCCGTAGGCGCTGAGGTATTCTTCGTTGTGTTTAACGATTAACAGTTCGCCAAAGCCGACGATACCGGTGCCGGCATAGACAACTTTACCAGCGGCCACGGCTACCACTGGATCACCGTTAGCACCCCCGATATCAATGCCCTTGTGCACGCTCTCAGAGTAACCCCGTGTCACCGCACCCGTTGTGGGCCAAAGCCACACCTCCACCTTACCGCCTTCAAACGCGCTAGCTTGCGACGGTGTCGCGACCACCGGAGCGGGTCTAACGGGCTCCTGGGGAGGTGTCGGAACGGGTGTCACAGTCACTGTTGGGGCCGGGACTGGGGCTGGCAATGGCGCAATGACAGCTGCCCCCGCTGCACTCGTTAGAGGCGGCTTGACCGACGTGGAACCTGGCGCAACAGATTCGGGCGCAGCCGCATACGCAGTTGAAGTTCCGTATGAACGTACTGGTGTGGTTACTGCCGTGGGCGGCACTGTGGATCTTGCTGCCGACACCGAAGGCGCCGCACTGACCTGCCCCGGCGAGACTGCCTCGCTCAGATAGATATTCTGGCCGGGGTAAATGGTATAGGGCGGCACAATACCATTTGCGACAGCCACTTTTCGAAAATCCATACCGGAACGAAACGCGATCGAGTACAGCGTATCACCGCGCTTAACCGTGTAGCCGCCATTTGGCGATAGTGCTGCCCGATCTTCCACGGGCGCACGCGCATTACTTCCACACCCGAGCAAACTGCACAGCATCAGGCCCAACAAAATCCTCGCTAGCACAAGCGCTCCTCAATGTGGGCTTCAACCCGGTTGGGCATGACCCCAGCGGGCATGTATAAACCAAACCAGCCCAAAACCCAGTAACATCAAACCCGCGCAGAACCACAACTGAGGATCCTGTCCTGTATACAGCTGAAAATCGCTGGGCGAAACGGGTAGGTGTTGGGCCGGTATTAACTGACCGTGACTGTTTCCCACCCAGGCCAGCACACGCTTCCACGGCCATACCACGGCCAGGGAGCCGAACAGGAAGCCGGTAAGCACGGCCATCGTGGGCTGGTGGAATCGGTGTAGCAACCAGTGCAGAAGACGTGAAAAACACAGTAGTCCTGAGCCGGCGCCCAGCAAGAATACAAATATAAACAGCAGATCGAGTGATTTAATCGCCACCAACACGGTACTGTACATTCCCAATAGCACCAGAATAAAACTGCCGGAAATACCCGGCAGAATCATCGCGCAAATAGCCACGAAACCCGCCAAAAAAACACCGGCCAGACCTGCATTCAACTGTACAACCGGCGACAGCGCGATGATCAGGGCGATTGCGCCACCGACTATGAGACTGATCACGACAGTCACCGTCCACTGCGCCACTTCCCGCAGTAAAACCAGTGCTGAAGCGAGGATCAGGCCAAAAAAGAAAGCCCAGAGCGGCACCGGATGATGCTCCAACAGCCAGGATACGATTTGTGCCAGCGAAAAAATGCTGGTGGCGATGCCCGCAAAAAGGGCCGACAGAAACACACCGTTAACGTGTTCCCAGGCACCCGCGAACTCCCGCCGAAAAAGCTTGCCGAGGAATACCAGGTCAAAGGCGCGAATGCTCGCTAACAGCGTGTCATAAATACCGGTGATAAATGCCATGGTGCCACCGGATACGCCCGGCACTATGTCCGCAGCACCCATGAGCAACCCGCGCAGGAATACGCCCGCCCAGGAAAGGGACATTACTTTTCTTTTCCGGGGCGCAGCGGCACAAAAAAGACGGCCTCAACAATTTCTGTCTCATAACCCTCGTGCGTGCGTGTAACCACCTGCAGATGTTGCAGCTCTTTCCCCACAGGGATGATCAGGCGACCGCCAGTCGCCAGTTGGGACAACAAGTCTTCAGGAATACGCTCTGGCGCCGCAGTCACCACAATCCCATCGAACGGCCCATGCTCCTCCCAACCCATACCGCCGTCGGCGTGATTCATATGAACGTTGCGCAGCTTGAGCTGACGCATGCGCTGGCGCGCCTTTTGCTGCAAGGCCTTTATGCGTTCAACGCTGTACACTTCTGCGACCAGCTGCGCCAGTATCGCCGTCTGGTAACCGGAGCCTGTACCAATTTCCAAGACGCGCGAGCGCGGCCCCTTGGCCAGAAGTAATTCCGTCATGCGCGCGACAACATAGGGCTGCGACAAGGTCTGCTGAAAACCGATCGGCAGGGCGACATCTTCATAGGCGCGGTGCGCCATCGCCTCGTCCAGGAACAGGTGACGCGGCGTGATCCGCATGACATCCAACACCGTCGAATCCCGAATGCCTTGCTCAACCAACCGTTGCACCAAACGCTCCCGGGTCCGCTGGGAGGTCATCCCTATCCCGTGGAGGTCAATCCTGTTCACTACTGATACCACTGTCTTTATATCCTTCTTTATACTGCACGAACTCGGCCAGCAGCGCCGTGGCATAACAGCCAGCACCCAGGGAAAACTCCAGTCGCAAGGTGCTATCATCACAAAACTGCCAGCAAAAGTCATCCGCCAGCAGGCGCGCCGGACGCCAGGCCAGCTCCAGGCCTGACGCCTCCAGAAAATCACAAATATCCCGACAATCCGCCAGGCTGTCTTCCTGCGGCTGGCTGAACAAACCAGCCTGCCCCCGCCCCCATAAAGGGACTCCCGGGTGAATATCCCCACTGACCGCGCGCGCTCGAATATCATCCGTCACTTCTTCACACACGAAATGACTACGTGTCCCGTGCAACAGGCATACATCCCCTGGCAGCACCGTATTCCAATCGCCACGTTCTACCCGCAAAGCGAGCATGCGATTGAACACGTAAGCGCGCAGCGCCGAGTAGTACAAGCTGCGCTTCTCACGAGAGATGCGGCGCCCACCGCGCATCCAGCGTCGGGCCTGCTCCAATGTTGAGCCATTGCGTCCGAAACGCTGCTCGCCAAAATAGTTGGGGGCACCGGTCGCGCGCAATAACTGCAGGTGCTGCTCCAACTGAGCGGCATCACCAGTCAGTTCGCGCAACACCAGCGTAAACCGATTGGCGCGATGGACGCCGCGCCGCAGCTTGCGCAAGTGGCGATCCACCGCCAACACCTGCACATCGCCCTGCGCCTCCAGCGTGGCCCAGTCGGGTTCAACGCGCCCCGCCATGCCCACACTGACCCACTGCTGTGTCACGGCATTGCGATCTTTCAGGCCACTGTAGCCAATATCGCGCAACGGCACTGAGCTGAGTTCTGACACGCGCCGCAGCAAATCCAGACTGTTGAGCTCCCGCTTCTGCAGATGCAGGAAGCAGTGTTCGCCCTCACCCGACAATTCAAACCCCAGTTGTTCACTGACCTGGAAATCTTCAGGACTGCAGCGAATCAGGGCGCTGCCGGGCAGTTCCTGTGTCACCCGGGGCCACGGTTGCCTCACAGATGCGCAGTCGTTAGTAGTACCACGGCGTGAGCGGCAATGCCCTCCCCGCGACCGGTAAAACCCAGTGTCTCGGTGGTGGTAGCTTTAACATTTACCTGCGCCACAGTGGCAGCCATATCCTCGGCCAGATTCTCACGCATAGCCTCTATATGCGGCGCCATTCGTGGCGCCTGCGCAATAAGTGTGGCATCCAGATTGCCCAGCACCCAACCCGCACGCTGCACCAGTTGCATGACCCGGCGCAACAACAGACGGCTGTCGATCCCTGCGTTGGTGGGATCAGTATCCGGAAAATGTCGCCCGATATCCCCCTCACCCAGCGCACCCAACAGCGCATCGCAGACTGCGTGAAGCAGCACATCGCCGTCGGAGTGAGCCACCATACCTCGATCATGGGGAATACGTACCCCGCCAAGTACCAGGGTATCGCCCGGCCCGAAGCGATGTACGTCATAGCCGTGACCGATTCGCATCAACGTCCTCTCCTGCCGGTGACACTCACGCGGGCACCGCCCCGGCGGTCGCTTGCAGATACCAGGCTGCCAACGGCAGATCCGCGGGGACGGTCACTTTGAGATTATCCGCGGGCCCGGGAATCAGCTGCACCGGATACCCCGCCAACTCCATCGCCGAAGCTTCATCGGTCACCACCAGTCCCTGCTCCTGAGCCTGATGTAGCGCGCGATGCAATTCAGCGAGACGAAACATTTGTGGGGTCTGCGCCCGCCACAGGGTGGCCCGGTCCAGGGTCCGCTCTACCAACGCGTCAG
Organism: Halioglobus sp.; assembly: GCA_037969215.1. GTDB lineage: Bacteria > Pseudomonadota > Gammaproteobacteria > Pseudomonadales > Halieaceae > Marimicrobium. Next base: position 98,719 of record JBBKWY010000057.1, read on the forward strand.
CGGAGGCCTGTTTGACCGTATCCACGATGGGTTCGGCCAGTATTCCGCCCGTGTCCCGCGCGATCACCGCCTCGATGAGCCCCACTATATCGGCGGATTGCAAACAGGGGCGCGCCGCATCGTGCACCAGCACCCAGTCCTGTGGTTCAGCCAGTACCAACAGGCTGTCCAGACCCGCCAGCACGGAGTCGCTGCGCTGTTCGCCACCTGTGACCGTCTGAATCCGCGGATCCTGGAAAACCGGCAGTAACTGCGCCTGTGTGTCTTCGGGATGCAACGCCACCACGATACGGGTGATCTGTTCACACCCCAACAGCGCGCGCAAGCTGTGCTCAAGCAATGTCGCACCCGCCACCTGCAAATATTGTTTGGGAAGATCAGCGCCCATGCGAGTGCCTATGCCGGCGGCGGGCAGCACAGCCCAGCAGCGCGATTTTCGCGGCGTTGAGGTACCAGTGCTCACTGCGGATCTACCGGCGCAGACTCGGGCGTCTCGACAATCTGATAAAACGTCTCACCCTCGCGGACCAGTCCAAGCTGCTCCCGGGCACGTTGCTCTACACCCTTATTGCCTGTTTGAAGCTCCAACACCTCGCGCTCCAACACTGCATTGCGCGCCTGTAATTCCGCGTTGAACTGCGTCGCGTCCTCGACCTGAAGCTCCAGGCGATGCTGCTCGGCGAAGCTACCATCGGCAAACCACAGGCGATACTGCATTACACCCAGCAGTAACAGCAATGTCAGTAACAGCCAGCGCAAATGTTAGCCCTTCACCGACGTGAAAATTCTGCCATACCGCGGTATGGCGCACGACCGGTCAATTCAGCTTCGATGCGCAACAGCCGATTGTACTTGGCCACACGGTCTGATCGACACAGGGAACCAGTCTTGATTTGGCCTGCGGCCGTCGCCACCGCCAGATCGGCAATGGTAGTGTCCTCGGTTTCACCGCTGCGGTGGGAAATAACGGCGGTGTAACCTGCCGCTTTCGCCATCGCGATCGCATCCAGGGTTTCAGACAGGCTGCCGATCTGGTTGAATTTGATGAGGATAGAGTTGGCGACGCCTTTGTCGATCCCCTCCTTGAGTATTTTTGTATTGGTGACAAACAGATCGTCACCCACCAGTTGCACCTTCTCACCAATTTTGTCGGTCAGCAGTTTCCAACCGTCCCAGTCAGACTCGTCCAATCCGTCCTCTATGGAGATGATGGGGTGGCTGGCAGCGAGATCCGCCAGATAGTCTACGAAGGCCGCACTGCTGAACTGTTTACCTTCTCCGGCGAGATCGTACAGGCCGTCGCGGTAAAATTCTGACGCTGCACAGTCCAGGGCCAGGGTAATATCCTTGCCCAGTGTGTAGCCCGCCTTACTGACTGCGTCGGCAATGACTTCGAGCGCGGCCTCGTTGGAGGGCAGGTTGGGCGCAAAACCGCCTTCGTCACCGACCGCAGTATTCAGGCCTCTGGCCGATAATACCTTTTTCAGTTGGTGGAAAATTTCCGCACCTGCGCGCAGACCTTCGGCAAAGGTGGGGGCGCCCACAGGCTGCACCATAAACTCCTGGATATCGACATTGTTGTCGGCGTGCTCACCACCATTGATGATATTCATCATCGGTACCGGCATGGTGAAGCCGGTGCTACCGTTGATATCAGCGATGTGCTGGTAGAGCGGTATCTTGCGCGACAGCGCTGCTGCCTTCGCCGCTGCCAGAGACACGGCGAGAATAGCATTGGCACCAAACTTGGCCTTATTTTCAGTGCCGTCCGCGTCAATCATGGCCGCGTCCAACTCACGCTGGGCAGTGACGTCGCTCCCCAGCAACAGTGTTCGCAGCGGACCATTCACATGCCCTACGGCTTTGAGCACGCCCTTGCCTAAATAGCGTTTTGCATCGCCATCGCGCAGTTCCAAGGCCTCGCGCGAGCCAGTAGAAGCACCTGATGGCGCACAGGCCGAGCCGACTTCGCCGGAAGCCAGAGTAACCTCGGCCATCACCGTGGGGTTACCACGCGAATCCATTACCTCAAAGGCCTGTATGTTTGTGATTGATGTCATGCGGTCAAACTCCGTAGTTACTAATCAATGTGTAGTGGGGGCAATGACTTCACCAGATCATCGACCGCCTTCACTTGTTGCAGGAAAGGCTCCAGTTGCGACAGTGGCAGCGCGCTGGGGCCATCACAGCGTGCCTTATCCGGTTCCGGATGCGCTTCCAGAAACAGGCCCGCCAGACCCAGGGCCATACCCGAACGTGCCAGCTCCACCACCTGTGATCGCCGGCCCCCGGACGCTGCACCGCCGGTGTCCCGACACTGCAGCGCGTGTGTCACGTCAAAGATCAGGGGCACGTTATTGCAGCTGCGTTTCATCACGCCAAAGCCCAGCATATCCACGACGAGATTGTCATAGCCAAAGTTGCTGCCGCGCTCACACAGCATCACGCGGGTGTTACCGCATTCGGCAAATTTCTCCACGATATTGGCCATCTGCGAGGGACTGAGAAACTGTGGTTTTTTGATATTGATGGCCGCGCCGGTCGCCGCCATCGCCGCGACCAGATCGGTCTGGCGCGCCAGAAATGCGGGCAGTTGGAGGATATCGCACACCTCGGCTGCGGGCGCGGCTTGGTCCGGCGTGTGCACATCGGTGATGACAGGAACATCAAACGTCGCTTTCACTTCGGCCAGTATGTTCAGACCCTCTTCAAGGCCGGGGCCACGAAAGGAATGTATGGAGGAGCGATTGGCCTTGTCGTAAGACGCCTTGAAGACATAGGGAATGTCCAGCCGCGTACACACCTCGGCATAATGCTCCGCCACCTGTAGCGCGAAATCGCGACTCTCCAGCACATTGACCCCGCCCAGCAATACGAAGGGCGCGCTGTTGTCGATGCGCAATTTGCCAACAGAAACCGCCGGATCAGCCATCAGCTTGCCTGCTTGCCGGATTGCGCGTGAGCGATTGCGGCTTTGATATAACTGGTAAATAACGGGTGTCCACCGCGCGGCCGGGAAGTGAATTCCGGGTGGAACTGGCAGGCAATGAACCACGGGTGTGCAGGCAACTCGACCATTTCCACGAGGGAGCGGTCCTCAGACCAGCCTGCGATACGCATGCCGGCCTGCTGCAATTGCTCGATATAATTATTGTTGATTTCATAGCGGTGGCGGTGGCGCTCAAAAATGACATCCGAGCCGTAGACCTCGCGCACCTTGCTGCCGGGTTCCAGATGACAGGGCTGGGCGCCCAGGCGCATAGTACCGCCTTTGTCGGACGCCTCGTCGCGCAATTCAGCGCTGCCGTCGGCGTTCATCCACTCGGTGATCAGAGCGACGATGGGGTAAGGCGTCGACGGATTCATCTCGGTGGAATCGGCCCCCGCTAGCCCGCACACATTGCGCGCATACTCGATCAGCGCAACGTGCATGCCCAGGCAGATGCCAAGGAAAGGGATATTATTCTCCCGCGCGAAACGCACAGCGGTAATTTTGCCTTCCACACCGCGATCACCAAAGCCACCCGGCACCAGGATGGCATCCACGCCTTCTAGCGCTGCCGTGCCGTTGCGCTCAATATCTTCTGCATCATAGTATTCTATGTGGACGTCTGTCAGGGTCTGCAGACCAGCATGATTCAGGGCTTCATTCAGGGATTTGTAAGCATCCTGCAGGTCGACATATTTCCCTACCATGGCCACTCGCACCCGGCCACTGCTGACCGTGAACTCGCGCTCGACCACGTCATCCCAATCGGACAAATCCGCCGCGCTTTTGCAATCGATACCGAAGCGCTCGACGACAAATTTATCGAGACCGAAATCACGCAGCATACCGGGGATTTTGTAGATTGAATCAACATCGAGCAGCGGAATCACGGCACGCTCTTCTACGTTGGTGAACAGCGATATTTTCTTACGAGCGCTCTCTTCAATCTCAACCGAGCAGCGACACAGCAGAATGTCGGGCTGCAGGCCTATAGAGCGCAATTCTTTAACCGAGTGCTGGGTAGGCTTGGTTTTGATCTCGCCAGCAGTGGCTATATAGGGCACCAGCGTGAGGTGCATCAGCAGGGCGCGATTGGGGCCCATCTCCACCTTCAGTTGCCGCGCGGCCTCAAGAAATGGCAAACCTTCAATATCACCGACCGTACCGCCAATCTCGACCACGGCCACATCGGCATCACCTGCACCGAGCACCACGCGGCGCTTGATTTCATCGGTGATATGCGGGATGACCTGCACAGTGCCGCCGAGGTAATCACCGCGCCGTTCCTTGCGCAGCACCGCGTCATACACCCTGCCTGTGGTGAAGTTGTTGGTGCGCTTCATAACGGTGTGCGTGAAGCGCTCGTAATGGCCCAGATCCAGATCGGTCTCCGCCCCATCCTCGGTGACAAAGACCTCGCCGTGCTGAAACGGACTCATAGTACCGGGGTCGATATTGATATAAGGATCGAGTTTGAGCAGGGTGACCTTGATACCTCTGGCCTCCAGTACTGCAGCCAGCGAAGCGGCGGCGATACCTTTCCCAAGAGACGAAACCACCCCACCGGTGACGAAAATATAACGCGTCATGATTAGCCTATGTATGTGCTGTATTACCGGACATACAGGCCCTGCATCCGATACTCTCTGGGAGTTTTATCTACCGGTGCCGGTCCTGCAAAAGATGGGCAGTCAGGCTACCAGAAAGGGCGTGGGAGCTCAATCAGAACCGACTCTCACAGGCCCGTTTCCATGTGAAATTCCAGAGCAGCTCTCCTTCTGGTGCCACCGCTCGCCAGCGGGCGGATTCACAGCGCGCCAAATCACCCACCGCCAGCAGCTCATCCTCCAACCACAACAGTGGTATGCGGTCACGCCACCAGGGCGGCACACCCCATTCCTGCATCAATATCTTCAGACTGCGACTGCCGGCACGGCCCGGGAGACGACAACGCTCTCCCCCACTACGCCAGCGCAGTGTGAGCCGCTCACCCGGCAGTAGCCTCAGGGCATCGGCAGGCGCCTGTTGCACGGCCAGTGCCCCCACCCCGGGCACCTCACAGCGCTCGCCGGGAGACAGGTAAACCTCCTCCGGGGGCGGCACGCTGTCCTCTGGCTCCAGGTAAACCCCGTCACGATAGCGCTGCAGCGCATACGAGCCACAATCCAGCCGGGGACAACCGTCGGCGGGAGCAACGCGCAACTGGCGCAGGTACTCTACCAACGCGGCGCGACCGGGGCTGCGCTGTCCCTGTGCCGTCAACCAGGCACGCAGCCGCGCCGCGGCCACCTCCTGGGACGGCGCCAGCAGCTGGGACAGGCACAAGCCCGGGTCACCCATCACACTGTGTACTGTTGCCGGCACACCCGCTTCGGCGACCACGACAGCGGCGGCGGCAGACAGATGCGCCATCGCACGGCCCACCGACTGCCGATACGCGGGCCAGCGTGAGCCCAGCACCGGTAGCAGTTGCGCACGTAAAAAATTGCGATCCATGGCGGAGTCGCTGTTGGACGGGTCCTCCACAAATGCCAGCCCATGGTGCGCGGCATAGTGCTCCAACTGAGCGCGCGTACAATCCAGCAGGGGACGCACCAACTGACCGGCTCCCAATACCCGCGCGCGCGGCATTCCCGTGAGCCCCTCCACCCCGGCTCCGCGCATCAGGCGCAGGAAAAATGTCTCCACCTGGTCGTCGAGATGGTGCCCCATGAAGAGCACGGCGCCGGCCGGTAATAGTTCCTCAAAAGCACGGTAGCGCGCATCCCGCGCCGCGGCCTCCAGGCTCCCTCGAGAATGCACATCAACGGCACAGCTTATACAGGGCAGTTGCAAGTCACGGCACTGCGCCTCGCAGTGCCGCTGCCAGTCATCGGCGGCGGCTTGCAATCCATGGTTGATATGTATGGCGCGCAGTGCCGGCGACCCCGGGTTGGCAGTACACCAGCGATCCAGTAGATGCAGTAATACGGTGGAATCCAAGCCACCGCTAAACGCCACGCACCAATCCGAGGCAGTGATTAAATCGTTTAGCGGCTCGTCGAAGTCAGTGTGCTGAAGCAACCCTAGTTTCCGTAGGACATCAGTCGCTGGTAGCGCTTGGCCAGTAGATCTTCCAGCGGCAGCCCTTGCAGACGCTCCAGCTGGGCGATGATGTGCTCCCGGATACGCTCTGCCATCAGGTCTACATCGCGATGAGCTCCACCCAGCGGCTCGGGAATAGTGGCATCGACGATACCGAGGTCCTGCAGGTTTTTGGACGTAACACCCATGGCTTCCGCTGCCTCGGGCGCATGCGAGATATCCTTCCAGATGATATTGGCACAACCCTCGGGGGAGATAACAAAATAGGTCGAATACTGCAGCATGGCGAGGTGATCACCTACCCCGATGCCCAGTGCCCCACCGGAACTGCCCTCACCGATCACAATACAGACTATCGGGGTCGCCAGACGCGACATGACGGCGAGGTTCTGAGCGATGGATTCACTGATACCACGTTCCTCGGAATCGATGCCGGGGTAGGCTCCGGGGGTGTCAATCAGGGTAACAACGGGCATCTTGTAGCGCTCTGCCATCTCCATCAGACGCAGGGCCTTGCGGTAGCCCTCGGGCTTGGGCATACCGAAATTGCGCAACACTTTATCCTTCACAGCGCGCCCTTTCTCTTGTCCGATGACCATCACCGGGCGACCATCAATACGGGCCACACCGCCCACGATCGCCTTGTCATCACCAAAATGGCGATCGCCGTGCAGCTCATCGAACTCGGTAAACACACGGGGAAGATAATCCAGAGTGTAGGGACGCCGGGGGTGACGTGCGACTTTTACAATATCCCAGGCGCTGAGATTGGAATAAATTTTCTCTGTGAGCTTGGTGCTCTTGGCCCGCAGGGTGTCAATCTCCGAGCTAATATTGATCTCGTTGTCAGAGCCGACCAGCCGCAACTCCTCGATTTTGACTTCCAGCTCGCCAATTGGCTGTTCAAAGTCCAGGTAATTGGGGTTCATGCGTTGCTATTCTCGACAGATTGAATTGGCGCCTAGTGTACAAAATTAATGTCCCGCAGACCAATAGCACGTCGATAACGATAAAGCGCTGCGCCGGAGGCGTGCACATCATTCAGCCAGGTAGATTCTCACGTCACGAAATTCGGCCGACTCCGCCAGATCTGGCACCGTGAAACTACTGCTGCGCGCTATTTGCCGGTAGGGAGGATAATCGAAATTTTTCACCCGGGAGTCGGCCACCAGTACTCTTGCAGCCCGCTGGGTAAAGCGTTGCAACCAGGAAAAGTTATCGCTGTCGTAAAGTACGTCGGCGACTATGATGAGGTCAATAGCCCCCTCAATGGCATCCCAGTCGTGCTCCACAGTAACAGCCACCCCATTGAGGCGGGCATTGAGCTCGGCCGCCGCCTGTGCCAGCGGATCGATATCGCAGGCGACAACCTCTGCGGCGCCAGCCAGCGCTGCGGCCACGGCGACCACACCGCTACCGCAACCAAAATCCAGCACGCGCTTACCCGCCACCCAATGCGGGTTAGCTAACAGGAATTCTGCCAGCACCTGCCCAGAGGCCCAGCAAAACACCCAGTACAGTGGGTTATCCATCACCCGCTGCACTTCCTGTGGATTGAGACTGCCCTGTGGATAGTCGGCATTCAGTAACAACAGTTGAATGACCGGACACTCAGGCAGCTGCGTCACCTCCAGTCTGGCCGAGGGAATGATTCCCTGCAGGTGTTGCTGTAAACTGTGCGCCTCAATCATCCCGCAGACTTCCCCAATACGACGAAGTTGCAGTATAAACGTCCAAGGTGCAAAAAGCCCCGCGGCCGGCCAGAGTGCAGATCGACAGCCATGCAAGAATTACCCCCTTATCTAGTCCCGCACAGCACCGAGGAAATCGCGATCCTGTACGAGGACGATGACTTATTACTGGTGCGCAAGCCGACGCTATTACTCAGCATTCCGGGGCGCCACCCGCTCAACAAAGACTGTCTGATCACCCGCCTGCAGCAGCGCTATCCCACAGCGAGTATCGTGCACCGCCTGGATCTGGACACCTCCGGGATTATGGCGATCCCCCTGAACAAGCCCACCCATGCGCATATCAGTCGCCAGTTCCAGGAACGCCAAGTGCAAAAGACGTACCACGCTATTGTCTACGGCGTGGTGGTGCCCGACGAGGGAGAAGTGGATCTGCCCATTACCTGCGACTGGGAACGACGCCCTCTGCAAAAAATTTGTTATGAACGCGGGCGATCTGCCTTCACCCGCTTTGAGGTATTGTCGCGACAGGCTGACCGCAGCCGCCTGCTGCTAAAGCCGGTTACAGGGCGCTCACACCAGTTGCGCATCCACATGCGGGAATTGGGCCACCCGATACTCGGCTGTGACATGTACGCGCATGCAACAGCACTGGGTATGGCGGATCGCCTGATGCTGCACGCGTCCACGCTTGAATTCACCCACCCCACCACGGGACAGTGGTTGCGAGGGGACTGCCCACCGGACTTTTAGAGGTAGCTGCACCAGTCACTCCAGCTACCGGCATAGAGCGTCGCGTCCTCCCTGCCCAGTAGCGCTAATGAGAACAAATTGACACAGGCCGTCACACCGGAGCCACAATAGACGACCAGTTGCCCGGCCTCCGCTGCGTCGCCCCAATGCGCTTGCAACCCGGCAACATCCAGCACTTTGCCATCGGCTCCGGTTACACCCTGCCAGGGACGATTGATCGCTCCAGGTATGTGCCCGGCGATGGGGTCAATCTGCTCTTCCAGCCCGGCGTAGCGACGCGACTCGCGCGAATCGATCAGCAATGCCCCGCTGGCCTGCGCATCACGCAAGCCAGCGATGTCGCAGTAGCCCTTGAAACTGCAGACCGGCATCCCATCCCGTGGCTGAATTAGTGGAACACCTGTTTCAGGATTGCCACCCGCCGCCAGAAATGCTGTATACCCACCATTGAGTAAACGCGGCACGCGATATCCCACTGCGCGCATCAGCCACCACAGGCGTGCGGCAAATGCCAGACGAGAATCATCATAGGCCACTACCTCGGTCTCGGGGCCGACACCAAAACGCGCCAGAGTTTCCACAAATGTCGCGGAGTCAGGCAGCGGGTGGCGCCCGCCGTGCTTGCCCACAGCGCCGGCCAAATCCAGATTCAGATCAAGATAGTGCGCACCGGGAATATGGCCCTGCTGATACAGTCTTCGGCCCGCCTCGGGATCAGCCAGAGAAAACCGACAGTCAAATACCACCGCCTCGCTAGCCGCCACCAGCTGGCCGGGTTCAATCAACATCGCAGTCATTCGCAAACCTTCTTCAGTACCCTCTCCCGGCAGAGAGTAAGCGAGTGTCGCCCTGTTGGCCAGCAGGCGAGGGCGAGATGCACGCTGGCTATCACGCAACCCCTGCGCAGCCACACTCTCAGAATTAAGCTTCAATTAATCTTATCGCGTTAGCGTTAGAACCGTGGCAAAGTCAGCCACCTAACCGAGAGGAAGAATGAGATGAAAAAAGTAGCCGCCGTTATCCTGGCAACTGGATTTTTCGCAAATCTGGCACTGGCCGACGTTCGTGTTGACGAAGCCGCACAGCTGCAACAGGATGGCAAGATCAAGCCGTTTCAGGCACTGAACGACATTGCGCTGCAGGAACATCCCGGAGCAACCATTACCGATACCGAGCTTGAAGATAAACATGGCAAATATGTCTATCAGGTAGAACTGCGCGATACCGCCGGGCAGGAATGGGATGTAGACGTCGATGCCTCTTCAGGTGTCGTCTTGCAGAACAAGCAGGATGACTAAGCGCTAAGCTATGGCGACTGACACTACTCCCTGGATTGTCGCCTGTTTTTTCGGGCTATTGTTGTGCGTTGCCGGCCTCGCCGGCAACGCGGATGAAATCAATCAGGACGAAGTACTGGCATTGCGGCGCTCCGGACTGGTAGCGCCGTTTCAGGATATTTTGCAAGCCGTTGCCAGACGCTACCCCGACATGCAGGTACTCGAAGTAGAACTGGAAGCCGAAGGGGATAAATATGTCTATGAAATCGACATTCTCGTCGGCGACGGCAGTGTGCGCGAATTGGAGATCGACGCCGGTAACGGCAGCATCCTCGATGATGAACTGGAGGATTAATGCGACTGCTGCTGGTGGAGGACAATGTCGCGCTGGCCGATGAGCTGGTGCCACTTTTACAGCGCAATGGCTATGCCGTTGACTGGTTAGTGGACGGACGCGACGCCGCGGTGCAAGCCAGCGATAACCCCTATGACATTATCGTGCTCGATCTGGGCCTTCCGGGTCGCGATGGTATCGATATACTGCACGAATGGCGCGCTGCAAACCTGGCGACGGCGGTGTTGGTGCTGACCGCACGTGACACATGGGCCGATCGCATTGATGGCTTAAAGGCGGGTGCCGATGATTACCTGACCAAACCCTTTCACCCCGAAGAACTGGTGCTGCGAATACAGGCACTGGTGCGGCGCACACATAATGTAACCAATCAGTCTGTGTTGGAAGTGGGCGGATTACGGCTGGATGAAGACCTTCACTGCGTCCTCAATGGCACACAGCGCATTCAATTGACGGGCTCAGAATTTCAGCTGTTGCGCTATTTCATGTTGCACTCCGAAAAAATGTTGTCGCGTTCACATCTGGCTGAACACCTGTACGACAATGAACGTGAGCGTGACAGCAATGTGATTGAAGTGCATATCAATCGGCTGCGCGGCAAGCTTGGCCGCAGCGTGATTGAAACTCGACGCGGTCAGGGCTATCGCTTTTGCGGAGTGACGGAGTGACATCCATCAGTCGCCTGCTAACAGTGGGCGTCATCGGCAGTCTCTTGCTAGCGGGAATCGCGATAGCACAGACGGCAAACTGGCTGCTGGACAGCGCTCTGCGAGAGTACATGCTTACCGACCTAGACGATGAGAGTCGCAGCTTGCTGATGGCGATAAAGCGCGGCCCCAATGGACTGATGCTCGATAGCGCACGCATCGACCCGGCATATGAGCAGCCGCTGTCAGGCCGCTATTTTGTGGTGACAATCAGCGGACAGCCATGGCGTTCACGCTCGCTGTGGGATGAACAGTTGGCACCCATCGAACACGCGGAGCTCACCGGTCAATTGGTCGACGGGCCCGGCGAACAGCGCCTACTCTGGCTGGCCTCGGATTACCGCCGCCTGGGAGAATCCATAGCCGTGCTAGTCGCCAACGACTACTCACCGATATTGCAAGACATTCGGCATATTCGCTATCTGCTACTGGCCAGCGGGATGCTTGTACTCGTACTGCTTGCACTGCTGCAGCAGTTTCTGGTGCGGCGATCGCTGCGCCCACTGGAGACCGCGCGCCGGCAAATTGAACAGCTGCGCAATGGCTCAATAACAGTACTGGACGATGACGTTCCCCGGGAACTAGCCCCGCTCGTACACGAAATCAACCGCACGCTATACGACACGCATCAACAACTGCATCGGTCGCGCATCGCGCTGGGTGATTTAAGCCATGCACTCAAGACACCGCTGGCAGTACTGCGCAACCTGACGGATCGCGACACCCTGCGTGACGAGCCGGCGCTGCGCGATGCGATGAACGCCCAAATTGAGCATATACGTCAGCGCATCACCCGAGAAATGGCACACGCCAGAACTGCGGGCTCGCATCGTCCTGAGAGCTGGTTCGATATCGACTCGGACCTCCCACTGCTACTGGATAGTTTGCGCGACCCTCAACGCCAAAGGGTTCGCGTGGCGACCGATGTCCCTCTCCATGGCCGAATACCCTGGGAGCGTGAAGACATATTGGAATTGCTTGGCAACCTATTGGACAACGCCTGCAAATGGGGCAGAGAAAGTATCCGTTTGAGTATGCACAGAGGCGATGACACACTGATCATCCAGGTCGATGATGACGGTCCAGGCATACCAGAGGACAAATTGCACAAAGTTTTGCAGCGCGGTGAACGACTGGATGAATCCGTAATAGGTCACGGACTCGGTCTGGCGATTGTTGCCGACAAAGTGGCCGCCTATCAGGGAACGCTGGCTTTTGAGCGAAATGACGAAGGCGGTTTGCGCGTAAGGGTTGAGCTGCCGTGGCACTAGATCTTTTGCCGCGAGCCGACTAGAAACTAAATACATTTTCTGCGGTTTTTTCTACCCTCAAATCTGCTCGAAATCACCGTGACGGCCTTTGCCGGACGCAAATCGGGTCGCGCCCTCCACTGTCTCGCGCGAGTCAATAACGGCAAGACCGCGTTCGAACTCATTGTGCAGCGCATCCTCCAGCGGCATGCCCCACTGCTCGCAGGCGCTGAACCGGTCGGAGCGCAGGCAATTCTGTGGAAAACGGCTCAGCTGTTGCGCCAGTGCCAGTGCCACCACAAGTGCGTCACCATCGGGCACCACGCGATTTGCCAGCCCCATCTGTAACGCCTCTTCAGCCGCGACACCGCGCCCGGTAAGAATCAGGTCCATCGCGCGACTATGCCCTATCAATCGCGGGAGTCGGACCGTGCCACCATCGATAAGCGGCACGCCCCAGCGACGGCAGTACACACCCAGGATTGCACTGCGCTCAACCACGCGCATATCGCACCACAGCGCCAATTCCAGCCCGCCAGCCACAGCGTGTCCGGCGATAGCGGCGATAACCGGCTTGCCCAACACCATGCGCGAGGGGCCCATCGGCCCGTCACCGTCAGGACTCAATGCATTGCCACCGGAGGCGCTGGCAATGGCCTTGAGATCCGCGCCAGCGCAAAAATTGCCGTATTCACCGTACAGCACCGCGACATCGGAATCGGGGTCGGCATCAAACGCCGCAAAGGCCGCCGCCAGGCTTCTCGCAGTGTCACCGTCAACGGCATTGCGCACCTGCGGCCGCGCAATGCTGACAATAGTAATCCGTTCTCTGAGTTCTACCTTGACCTTATCCATACATTCTCCGCGACCAGCGCTCTCGCCTGCTTTTAGTGGTGAGACTATCACCAACGCGGGTGGAAAGCGTAACCCCGGCCTGAGCACTGGACTGTGATACCACCGCCCCCTATCATCCTCCCACGCATAAGAAAGAGCACTATCGCATGTCCAGCAAACTCGCCCCTCTCGTCGCCGTGTTGCTACTTAGCGCCTGTTCCGGCTCGGATAGTTCACTCGATGCGATGCAAAAAAACGAGGATGTAAGCTTCGCTGGCGGAGCGCGCGGTACCAACAGCGTGTTTCCCGTGAACGAAGAAATTCTGACGCTGCGCGCGCCGGCCAACCCTGATCGCAACGCTTATTTCGGCGATTTGCACGTGCACACGGCTTACTCATTTGACGCCTACGTATTTGGCACGGTCAGCACCCCGGACGACGCCTACCGCTACGCCAAAGGCCAACCGCTGCAGCACCCCAGCGGCTATCAGGTGCAACTGCAACAACCCATGGATTTCTACGCCGTCACTGATCACGCCATGCTGATGGGACTGGTAAAGGAAGCCGCTGACACCAACAGCGAGTTCTCCCGCTACGAGATCACCAAGCCGCTGCACGATATCAATGCACCCGACAATATGACCGTCTACAGCCTTCCGGACCGCGGCAGAGCTTTCACCCGCTTTCTGCCTGCCGTAGTGGACGGCCTGCTCAATGGCGACATCGATATGCCAATGGTAGAGGCGGTGACCAAATCAGCCTGGCAAGACACCATACGGGCGGCGAACGAAGCCTACATCCCCGGCAATTTCACCACCTTCGCAGCCTTTGAATTTACCTCCTCTTCGGATGACCAGGGCAACCTGCATCGCAACGTTATATTTCGCGATAGCGATCGTCTTCCCGCCATGCCCTTCTCGCGCTTCAATTCACAAAATCCCGAGGGGTTGTGGCAGTGGATGGACAAGCTGCGCACTCAGGGAATCGAGAGCCTGGCCATTCCCCACAACTCCAACGGTTCCAACGGGCAGATGTTTAAAATGACCGACTGGGCAGGCAACCCCATCACTGACGAGTACGCTGCGCAGCGGCTGCGCAATGAACCGCTAGTGGAAATCACACAGATCAAAGGCACTTCCGAAACCCACCCGCTGCTCTCCAAGAATGATGAATGGGCGAACTTTGAGATTACCCCCTACCGCGTCGGCACTAAACTTTACAGCGAACCTGCCGGGAGTTATGTGCGCGATGCCTATCTGCGCGGCCTGCATATTCAGGCCAAAGGCGTTGTGAACCCCTACAAGTTTGGCCTTATCGGCTCCAGCGACACTCATGATGCGGCCAGCTCCGAGGACGAGGAAACCTTCTTCTCCAAGGCGGGCATGCTGGACGGCACACCGGAGCTGCGCGGCTCTATTCCCGCATCCTTCCTCACCGGTACCGTGGTGAAATTCCTCGATCCGGGACTCGTGACCGAAGTCGACGGCAAAGACTACATGGCCAGCTCGTCCTTTGAGTACTGGTCTGCCTCTGGCATGGCAGGCGTATGGGCCGAGGAAAACACGCGCGACGCGATATATCAGGCGTTCCGACGCAAGGAGACGTTTGCCACCAGCGGCCCGCGTATCAAAGTGCGCTTCTTTGCCGGCTATGACTTCACGCCACCTCTACTGCAAAGCGCACAGTTAACCAGAATCGCCTACCAGCGCGGCGTCACAATGGGCGCCGACCTGCCCGGCGACGGCGAGCGCACTCCAGCGTTCATCGTATGGGCTGCTGCTGATCCCGCAGGCACAGCCCTGCAACGTGTGCAAATTATCAAGGGCTATCTGGAAAATGGCGCGCACCAGGAGCGCATTTACGATGTCGCCTGTGCCAACAATCTGCAAGTTGACCCGACCACCGGACGCTGCCCTGACAATGACTCTGGCGTCGACCTGAGTGATTGTTCAACCACTGGCAGTGGTGCGAGTGAGCTGAAAGCACTGTGGCGTGACCCGGATTTCGATTTCCGGCAGGAGGCCTTTTACTATGTGCGCGTGCTGGAGAACCCCAGCTGTCGTTGGTCGACATGGGATGCGATACGCGCCGGCGTGGAGCCGCGCTCCGATCTGCCAAAGACACTACAGGAGCGGGCATGGTCTTCGCCCATCTGGTACCGGCCGAACAGCGCTATTGAGCCGCACGGTACACCACAAACACGCGATGGAGAACTTCAGTGAGCGCCAGCAGCGCCCGCCCGAAAAAGCGACTTCGACAGCTTCGAAGAGTGCTGGTAGCGCTGGCGCTTTTCAGTCTGCTGCAGTATTTCAATACGGGCACTGTTGGCTGGCCTGTGGCGCTCTATCAAAAGGTCAGCGGGACACTGTCAGATTATGCGACCAGGCCCGACGCGAGCTGGCGGCGCGCGGCGCAGTCACTGGATCAGATCGGTGCTACCCGGGAAGGTAAATCTGTAACAGATTTCGACCTGACGGGACGCGTCGTTCGCATTGCTGACGGCGACACTGTATCCATCCTTGATCACAGCAACACACAACACAAAGTACGGCTGTTCGGCATCGACACGCCCGAGCGCGACCAGCCCTACGGTAAAGCGGCCAAAAAAATGCTGGCGCAACTGATCGGAGAAAAGCCGGTGGGCGTTGTGATCGTGACGACGGACAGCTACGGCCGTGAGGTCGGCACACTTTATAGCGATGGCGTCAATATCAATGTCGCCATGGTGGCGCGCGGTTACGCCTGGTGGTACCAATACTACGCACCCCATGAGCATGCTCTACAGGAGGCTGAGCAACAGGCGCGCGCACAAGACCTGGGACTGTGGGCGGAGCCGCGCCCGATAGCACCGTGGGACTGGCGCCGAAACAAGCGCTGACGCATGCGCCATGCCGGTCAATCAGGCATATTCACTGTCAACCGTTACGCGATTGAGGTAAATTTATCACGCTCACCGAACACACAAATACAATCCAAGCAGAGGAAATGGAAATGATAGTCGTGAACGCCGTAGTAACCAGCACACCCGAAGATATCGCCGCGATGCAGGAGGCAATCCGCGTTATGGAGGTGGCTAGCCGAGCCGAAGCCGGCTGTGATGACTACACCTTCAGTGTAGAGTTGAGCAATACCAGCGTGCTGCGGATAACTGAAAAATGGCACAGTGTTGAAGCCTTGAAGGCCCATATGGAGTCACCGCACATGGCGGCATTCCAGCAAGCGATGGGAGAACACCCCCCTAAAGCGATGGCGCTGAAATTTTACGAAGTGACGGAAATTCAACCGTTTTAACCAACAGACGACTCTGGCACTTTCGCCCCGAGACAGGCGTGAACCGCCCACCTCGGGGAATTTCATTTGGGAGCATTACCAATCAGCGCCAGACATTATCCAAGTCAAACATTTGACAATGTCCTGAGTTGGAGACTCACAATGAAATTGGGCAAAATCTTCATCGCTTTACCTCTTTTACTTTCGGCAGTCATCGCACCCCGCCTGCACGCACAGCCAGCAGATACGGTATCCCCGGCCGTCACCGCTTTCGAAGAACAGGAGGATCTGACTGCCGTCGAGCAGAGTATGGATATGAGCGACGTGATGGCACTGTTCCGCCAGCAGCAGCAAGAGATGGCGGCTCAGCGGAAACTGCTGGAGGACCAATCCCAAAAAATAGAAACCTTGACCCAGGAGTTGGCCTCCTTACGGTCGACCCAGCCTGCACCGCAACCAGCACCTGACACGGCTAAAGAGCTTGCCGCACAAAGGCAGATGCTGGCGCGCCAGTCCCGCCAGATAGCAACATTGACGCAGGAGTTGGACGCAGTACAGACAGCGCCTGCAAGCCGCAAAAACGAAATCGCAATCTCCGAGACACCTTTGGCAGCGGTGACATTGTCAACCGCGGCGCCGACTCCGGCTACAGCGCAAATGACGACGGCTTCAGCGAAAGAAACCGCGACGGGTAATGCTGTTGCCGCGGCTCAGGCCGATGACCCCAGCCGCGATGTACTGAAGGATTTCACCGGCGCGTGGCGTTTGCCGGGCACCAATGCAGCGCTGGCGATAGGCGGCTTTGTCAAAACCGATGTCGTCTACAACTTCGACCCCCTGCAAATCAAGGACAGATTCATTGTCGGCTCCATCCCGGTAGGCATCACGGAGACCACCGGCGACGAAGCACAGAGCAGCGTGACCGCCGATCAATCGCGGCTTAACTTCGACCTCAGGCAACCCACCCACTATGGCATCATGCGGGCCTTTATCGAAGGCGATTTCGCCGGGGACGGCGAAACCTTCCGCCTGCGTCACGCCTTTGGCCAGTGGAAGCGCATGCTCGCCGGGAAAACCTGGACAACGTTCATGGACCCCGATGCATCGCCCGAAGAAATTGATTTTGAGGGTCTGAACGGCCGCATCAACGTACGGCAGGCGCAAATCAGATTTATGCCCACTTTCGGCGAGGAGTATGAACTCCAGTTTGCACTGGAAGATCCCAATCCCCAGATCCAGAATGGCTCGGGGGTAACCCGTACGCCAGACCTGGTAGTGGCGGGCCGCTTTCAGCCCTACGAGCGCGTGCACACCAAGCTGGCGCTGATTGCACGGGAAATCCGTGGGCAGAGCAACAGCGGTGATGTCTCCAAGGAATTTGCCTGGGGCGTGTCTCTCAGCGGCAGTGTGTCCACGCCACAGTTAGATAGACGCGATAAGGTGTTGTTCCAGCTGAACCACGGCAATGGCATCGGTCGCTATGTAAACGACCTGTCCAGCATCGGCAACTACGATGGCATCTTTGTGCCCGACACCGGCGAGCTACAGCTCTTTAATGTCACTGCCGGGTATGTGTCCTGGCAACATTGGTGGCCCATCAACGAACTGCGCTCCAACTTCACCTTCGGAGCGGTGGGGGTGGATAATCCCGGATTCCTCGATGACGACAGCGACGCATACCAGCGGACGCTGCGCGTTTCATCCAACCTGATATGGTCGCCGATACCGCGCATCGATATAGGTGGCGAATACCTGTGGGGCCAACGTGAAAACACGAACGGCGACCGTGGCGACGCCACCCAGCTGCAATTTGCGGTTAAATACCGCTTCTAAGTCGAATGGTATTGTAGGAGTGGGCTATAATCGCGGCCCGTTTCCCGACAGCAGCGCAATCCAATGGCAGATTCCGAGTTGACTCGAGCTAGCAAACAGCCCACCTCAGGTAAGAGCGTAGGTTTTATTTCTCTTGGCTGCCCGAAAGCGCTGGTCGACTCCGAGCGCATTCTCACTCAGTTGAAGATGGACGGCTACGACATTGTTCCCACCTACGAGGGCGCGGATGTCGTGGTGGTAAACACCTGTGGCTTTATCGATAGCGCCAAGCAAGAATCCCTGGATGCCATCGGTGAAGCCATCAGCGAGAACGGCAAGGTCATCGTCACTGGTTGTATGGGCAAGGGCGACGACGCGCAATCGATCAAGGCCCTGCATCCCAAGGTATTAAGTATCACAGGGCCGGCGGCCTACGAGGAAGTCGTAGGCGCGGTCCACAAATATGTCCCCTACACACCAATCCATGACCCCTTCGCCGACCTGGTGCCGCCGCAGGGCATCAAGCTCACACCCCGCCACTATGCCTATCTGAAAATTTCCGAGGGCTGCAACCACCGCTGCAGTTTCTGCATCATTCCTGATATGCGCGGCGATCTGGTCAGTCGGCCTATCGGCGATGTGATGGAAGAAGCTGAGCGTCTGGTGCGTGCTGGCGTGCGTGAATTGCTGGTGATCTCACAGGACACCAGCGCCTACGGAATAGATACCAAATTCCGTACCGGGTTCTGGAATGGTCGCCCGCTAAAAACCCGCATGCAGGAACTGTGTGAAGCGTTGGGCGAATTCGGTATCTGGGTGCGCCTGCACTACGTCTACCCCTATCCGCACGTGGACAAAATAATACCGCTAATGGCCGAGGGTAAAATTCTGCCCTACCTGGACATACCTTTCCAACACGGCAGCCCTGAGGTGCTCAAGCGCATGCAGCGCCCCGCCGCCGCAGAAAAGTCGCTGGAAAGGATCAGAGCGTGGCGCGACACCTGCCCGGACATCACCCTGCGCAGCACGTTTATCGTCGGCTTCCCCGGGGAAACCGAGTCCGAATTTGAGGTACTGCTGGATTTCATACGCGAGGCCCAACTCGACAGAGTCGGCTGTTTCCAGTACTCCCCGGTAAAAGGTGCACGTGCGAATGCACTCCCTGACCCCGTCGCCGCTGAGGTAAAGCAGGAGCGCTGGGAGCGCTTCATGGCACTGCAGCAGGAGATCAGCGCCGCCAAACTCCAATCCAAAATTGGCAAGACCATTGAAGTCCTGATCGACGAGGTGGACGCGGAGGGTGCGATAGGACGCTCCACTGCGGATGCTCCGGAAATCGATGGCAAGGTGTATCTTGAAGGCGTGACAGATCTGAACCCCGGCGATTTCGTGGAAGCAGAAGTCACCGGCGCCGACGAATACGATTTGTGGGTCGGCTGATCACGCTGTGAACCTGCTGCTGTTCACCGCCGCTGACCGGCTAGACGCGAAGCGGATCAGTGTCCACGACCGCCGCCTGCAACACCTGCGCCAGGTGCATCGCGCCCGCGTCGGAGACACACTCCGCGTAGGCGAAATTGGCGGTCTGATGGGTGAGGCCGAGCTACTGGAGATCGACGCTACCGCTGCAGTACTGGCCGTCTCGCTAGATCAGCCACCACCCCCAAAGCTGCCACTGAGCCTGGTACTGGCCCTGCCCCGCCCTAAAATGCTGCGCCGCATACTGCGCAATGTGGCGGAGTTCGGGGTCGCCGAGCTGCACCTGTTCAACAGTTACCGTGTCGAAAAGAGCTACTGGCAAAGCCCGGTACTTGAGGACGCCACTGTGCGCGACTATTTACTGCAGGGACTGGAACAATCGCGGGACACCCGCTTACCGGTAGTGCAGTGTCATCAGCGCTTCAAACCATTCGTGGAGGACAACTTGCCGGGCCTGCTCGCGGGCAAACACGCGCTGCTGGCCCACCCGGGCGAGCACCCGCCCTGCCCCCGCCACGTCACCGGCCAGTGCGTATTGGTTATTGGGCCGGAGGGTGGCTTTATTCCCTACGAGGTCGCGAAACTACAGGATGCTGGATGCCAAACAGTCTCCCTGGGCGCGCGTATTCTACGCGTGGAAAACGCTGTTACCAGTGTGCTGGGAAGACTCTTCTAATAGCTATATATAGTCACCATGCCGTGTACAGGTCAGGAGCACACGACGCGGGCATTGAAATGCTAGCGATTGCTACCGTGGCAGATAATCCAAGATCACGGCCAGCGTCACCTTTTTAGTGCAGATCCCCAGGACCTCTCCATTGCGCAGTGTCTTTTTGGCTGCCGCACTCCTGCATCCTGCGTCAACCTTTCTAGTGAAAGATCCGCCGATGCACAGCATTCTATACTCGGAATTAACTTTTTAAACTCCGTCAGAAGAAAGCTGTACAGAGCGTAGTATTTGCAGATGCATAGTGCTATTTTCCCGCATGGCTTTGGATTTTCATGTAATCACATGCGAAATCCAGTGAAAAAATAACAGAGACTTCCCGTACAGAAGTGACTCGATTATACCTATGATGCTAGCTATAAAATTAAGACTAGAGAGGCTCCGCTATGTCCACAAAGAAACGCTTGATTGTATCTCACCTGTCGGCTGCACTGGCGGTTACTTCAGTGGGCCTTGTCCCCACAGTGGCCTTTGGTCAGGCGATGTTGGAAGAGGTCGTGGTTACGGCCCGAAAACGCGAGGAGTCACTGCAGGAAACCCCCGTGGCGGTGTCCGCCTTTACTGGTGAGACTATGGAAGAATTGGGGATGAACAACATCTCCGATCTCACCAAGGTAGTGCCCAATGTCGACATGTATTCCGGCAATGGCACGAGCGGAGCAGGCAACGTATTCATTCGTGGCATCGGCGCCCGGAACACCGGCGTAAACTTCGACTCCGGGGTAGGCATATACGTGGATGGGGTCTATGTGTCCCGCGCCGACGGCGCGGTGCTGGATAATGTCGACGTGCAAAGTGTGCAGGTATTGCGCGGCCCCCAGGGCACGCTTTTTGGTAAAAACACCACTGGCGGTGCCATTCTGTACAGCACCAACAAGCCCGATGAAGAGTACGGCGGCCACGCTCTGGTGCGGGTGGGTAACTACAACAAGATTGACAGCACCCTGACCGTCAATGTGCCTCTGGTGGAAGACAAACTGATGTCGCGTTTTTCACTGTATCAAACCAAAAACGATGGCTATGTGCACAGCGAGATTCCCGATGGTCTACCCACACAGGCGCTGGGTAATCAGCCTTATACGGAAGAAGAGTACAACGACACCAATCGCTACGGCGGTCAGGCACAGTTGCGCTGGGTGGCGTCGGATGACCTGCTGCTGGACTTGAACTATAACTATGGCAGAACCGATCAAGCGGCCCGTGGCCAGGATTGTCAAGTGGTCACGAATGTACCTGGTGCTGGCTGGCAGGCCGCCCTCCAGGACGACCAAATCATAATACCCTCTACCGGCCAAAGTATCGCCGACTGGTGTCAGGCCAATGCGGATCTCGGCAAAGACAAGATTATGGCTAACCTGCAGCCCAACCAATACAAGGCCGAGGTCAACACTCTGGCATTGACGGCAGACTGGGAAATCAACGACGAGCTGAACTTAAAGAGTATCTCAGCGTGGCGGAACACCCAGGGCGGTCAATCCGATGAGCTCGACGGGATAGGAATTGCCCTGCTGGATCGCACCAACTACGGCTGGAACGGCACCGAAGAACGCAATACCGACGCTTACAGCCAAGAGTTCCAGTTCCTGGGCAGCGCCTTTGATGACCGACTGGACTATGTGGTCGGCGTGTTCGGTTTTCATGAGGAGACGGATAAAGGTGCCGCGGCATCTCCATCGCTGTTCTTTAACGTAGTGCCGTTATTGGGCCCCGGCATCGAAAATCGGGCTTTCTATCAAAACCAGCTCGCCGGTCTGCGGGCAAAAAACACCTCAGCATCGGCCTTTGCTCAGGGTGACTGGCACTTTGACGACTACTGGACCCTTACTCTGGGCGCCCGCTATACCTGGGAAGAGCGCAAACTGACACGCAACGTCAAGATTCCGGATCTCGCGACTCTCGCTACTACCGGCGATGCAGCGGTTATCATTCCTGGCTCGATCTATAACTTTCCCCAGGGGCCCGATAGCTTCAACCCCAATCATGGCTTTGTAACGGCGACTAACCCGGTTACCGGTCTGCCCGAGCCCTTGGCTAACCAGACCCAAAACTATGACCAAAGCAAGGTCAACCCCATGGGTAGTATCCAGCGCACCTTTGATAGCATTGGTTTTATGGATTTCGGCAACGCCTATTTTACCATCGCCAACGGTTTTCTCTCCGGTGGTATTAGCGATACTGTCAATTTGGACACCGGCATCATGGAGCCCTTCAAACCAGAGGAGGTTTGGAACTATGAACTCGGCTTTAAAATGGATGCCTGGGACCGCAAGTTGCGCCTCAATACGGCCCTGTTTTACACCGACTATAAAAATCGCCAGTTAACGACCTTGCGTATCAGTCCCGAAACAGGACGTATCGCCGGGGCCCTTATCAATGCCAAGTCCTCGTGGATATCGGGTATCGAATTTGAGGCCATCGTATTGCCCGTCGAAAATCTGCAGATCACGGCCAACCTGACCTTTAATGAGAGCGATATAGAAGAATACGACGACGAACGTATCACTGCCAAAGTGGCAGGCGAACCGACGCCGGCTGGGTGCCAGGAAGTGAATATCAACGGCACACTGGTTGACAACTGTCCGTACGATCGCTCTGATGAGAGCCTGGTGCGGCTGCCCGACAGCGTTTACTATCTCGCCGTGCAGTATACCTTCGAGACTGAGTGGGGCGCTGTTGTGCCGATGCTATCCTGGTCGTACCGCACCAATCTGGACAACTGCTTTGACGCCTCCAGCTGCATCAGTGGCATCTGGAAAGTAAACCAGGAAGACGTCACCGCCCGCCTGACATGGAACTCACCGGATATGAACTGGCGGGTAACAGCCTTTGGTCAGAATCTCACCGATGACCGTTATGTGACCGGCGGCACGCCTCTGGTGGACACGACTGCTACCGCGGCTACCACCTACAACATGCCCCGCACCTATGGCCTGGAGGCCGCTTACACCTGGTAAGCTGCCCGAAAGAACAAGGCCCGGCATGATCACTATCATGCCGGGCCTTTTTTTTGACGTGTATTACCTTCAGAAAAGATGGATCTCGTTACTGACGATTTGCCAGACGGATACTATTTGATGGCAAAACTCTCGGGACAGCTCACACCCGTACCACCCAAGCCGCAATACCCGTTAGGGTTTTTGGCAAGATACTGCTGATGATAGTCTTCCGCGTAATAAAAAACGTCCACCGGGACTATTTCTGTAGTGATAGTGCCTAGCCCTGCCTTATCCAGTGCTAGCTGGAACACGTCCCTGGCGGCCACCGCCAGCCACGCCTGCTCATCATCAAAGGTATAGATGCCCGAGCGATACTGTGTGCCCATATCGTTGCCCTGTCGCATGCCCTGGGTGGGGTCATGCCCTTCCCAGAACACCTTGAGCAGCTCTTCGTAACTCACTTGTGCGGAATCGAAGACCACCAGAACGACCTCGTTATGCCCGGTCTGTCCGCTGCAGACTTCCTGATAGGCAGGATTGGGCGTCAACCCCGCGGCGTAACCGGCTGCGGTGGTAAATACCCCTGGCAGCTGCCAGAACTTGCGCTCCACCCCCCAAAAACAACCCATGCCGAACACGGCCTGCTGCAGGTGATCCGGAAAAGGGCCACGCAGCGGGTTGCCGTTGACGAAGTGGGCTGCGGGAACGGGCATGGCTTCCGCCCTGCCGGGTAGGGCTGTGTCCAATGTTGGCATACGGTGTTTCCTGCGAATATCGAAGAGGTTCATGGGGTCCAAGTATAGCCACAAATGGTATAAAGTAATTGGCTTCTGTCACAAAGACACGCTCCCCATGCCCATAACACGTCGAAACATGCTGGGACTATTGTCCAGCAGCACATTCTTTCTAAGTGTCTCCCCCACCAGCCTGTTTGCGGCCCAATTACCTGCGGAATCACCCCCGCTGGATTTTCCACAGGGTGTCGCTTCGGGCGACCCACAGCCAGACGGCATCATGCTCTGGACCCGCGCAGTCCCCTCTATCAGTCCTGACGCCCCGGTCAACTTACTGCTGCAACTCAGCACGGCCGCCGACTTTCCGACACTACTGCTGCAGGCGCAACTAACGACGGATGCAGACAGCGATTACACGGTGCGCAGCTACATCAGTGGACTGGATCCCGACACACAGTATTACTACCGCTTTGTGGGTGGCAATACAGAGGGCGAAAGCTCGGTCTCGCGCGTCGGGCGTACGCGCACCTCTCCCGCACCCGGTCAGGCAAGCCGGGTCAATCTGGCTTTCGCCAGTTGCCAGAGCTATGAGCAGGCATTCTACGGCTGCTGGGCACGCATGCTGGCGGACGACCGCGCGGCCCCCGAGGAAGACCGCATTCAATTTGTGCTGCATCTGGGTGACTTCATTTACGAACGCTGCTGGAACGAACGTCCGGATGGCAGTCCCAACTCACGGACTGTGCCGCCGTTTCCGAACGGTGTGGACACCCCCAGGAATCGTTATGCGGCTTCACTAGCCGACTACCGCCACCTCTACAAGACCTACCTGAGCGATCCACACCTGCAGGAAGCCCGGGCTAACTGGCCGTTTATCTGCACCTGGGACGACCACGAGTTTGCCAATGATAATTACCAGAGTTATGTCACCTATGACGGCGCCAGCGTACTGGATGCGCAACGCAAGCTGAACGCCAACCAGGCGTGGTTCGAGTTCATCCCGGCGGTACTGGATGAGCTGCCGGAGCAAACGGCACACAACTATCGACCCCAGTCGCTGGGCGCGGACAGAGCGGCCGGTAACCAGATCGCGCTCGACAGCCTGCGTATCTACCGGAAACTGAGCTGGGGTAAATACATGGACATCGTGCTCACGGACAGCCGCAGTTACCGCAGCGAACCCTGTTTGCCGGACAGCTTTGCCGCTACTCTGGATTTGCCGATGAATACGGTGGAGCTGGTCGCCATAGCTGATGCCGGCAACGCCTGGGCCGAGGGCCATCCTCTCGCCACCCTGCCCTATGGCGACGGCACGGTGGCTAACCCAGCCAGGGATCGCGCGCCCGGCAGTCTGCTGGGAGTGGAGCAGCGAGAGTGGTTCCTGAAGGCCGTGAAAACATCCACCGCACCCTGGAAGATCTGGGCCAATGCACTGCCGCTAATGCCCATGCGTCTGGATCTGTCAGCGCTGCCGATGACCGGCTACCAGGACAGCATTTTCAGCATCGACGGCTGGGCCGGTTACCCGTATGAGCTGGGCCTGTTGATGCGCCAATTTGAGCAAGAAAATGTTGCCGGCGTGGTATCACTCTCGGGGGATCACCATATGCACGGCGCCGGTACCGTCCAACGCTCCACCACTGACAGCGAGGCGCAACCCGTCGCAGTAGACTTCACCGTGGCGGGCATCAGTTCCACGCCGATTTTTGATGATCTGCTCGCCATCGCCAAGGCAGAGCATCCCGACTTTGGGCCCCTGGTGTACCGCGAGACCGACAGCGGCGTGGAGCCCGTCTGGAATATTTCGATGCTGGACGGCGTATTGGCCGCCTACACCTACTCTCAAACCGGGGTATCCGCGCTGACAGACTGGCTCGGACCCAACGCCGCCAATCCCGGCCTGCGTTATGTAGACACCACTGCCAATGGTTACGGCCTGGCCACCGCAGGCCCCGACGATCTGCGCGTGCAGCTGATCACCCTGCAGGACTGCCGCCAGGACTTTGTAAAGGCCCCGGCAATCGGGCATATCGCCAAGTTCAGCCTGCCGCGCTGGCGCGCAGGAGAACCGCCACAACTGGCGGGCCCGGAATTCGAGCACGGCGCCCCCTTCCCTTTCAAGCAGACGACAGTGTAAGCTGGGGTCGAGTAGGTGGAAACTCTGACATGCGCCTGGCGGCCGCTATCGTCACACCACTGTCATACTCACCCAATATTATCCCCCGGATTCAGGATGAACCCGGGGATGTCCCGGGCACATTGAAACAGGGACACGCACATGAATGGTAAATCACGATGAATACTTTAAGAATAAACCCACAGGAACTCTCCAGCCGCAAACTCTGGCAACTGGCCGACATGCCCTCCCGGGATGAGATCAGCGCCGACGAGCTCTCCGATGTCATCGCTGAGCTGGCTAAACGGTGTCACGATCTCAACAGGCTGCAACAGATTGACCAGCTGAAGAACACACCCCGGGGCTAAAGCGCGCTTTGCCCCGCTAACACTATGGCCAAACCTCCCGCCGAGCGCTCCTCCCCACAGGAAATCACACAATTTCTGCAAAAGAGCCGGGCTATCGCACAAATTGCAGAGCGACAACCGCGGCTTATGTTTGCCGTTGACGCAACGGCGAGTCGGCAGCCCACCTGGAATCATGCCACCCGTCTACAACAGGAGATGTTCCTGGCCAGTGGCAAGGTCGCTTCACTGGCGGTGCAGTTGTGCTACTTCCGAGGCTTCAGCGAGTTTCAGGCCAGCCGCTGGTTGACCGACAGCGCAGCACTGGCGGACCTGATGGGTCGCGTTCGCTGTGAGGGTGGACACACACAGATAACAAGACTGCTAAAACACGCTCAGGCGGAACACCGTAAAACCGCTGTCCGAGCACTGGTTTTCATAGGCGACGCCGTGGAGGAAAGCCCTGATACGCTATGCAACCTGGCCGGACAGTGCGGCATTCTGCAATTGCCTCTGTTCCTTTTTCAGGAAGGTGCCGATCGCTCAGTGGAGCAAACGTTTCGCACCATGGCCAAGCTCAGTCGCGGCGCATACGCCCGATTCGACACCAGCAGCGCCGATACACTCGCCGGACTGCTGGGCGCCGTAGCCAGTTTTGCCACCGGTGGCCGTGCCGCGCTTGAAAAACGTGGTGGCGACAGTGCTAAACTACTGCTCCAACAACTAAAACCCTGAGAGACACTGTGGCTCGACTGATACTGCTATTGGCGGTCATTGCCGTTATTTATATTTTACTGCGTCGCGCGCGCGGCATGCCGCCGCACAAGCGCCGCGCCGAGTACATCAAGCTGGCGCTAGGTATTGCCGTTGTGGCAACGGTACTGCTGGCCGCGACCGGGCGCACGAGTTGGATCGGTGCGGCGTTTACCGGGCTGCTGGTGGCCGCGCGCCAGGGCCTGCCCCTCATTGTGCGCTTTTTCCCGATGCTCGCCAGCCTGCGCCACAAGAGCACCCCTGCGGGTGGCAAGGGCTCGACTGTGGAGACCACCCTGCTGCGCATGCAATTGGACCACGACACCGGCGATTTACAGGGTGAAATTCTCAAGGGCAGCTTTCAGGGCTGGAAACTGGCCGATATGGACCGGCAGCAACTCGAGCAATTTGTCACCTACTGCCGGGCTGAGGATGCCGACTCTGTACAGCTACTGGATAGCTATTGGCAACAGCGATTTCCTGGCTCTAGCGGCTTTACTGGAGAGCAGCAGGCGAGCCCGGACAACGGCCAGACTCTGGGGCGGTCCGAAGCACTCGCGGTGCTTGGCCTGCACGAGGGGGCAAGCAAGGAGGACATTATTGCCTCACACCGTCAACTCATCCAGAAATTGCACCCGGATCGCGGCGGCAACGACTATCTCGCTGCGCAGATCAACCAGGCCAAGGACCTGCTCCTGGGATGATCCCAAGGCTGGCATCACCGCGCTCAAATGCTTACACTTGCGCGCAGATTTTTGGAAGGAATCACCATCGCTATGACTGACGTTTTTGTCGTTCGCAACCAACATGGGCACTACTGGGGCAAGGCCAAAATCTGGGTAGACGGATCGAGCCCGAAGGCGGTTCTACGCACCAAGCATGAAGACGAGGCACTCAACACGCTGTTTGAACTCAGCTCCCGGGACATAGAACTGCGCGGCGAAGTCCTGCCGACAGAGCTTTCCGAGCGCGGCGAGCCCGTCATCGAACCCAGCCAGATACCGCTGCTGGATGAATCAGATGCGGATGCCACCGAGTCCGAAGCGGAGCCCGCTGCCGACGCTTGAAATACCACACTGTGCCCCCATCCCTAGTGAAAGCACGACAACACACTTAGGACGATCGAAAGCCGATGAGAATTCTACTGTTTCTAGCCACGAATATGGCGGTGCTGGTATTGGTCAGCATCGTGTTCAATCTGTTGGGGCTGCAGGGCATCCTCGCCGAGAATGGCGTGGACCTGAATTTAGGGGCCCTGTTGGTGATGTGCGCCGTTTTCGGATTTGGTGGCTCCCTGATCTCCCTGTTCCTGTCCAAGTGGATGGCCAAGCGAAGCACCGGTGCCTATGTCATCGAGCAGCCGCGCAACGCTCAGGAAAAATGGCTGGTAGACACGGTGAAGGAATTGGCCGAAGAAGCGGGTATCGGCATGCCGGAGGTGGCAATCTTTCCCTCAGAAGCATCCAACGCATTTGCCACGGGCTGGAACCGCAATGCAGCGCTGGTGGCCGTGAGTGCCGGTCTACTGGAGCGTTTCAAGCCCGACGAGGCCAGGGCCGTTATGGCGCATGAGATCGGCCACGTCGCTAACGGCGACATGGTGACGCTCACACTGATACAAGGCGTGGTGAATACCTTTGTGATGTTCCTCGCCCGCATCATCGGCCACACCGTAGACCGCGTGATCTTCAAAACCGAACGCGGCTATGGCATCGGCTATTACGTGGTCACCATTGTGGCGCAGCTGGTATTGAGTTTTCTGGCCAGCGCCATCGTATTCTGGTTCTCCCGGTGGCGGGAGTATCGTGCCGATCACGCCGGGGCGACGCTGACCACCAGGACCCACATGATCGCCGCACTCCAACGGCTGCAACTGGAACAAGGTCAGGCCCCGGGTATGCCCGCGGAATTGAAAGCATTCGGCATCAGCGAGCCATTAAAACAGGGACTATCGGCTTTGTTTAGCTCACATCCACCGCTGGATGACAGAATCAGGGCGCTGCAACAATCCTGAGCGTCAGACGAGTGGCTTGATCAGGTATTCGCTCATAGGAATCACATCGATCTGTTCGAAATCAATAAAGCGCGAACAACTTTCCATCATCGCGACCATATTCTTTTTCAACAGCGCCTCATCACCGCCGGCGGCGTAAAATGCGTCATCTGATGTCATCGCCTCTGGCGGAAAATTCTCCTCCACAATGGCATGACAGGGCACGGCATCCTCGCTCAAGCGGCGCACCACCAGATTCTGGCGGTAGCCAAACGTCGATTGAGTATCGATAGCGATCTGGGTATGGCTGTCCTTCCACACGGCCAACCAGTCCTGGGTGTCCATGCTCGCGGGATGTGACATAAACACGACATGACACATGCCGTAGACACGCTCCCCGGGATTTGACGGGTGCATCTTCTGGTTCACCAGAGGCTCAGCCTCGGCCACCAGATACACGGTCTTGCGGCTCACGCAGTCATCGATCAACGGCTCCCAGCGCGCTGCGGCCCCGGCAAAATCTACCCACAGCGAGAGCATCGCATCCGGTACCGGCGCGTGACTTTCCATACGCCGTCCGCCTGCTGCCGACACCGCGCTGTCCGCCACACACAATCGTATACTGTGTACGCCTTCAAGTTGACTCAGTTTCGGTGCCAACTGTTGCAGCAATGTATCGCGAAAATCATCTGCGCCCAGCGCGGGTGATTTCCACAGCGGATAAAGCAGCTTTTCCATGGTGCATCCCCCGGGTTGTGAGCTAAATGCCCACTGGTGGCGTGATGGTAGAGGCGTTGTCTATCAACATCTCAGCGCCGTTAACAAAGCGTGATTCATCAGATACCAGATACAATACCAGATTGGCAATATCCTCCGGGTCACACATATTGCCAAACTTGCCTATCTCATCGAGATCTTCCTGCGTTGCTGTCTCCTTACCCGTGGCGACCTTCACTACCATAGGCGTTTTCACCCCATCCGGGTGTATCGAGTTACAGCGAATACCATTTTTCTGCTCCTTGCAGTACATGGCGATACTCTTGGTCAGCGCTCGCACTGCACCCTTACTGGCGGAGTAGGCCGCGACAAACGACTGGCCCTGAATGGCCGCCACCGACGACATATTGACGATGGAACCACCGCCCGATTCTGCCATTGCGGGAATAGCATGCTTACATCCCAGAAAGACGCCATCGCTGTTGACGGAGTTCACCAGACGCCAGGACTCCAGCGTTGTATCGACAATCGTGCCCAGCGCAATAATGCCTGCATTATTAACCAGGATATCGAGCTTTCCGAATTTCGCGACGGTGTCGGCAATCACTGTTTTCCAGTTATCTTCATCACTCACATTGAGACGCATAAACACCGCGTTATCGCCAAGAGCAGTGGCGACAGCCTGGCCGTCGGCCTCATTCAGGTCCGCGACCACCACTTTGGCGCCCTGGGCGACCAACAACTGCGCATCGGCCTTGCCCATACCGCTGGCGCCCCCGGTAACAATGGCAACTTTGCCTGCAACTCTACCCATAATATCACTCTCTTTTTTTTCATTGCTTGGAATACTGCGGCGCATTTGCTCTCACGTCTGGCCGCAGCGAAATGCTGATTGGCGGCAAGTTAATCAGATGCCTGTGCATAGCTCAAACAAGCTACCGCTAAACACGTCACAGGACTACCCAATTGAACCACGCTAAGTCCTCGCCAGCACGGTAGCCGGGTAGTATTCTTAACCTGATAATCAGCGACATCCAAAGGAGAACAGTGATGAACGAACAAGGCAAGCCACCTGGCCTGATAAACTGGACGGGATATCTCGCACTTACCCTACTGCTGGTACTACCGGTATCGGTACTCACCGTGCGATCCGGCGCCTGGCAACAGGGCCTGATGCTTTACGCCATCGCCTGTTTTGGCAGCGCCTTGCTGGTGATCCTGTCCCTGGTATTACTGTTGTTACCGCGTTTTGCCGGATGGCGTAAAGGTATTGCGCTGCGCGCGCTGCCTGTCCTACCGGGCACACTGCTGCTGTTGTCTCTGTTGTCCGCAGGAGATGCTCCGCGCATCCACGATATTACGACCGATACGGCGGATCCGCCTACGTTTAGTGTGGCAGTGCAGCAGCGCGGCGCGGGCAGCAATTCGCTGGATATCGATCAGGATGTCATCCTGCAACAGCGGGAGGCTTACCCAAATCTGCAGACGTTAAGCAGTGCCCAGTCCTATGACGATGCCTATACCCGGGCAGTGCAAGTGGCAGCGGAGTTGGGCTGGGAGATCTATCACGAAGATCGCAATGCCGGAGTGATCGAAGCGGTGGACACGACGGCCGTCATGGCATTCAAGGACGATATCGTGATACGCGTGCGCACCAGTGCCCAGGGGTCACTGGTTGATCTGCGCTCGGTCTCACGCGTCGGCGAGGGTGATATCGGCGCCAACGCCAAACGTATCCGCGCCTTTTATGAGGCATTCCAGCAACAGGAATGATCGTTAGGAGAGCGTGCCGCCATCCACCCGTATATCCTCACCGGTGATATGTATGCCGTCCTCAGACACCAGCATGGCGATCACGCCCGCCACCACATCCGGTGCCTTGGCACCACTCAACGACATGATGCGCGGCATCAAATCGAAATCCATGGTTTTAGGAAAATCGATGCCATCTGTCATACCCGTATTGATATCGCCCGGGCATATACAATTGGCCCGCACGCCGCGCTTGGCGTATTCGACGGCAATGCTGCGGGTCATCGCCAGTACTCCGCCCTTACTGGCGGAATAAGCCAGGCCACAAGGCAAGCCGGAGAGCGCAGCCGTTGATGCCGCATTCACGATACTGCCTTTCGTTGCTATCAGGTGCGGAAGCACCGCGCGACACAGGAACATGGTTCCGGTCAGGTTGATGTCTATAACCTTCTGCCAGTGCGCGGTTTGCAGCTCCTGCGTATCGTCAAAACGCAGTATACCCGCCATATTGACCACTGCGTGCAGGCTGCCGTAACGGTCAACGCAGGCGCTGACACTATCATTCACGCTGGCCTCGCTACCGACATCACACACCTGAGCCGTCGCCTCGCCACCCGCCGCTGTGATCTCAGCGACGGTTGCCTCCACTGATTCGCGGTTGAGATCAAGGCAAAACACCGAACCACCTTCCGCCGCCAGGCGCACCGCAGCAGCCTTACCTATACCGCTACCAGCACCTGTCACCAATACTACTTTGTCTGTAAACCTTTGCATCGTCGCGCTCCCTGAGTGAGTCAAGCAGGATGACTCGGGCAGCACGCTGGGTCAAACCCAGTGGTTCGAGGCAATAAACCGACACCATATGATTATATCTGGCGTGTTTATCCGACCTATTACGTCATGTCGGACTGACTTTTTAAGCCATTGCGCGATACCGCCGTTGCTGTACCTTTATCTGCTACTGATCCCCCCGTATCATACGCCAACTGCGGCCGGCCCTAGCTGAAATGATGGCAGAGAGGCAGCCACATCGGCACTTGTCAGGAGAAATAGATTGGAAGACCTGGAACAATTTCGATTGGAAGCACGCACTTGGCTGGAGGCCAACTGCCCCGAGTCACAGCGCCAGCCGATGAAGCGCGAAGATCAGTACTGGGGCGGTCGCCGGGGAACATTCCCCAGCGAAGATGCAAAGGTGTGGTTTGAACGCATGCGAGACAAGGGCTGGACGACACCAGAATGGCCCACCCAGTACGGTGGCGGTGGACTCACTCCACAGCAGGGTCGGATACTGAAAGAAGAGATGAAGCGCATCAATGCGCGCACGCCGGTGTTCGGTATTGGCATCTGGATGTTGGGGCCGGCAGTGCTGGAATACGGCAATGAGGCGCAGAAGCAGCAGCACATTCGCGCCATCGTCAACGGGGAAACTCGTTGGGCTCAGGGCTATTCTGAACCCGGTGCTGGTTCCGATCTCGCCAGCGTACAGTGCAAGGCGGAAGATAAAGGCGACCACTATCTGGTTAACGGCAGTAAAATCTGGACAACAGCCGCGGACAAATGCGACTGGATTTTTTGTCTGGTGCGCACCGATCCAAACGTTAAAAAACAAGAGGGCATCAGCTTCCTCCTGATTGATATGGACGACCCTGGCGTGAGTACCAGCCCGATCCCGCTAATCAGCGGTGAATCTGAATTCTGCCAGACTTTTTTCGACAACGTAAAAGTACCCAAAGAAAATTTAATCGGCGAGCTCAACAAGGGCTGGTCGGTCGCCAAAGCGCTACTCGTGCACGAACGCAAGCTGATGTCCGAGATGGGCAGCGAAAGTCCAAGGCCCATTTTGGTACCGAATGCGGCGGCGCGGGAATATCTGGAATTTGAAAATGGCAAGATAGCCGACGCGAAACTGCGCAGCGATCTGGCCGACTACGACATGCGAATGCAGGCCATCGCACTCACGCACTTTCGCACCTTTGAAGAGAAAGCCGCCGGCATCCGCAGTGCCGCAGCCATGGTGATGAAATATGTGGGCACCGAGGCCGAGAAAACCAAAAGTGAGTTGTTGCTGGCGATCATGGGCAGCCGCGGACTGGGCTGGGAGGGTGACGGGTTTACCCCGCAGGAAATTGACACAGCCCGCCTGTGGGCAATGTCCAAGGCCATGACCATCGCCGGTGGCAGCTCCGAGGTTCAGCTGAACCTGGTTGCCAAGAACGTTCTCGAACTACCACAGTCTTAGGAGACAACGAGCATGGCCTTGGTATTGAATGAAGAACAACGTCTGTTACAGGACACCGCAAAAGATTTTCTGGCGAGTAATGCCCCGGTAGCAGCGCTGCGTAAACTCCGCGATGAGAGCGATGCGATTGGCTACGCGCCCGACCTGTGGCAAAAAATGGCGGAGATGGGCTGGGCCAGTATCATCCTGCCGGAAGCCTACGGCGGCCTCGAGTTTGGCTTCCTGGGCCTGGGCGTAGTGCTGGAGGAGTCCGGTCGCACACTGGCGGCCTCTCCCTTATTTGCCTCCGCTGTGGTGGGCGCCTCCACCATACTGTTGGGTGGCAGTGAAGAGCAAAAGCAACGCCTGTTGCCCGCGATTGCCAGCGGTGAACTCACCGTGGCGCTGGCGCTGGAAGAGTCACACCATCACCAGCCGACACACATCTCCACCACGGCAAAAATGCAGGGTGACACAGTAGTACTGAACGGCAGCAAGTGCTTTGTGCTCGACGGCCACAGCGCCGACCAATTGATTGTGGTAGCGCGTTCCAGCGGCGCTGCGCGCGACAGCGATGGCCTCACACTTGTCCTCGTTGATCGAGCGACTGACGGCGTAAAGTGCCAGCGCACGATCATGATGGATAGTCGCAACGCAGCCAATATCACGTTTGAAAATGTGGTCGTAGCGGCCGACAACATCATCGGCCGCGTCGGCCAGGGTTGGGAAATACTGGAACCGGTACTGGACCGCGCGCGCGTGGCGATAGCCGCAGAAATGATGGGTGTCGCACTGGAGGCTTTTGAGCGTACCACGGCGTACCTGAAGGAACGCGAACAGTTTGGCGCGCTTATCGGCAGTTTTCAGGCGCTGCAACATCGCCAGGCGCACATGCAATCGGAAATCGAACTTAGCCGCTCTGTGCTGCTGCAGGCGCTGTCCACTGTGGATGACGCACCGCAGGAGCTGCCGCTACTGGCCAGTCTGGCCAAGGCAAAGCTCAACGAGCTGGCAAAACTGATCACCAATGAAGCGGTGCAAATGCACGGTGGCATCGGGGTTACGGATGAACTGGATATCGGGTTCTTCCTGAAGCGGGCCAGGGTCGCCATGCAAATATACGGTGACACAGGATTTCACAAAGATCGCTACGCCACACTGTGTGGCTACTGACAACGAGGAGTATCTATGGAAGCAAGTGACAAGATCGCCATGGTCCACAAATATGTGGAAGCATTCGAAAAGCAGGATATGGATATTATTCGGGAGATTTATGCCGACGACGCGATAGTTGAAGACCCCGTTGGCACCGATCTTCATGTCGGCATTGAAGCGGTTTGCACTTTCTATGAAGGTGCCCTGAACTCCGGCGCGAAACTGGCCCTCAGTGGTGAACCGCGCTGCAGCGGGAATGCAGTAGCCTTTCCCTTTCAGGTGATAATGCCTGGCGCTGTCATCGACATCATCGATGTGTTCGAGTTCAACGACAACGGTAAGGTCAACAGCATGAAGGCCTACTGGAGCGGCGACAATATGAAATCGGTGTAGTATTCGCCGACAGCTGGGCTGGTTCCCCTGTCAGCCCGGCCGAGAGTAGCGTATTGCACCAGCGCCTATGTCAGTCGGCCATGCCGTCATCGAAGTTGGCAGCGTAGCGCGCGATCCACTCCAGTGCGGCCTCGTCAGCGCTAAGCAGACGGCCGCTCTCTCGCAACACCTTTAACCGGTACCGTTTTATCTGCTGGCACTGACTTTCCATGCGCAAGCGAAACACCGCCTGTGCGGGAAGTATCGCCGCCCTGCCCTGATCTTCTCTGCACCGCTCAACTAGATTGGACACATCGCCCCCTGCACACTACGCCCCGTTCACATTATTCATAGCATTTGCCGGGATAAAAGTCAGACCCCTGGGGTGAGCGTTGTGAAGCAATACACAGAATTTGTCTGATTTTTGCCCGGATGTGATGTGTTTCCGCTTGAGAGACGGCTTCCCGGCACTACATATCCCGCATGATAATACTTTGGACAATAGGCGCAGCACCGAGACTAAACACCGCATCGCTATAGCTGGGGGGGCCGAATTTCCCTACCGCGTTGTTGGACAGGCCTATTGGCTCTTTGGGCAGACCGATAAAATTGGTATCCAGCTCCCCGTCGTCATTTTGATCGTAAAACGCCGACAGTGCGTAATCGCCCAACGGCAGTTGTAGTTCCGTGCGCACCAGTTCGCCGTCGAGGGATTCCGCGATAACCACTTTTTGATGCATCACTGCCTCATCGCCCAGCCAGGTGGAATCGGAATCGTAAACTGCGATATAGATATTCCCCGTGGCACCTTGCAAGCCGGAGAGCTCAACCATCACGATGCCTGTAAGCTCATCGGCCAGAGCGCCCTGACCCGCCATACCCATAAGCAGGTAAGCGATTGTGCGAACGGTGCGCAGCGACCAACACTTCATACTGACGTCTCCTTGCCACTAAAGGGCTGTCTTCCCTCGCGCGAGGGTTGTGTTAAACCGTCCTCTGCGGGACGGTCATTTTACGAAACTATACACCCCGACGTCACTCATTCTCGCCTGCGGTTTCAAGGTCAGAGTGAACTATTCGGATGAAATTTAATCCAACCTACGACAGGTACCCGTCACGGCACTGTCATTAATTCGTTTTATCATAGCGCCGTTCTGGCATGTGGATTGCTTGTTCTAGAGAGCGCCCCAGGTAAACAGCGCAATATTGCCTGTTTTGCCCCGAGAAAGGGCAATATTGTTATCAGCATGCACTCGGGTTGTGCACTCGGGGACAGCGTAGCGACCACAGCTACGATACCAAACCTTCAGTACATGAACGATACAGGAGACTCTACAATGCAATCACAACACGTCCCACCAAACCGTGTGCGCCGAACCGTCAATGATATCGTGATGGCGGAGATGTTTCTGGTTCAGGCAGCGATCGAGAGTGCGACCGTTATTGCCAGCGGTATTAATGAACTGGGTAAACAACTTAGCCAGCCCGATGAAGCAGCAGCGGGCTCTCTCACCACGTTATTGCAACGCATTGCAGATGACGCGGTAGAGCCCTACTCCACCCGGTACGAGTATTTTCGGGACATGGTAGACGGCGATAGCTAACGCCACTCAGTGAACGACCCACGGTTGCACCTGATTTCGCAACGGATGCTTTCCGCTAGGGGTGCAAGTTCAGTACACTGTGTCTTCATTTCACGCTGGCGAAGACTGCATGACACTGGGCACATGGGATCCAAAATTGGCATCGACAAGTAGCGATCTATCGCTCAACGCCGACCTTCTGAACCGTCTGATCGCCTACGATCGTGAA
The DNA here is from genome assembly GCA_037969215.1 of Halioglobus sp. GTDB lineage: Bacteria > Pseudomonadota > Gammaproteobacteria > Pseudomonadales > Halieaceae > Marimicrobium. Next base: position 135,852 of record JBBKWY010000057.1, read on the forward strand.
AATACCTTGTCGCAGCTGGAGCAACTGCTCAATGAGGAGGACAAGCAGCGTCTGGCAGGTTTGATGAAAATTGATCACGCCGCTTGGCGGGCCGCCGCCGAGGCGCTCCCTGAGCCTGACCTGATACATCTGATTCGCTTCTTCGCGGTCGCCGAGAACCTGCCCGGGTGGGAAGCGGGCGCCGACTCGCCCGTCATTCCGCTGGCCAAACTGCTGCGCCAACGCGGTGTACGCCTGGACAAACCGCTGCTGCAGTGGCTGCGCGATGTGAATGAAAATCGCTACTTACCGTACGGCCCACTGTAGACGCTCAGTCCTGCTGGCGCTTTGCGAACGCCGCCGCTTGCTCGGGAGTTGCCTGCGTCTGGTATTTCTCCTTCCACTCATCGTACGGCATTCCATACACGCGCTCTCTGGCCTGCTCGTAATCAACGTCCAGACCGGCGTCCTCAGCGGCTGCCACATACCACTTGGACAGGCAGTTGCGGCAGAATCCCGCCAGATTCATCAACTCGATATTCTGGACATCCTTGCGGCCGTCCAGATGCTCCAGCAGGCGGCGAAAAACCGCCGCCTCCACTTTATCGCTATCACTCATTTTTATGCTCCTGTGTGCACCATACCGCCTAGACCGGCATGTATTCCCCACCGTTCACATCCAGTGCCGCCCCGGTGACCACGCTGGAGTAATCCGAGCCAAAGAACATCGCCGCCTTGGCGCATTCCCCGTCATCGGGAATCACACCCAGTGGGATACTGCGTGTCACTTCGGCAATCAACTCTTGCTGGGTCTTACCGGTGGCCTGAGCTTGCCAGTTGAAATAGCCTTCCACACTGGGGCCCCACATCCAACCCATGTGGCAGCTGTTAACGCGGATATTGTATTTCCCGAGTTCGAGTGCCAGATGCTTGGTGGCACAGCGCAGCGCCGACTTGGATGCGCCGTAACCGGCCTGCGTGGCGAGCGGTTTATGCTCCACCATGGTGGCAATCATCACGATGGCGCCGCCACCGCTGCCCTTCATATGGCTCACACAGGCCTGAGTGAGGTGCATAGTACCGAAAAAATTGACGTCCATGGCGCGGCGCCAGCCGTCCATATCGGCGGTTTCTATCGGCTCAAAGCTGCCCGGGTCATAGGCGCTGTTGAACAGCACATCGATCCGTCCAAATTCTGCTACCGCGCGATCTGCCAATGCCTGACACTGCGCCTGATCGGAAATATCCGTAGCAACCTTCAATACCGCAGTGCCCAAACCAAGCGCGTTTATTTCCTGCTCCGCGACGTCCAGCTTTGCAACGGTACGCGCCGCCAATACAACCGCTTTGGCGCCTTCTTTGGCCGCCAGCGTGGACAACTCCTGTCCCAGACCGGGGCCTATTCCGGAAACAATAACCACTTTATCTTTTAGCAACATTGTAAAACTCTCCAATTTATTAGGATTAACGGTAGGGGTTCATAATAGTAAAATGTACGGGTGACTCAGCGATACTGCAGGGCGACTTTTTCAGTCCCCACCACGTCACGCAATGCCTGTATCAGTTCATCACTGGGCACCACCTGCCAACTCGGACCCAGCCTGATACGCGCTGAATTGCAGGGCTGTCTGTAGACCACCGAGACCGGACAGTTACCACCGCCGGCGCCAGCCAATGTTTTTTCCAGCCATTCGGAAAATTGCTCGTTCGCTTTCTCGGCGCTGACCTCGATAGTTAAATTCGAAACGCTATTTTGCCGGGCTTCAGCGAGACTGCGCAGACCGTTAGCACGCATCGCCAACCTGCCGGTCTTGTCGTCAGTGGAAACTCGCCCCTCAGCGATCACGATGGTATCTTTCACCAACAATTCGCGAAACTCGGTATACGCCTCGGAAAACAGCGTGACCTCAATTTGAGCACTGCTGTCATCCAGGGTCAAAACGGCCATGGTGCCGCGCCGGCTGTTCATGGTGCGCGTCGCCATGATCAGCCCGACGATAACCTGATTGCCCGCCTTGCTGTGTGTATCCGGACTCAGATCTGCGATACGATTGGGCGCAAACTTGCGTACTTCAGCCCGATATTCGTCAATCGGATGCCCTGAGATATAAAGCCCCAGCGTGTCGCGTTCACCGCCCAATCGCTCCTTGTCAGACCAGGCTCGGGCCGCGCGAAAATCCGCGTAGACATCACCATTGCCGCTGTGCGCCGTGGGCACCACTTCACCGAACAGATCGGCTATACCGCTTTCCAGATTGCTGGCACTCTGCTCGGCTGCTTTCAGCGCATCATCCAGCGCCGCCAACAGCACCCATCGCTCCACCTTCAGCGAATCCAGAGCGCCGGACCGAATCATCGCCTCCAGCGCTCGCCGGTTCACCTTGCGCGGATCAGTGCGGGCGCAAAAATCGAACAGATCGACAAACGCGCCGCCGTCATTGCGCGCCTGCAGGATACTGTCCACCGGCCCCTCGCCCAGCCCCTTGATGGCACCGAGGCCATAAATGATGTCGCCACCGGTGTTGACGGTAAACATGTACTGCCCTTCGTTGACATCCGGCAGCTTCAGCGACAGTTTCATGCGTTTACATTCGTCCACGAACACCACGATCTTATCGGTGTTGTCCAGTTCGGAACTCATCACTGCCGCCATGAAATGCGCCGGATAGCGCGCCTTTAGCCAAGCCGTCTGGTAGGACACCAGGGCATAGGCGGCCGAGTGCGACTTGTTGAAACCGTAGCCGGCAAATTTCTCCACCAGATCGAAAATCTTGATCGCCAGATCGCCGTCCACGCCTTTCTCGTTAGCGCCGGCTTCAAACAACTCCCGCTGTCTGGCCATTTCTTTCGGATCTTTCTTGCCCATCGCGCGGCGCAACATATCGGCGCCACCCAGCGTATAACCGGCCAGCACCTGGGCGATCTGCATCACCTGTTCCTGGTAGAGAATAATGCCGTAAGTAGGTTGCAGGATGGGCTGCAGTGATTCGTGCTGATACTGTGCGTCGGGGTAGGACAGCTTCTCACGGCCCTGCTTGCGATTGACAAAGTTGTCCACCATGCCCGACTGCAACGGACCGGGCCTGAAGAGGGCCAGCAGAGCGACAATATCTTCGAAACAATCCGGTTGCAGGCGCTCTATCAGTTCCTTCATGCCCCGCGATTCCAGCTGGAATACCGCGGTAGTCTCACCGGATCGGAGCAATTCAAAACTGGGCACGTCGTCCAGTGGAATCTGCATGATATCCAGCGGCAATTCCCCGGCGCTGGCGCGCGCCGGATTAATCATTTTCACCGCCCAATCAATAATGGTCAGGGTGCGCAGACCGAGGAAGTCAAACTTCACCAGCCCGGCATCCTCCACATCGCCTTTGTCAAATTGCGTGACCAGACCGGAACCGCTCTCGTCACAGTACAGCGCGGAGAAGTCCGTGAGCTTGGAGGGTGCGATCACCACGCCGCCCGCGTGTTTGCCGACATTGCGCACCACGCCTTCGAGCTGCTCGGCCATATCCCAGATCTCGTGGGCCTGACCGTCCTCCTGCAAAAACTCCCGCAGCGGCTCCTCTTGCTCAAGGGCCTTGGCCAGTGTCATGCCGACTTCAAAGGGGATCATCTTGGACAGCTTGTCCGCAAGACCGTAGGATTTGCCCTGCACACGGGCCACGTCGCGCACCACAGCCTTGGCCGCCATGGTGCCGAAGGTAATGATCTGGGACACCGCTTCCCGGCCGTAAGTGTCCGCCACGTAGTCGATCACGAGGTCGCGCTTTTCCATACAAAAATCCACGTCGAAATCCGGCATGGATACACGTTCAGGATTGAGGAAGCGCTCGAACAGCAGGTCATAGGCCAACGGGTCGAGATCGGTGATTTCCAGCGAATACGCCACCAGAGAGCCAGCGCCGGAACCACGCCCGGGCCCCACCGGGATATCATTGCTTTTGGCCCAGCGAATAAAGTCCATCACAATCAGGAAGTAGCCGGGAAAACCCATCTGGATAATGGTCTGCAGCTCAAACTCCAGTCGATCGCGGTAGGTCTGCTGTTTCTGCGAAAAATCCGCGGCGGCGGTATCAAACAGCACCCGCAGACGCTTATCCAGGCCTTCGTGTGACTGCTGCCGAAAAAACTCATCCATCGTGAGTCCTTCAGGCACCGGGTAGTCCGGCAGGTAGGGCTTACCCAGTTCCAGCTCCACGTTACAGCGACGGGCGATCTCTACGGTGTTGGCCAGAGCTTCGGGAATATCCGCAAACAGCTCCGCCATCTCCTCGGACGAGCGCAGGTATTGCTGCTCGGTATAGTTGCGGGCTCGCCGCGGATCATCCAGTGTACGGCCCTCGCGAATACAGACACGGGCTTCATGCGCTTCGAATTCCTGTGCTGCCAGAAAACGCACATCGTTGGTGGCTACCACCGGGCATTGCAGCTCCTGTGCCAGTTTTACAGCGGCATGCAGATGGACCTCATCACCATCGCGCCCGGTGCGATGTAATTCCAGATAAAATCGCTGCGGATAGAGCGCCATCCAGTAGCGGGCACGCTCCAGTGCAAGTGCTTCCTTATCACCGACCAAGGCCTGCCCGACATCCCCGGCCGCGCCAGCAGAGAGGGCAATCACACCCTCTGACATCTCTTCCAGCCAACTTTTGCTGACGTAGGGCACACCCAGATGCTGGCCCTGCGTATAGGCGCGGGAAATCAGCAGTGTCAGGTTGTGGTAGCCCACCTGATTCATTGCCAGCAGGCACAGCGGGTAAGCGCGCTCGGGGTCGTCCGCCTCCATCACGCGCAGATCGACACCAAAGATCGGCTGCACGCCGGCCGCAAAGGCGGCCTTGCGGAATTTAATCAAGCCATAGAAATTACAGATGTCGGTGACCGCGACGGCGGGCATGCCCAATTCGGCCGTGCGCGCGGCCAGAGGCTTGATTCGGACCAGTCCATCGACCAGAGAAAATTCAGTGTGTACGCGAAGGTGAACGAAATCAGTCATGCGTTGATTCTACGCGACTTGCCCGCGTTGATGCACTAATACTGGTTTACGATAGAGTACTAGCTACGAGGTAGAGAGTAGTTTTTTTACCGGTCCAAAGCTGCGGCGGTGCACCGGCGTCACCCCGAGGGTTTGCAGCGCCTGCAAGTGCACTGCCGTTGGGTAGCCCTTATGCGCGGCAAATCCGTAACCGGGGTACTGGGCGTCCAGTGCGATCAGGTCGCGGTCCCGGTGGACCTTGGCCAGAATAGAGGCGGCGGCGATGGCGGGAACACGGTCATCGCCGCGCACTACCGGCTCGGAGGGGTAATCCCAACGCGGTAAACGATTGCCGTCTACCAGCACATAGCCCGGCTGGGGATCCAGCGCGCGAACAGCGCGGTGCATAGCCAGCAGGGAGGCCTGCAAGATATTCAACTCGTCGATCTCGGCCACTGTCGCACTGGCAATGGACCAGGCCAGAGCGCGTTCGCGAATAAGCAGAGACAGTTCCTCCCTGCGCGATGCAGAGAGCTTTTTGGAATCCCGCAATCCCTCGATGGGCCGCAGGGGATCGAGGATAACGGCCGCCGCCACCACCTCGCCTGCCAGCGGTCCACGACCGACTTCATCTACGCCCGCGATGTCCGCACCAGGGTAGTCAATAGTGAACAATTCATTCATTGCGGGCGGGATGGAACATTTCGATTTCGTGCTAGCGATCAGCGCAGAGAATAGTCGCAGACGCCGCCAATTCACCGTCCACGTCGGAGCTCACTTCGAACTTCCAAATCCCGCGTCGCTGGGATATCACAGAGGCGCGCAACATCACCCTGTCACCCGGCACACAGACTCGCTTGAAGCGCACATTGTCTGCGCCTGCGAAATAGTAGGTAGAGCCGTCGTCGATGGTTTTCCCCTGGCTATAAAAGCCGAGGATGCCTGCCGCCTGGGCCATGGCTTCCAGTAGTAAGACACCGGGGAAAATGGGTTCTTCGGGGAAATGTCCGCTAAAAAACGGCTCATTCACAGAGAGATTTTTATAGGCAATTATTGATGCGCCGGCAGTCACTTCGACGACGCGATCAACCAGTAGAAAGGGGTAGCGATGCGGCAGATACCTTCGAATATCGGTAATTTCCATCATCTACCTCACTCCCCTATTGCGGGGGAGCGAGGGGACTGAATACGCCTTCGGCTCCCCACCGCGGAATTACTTTACGCCGAGTTGATTTAACTTATCAGTCAGACTGGCAGTAATGCTATAGCTGGGTTCGGCATGAATAACGGCGTTGCGCTGCAACAACAGGCCAATACCTTCTTCTTCAATAATGCCGCGCAAGACTTCCTGTACCTTGGGCGCCATTTCCTGCAACAGTGCTTGACCCGCGCTCTGCTCAGCTTGTTGCAGCTTGCCAGTCACATGGTCCAGGTCTTCCTGCATGCTGGTAAGCTTGTTCTGCGCCGCAACCTTCTGGTCCTGACTCATGACCGCAGCATCTTTCTGGAAGGTTTTCAGCAGCGCTTCACCCTCTGATTTGAGCCGGTCATACTCTTCCTTGTTCTTCTTGTAGTCAGCCTGATCACGCACTTCACCCAGACGCTTCTGCGCGTAATCCGTTTGCAGGATTGCGCCCTGAACATCGACCACTGCAATCTTTTCCTCCGCCCAACTCAGCGTGGAAATCGACAGCGCCGCTACAGCGAGTGCAACTTTAAGTAATCTAGACACATTCCCCTCCAGTTATTAACAATACAAAAAAATTAGAATCCACGGCCCAGCGTAAACTGGAAAATCTCTTCTTGATCAAAGTCACCTGAATTAAGCGGCTTAGCCAGGCTGAACGACATGGGGCCAAACCCGGTTACCCAGGTCAAACCCACACCCACCGAATAGCGTAGCTCGCCAAAATCCAAGTCATAACAGGCCGCTTGGGTAGAGCTGCAATTGGTATCAAACACGTTGCCTGCATCCAGGAAAAAGCCGGTGCGTATTTGGCTCTGATCTTTGATGAAAGGCAAGGGAAATAACAGCTCAGCACTACCTTCAATCAGAATATCACCACCAAACGGGTCAACTTCGTTGTCCGCCACGAAATTCACCAATTGGCCATCGGTACGATAGTACGCAAACTCCGAACCAAATTCCGTTGCCTTGCCATCAGCATCGACAGCCGTAACGGGCAGGGCCGCCGCATAAATGTCTGCCGGTGTACTGCGCGGGCCCAAAGTATTGCTCTCGTAACCGCGCACTGAGCCAAATCCGCCAGCGAAGAAATTCTCATAGAACGGCAAGCCATTGGTGTCGCCATAACCACCGCCATAACCCAGCTCTGTGCGCAGGCGGAATGTCCAGTTCTCAAGCACGGGCACTGGGAAGTAGATCTCGCCCGCGTAGGTGATTTTGTAAAACTCAAGATCCGACAACGGCACTGAAACCTCCAGCGCCACCGTCTGCGATGCTCCCCGTGTCGCCATACGACCGCGGTTCAAGGTCGACTGCGACCAACTGGCGGTCATTGTGTAATTCAGGAATTCATTGCCGTTTACGTCGAGAAACCCCTCATTGGCCGGGATAACCAGATCGTTGGGATCCAGATCACTGATGGGCTGAATGACTTCGACGCCGTCGTAGGTGCCGTCCGACTGCAAAGTACTCTGAAACCAGTTCACACCGTCTTGCAGACGCGGGCTGGACTGAATCTCCTGCACCGCATACTGGCCGGTATTAATGTCCGTATTCGCCACGCCAAAGCTAAAGCCCAGACGCTGTGTTTCACTGAGCGGATAACCAAAGTTAAGCGCTGCACCCAGGGTATTGGTGCTGTAATTCGCCACGTTGACCTCATCCAGATCGGTAGAACGATAGAAGACATTAAAGCCGCGGCTCACCCCGTCCTCGGTGTAGTAAGGGTTGGTGTAGCTGAAATTGTAGAAATCCTGGTACCTGGAGGAGTTCAGGCCGATACCGATGCGCTTGCCGGTACCCATGAAATTATCCTGCTGCAGGTTTACCCCAAGAATCACCCCTGCATCCTGGGCGAAACCGATGCTGGCGCCAATACTGCCTGACGACTGCTCCTCTACGGTGTAGTCCACATCGATAAGATCGTCATACCCGGCCACTCCGGGTGTTTCTACGGTTGCCTTGCTGAAATAACCGAGTCGCTCCAGTCGCACTCTGGATTGCTCGATGGCAGCGGCGGAAGCCGGCGCGCTCTCCATCTGTCGCATCTCGCGGCGCAGCACGTCGTCGGCCGTTTTCAGGTTACCTTTGAAAGTGATACGGCGTACATAGGTGCGTTTGCCGGGATCGACGAAAAACTTCATCGCAACGGTATTGTCTTTGTCATCAACCTCGGGGATGCCGGTCACCTTGGCGAAGTTGTAACCCTCATCACCCAGACGGCGCGTCAGGTATTCCTCTGTATTGGTCACCATTATCTGGGAGAAAACCTGCCCCTCGGATATCAGCAAAAAGCGGCGCAGGTCGGTCTCGGGTAGTACCAGATCGCCGGACAGATCTACCGAACTGATGGTGAACTTCTCACCCTCGGTAATATTGGCCGTGATGTAGACCTCTTTTTTGTTGGGCGACACAGAGACCTGGGTAGAATCGATACGGAACTCCAGATAGCCTCTGTCCATATAATAGGACGTGAGTTTCTCCAGGTCGCCGCTCAGCTTTTCCTTGGAATACTTGTCATCGTTGGTGAAGAAAGACAGCCATCCCGTGGTTTGCAGTTCAAATTCACCCTGCAAGTCTTCCTCAGTAAAGACTTCGTTACCGACGACATTGATGTGCTTGATGGCCGCGACAGTGCCTTCGTCGACATCAATATTCACCGTAACCCTGTTGCGCGGCTCGGGAATAACCTCGGTTTCAATGGCAGCATCATAGCGACCCTGCATGACATACTGTCGCTGCAGTTCCAGCTGCATGCCTTCCAGTGTCGAGCGCTGGAATACCTGTCCCACAGACAGACCTGCGCCTTTCAAGCCCTCCAGCAGCGCTTCGGTTTCGATCGCTTTATTGCCCTCGATATTGATTTCGCTGATGCTGGGTCGCTCCGTTACCACCACCACCAGCACATTGCCATCCTGGCCAATACGGATATCATCGAAGTTTCCGGTGGCAAACAAGCTGCGCGTGGCCGCCCGGATTGAGCGCTCATCAACGGTATCGCCCACACCAACAGGCAGTGCAGCAAATACCGAACCCGCCGATATACGCTGCAAGCCCTCCACACGAATATCGGAAATGACAAATGTCTGTGCAGCGACAAAAGGTGCCACCAACAGCAGCACCAGTACCCATACTTTCGGCATATGTTTAATCAAAGTCTACCCAATTGCCCTGGAATCCGCAGAGATTGCAGGTATCCATTATGTTTGTGTTCACAGCGGCCACTAAAGACGTGAGAAGTCATTGTACAGGGCCAATACCATTATCCCGAGCACCATGAACAACCCAAGTTGATAACCCACGGATTGTATCTTCTCTGGTACCGGACGTCCCGCCAATAATTCAATGGTGTAGAACAAAAGATGACCCCCATCGAGCACCGGAATAGGCAACAAGTTCAAGACTCCCAGGCTGACGCTTAGCAACGCCAGAAAGCTGATATAGGACTCCAGGCCGGATTTGGCGGAAGCGGTCGCCACTTTAGCAATGGTAATAGGTCCACTCAAGTTTTTTGGTGAGATTAAGCCCATCAACATCTTTTTTATCGATTTCAGGGTAAACACCGACAGATCCCAGGTGCGGACGACGCTGGCGCCCAGGGATTCCAGCGGACCCCGCGTGAATGTGCGCTCCAGCTCCGGCGGCATTTCCGGCATCGCTACGGCGACACCGACCCTACCGATGGCCTCCCCGCCTTCATCGGTGGCGCGCTCAGGCACCAGCACCGCCTGTAAAATATCATCGCCGCGCTGGTATTCAAGATCGATAGGCTGCCCGGGGCGGGCTCTCACATAGTCGACCCAATCCATCCACAAATCCATGGGTATGCCATCCGCTCGCAGCATCTTATCCCCCGGCAGGAGACCAATCGACGCCGCCGGACTGTCTGACACCACCTCACCGACTACTGGTGGTATCGGTGGCGTGTACAGGCCGATACCCAGACCGCCAAAAAGATCTGGCTGTTCCTGATCGGACAACCAGCGCTCGATGGACGCTTCGGATTCGTAAATCACTTCGGAGTCAGGGTATTTCACCGCAAACTTGATGGTTCCGGTATCGCCAATACGGTCTAGCAGTTGAAAACTGAGTGCCTGCCAGGTCGGCGTTTCGCCGCCATCAACCGCCACAATCTCCTGTCCCTCCTCGAGACCCGCCACCGCCGCGACTGAATCGGGCGCCACGTCGCTGATCAACGGCACATAACCGGACTCACCGGCCATATACAGGAACCAGTAAGCGACTACCGCCAGCAGGAGATTCGCCAACGGGCCGGCACTGACCACGGCAATACGCTGCAATACCGGCTTGCGATTGAACGCATACTGCAATTGATCCGCAGGCACCTCCCCCTCGCGCTCGTCCAGCATTTTGACATAGCCGCCCAGCGGTATCGCCGAAATGGCGTACTCAGTGCCCTTGGCATCGCTCCAGCTGAAGAGCCGGGTACCGAAACCGATAGAGAAGCGCAGAACCTTCACACCGCAGCGGCGCGCCACCCAGAAATGGCCAAACTCGTGGATCGCCACGAGTATCGCGAGCGTGCCGAGAGTCAATGCAATGGTATAAAGAAGCTCCATCAGACTCGCTTCACCACACCGGCAGCCGGTTGAAAGTCCGCCAGAAATCCTGCTGCAACCTGTCTCGCATGGGCGTCAGCATTCTCAACGACCGACAGGCTGGTGACCTCGACATTATCGACCTGCTCCAACGCGTGCTCTATAACGATCGGGATATCAGTGAAACGTATCTGATTGTCCAGAAATGCTGCCACAGCCACTTCGTTGGCCGCATTGCAAACGGCCATCGCGGTACCACCCGCTGTGACCGCCTCACGCGCCAGCCGCAGACAGGGAAAACGGGACTGGTCGGGCGCTTCAAAATCGAGCCGGGCAGTGGCCACCAGATCGAGCGGAGCCACACCGGATGCAAGGCGATCTGGCCACCCAAGGCCATAAGCGATCGCGGTACGCATATCCGGATTGCCCAGTTGCGCCAGTATCGAGCCATCCAGGTACTGCACCATGGAGTGGATGATACTCTGCGGATGAACGACCACATCCACCCGTTCAGGCGCCAGATCAAAAATCCAACACGCCTCAATGAACTCCAATCCCTTGTTCATCAAGCTGGCGGAATCCACGGAAATTTTGCGCCCCATAGACCAGTTCGGATGCGCGCAGGCCTGATCCGGTGTGGCGTCGACCATTTGTGCATGGCTCCAGCGACGGAACGGGCCGCCTGATGCGGTCAGCAGAACTTTGCTCACCCCTTTCCCCGACGGTGTGGCCTGCGCATCCACGGGCATACATTGAAAAATGGCGTTGTGCTCACTATCGATGGGCAACAAACGAGCGCCTGATTCCCGCACGGCCTGCATCAACAGGTGGCCACCCATCACCAGCGATTCTTTATTCGCCAGCAATAAGGTTTTCCCGGCTTGCGCGGCAGCCAATGTTGAAGGCAAGCCCGCAGCACCCACGATAGCCGCCATCACCACATCCACCTGCGGTGCAGTCACCACCGCCGCCAGACCGCTCTCCCCCTGCAGTACTTCGGTAACCGCATTCTGCGGCAAGCGCTGCTGGAGGCGCGTGGCAGCGGCCTCATCCATCATCACCGCGTAGCGGGGCGAAAACTCGAGACACTGGGCCAGCATTGTATCGACAGAGGAATGCGCAGCCAGTGCATAGACCTCAAAACGGTCCGGATGGCGGGCGATGACATCCAGCGTATTAATCCCTATCGAGCCGGTGGAACCCAACACACTGACCAACCGTCTGGATGTCATAGTACTCACCAACCCGCCAGCAGGAGGCCCAGCGCAAACACCGGCGCCGCCGCACACAAACTGTCCAGACGATCCAACACGCCACCATGACCTGGCAGCAGGCTGCCAGAATCCTTCACGCCGCTTTCACGCTTGACCATACTGACGGTCAGATCGCCGACCACCGAGGCCAGTGCGGTGGCAAGAATCACAGCCACAAGGGAGGCCATACCGATATGGGCGGCACGATCCGGTAGTTGGTACCACAGCAATACGGCCAACAGCGTACAAGCCGCCACGCCACCCCAAAAGCCTTCCCAGGTTTTTGCCGGGCTGACCCGCACTGCCAATTTGTGCTTACCGAATCGTTTACCCGCAAAATATGCTCCGATATCTGCCGACGCCACAACCACGACCAGCACCAGCATTAACAGCCCACCGGGCGGGAAACTCAGAAGATACACCGCCGCCATCCAACCCGGAACAAGAATAAGTATGCCCATCGCGCTGCGCATTACCACGGTGCGCCACAGCACAGCACTGTCAGGATAGCCCTTTACCCAGAGCAGCGCGAATGACCACCAAAGGCAGGCTAGCCCCAGCAATGGCTGCACCTGCAGCCGCGACGGCTGATCACCAAGCTGACAGTAGGCGTACACGGCCGCCAGCGCTGCCAATACCAGAACAACATACAGGACGCGAGCGACGCGGTGCTGCCAACCCGCCATCGTTGACCACTCCCATGCGCCCAGCGCAACCAGGACGCCAAACAACAGGGCCAGTCCCGGCACCGGCACGTAAGCGATCGCAGCCAAAAACAGGCCCGCCATTATTACGGCTGTAATAATTCGCTGTTTAAGCATTTACACTCCCGCTAGCGACCCGTCCATCTTGATCTCGCAGGCCAAATCGCCGCTCTCGAAGGCTGTACTCCGTTAAGGCACGGGCAAATTCAGATTCGTTAAAATCCGGCCATAAGGTATCGGTAAAATACAGTTCAGTATAGGCAAAGTGCCACAACATAAAATTACTGATGCGAGCATCACCGCCAGTACGGATACACAAATCTGGCCGGGGCAAATCGCTGATCGAGATGTTGCTGTCAATTAATTCCGGGGTAATATCCTGTGGCCGCAAGCTCCCTTGCTGCACCTGCCGCGCCAGCTTCTGGGCCGCCTGGGCGATATCCCACTGCCCGCCGTAATCCACGGCAATCACAACCGTGGCACCGGTGTTCTTGTGAGTCAGCGCCTCCGACTGCTCCATCAGCTTTTGCTGTCGCCGGCTAAAACGGCGACGCTCACCAATGAATCGTATACGGATGCCATCCTTGTGCAACTCTCTGACTTCATTGCGCAGGTATCGGGATAACAGCGCCAGCAACGCGCGCACCTCCGGCACCGGCCGCCCCCAGTTCTCGCTACTAAAGGCAAACAGTGTCAGTACTTCCACACTGTGGTGCTTGCAGGCGCGCAAAACGCCACGCACCGCCTCTACGCCGGCACGATGCCCCGTTGGCCCAGACACACCCTTACGTTTTGCCCAGCGGTTATTGCCATCCATAATGATAGCCACATGGCGGGGGATTACCGGTGGCACGTCTTCGTGCGGGGCGCGTAAAGTATCGTGGATAGCCACTGGTGAACGCTATATTTGCATCAGATCGGTTTCTTTCGCTGCCAACAGCTTTTCAATGTCGGCGACAAAGCTGTCCGTCAACTTCTGTACCTCATCCTGGCCACGGCGCTCATCGTCCTCCGAAATGTCTTTTTCCTTGACCATCTCCTTGAGCATAGCCATGGCGTCCCGTCTGGCGTTGCGCACTGAAACACGGGCGGACTCGGCTTCAGTCCTGGCCTGCCGGGTATAACCCTTACGCGTCTCCTCGGTCAGCATGGGCATGGGAATACGAATCACCTCGCCTGCCGTAACAGGATTCAGCCCCAGATCAGACTTATAAATTGCCTTCTCCACCGCAGAAATCATGCTTCTATCCCACACAGACAGACTCAGTGTACGGGCATCTTCGACGTTGACATTGGCGACCTGACTGAGCGGAGTTTCCGAGCCGTAGTACTCAACCCTGATCCCATCCAGCAAGCTTGGATGCGCCCGTCCGGTCCTAATCTTATTAAAGTTATGCGACAGTGCCTCGAGGCTTTTGGCCATCCTCTCTTTGGCTTCGTCTTTGACATCATTGATCATATTAAATCTCCTTACTGTGCCCCACTACCCGATCAACGTACCTTCGTTGCCGCCCCTGACAATATTCAGCAGCGCCCCGGGCTTCTCCATCTCAAAAACTCGCACCGGCATATTGTGATCGCGACACAGGCAGATGGCCGTAAGATCCATCACTTCCAGCTTTTTATCCAATACTTCATCGTAGCTGAGTCTTTCGTATTTGACTGCATTCGGATCTTTCATCGGATCAGCAGAGTAAACGCCATCGACTTTCGTCGCTTTAAGCACCAATTCAGCATCCATCTCTATCGCTCGCAGACAAGCAGCTGAATCGGTCGTAAAGAAAGGGTTTCCAGTGCCCGCAGAAAAAATCACCACATCACCGTTCATCAGTGCGCGGATCGCCTTGCGCCTGTCGTAGTGGTCCACGACGCCGGTCATCGGTATTGCGGACATGGCTTGTGTTGCAATATTGGAGCGCTCAAGGGCATCTCGCATAGCCAGAGCGTTCATTACGGTGGCCAGCATCCCCATGTGATCGCCTGTCACTCGATCCAGCCCGGCCTTCTGCAGGGCGGCACCGCGAAACAGATTGCCACCACCAACGACGAGGCCCACCTGTACACCGATCCCCACCAACTGCCCAATAGCCAGGGCCATTGAATCCAGTATTTTTGGATCTATACCGAAGCTCTCGCTACCGGTAAGTGCTTCACCACTAAGCTTTAGCAGTATCCGCTTATACTTTTTATCACCTGCCACCTGGGGCATAAATCTCCCTCCAAAAGCTGGATCGTATCTTACAGGACATCAGGCAATCTCCCTAATAGCTTCGGTTGATATTTCCCGCTCTTTTCATCAACACCTGACATGAGACCTTGAATCGCAGCCATTTTATCTGCCCGCTTTTCAAGGGCAAAAAAACGGGGCCTAAGCCCCGTATTCAAACCACCTGGCGCTGCAGATCAGCCTTTAAGCTGCGCGGCAACCTCGGCGGCGAAGTCGACTTTCTCAACCTCGATACCCTCACCCACTTCAAAGCGAATAAAAGAGATCACTTCTGCGCCAGCATTGGCAACCAGCTTGCCGACGGTAACATCCGGATCCTTGACGAACGCCTGCTCGGTAAGGCTGTTCTCCGCCAGAAACTTCTTGATGCGACCACCGATCATTTTCTCGATAATGTCAGCTGGCTTGCCTGACTCCTGTGCCTGGGCCATAAAGATTTCCTTTTCTTTTGCCACCAGCTCCTCCGGCATATCTGCAGCAGATACCACCTGTGGATTCACTGCTGCAACGTGCATGGCGATATCCCTTGCCAGATCCTGATCGCCGCCCTTCAGCTTGACCAGTACAGCGATGCGATTATTGCTGTGCACGTAGGAGCCGACCACACCGGCTTCCGATTCCACCAGCTCGATACGGCGCACGCCAATATTTTCGCCTATTTTCTGGACCAGCGCTTCTCGGGCCGACTCCAACTCGCCCGCCATCAGCGCCGCAGCATCAGACTGCTTATTATCAAAAGCAGCATCAACCACGTTACCGACAAAATTCAGAAAGCTTGCATCGCGCGCCACAAAATCAGTTTCGCTGTTCACTTCCACCAACACGCCGAAGCTGCAATCGTCGGCCACACGCGCGGCAACCACGCCATCCGCTGCAGTTCGGCCTGCTTTCTTCGCCGCTTTCATACCGCTGGACTTGCGCAACTCTTCAATTGCCAATTCGACATCGCCGCCGACGGAAGCCAGCGCTCTTTTACATTCCAGAAGGCCCAGGCCGGTGCGCTCACGCAATTCTTTTACCAGTGCTGCTGACATTGGTACTTCTCCTCATCAATACCAGGGAATCAGATCCCTAAAAACGAAAACCCCCGGCTGTAATACCAGGGGTGTAATTTGCCCTGACCGAATAGTGGCCAGCGTCAACCCACACGAGTTACGCGGCGGGTGTTGACGACTCCCCTTCGACAGCGGCAACTTCAACTACGGCTTCTGCTGGCGCTGCTTCCTCGGAAGGCGCTGCTTCTGCAGGCGCGGCATCCGCAGCAGGCGCTGCATCTTCCTCGACGAACTCATTCTTAGCCGTCACTGCTTCACCGGAATCGGCCTTGCCCTGCAGGGCCGCATCCGCAACAGCGGTAACATACAGTCTGACGGCGCGAATAGCGTCATCATTACCCGGAATGATGTAATCCACACCATCGGGGTTGCTGTTGGTGTCAACGATGCCAATAACCGGGATACCCAGTTTATTTGCTTCACTGATGGCAATGCGCTCGTGATCTACATCCACCACAAAAAGTGCGTCAGGCAGGCCACCCATATCCTTGATACCGCCAATGCTTCGCTCGAGCTTTTCCATATCCCGTGAACGCATCAGTGCTTCTTTTTTGGTCAGCCTTTCAAACGTACCATCGCCTTGCTGCGCTTCGAGATCGCGCAAGCGCTTGATGGAAGCGCGAATTGTCTTGTAGTTAGACAGCATGCCGCCCAACCAACGAGGGTTGACGTAAGGCATACCGGCGCGCTCTGCCTGCTCTTTGATAACCTTGCCAGCTGCGCGCTTGGTTCCAACGAAGAGGATCTTGTTCTTGTTACCTGCGAGTCGCGTTATCAGTTCCAGCGCTTCATTGAAGGCCGGCACTGTGTGCTCGAGGTTAATGATGTGGATTTTGTTGCGGGCACCGAAGATATACTGGTCCATCTTTGGATTCCAGTAACGTGTTTGGTGACCGAAATGAGCGCCCGCCTGAAGCAGGTCACGCATGCTAACTTGCACTTGAGACATAATAGTTACCTTGTATGGGTTAATCCTCCACATATCCCTGCCATCAAACCATCCAGGCCCATAAAGCCGGACGGCACCCTGATCCAGGTGCTGATATGTGTGTGACGTTTTGGTTTTTCCTGCCCGTACTCCGCACCTCATCCCGAGGGATTCAGTCCTGGAGCCAGCAGGAGGCGCGCTTTATACCACAACAGCGGCGGGGATAAAAGGGCCAGCAGCGAAAGCGGCGCTGCGATAATATTCATTTGCGCGCCGGATAGGGTAGAATATGCCCCCTTCGGCCCAACGCCGGGTTGAATTCAATTTTTTTAACTCATACATATCAATAGGTTAGCGATGACAGTATCGATTAAAACTGCGGACGAAATAGACAAGATGCGCGTCGCAGGCCGTCTCACCGCAGAAGTCCTGGAAATGATAGCACCCCATGTCCAGGTGGGCGTTACCACGGGTGAGCTGGACCGCATTTGCCACCAGTATATTACCGAAACGCAGAAGGCCATACCCGCACCACTGAACTACCACGGCTTTCCTCGCTCCATTTGTACCTCGATCAATGACGTGGTGTGCCACGGTATCCCTTCAGATACTAAAAAATTGAAGAACACCGATATCGTGAACATTGATGTCACCGTGATCAAGGACGAATACCACGGAGACTCCAGCATCATGGTGCAGGTAGGTGATGTCGTGAGCCACGCCAGCCGACTGATTGAAGTCACCCAGGAATGCCTGTACCGGGGCATTGAACTGGTGAAACCCGGCGCCACGCTGGGTGATATTGGCCACGCGATTCAGCAGCATGCGGAAAAAAACTATTACTCGGTGGTTCGCGAGTACTGCGGACACGGCATCGGAAAGGTCTTTCACGAAGAACCGCAAGTTCTGCACTATGGAAAAAAGGGCGCCGGTTTGGTGCTGGAACCCGGCATGATCTTCACCATTGAGCCAATGATCAATGCCGGACGGCGCCATACCCGCTTAAACAAAGTGGATGGCTGGACCGTCACCACGCGCGATGGCCGCCTGTCAGCGCAGTGGGAGCACACCATACTGGTCACCGAAAACGGCCACGAAGTACTCACCCGTCGCAGTGACGAAATTGGACTGGGCCAATAGTAATGATCGTAGACGAGGTAGTGCTGCCACCGGACATGTTCAACATCGCCGCGTTCAAAGACCAGTTCGAAGGCAAGAATGTGATTCAGAACTGCAAGCAGGCCATCGCCAGCACCACCGAGTACTTGCACCAGCAATTTCGCGATGGCGCACAGGCAAGTGACCTCATCCGACTGCGCGCCGCATTCATGGACGAACTGCTGGGTGCATTGTGGGACCAACAACACTGGGGCGACTCTGAATTGGCGCTGGTCGCCGTCGGCGGGTATGGACGTGGCGAGCTGCATCCGCACTCGGATATCGACCTGTTGATCCTGCTGGGCGAAAACTGTGACGCCTGCAGGGAAATGCTGTCCAACTTCCTGACGCTGCTATGGGATGTCGGGCTCAATATAGGACACAGTGTTCGCAATATTGAGGAATGCGTCGAACGCGCCGCGGGTGACATCACGATACTGACCAACCTGATGGAAGCCCGTGTCATTCGAGGTCCCGAACAGTTGATGCAACAAGTGCGTGAACTTACCGGGCCGGACAAAATGTGGTCTAGTCAGGACTTTTTCCAGGCAAAACTGGAAGAGCAAATAAACCGACATAAAAAGTTTGCCGATACCGAGTACAACCTCGAACCCAACGTCAAAAGCTCGCCGGGCGGTCTGCGTGACCTACAAATCATTGGCTGGATTGCCGAGCGGCACTTTGGCGTCGAATCGCTGGAAGAAATTACCGCCAAGGAATTCCTCAACTCAGAAGAAATGGCGATCCTCACAACAGGGCGCGATTTTATGTGGCAGGTGCGCTATGCGCTGCACATGATTACCCATCGCGAGGAGGACCGGCTGCTGTTCGACCACCAGCGAGAACTCGCCGCCCTGTGGGGATTTGAAGACGGCGACAAACTCGCGGTAGAGCAGTTCATGCAGACCTATTACCGCTGGGCACTGGCTCTGGGACAACTGAATGAAGTCCTTATCCAGAATTTCGACCAGGCGATACTGCATCAGGACAAGGAAGATGAGGTCAGCATCCTCAATGAGCGCTTTCAGGTCCGCAATGGCTATATTGAAGTGCGCGACGATGAGCTCTTCAGCAAACGGCCCAATGCCCTACTGGAGGTATTCCTCCTGTGCGCGCAGCACGAAGAAATTATCGGCATTACAGCACCCACGACACGCCTCATCCGCGATAACCGGCATTTGATAGACGACACATTCCGGGCTGATGAGCAGAACAAACTCATGTTTCTGGAGATTCTGCGCAGCCCCAACAAGATGACAAAGCAACTGCGGCGCATGACCAGCTATGGCATCCTCGGCGACTACCTGCCTGAGTTCGGTCGCATCATGGGCCAGATGCAACACGATTTGTTCCACACCTACACCGTTGACGCTCACACGCTGGAAGTTATCAAAAATGCCCGGCGCTTCCAGCTACCCGATATCGAGGATACATTCCCGGTGTCCAGCCGCGTCGCGAGGCGACTGCGCAAAATTGAGCTGCTGTATATCGCCGCGCTGTACCACGATATTGGCAAGGGGCGAGGCGGTGATCACTCGGAACTTGGCTCGGTGGATGCAGAGCGCTTCTGCCAAAATCACGGGCTGGATAAAAAAGACAGTGAACTGGTCGTGTGGCTGGTCCGCAATCACCTGCTGATGTCGGCCGTGTCGCAACGCAAGGACATTTCAGACCCCGAGGTCATCCAGCAGTTCGCCGAGCACGTGGGTGATGAAGAGCACCTGGATTACCTGTTAACGCTGACGGTCGCAGACATTAATGGCACCAACCCCACGCTCTGGAACGCCTGGCGCGGCAGCCTGCTGCGCCAGCTGTATACCGAGACCAGACGGGCGCTACGCCGCGGACTGGACAATCCGGTCGACAAGCAAGTGTTGGTAGAACAGGTACGCCAGACTTCCAAAGAGATTCTCGAAGGCCGTGGCTTCACCTCAGAGGAACTGGATGAATTGTGGCGCAGTCGAGGAGAAGATTACTTTCTGCGGGAGCGCATTGAGGATATCGCCTGGCACACAGAGGCGATTGCTGGCCATCGTCACCGCGATATACCGCTGATACTGATTCGCCACGACGCTGAGTCAAGTGTCGCCAACACCACTCAAATATTTATTCACGCACGCAGCTCTGCGCAACTGTTCTCCCGCATTTGTGCCGGCCTGGAACATCTGGATCTGAGCGTACACGACGCCCGCATCTACGACGCCAACAACGGCATGAGTCTGGACACTTTTTTCGTCCTGGACTCCAATGGACAGCCCATCACCGATGACAACGCGCGGCTCGCACATATCAAGGAATACCTCAGTGAAATCCTGGGTAGCGACGCGGGAAAAATCGCTATACCGGAGCGGCGTACGCCCCGAAAAATGAAATCATTTTCTATCCCCACCGAAACACGTATTTACGTAGACGAGATCAAGAATGTCTCTGTATTGGAAGTGTCTACTCCGGACAGGCCGGGCCTGCTGGCGCGAATTGGCAGGATCTTTGTGGCCTACAATGTCGAACTGCAGGCGGCCAAAATTCAGACACTCGGTGAACGCGTCGAAGACGTATTCTTTATTACAGATGACCAACAACAAGCTATCACTGACGCACAATTGTGCAACGCTCTGCAACGCACGATTTGCGATGAGCTCGATGAACAGGCGGCAGCGTAGTGCACCCTAATCTTACACGTCTGGAACCCTACCCCTTCGCCAAGCTACAACAGCTGTTCAGTGACCTGACACCAGCGCCGGATAAAACCGCGATCGCGCTGTCTATCGGCGAACCGCAACACGCATCGCCCCAGTTTGTACTCGATGTCATCGCAGACAACCTGCACCGGCTCTCTAATTATCCGACGACTGCAGGCCTGCCTGAATTGCGCAGCACCATTGCCGACTGGTTGATGCGTCGCTATGCCTTGCTTGCAGTTGATCCCGACAGTCAGGTGCTGCCGGTAAACGGCACCCGCGAAGCACTCTTTTCCTTTGCTCAGGCCGCCGTTACACCGGGACCAACCGCCCTGGTGATGACCCCTAATCCGTTCTACCAGATCTATGAGGGCGCGGCGCTACTGGCCGGTGCGAACCCGCATTTCATTAATTGCACGCAAGAGTCAGGGCTATTGCCGGATTTCGCCAGTGTGACCCCTGAGCAGTGGCAACAGTGTCAACTGCTGTATCTGTGCAGTCCCGGCAATCCCACGGGTGCCGTCATGTCGCTGTCGCAACTGCAGGATCTTATTCGACTTGCGCGCGAACACGATTTTATTATCGCCAGCGATGAGTGTTACTCGGAGATCTACTTCGATGAGACCGCACCACCCCCCGGCTTGCTAGAGGCCTGTGCTGCGATGGGGGACGAGGACTTTCACAACTGTGTGGTGTTCCACAGCCTGTCCAAGCGCTCCAACCTGCCGGGCCTCCGCTCAGGCTTTGTGGCCGGCGATGCTGCAATACTGCGCTCTTTTCTGCAATACCGGACCTATCACGGCTGTGCTGTACCCATTCATCACCAGTTGGGCAGCATCGCGGCCTGGAGTGACGAAGAACACGTCAAAGCAAACCGGCAGCAATACCGTGAAAAATTTGCCGCCGTGCTCGCGGAATTTGACGGACATCTGTGCGTGTCAGCGCCACAGGCCGGATTTTACCTGTGGCCCGAAACACCGATAAGCGATACAGAGTTCGCCCGCCAGCTCTATGCGGGCGAGAATGTGATCGTATTGCCGGGGCGTTTTCTGGCCCGCGAGTCAGGCGGCATCAATCCCGGTGAAAATCGGGTGCGGATGGCACTGGTAGCCACGACAGCGCATTGCGTAGAAGCCGCGCAGCGTATCGTCCATCGCCTGAGCCTGTTATAGGATCAATTGTGCTGCTAGCTGAACGTGCCGATTACATCCTGCATCGCCTGCAGGAGCTGTACCCAGAAACCCCTGTTCCGCTGGATCACAGCGATCCGTTCACACTATTGGTCGCCGTCCTGCTCAGCGCCCAATGCACCGACGAGCGAGTCAACACAGTCACCCCCGCACTGTTCAAGCTCGCCGACAACCCGGTGGACATGGCGGCCCTTGAAGTGGCGCAGATTAAAGACATTATCCGCCCCTGCGGACTCTCGCCGCAAAAGTCAAAGGCCATCAAGCGCCTCAGTGAGATACTCCTTGAGGAACACGGTGGTGCCGTACCTGTTGATATGGCCGCTCTGGAGCGCCTGCCCGGAGTTGGCCACAAGACCGCCAGTGTCGTCATGTCCCAGGCCTTTGGAGTGCCAGCGTTCCCGGTGGACACGCATATACATCGCCTGGCACAACGCTGGGGACTGACCCGCGGCAAAAATGTCGTGCAGACCGAGAGAGACCTGAAACGGCTGTTTCCCGAGGAGTACTGGAACAGACTCCATCTGCAGATCATTTTTTACGGCCGCCAGTACTGCACAGCGCGCGGCTGCGACGGGCGTGTCTGTGAAATCTGCCGGACGTGTTACCCGAATCGCAAGCACCCCAAGAAGTGTCACAAGCCCTGATTAAACGTGGCCTGTCCCCCGCTCCCCGGCTTTGCTATGCTACGCGGCCACGATTAACACGCTATCTACTGGGGTATTGCTGTGATTACACTCTATGGCATCAAAAACTGCGACACGGTAAAGAAAGCGCGAAAGTGGCTAGACTCGCACAGTATCGACTACCAGTTTCACGACTTTCGTGAGGATGGCCTGGATCAGGATGCTGTGACCGCCTGGATAGACGAGCTGGGCTGGCAAAATCTGCTTAATCGACGCAGCCAAAGCTGGAAAACGCTGAGTGAAGACGCGCGCGAAAACATGAATGACGAGGCGGCCCATAAAGCGGTGCTGGCACACCCAACACTGATCAAGCGGCCACTGCTGGATACCGGACATCAGCGCTATACCGGATTTTCTGCTGCAAACTACGCCAAGATTTTTAATGCACACACCCTCTGACAGGGCGTGTAACACACGATGGAGATAGTATGACTGATGGCGCATTTGCCTTTGGCCTGGGTGTAGGCACCCACAATAACAACGGAAACTGGCTGGAAATCTTTTTTCCTCAACCTCTACTTCATCCCGCACCGTCTCTGGCAGCGGTGTTGGAAGGTTGCGAAAATGACCACGCGCTGAGCCGGGATGAGCTGGCTGCAATGCAAGCAGCGCTCGCGGCAGCGGGCGAGAAAACGATGGCACAGCTGGCAGGACAGTTGCTCGCAAGTGGCAGGCCCGTGGTCGCCGTGTTGCTGCAGGACGATACGCCAGCAGCTAATGTACCGGAGGCTTATCTGAAGCTACACCTGCTGTCACACCGGTTGGTGAAACCGCATGGCACCAATCTGGAAGGTTTGTTTGGCGCCCTGCCCAATGTGGCATGGACCAGCGAAGGCGCAATTGATCTGGATGAATTGCCCGAGCGCCAGCTTGCCGCGAGATTGCGCGGCGAAGTACTGGAAGTCAGCTGTGTGGACAAATTTCCGAAGATGACCAATTACGTAGTACCGACAGGGGTTCGCATCGCCCACACCGCGCGTGTGCGACTGGGCGCCTATCTGGGCGAGGGCACCACCATCATGCACGAGGGCTTCGTCAACTTTAATGCGGGCACGGAAGGCCCCGGCATGATTGAGGGGCGCATCTCTGCAGGTGTCATGGTCGGCAGCGGTTCAGATCTGGGTGGTGGGTGCTCAACAATCGGCACTCTCTCCGGCGGCGGTAATATCGTGATTTCAGTCGGCGAAAAATGCCTGATTGGTGCCAATGCGGGTATCGGTATTCCGCTGGGTGATCGCTGCACTGTGGAGGCGGGTCTGTTTGTCACCGCGGGCACCAAGGTCACCTTGATGGACGCCGATGGCATGCCGGTCGACACCGCCAAAGCACGCGACCTTGCCGGCAAGTCCGACCTGTTATTCCGCCGCAATTCCGCCACTGGCGCAGTGGAGTGCCTGACCAATCGCAGTGCCGTAGAACTGAACCAGGAACTGCACGCACACAACTGAGTTCAACAGCGAGTAAGCGACGTGGAAAAAACACTGGAACTCTGTTGCGAGCTGATCCGCCGCGCCTCGGTAACACCCGAGGATGCAGGCTGCCAAGCTTTCATGATAGAACGCCTGAATGCACTCGGATTTGAGTGCACTGAACTGCCGTTCGGTGAGGTGAGGAATTTTTGGGCCGAACGTGGCGCGCAGGGACCGCTGCTGGTATTTGCCGGACACACGGATGTGGTACCTACCGGTCCTGTCAGCCAATGGGACTCCCCCCCCTTCGAACCGGTTGTGCGCGATGGCCTGCTGTACGGGCGCGGTAGCGCGGACATGAAGGGCAGTCTGGCAGCCATGCTGGTGGCCTGCGAGGAATTCGTGGCGGAGCACCCTGATCATCCCGGTCGTATTGGCTTCCTGATAACCTCCGACGAGGAAGGGCCGGCGGTTGATGGCACCGTCAGGGTGCTCGATTACCTGAGTGAAAAGGGCCAATCGATAGACTGGTGCGTGGTGGGCGAGCCTTCCAGCTCAGAGTCACTGGGCGACGTCATTAAGAATGGCCGCCGTGGTTCGCTGGGCGCGACCCTGACAGTCCATGGCGTGCAGGGTCATATCGCCTACCCCCATCTGGCCGACAACCCCATCCACAGTATTCTCCCCGCGTTGCACGCGCTCACGTGTGAGGTATGGGACGAAGGCAACGAATTTTTTCCGCCTACATCAATGCAGGTTTCAAATATCAATGGCGGCACCGGCGCCACCAATGTGATCCCTGGCGAAGTCCAGGTAGTGTTCAATTTCCGCTTCTCTACCGAGGTGACCGAGAGGGAACTGCGCGAGCGCACAGAAGCGATACTGCGGCAACACCCGCTGGAATACACCCTCGATTGGCAACTGAGCGGCCAGCCATTCCTGACCCCCAGCGGCGCCCTGGTGGACGCAACCATTGCCGCTATCCGCGACATTACCGGTCAGCCCCCCGCGCTTTCAACCGCTGGCGGCACCTCTGACGGTCGCTTTATTGCGCCCACGGGGGCCCAGCTAGTCGAGGTTGGTCCAATCAATGCCAGCATTCACAAAATTAATGAACACGTCCTGGCAGCCGACCTCCCGCGGTTGTCGGCGATCTATAAAGACATAATGGTCCGCTTGTTAATGCAGGCTATCTAATTGCTGCTGTAAGCCCATTCGCGCCACATTGCGGTTGTCCTCTCCCGGCACAACCAGCACGTCGCCCGAGCCCAACGCGCCAAGACTGGCCGCTACCACGGCTTCAGCCGTCATCCACATCTGCTCGGGAATCCGCTGGAGATCAAAGTCCTCTTGCGCCAATGAATCGTGGAACTCCGTCCGCGTAAAACCAGGACTGAGTGCCTGCACTTCAATTCCGCTGCCCGCCAGCTCCATCTGCAAGGCCTGGGAGTAGTAGTTGAGAAAGGCTTTGGAAGCGCCATACACCGCCATGCCTTCGCCTGAAACGAAGGAGCCCAGAGAGGAGACATTGATGATCGTCCCGCCACCCAGCTCGCGCATGTAAGGTATCGCTGCGCGACACAGCGTGATGCTGGTATTGATATGCAGGTTTACCATTGATCGTTGACTCTCGATCGACGAGGCTTCGAAACTCCCGAGGGCGCCGAACCCGGCATTATTGACCAGATACGCTACCGGACCCTGCTGACGAATGGCCTCCATTGTCCTGGCAACGCCCTCGACACTTTCAAGATCGGCTTCCAGGCAGTGCATTTCCACAGTGCCAGCCAGCTCATCGGCCAGTGCCTCCAGCCGCTCTTTGCGTCTCGCCACAGCAATGATGACATCACAGCGCGCCGCCAGCTGCCGACAAAACTCGGCGCCAAGCCCTGAGGAGGCGCCGGTGATCAACGCTGTTACTTTTTTTCCTGCCATGAATTCTCCTGATAATAGTCGCTTTCGATGGGCTCAACGAGAAAGTGACACCCAGTCGAATTTCAA
The DNA here is from genome assembly GCA_037969215.1 of Halioglobus sp. Taxonomy (GTDB): domain Bacteria; phylum Pseudomonadota; class Gammaproteobacteria; order Pseudomonadales; family Halieaceae; genus Marimicrobium. The sequence continues at coordinate 161,840 of JBBKWY010000057.1, forward strand.
AATGAAGTACTACGCTTCGCTCGCTTGCGTACGAGGTCACACCAGCTTGCGATGAACATACACATCATAGCGCACTGACTTCCCGCTGATGATATGCGAAGGCTGCTGCGCCGCGAGAACAGGCGCTTTGGCCGGGCGCTTGACCACAACCCTGGCGGTATCTTGCTGCAGGGCCCACAGTAACAACGCATCCGCATCCTGTGGATCGATAGAGCGCTCCAGCAAGGTTTGGAATAACGCCATCTCCTTCTTGACCGCTGCGCTTTTCCGGCGCTGCGGGAACATCGGATCGAGGTAGATGACATCTACAGCCTGCAGGCGCTCAGACGCCACCTCGCGAGCATCGAGAGGACACAGGCTCATTCGTTGTACAACGCCTGTCAGCCAGGGGTCACCACTACCTGCTGCGGCGAGTAAACCGCAGCGCAGCAATTCCGCGATAACCGGCTCCCGCTCGCAGAGCAGCACCTCGCAACCCTGATCGGCAAGCACAAAGGCGTCGGTACCCAGCCCTGCTGTCGCATCCAGCACCCGCAAGGCCAATTTCTTGTCCTGCCCGACGGCTCTGCCCAGCATCTCCCTTGCGCCGGAATTGCGGCGGTGGCGCATCCCGGCACTGCCAAAATCCACAGCCACGGCCCCCGGTGCACCGCGCCCCGTACGCTGCAGGCGAATAGCGCCATTTTCAACAATCAGCACAGCCTCTACGGCGCTACAGTTTGCAGGATCGATGCCGGCGGCCAGCAATGGCAAGTCAAGTTGCTGCGCCAGTTGGGCCGCGTGCGTATCATCTGCTGCCGTGGCCGGCAGCAGCGCCAGCTCAGACTGTCGGGCTGAAATGTGCAATGGCTAAAGCGATGACCATCAGTTTCTATCGCTCTTCAACATTGCCACCAGATCTCGGCAATTTTCCTGGATCGCATCCATGTAGAGGTGGCGCCCCTCAAAATGGTCTGCGGCATAGCGGTGCACACTGTTGAAATGGCCATCCAGGCGCACATCGATCGCAGCTCGCATGAATTCGGGGGTCTGATCCAATAACTGCTCAGGCGTGCGGTATATAGCGCCCTTATAGGCGCCTTCACTCTCTTCGCCGGCCAAACCTCCGGCGGCAAATTCCTCGTACAGGAATTCCCGACACTTTTGTGCGTAATCGACATCGGCCATCTGCGCGATGAGATCCGCAGTCCCCAACAATTTCCCCAGCAGGTGCTCCTGGTCACTTGCTACCGTCACATCGCGAGGATCAATTTCATAGCCGGTGAAGTGCAAAATGCGTGAACACGGTCCAGTCATAAAATCCAGCCCGACGGATGGCAGGTAGTCGGTGATAAAACGAATGCCGCGACTCACGTGCACTCGCGTGTAGGCCGCGCCATTTTTGTGCCTGCTATCCCGTGTTCGCCTGATGTACCCGGAGTCATGGAACAGTGCCGCCGCGATACCCGTCATAGCCATTTCCGGACCCAATGCTTCGCCCGGCGGATGACTGCGTTCATAGCCGTCGAGCAGACGCGCCATTGCCAGCGTCACATCAAGCACATGCTGCGTATTGTGGTAACGGACGTCGCAGGCCCGGTAACCGGGATACGAGCCGCTGTAAAGTCGATTAAAGTCGCGAAACAATACTGCCAGCGGAGACAGGTCGAACCCCGGGTAGCGCGCCGTCAATATACATGTGACGGCATCGGCGACGCTCACCGGGTCAGATACATCTACCGTATTACTGACATCCATGTGTCCTGCTCGCGGGATATTCACCATAACGAACTCAGTCCTCGGTGATGGTCTTGGGCACGGTTTTTTTGAGCAAACCGGCCAAATCGTCAAACAACTCTTCCGCGCTGGGTGCGGCATCGACGGTTTGGCCTGGTCGTTTTTCGCTTGTTTTTGTGGTGCCACGGCTCGGCAATTCATCCTGATCCAGTCCCAACGACAGATTTTTGCCCGCCAGGTCAATATCAATCTGCAGGTTGTAGCAGCACCGTGACATACCGTGTTTGTCGACGATACGAAAGCGTCGCGGCCGCGACTCGCCATCGGTGCCCACGCCTTCTGTCAAACGGCAGGAAATGGCGTCAATACTCTTGCCTGAGAGCAGGATGCCCTGCATGGAAGGCAGCATTCGGGAACAGGCATTGATAAACGTCACGGCGGATACCGCAGTAATCGACTTGACCGTGCTGGACCCCCAGCGCGCCGGTTCGCAGTGGAACTCCCCAATCAACACCTGATTGGCCTGCGCCATATCCAGCATACGGGCCAAATCGATAGTGACATCGCCGACGATGTAACTGAACACCGAGGGATTAACACCCTCCGCCTGATACAACTCGTAGTGACCTCCGATGTGATAGCCGGTACGAATTACCGGTACAGTGTGGCCCTTGGATGCCACCTGGGCCACCGTGTTATCGGCCACTACCAGCAACATAAATACGAATAAATCCTGGTTGGCACTGGGGCTGAAATCGCGATTCCAGACATAGTAGCCATCGCCAGTGGTGGTGCGCGCAAAATTGATCTCAATGCCCTGCGCCAGCAACTTGTTATAAGCAGAGTTAAGGGAGTATGACAGGCTGTTGAGCTGACTCGCCTGCTCAAAGGCCGTGTAGAGTGAGAAGTCGACGATATCGAAGAGTATAACAGCCCGGTTTTCGACATAACTGAGGCCGTAACGTTTTATGACATGCTCCACCGCGTCCAGCACCTGGGGCTCTTCTGACAGCGCCGATTCGAGCTTTATGAAGGTGGGAGAGACATCCAGACGCGCACTGATCGCGAACAACGCTTCCCGCTTTTTGCGCCGCTCCCCTGAAATCAGCTCACGGATAAAGGCCTCATTGCCCCCGCTTTCATCCGCCGTGGTAGTTCCGCCGTCGGCGCAGTAGTTGCCGAGAAAATAGTGCGGTACAAAAATCACCAACACGCCGCGTTCGTCGGAACTCCAGCACAATACGATATTCTGGCCCATGCGCCACTGCCTGCGCAGCGTCGTTTCCAGTGCCTTGAGGTTGCCGCGCTGCACGATACTGATCGCATTGGGCATCTCGGCACTGCCGCCTACCCCTTTCCCCTTGCCGGGCACTGGCCGCCCTGCCCTGCCTTTGTCACTGGATGTTGGCATTCTAAAATAGGCCCCCATAGACTCAAAGTTGTAGTGAAGTAGATCACGACTACTGGCATTATAGGGGTCTGTTGACGTGGTAGCCACGTTTGAACGATTCGATCCTGTCACATTTTCTAATTCCATGGGTAAGAAGGAGCACCTGTCATGCCCCACCGTCTGGTTTCCCTGTTCATTATTCCAGTGTGTTTCCTGCTCGGCGCCTGTCAGGGTTACGACGTCAAGGTCAACGAAAAAGTTGTGTACGCACCCACCCCGCTGTTTCGCGATTACACAGTGCCAGACCCGGGGTTGCACGGCTGTCTCGAACAGGCCATCAATGATGATGTCATCACCAGAGCGCAGCAGCTGACCACCCTGGACTGCAGCTTTGCGGGCATCGAAAGTCTCGAAGGTCTGGCCGTATTTGACGGCCTCACAGTGCTGCGCCTGTCCGCCAACAGCGTTCGCAATCTGGTCGAACTCACCACCATCACCACATTGGAGGCCTTGTATCTGGACGACAACCAGATCGTCGACCCGGTGCCACTGGGCCAATTACCCGCCCTGCGCCATCTGGACCTGTCCGGCAACCCCAAACTCCAGTGCCCACGTCCCGGAACCCTGGCCCAGGTGACCACCGTGATACTGCCAAAGCACTGTCTCTGACCAACCGACAGCCGCGCCGCCAACACGTCGCAATGCCGCAGGCTAGCGCAAGCGGTGCTGAGGGAAAAGCCCGGCCGGCACATTGCCGACAGGAACGAGAGGGAATTCACAGTTTTTGTAAAAAGGCTGAGCGCGGGGCTCGCTAATTCAGGCCCCGGCCAAATCGAGCCAGTCAAAACCGCCCGACTGCTCGGCAAAAATCACGCGCTCCAGAGTGCCCAGAACCGACAATAACGCGCGCTCAGCTTGCGAACGGCTGTTATTTTTTTCACTGATATGAGCCACCACCAGATGGCGCAATTGCGCACCATCAATCTGCTGCAATAATTCGGCGGCCTGCAGGTTATTGAGATGCCCCCAGTCACCCCCAACCCGGCGCTTCAGGTGCGCGGGGTATGGCCCATCCAACAACATCGGAAGATCGTGATTGAACTCCAGCAACAGGCTGTGGCAGGAGCGAAAATTGTCGATGACATGGGGGGTGATACTCCCCAGATCGGTGAGTACGCCCAGCGTATGCTGACCACAACTCAGCCGGTACTGGCAGGGTTCCACCGCGTCATGTGGAACAGCCACGGCCTTAATTGACAGCGTGCCGATGGCCAGTGTGTCTTCACAGTTAAACAGGCGCTGCTCGTAACCGCCGTCGCAACGACCGGTACTGAAGGTTCCATGGGTCAGGTATATGGGGATCTGAAATTTTCGGGACAGCGCAGCGACACCGCTGCTGTGATCGGAATGTTCGTGGGTCACCAGGATGGCGTCCAGCTGCTGCGGGTCAACATTGAGCCGCGCCATACGCCGCACGGTCTCGCGCAGGGAAAAGCCGCAGTCAATCATGACCAGCGTATCCCCGGATCGCACCAGCGTAGCGTTGCCTTTGCTACCCGAGCCCAGAGAGGCGAACTGCACTAGTAAGGCGCCTCGAACATCACTGCTTAATCAATATTACCCTTGATCAGGGACAGCAATTGCTGGCCATCTCGATTATCGTACGGCATATTTGCATCCTGTGGTCGCAACGCAATAGTCACTGCTCGCTCTGAGAGTGTTTGCACAGAGATCACAAAACTCTGTCCGACCAAAGGCTGGGCATCATCGTTATTCCACAGCGAACCCCACCACCCTTCTTCTTTGGCCTCGGCTTCGCCCGTGAATAGCACATAGTAGGTACCGCTACTGCGATCCTTATCGGTTATTTGAAAAGACGACTCCTCCAGCGCTCGCCCCAGGGATGCCCAGGCGCGATCAAACGGCAGTTCCAGTTCCAGGTAGCTGGCGCCCTCCGGCGTCTCCAGCAGAGAGATTTTGCCACCCGCGCTAATACCCTGTTCGGCGATCATGGAGACCGGCGCAGAGTCGGCACTGTCGGCCAGAAATTGCGAGACCGCCTGCAGCATTTCAGCGGCCTGAGCGGGATCATCCGATTTGGCGGGCCACGGGTTGGCTCCCCCCGATTGCTGCATCTGCAATACATGCAGCTCACTGGTGCCGCGCTGGACTCCCTGCTCGATACGAAACTGAAAACGGCTAGTCAGGCGCTCGCCTTCAACCGTCACCCAATTGGTTTCCATGATGCCAGCCT
>JBBKWY010000058.1:0-3388 GCA_037969215.1 Halioglobus sp.
CAGATTGTTTGCTGTGCAGGAGAAAGCCACCGCAATTAGCATTGCATTGAAACTGCCGCCTTGCAGGATCATGTAGGTGACTTCCCACCCGTTCGTCCACAGGCAAAAATCCCTGCCGACGCATTTTAACTCGTAGCCAAACGCCTGATAGCTGGTGCCTGCAGATATTGCGGCGAGACCGCCCAGTACCAGAGATAGACACCACCAGTGCTTACTGATTTGGCCTGCCCGAGTTTGCCAGAAGCGCAGTGCGGCCCACAGCCACATCAGGCCCAACAGATAAACCAGTAGGCTTGAGAAGGGTTGGTTGAGAATGATCCCTGTGGACAGTAGGTCCACGCATGGCATGCCCTCGCACCATTGCAGTGCGGTCATTTTCGGTTGCATCAACAGGGAGTCGAGTCGGCCGCAGCCAGGCAACATTAATACAACTATGGCTCCGATACCTGAGGTCGCTGCACGGTGTATTCCTGATGGTATCGTCACGGGCATATTATCGTTGGAAGCGCCGTAACATCCCTTCCAGGCCATTGAGTTTAACCTCGTAGATCAGGGCAAGCTGTGTGCCGAGTTTTCCCTGAGGAAAGCCCTTGCTGTGATACCACACCAGATAGGGTTCAGGGAGATCCAGAAGTTGACGGCCCTTGTATTTGCCATACGGCATTACCTGATTGATGGCGTCCAGTAAGTCTTTGTTGTCCATGGTCGCCCCGATCGTTTGAAAAATTTAAGTGACAAGTCCAGCGGGATTAGAAACGGATAGCCACCCGCTTTGTCTAGTATTAGGGCAACCTTCTCTGTTTCTAAAGGTCGACGCCTAAACCTGTCAACTCGTTGGCGAATATGTGCCCTAAGCTACTTGAAAAACTGTTGGTGATATGACCTCCATCAGCTTTCACTAATCTTCCGTCAATTTGGTTAGGGCAGATGAGATCATCTGTGCAAACCCATGAAGTCATGTCAATAGTCCCATATTTGAATGTCTCGGCAACCTGAATTTTTCGCTCGCTTATCCGCCTTTCTTTCGCTGTCATCGCGTTCGATTTACACAATGAGGGACTCTTGATTTTTTCAAAGTTGCAATTAGATCGAGGCGGTGATTCCACATGTATCAGCTGCAATCCCAATTCATTGATCTGCCTGTAGGCTGTTTCTAGCGCCTTTGGAATCTCCACCGTTGAATCTGCCTTTCTATCCAGCAAGCGCTTGGAAGTGCTTATGGGTGATTCTGAGGCGATTACAAGTTCAGGTCTATTCTTGGTCAGCCATTCCATAACATTTCGTCGATGTTCGACACAAAGCTCAAAGGGACCTGACCTACCCGCCTTATGGACCGGCAGATCTGCTATCGGACATTGGTGCATTGTTAAAACCTGAACTCGCCATCCTGGCATCGCTGAGCGTATTGCTGGTAATAGGTGAGTCGCCCAAGAGTCGCCGATAACGGCGACTGTGCGAGTAGAACTGATGTCACCATAGACACAGTGTTCCATCAGTGCGGGGTCGTTCATGTCAATGTCGGCGCAGTTATCAACGATCCATTCTTCGACCTGAGCCTGTTGACTGGGGTGTTGATCCGATGGTTTCCAGGTGGCGGAGGCCATTGTTGCGTTAAGTGCCCCCTGCAGGTTGTCGACGCTACTAAACATTATCGAGTCACCCTCCTCTGGCTTAACTTGTGCGGGTTGGTTCTGAAAAATGATGAAACAGACCAACAGAACAGCTGCCATACCCAGTAAGCCACCTGAGAAGCTTCCAGCGGTTGTTGATAAAATCGAACCTTTCCGCAGAAATGGATCTTCTACCCAGCGCTTGGACGCCCCCGCCAGAATTATGGTCAGCACCAAAATCATCGGAGCGATTAGGTATTCGGAGTCGATACCAATGCTGCTTTCGACCAAAATTGGAAGCAAGATCACCAGCGGCCAATGCCACAGATAGGCAGAATACGAAATACCACCCAAATATTTGACAGGAGGAAAACGTGATAGGTTATTAAACGACCACGGAGATTGATCGGTCTGAGATACAATAATCATCGCTGTTCCCAGAACAGGAACGAGTGCCGCATAACCCGGAAAGGCCGTCGCTGAAGAAAAAACAATGGCGCTGGCGACTATCATCCCAAAGCCCAGCCAATTCAGCAGTACTTTAAGGCCAACAGAAAGCATTACATTTGTACGTTGTTCAATACCAAAAATTAGAAGTGCACCGACCGCAAACTGCCAAGCTCGAGAAGCGGTTGAAAAATAGGCAAGCTCGGCCCGCAAATAAGTGATGTAGCAAGAATATGCGAATGAACTGATTAAGATCGCAATGACCAGATTTCGAATTGCGCGTTTAGCATTCGACTTATCGAAAGGTCTTCCACTCGCAAAGCCTGCCAGGCCAACTGCTGCCAGAAACAGCAGAGGCCAAGCTAGGTAAAATTGCTCTTCGACAGACAGCGACCAAAAATGCTGGGCCAAAGTAGGATCATTGTCTACCGACAAATAATCAACAGCGTTGTTCACCAGCATCCAGTTTTGGACATAGAGTGTGCTTGCTGCGATTTCTTCTAGGGTCGGCTCCCATAGATATGCCGGTAATATAAAATAAGTCGCTATAGCCGAAGCCATCAGTACACATAGCGATGCAGGTAAAAGGCGCCTGATCCGTTTAGCCCAGAACCTTGGTAACTGCAAGCCGCCTGAATGACTTATCTCACTCGTGAGGTGCTTGCTGATCAAATACCCGGAGATCACGAAAAACACATCTACGCCAACATAGCCGCCTGTTAGAAGCTGTGGCCAGATGTGAAATACTATTACCAAACAGACGGCTAACGCCCGCAGACCTTGGATATCTAGACGAAAAGCAGATGACGACGTAGCGGAGGCCATAAAGACGTTTACTCTTGAAAAATTAGAATAGTGCAGCGAACAGGAGGTCTAAGACTCAAGCAAAGAAATGCTAGCCCCTTCTGCTTGAGTTATTGTCAGTAGGCGCCAGCGCGCTCTTCATTTTACAATATCCGTGCCGGCAAGGACAACGATGGTACTGTAAAAATGACCTTATGCTGAGATTCCTTACCCTGAATTGGCGGGTAGTAAAAAGCGCAATATTTTGCGAGCTGCCGACAGCGTGAGGCCCTAGTGGCCTAACCTCGCATACAAAGTAATCCCCGGACTTCTACTATCGCGAACCTCGGAGCCTCGCTGGAGTTGTTATAGCAAACATGTATGACGGATGTTCTGGAATGTGCTGGACTTGGGAGCGTTGCCATCAGTGAAGACGGCGACGTGACCGGGCGTTTTCAGTAGCTGGCGACCCTTGTATTTGCCATACGGCATTACCTGATTGATGGCGTCCAATAAATCCTTGTTATCCATGCGTTCCGGATCATCCG
>JBBKWY010000059.1:0-6696 GCA_037969215.1 Halioglobus sp.
GCGGGTCTGGAAGGGGGGCTGGGTCGCGTGTTCGATCAGGATTTCAGCAACCTGAAAATGGTACAGAAGGGTTTACATAACCTGCAGTCCGGTGAAATAGTGCTGGCCAACTATCAGGAAATTCGCATTCGGCATTTCCACAATACACTGGACAAGTATCTGAGCGCCTGAGCGCACCGGGGTTATCTGCATGAACGACTTGCTTCAACCGTTTTCACTTCAGGGTAAGGTCGCCCTTGTCACCGGCGCCTCCAGTGGCTTCGGTCAACACTTTGCACATGTGCTGTCGCGCGCGGGTGCGAAGGTCGTGCTGGCCGCGCGCCGCACGGATCTGATACAGGCCGAGGCGGATAGCATCAAGGCCGCTGGCGGCGAAGCCATTGCGGTCACCATGGATGTTACCAGCAGCGCCAGCATCGCCGCAGCGCTGGACGAGGTTGAACGGGCGTTCGGCGTTGTCACCGTGGTGATCAACAATGCCGGTATCACCATTCCGAAACTGCTACTCGATCTCAGCGACGAGGATTGGAACAAGGTGATAGACACCAATCTCAATGGCGTGGCTTACGTCACCCGGGAAACCGCCAGGCGTATGATCGCCGCTGGCACCGGTGGCAGCATCGTGAATATCGCCTCCATCCTGGCAGAGCGCGTGCAGAAGGCGCTGACCAACTACGCCGCCTCCAAGGCCGCCGTGGTGCAGTTCACCAAAACGGCAGCACTGGAACTGGCGCAACACAAGATCCGCGTCAATGCACTGTGCCCCGGCTATTTCCAGACGGAACTGAACGGTGAGTGGTTCAAGACTGCGGACGGTCAGGCACTGATCAAACGCATACCCCAGCGCCGCACCGGCAACCTCGAAGAATTGAACGGCCCGCTGTTGTTGCTGGCATCCGCTGCCGGTTCACTGATGACGGGATCGGCCGTCACAGTGGACGGTGGTCATGTGCTGTCAGATCTATAAAAAGAGACTAAAACCGTGATAAAAAATCCGTTGAGCGCTGAGCGTATCAAGCGCGATGGCGCATTGTGGTGCAATCAGACTATTGCACAGGGCGCCTGGCAAAAAGCGTGGGAGCAACCGTATGAGGTGGCAATCTACCTCGAAGGCGAGCCCGCGATTACCTATGGTTCTATCGCCGATGAGGCGCGACGCCTGATTACAGCGTTGCGCCAACTCGGTTTGGAACAAGGTGATGTGATCAGCTTTCAGTTGCCGAACTGGCGCGAATCTGTGGTCCTCGATATTGCCGCTTCGGCGCTGGGCCTGATCGTGAACCCGGTGATTCCCATCTACCGGGACCACGAGCTGCGCTTTATTCTCAAGGATGTCAGGACGCGACTGATCTATATCCCCGAACAGGTGCGCAGCCTTGAGTTTCCCTCGATGATAGCGGCACTGCGCGTCGATCTGCCGGATCTTGAATTTGTGGTCACGGTGCGCGCGCAGCAGGAATACGATGGCATGCTGCGCTACGAGGATCTGGTGGAGAGTGCGCCGGTGGATCTGGAGACGCTGCCGGAGATCGATCCCAATTCGATCAAGGCCATACTGTATACCTCTGGCACCACCGGCACGCCCAAAGCGGTGATGCACAGCCACAACACACTGGCACGGGTAATCCAGAACTCGCTGGACTGCTGGGACATGGATGAGCGCGACGTGATGCTAATGCCGTCGCCGGTCACCCACATTACCGGTTATGGCTCGGGCATGGTGCTGCCCTTCGTGACGCCGGTGAAATCGGCGCTGATGGCGCGCTGGGATGCCGATGCCGCCGTGGCCTTTATTAATGAGGTGGGTGCCACCGGCAGTGTCGGCGCAACGCCCTTTCTGGTAGAGCTGGTAGCGGCCGCCAGAAGGCACAATACCGGCTTGCCCAGTATGCGCCTGTTTGCCTGTGGTGGAGCGGCAGTGCCGCCGCAGGTGATCTATGACGCCTGTGCCTCGCTCGATAACTGCCGCGCGTTTCGCGTGTATGGCAGCACGGAAACACCGATTATTACGCTGGGTTTTGTGGGCGCTGAGCAGCTGCAACTGGCCGCAGAAACCGATGGCCAGATTTATGCCTATGACGTAAAAATTCTGGATGAGCAGGGGCGGGAAGTCGCACCTGGCGTGGACGGTGAAATTGCCGCGCGCGGTGCCGGCATGATGCTGGGATACGCCGATCCCAAGCAGAACGCGGAGGCGCACGACAGTGAGGGTTTCTTCCTGACCGGCGATATCGGCCATGTCACGCCGGATAACGCGATCCTGATCACCGACAGAAAGAAGGACATCATCATCCGCGGCGGCGAAAATATCAGCGCCAAGGAAGTTGAGGACGTACTCCATGATCACCCGGATATTCGCGAGGTGGCGGTGGTAGCGATGCCGCACGAACGTCTGGGGGAGGGCGTGTGTGCCTACATAATTCTCGAAGATCCGCACGGCCAACTGGCGCTGTCCGATGTGGCGAAGTTCGCGGATCAGGCGCTACTCGCGAAACAGAAAATACCGCAGCACATCGAACTGGTGACTGATTTACCGCGCACGGCCAGCGGCAAAGTGCGTAAGGATGTGCTGCGCCGGCAGATCAGTGATATATCAAAAGCAGCACAACTTCAGGCATAGGCTATGACCACACTGGCAGGAAAAACAGCCGTCATTCTGGGTGCGTCGGGCAGCGCCAATATAGGCACGGCGATTGCGCGACGACTCGCGGCAGAAGGAGCCAATATTGTCGTGGCGGCGCGTCGTATGGACCCGCTGCAGGCACTGGCGTCTGAGTTGGGTGGCATCGCCGTGGGCTGTGATGTGACCCGTGATGGCGATATCGAGAACCTGTTTCGCGTGGCAGGCGAAACCTACGGCCGTGTGGATATCGCGGTGTTTTCCGCCGGCATTCATGCGCCCGGGCTGATCGCCGAACTGGATGCCGAGGCTATTCGGCCGACCATGGAGATCAGTGTGATAGGCGCGCTGTTGTTTTTCCGTTATGCCGCTGCAGCGATGACCGAGGGCGGCTCCGTGATTACCATTTCCTCGCTTACGGCGCGACTTCCCGGGCCGGGCCTGTGTACCTATTCCACGGCCCGTGCCGGTGTGGATTTTGCGATCAAGGTGGCGGCGCTGGAATACGGCGAGGCCAGGGTGCGCTTTAATTCCATTGCCGCCGGGTTGATACAGACTGATATGACAGACGCCTTTTTTTCGATGGAGTCGGTGCTCGCAGGTCATCTCGATGCCACGCCCTGTGGCCGCATGGGCACGCTGGACGATATGGCCGAAGCGGCGCTCTTCCTCGCGGACGAGCGACGTTCTGGCTACCTTAACGGCCAGGTAATGGATCTTGCGGGCGGCCAACAAAATGGCCATCTACCGCGCTTTTAACGAACAGGGGGAATTCTATGCAAGGTTATGAAGATGTGACGCTCTACGTACTCAGTGATGAGCGCGAGCAGGAACTACTGGAAAAACAGATTGAATGTAATTTTATCTGGACCAATAAAGAGGGCCACGGCCTGGGCGTAATTATGAATTACGTGGCGCGCAACGGCTCGATCTGGTTGACGGCCACCAGCCAGAGGGCGCGCATAAAAGCGCTGCGCCGCGACCCGCGCGCTTGCGTGGTGATCTCCAGCATGGGCACCGATATGGGACCGGGTAAGCAGATCACCTATAAGGGTCGGGTCATCCTGCACGATGATCAGGCCACCAAAGACTGGTTTTACCCGATGATGGGGGCGATTATCAGTCCCTATCCTGCGCCCACATTGGACGCCGCGATAGAGCATTTGGATACACCACTGCGGGTCATTCTCGAGTTGGTGCCCGAGAAAACCATCAAGTTCGACGGCGATGCGATTTCCCAGGCCTCCTATGACGGCGTGGTCCCCGGTCACGAGAAGTAGCACAAGTACCGGTTGCTCGCAGTTGACAGCGTGGCGGGTTGAGGGCCATCTTGGGCACCCAATAATACAGGGGCATAAGCGGTGGTTTACCGCTTGGTGATTCTGCTATCCCGCTAGCCTCAACGTGAGTTAACACCTGCCCATGGTTCTGCGCCGCTTCGTCCTGCTCGCTATTATTGTCGTGCCCTGTGCGCTTGTCGCCTGGGCGTACCTCGCCGTCGAAGGATATCTGGGCGAGCGTCAGGGCATGGGCGAAATCACGCAACAGCGCCGCGATAGCGCGCTGTTGCAGGAGCAGCAAACGCGGCAGCAACAGAGCATCGAGAAACTGGCCCGCGTTGGCCCCGGCGTACTGCCGCCCAAGCAGATCCTGTTCGGTGATCTGCATGTGCACTCCACCTATTCCTTCGACGCGTATAACGTCAGTCTGCCCCTGTATCAGGGCGAGGGCTCCCATCCCCCCGGAGATGCCTGCGATTTTGCGCGCTATTGCTCAGGTCTGGATTTCTGGTCGATCAATGACCATGCAGAGGCGCTCACTGCCCGCCAGTGGGGCCTGACCAAGGACATGGTGCGCCAGTGCAATGCGGCCGCGGGGGATCCGGCCAATCCCGATATGGTGACATTTCTGGGCTGGGAGTGGACTCAGACAGCCCAGCTGGCAAAGAACCACTACGGGCACAAAAATGTGGTGTTTCGCGATACGGATGAGCAGCGCGTGCCCACTCGTCCGATTGCCGCGGTAGAGATCACGCATCCCGAAGGCGTAGGTCTCTATATCGCCAAATTGCGCCTGCTGCTGATTGCCGGTGTGCCCAATGGCGATGTGGGACTGCTGTTCGACAATGTGCTGGCGTGGCTGCGCGGCGCGCGCGCGGATCTGTTTCCCGATGCCGTGGCACGCCAGCGCTACTACGATTTTATTCGCTACCTGCAGGATCAGGAAGCGGTGCAGGCGTGTCCGCAGGGGCCGCCTGTGCGAGACCTGCCAGTGCAGTGCCAGGAGAGCGCGACCACGCCCGCCGAGTTGTTCGCAAAGCTGGATGACTGGGGCTTTCCGCATCTCACTATTCCGCACGGCAACAGCTGGGGCTTCTATACGCCGCCGCTGAGTACCTGGGATAAACAGTTGGCGGGGGATACCGACCCCGAACGGCAGGAGCCGCTGATTGAAATTTTCTCCGGGCATGGCAACGCCGAACAGTATCGCAGCTGGCGCGCAGTTGGGGTCGATGCCAGCGGCAACAGTTTTTGCCCGGCGCCGACGGCGGATTTTGTATCAGACTGTTGGCGTGCTGGTGAAATCATTGAAGAGCGCTGTCTGGCGGTGGGTGAGCCGGTGGCAGAGTGTGCGCTTCGCGCGACACAGACCCGCGCCAATTATCTGCTGACCAAGGATTCGGGCCACTGGATTATACCGGGTCAAACGGTGGAAGACTGGCTGGATGCCGGGCAGTGCAGGGATTGTTATATGCCCGCCTACAATCACCGTCCGGCCAGTTCCGTGCAGTATGGGCTGGCCATACGCAACTTTGCGGATCCGACCCGGCCTCCCAAGCGCTTTCGCTGGGGGATTATCGGCGCCTCTGATTCTCACTCCGCGCGTGCGGGCACCGGCTACAAGGAGATCATGCGTCGCCGTATGACTGACGCCGCTGTGGCGCAGCTCGGACCGCGCACGTTTCTGTCCGCGAGTGAACGTCTGCCTTTCTACGTGCCATTACAAAAAGCGGATGGGCGCAGTGGCCCGTACTTCGAGCGGCAATCGTCGTTCTTTGGTTCGGGCGGACTGGTTGCGGTGCATGCACAGGGGCGTGATCGCGGCGCCATCTGGGATGCACTGGAACGCAAGGAAGTATATGCCACCAGCGGTGACCGTATGCTGCTGTGGTTTGATCTGGTCGATGCACAGGGCGGGCAGAACCTGCCCATGGGCAGCATTGTCCAGCGCGATACCGCACCGGTGTTTGAGGTCAGCGCGCTGGGGGCTTTTGAGCAGAAACCGGGGTGTCCCGCCGACAGTGCGCGCGCCCTGTCAAAGGAGCGCCTGCAACGACTGTGCGGCGGCGAGTGCTACCACCCTGGCGATACGCGCAAGCACATTGACCGTATCGAAGTGGTCAGAATCCGCCCGCAGATCGTCGCCGGCGAGGACGTGGGCCCACTGATCGAGGACCCCTGGTTGTCCCTGCCGTGCGAGGCGGATGGGGACGGCTGTACTGTGCGCTTCAGCGATCCCGATTTTGCCCCCTCGCAACGCGATGCTGTTTATTATGTGCGGGCGCTACAGGCGGCCAGCCCCACCATCAACGGCGCTAATCTGCGCTGCGAATACGATGCATCAGGGCGGTGTATCAGCGTCAATCCCTGCCCGGTGAGCGCGGCCGCCGACTCGACAGACGACTGCCTGGCGGACGCCCAGGAGCGCGCCTGGTCGTCGCCGATTTTTGTGGATTTTGAGCGCGCGGCCAGCGAATAGCGACGCGCTGCCCGGGCCAAGTTATTCGCAACGGGTATAGAGAATCCGACCGGCGCCGAGAGCACCCTGGTGTACACTGGCTCGCGGCAATCATCAAATTGCCGCAATTACGCAGACAAGTGGAGGATAACCATGAACGAAAATAATGTCGCATACCAGATGTCACTGAGATCCAGGGAGTGCCTGAAAAGCAAGGACAAGGCGCGCTGGCTCGACATGTGGGCCGAGGATGGCATCATCGAAGATCCCATCGGTCCAACGGTACTTGATCCCGAAGGCAATGGTCATTCCACACCGGCCGCCAGAGAGGCTTTCTA
>JBBKWY010000060.1:0-7224 GCA_037969215.1 Halioglobus sp.
TGACAACTTAACTGGTTGATTTCAGTAGAATCGGCCCATGAAAACATACAAACGCCATCGATTCCCCCCAGATATCATCAGCTACGCTGTCTGGCTCTACTATCGCTTCAATCTGAGTCACCGGGATATCGAAGACCTCCTGGCTGAGCGCGGCATCACCGTTAGTCGGGAAGCGATCCGGCTATGGTGTATCAAGTTTGGTGCTATCTATGCCCGGCGATTGAAGCGAAAGCACCGTGGCTATGGCGACACCTTCTATATCGACGAAGTGTTCGTCAGAATCAACGGCAAGCAGTATTACCTGTGGCGAGCTGTCGACCAGGATGGCGAAGTGGTTGATGTCTACCTGCAGGCCAAACGCGATGGTGCTGCTGCGAAGCGCTTCTTCAGGCGTTTATTGCGATCCCATGGTACTGAGCCTAGGAAGATTGTGACTGATAAACTCCGCAGTTATCCAGTCGCTCATCGAGAGCTGATGCCGGAAGTAATTCATAGCACTGAACAGTATGAAAATAATCGAGCAGCGCAATCGCATGAGATTACCAGGGTGAGGGAGCGTGGATGAGGAGGTTCAAGTCGATAATGCAGGCGCAGAGATTCGTGACGGCGCATGCTGCAGTTTCCAATCTGTTCAATTTCAGCAGGCACCTTGTCAGGGCTGAGTATTATCGGGGTCTGAGGACAGGTGCGTTTAATGAGTGGAGTAGGGCGGTTGCCTAAGACAAGGGGCTAGATTTCTTCGGCCTGGAGGAGTTAACTTGTCGATACCTCGCATGAGGCTACTAGAGTACGAGAGCGAGGTATGACGCGATTCAAGTCAGTCAGGCAAGCTCAGCGATTTGTGACTGCCCATGCTGCTGTATCAAACCTATTCAATCTGGGTAGGCATCTCGTCAGGGTTCAGCATTACCGTGATCTCAGGATCAGTGCGTTTACAGAGTGGAGCAGGGCGGTTGCGTGAATTGCGACGGTCGAATTTTCCCGGGCGGGGGAAGTTAACTTGTCGATACCTTTCGCTCGCTTCAGGAAGTTAATTCGTCAGTACCCACTTCACTGCTGACGAGTTTCCTTAACATCTTCCGCCAGCCAAACCTTTATCAATGACTGATACGGCATGTCCCGTTTGTTGGCTTCGATTTTAATGCTGTCGAGCAAACCTTCAGGTAGCCTCAGCGAAATCGTCTTCGTTGACGGCTTCAGATTTGACAGTGACACAGATTCAGCCTTCGTCCAATCAACATGGTCGCTCGAGTCATGTGTTTCCCAAAACTCTCGCTCTTCTTGCTCTGTTTCAAATTTTGGCACTTTCTTAACTTTGCTCATAAATTCTTCTCTCCTTCCGGTGCATATCTCGCGCCGAGATTACCCGGATTAGTGCGCCGCCGCGCCTCAGTGTAAACGTAACGTGTAACTGCCTGGCGGCATCCGTTTTGCCCAAGGCATGATATCTGGCCTCTTCTTGGCTGTGCTTACTATCAGATAACAACAGGAGCGGTACATTGAAGAACAGTTGTTCAGCCTCAGATTGCCTAACATCGTGCTTTTTAGCACTTTTCCGAGAATTACCTGAATCCCAGTCAAAGCCAACAATTTCGTTTAAATTGATCACTTATGTATATTACCATCATATACGCTGCTGACAACTGCACCAAGAAAGCCATGTGGCGGATCTACCCAAGGTGATGACGGCGAGAGATGAGGAAGTCCTATTCTTTCTTGAACAGCACCACTTGGTGGTCGGCCGTGTCGGTCGTATAGATGTCGCGTGTGGGACCACCATGGGACCATCCTCACGCCTTTTGATGCCCTCTAATACCCAGCTCAATTTTTTAACTCTCTGATTTATAGGGCATTAGGGGGCGTGGCGAGGCGCCAAAACGCATGGCTCAGGGTTCGAGTCCCTCGCTCTCCGCCATCTATCTAGTAACTGCTTGGCCTGGCGCAAATACAGTGGAATCTCCCCACCTAAAACCCGCCTTCGAGCGGCGCTTGGAACTAGTCTGATAGTTCCAAGTGAAAAGGGCCGCTAAATTAGCGGCCCTTTTCGTTTGCCCTCTGTTTTAATTCAGTCTGCTACCCGCAGATCGATGTAGGTCACTGTCATGGGGTCGTCGATAGCAATGGTAACCTCCACGGTGTGATCCGGGCTGCCCTGCGTATAGGTTGTGCCCTCGGTGGGGTTGTTGCCCGGGCCGCCGGGATTGTAGAGCTGCCAGTAGCCGTCAGCGGTGTGCTCGCCAGCTGGCTCCTGAGAGGGGACACGCACGCCGGAAATTTTTCGCATCGCTTCAATATCACCCTTCAAGACGATGTCAATCTGGTTGTCCTTGTCCTCGGCATAGCAATCGTTGCCGTCCACCACCTGCCCGGGAGCGCCTAGCTCGGCGAGACCCACCACCTCAATTTTCTTGCCATCTATCAGGTACTGCTTGCCCGCTTTGAGAAGTGGTACCAGCTCTCCTGCATCTGTCGTTACCTGCACCTGGAAGAAGTTGTCATATTGATTGGGTTTGAGCCCGACCACTCCGTCTGGCGTGTAACCGCCCGTAGTGTAAACCCGAAGACGATATTGGGCGTCGGCGCCATAAAGCGCAATGCCGTCATTGGGAGTGTTCCCGGTGAAGCCAGGAGGACCTTCGTCCCCGATCGCGGACATAATGTTCAGCTTGGCACCCGTGAGTTTCGGCCCGACTCCGGGGGAGTGATACGGAGAACCCGGTGCAATAGCATACATACCAACTGCCGACACCAATGAGCCATCCGGCGCGACCAACATCATGGGGGTACCGTCGTCCACGACTTCGATCCTGACCGGATAGAGAACATTCGCATCATCCAGTTCCAAGCGGTTGCCGAACTGACCGAAGAGCACCGCAACAGCACGCTCGTTGTAGTCGAAGTTAGGCGTGGCGGTGGCCACATCCGCGTAGACTTGATTGTTGTCGTTTAGGGTTACAAGGAAATCCGTACCTTGTACGGTGCTGGGCACTACTGGCCAGGAAAACTCGACGGGCATTCCGCCGGCATATTCAACAGCCGGCGGCCCAGACGTCACCAGTATGGTACTCGTTGAAACGGCCGAGGTGTAGTTAGCCGTCATTGGAGTTACGTCTCCACAACCAGTCACCGTGTTCCAGGAGGCCCCCGCTTCGATGGCTAGTTGCTCGCTCGTTGCGTCGGTTCCAGTAACACCGGGGACGCCGATGATATTGGAAAAACCGAGGCCCGCCGCCATCATTCTTGGTTCGTTGTCCCACAGGTCGGCGTTAATCACGATATCCAGGTTGAGAACGTCATTGGGCGATAAGCCGTCGCCAGGTAGAGAGAGTGTCATTTCATCTCCCTCGGGTTGGAAGATGATGACACCAACCTGTTCATCCGACGGCGTCAGGAGGCCAAGCTCGACCTTGTCAGCGCTCGTCAGTACACCAAAATTGGCGGCCTGTTGCCTGGTTAGCAGGGTCGTGGACGTCGTGTTTCCGGCTACATCACTTGTGACGACACGAATTTGGGAAACATTTTTCGTGACATTCTCTTCCAGCATGGACGCCGCATTCACAGCCGTGATCGGCTCTCGGGTATTGTGGGAATCGCTACAAGCAACCAAAGCCCCCGCACACATTACGAGCGATAGCAGGGGAGCAGGGAAGCGAACAAGTCTTGAATAAGCAGCAATTGGCACAGGATACTCTTTTACAATTGGAAAGATTCCGACGTTAGTGCAATAGGCTCCCCGGCACAACAGCTAGCAACGTAATACCAGACTATCCATGCCGTCTTCAGTACATTTTCCTATTTCCATGGCTGCGTCCTAGGGGAATTCAGGATAACGTTTGGTGTCGTCTGAAATCTCGAGCCAAGGAAGTCGTTCTTTGTAGCAGACATGAAAATCCACAGGATGAATTTCTGGCGTGTCGAGAGTACCCATATAAAGGTGTATCTCCCCCGGTCGGCGATCGCTTTCGTAGGCCATTGGTATCCCGCAATTACCGCAAAAAAACGCCGTACGCCAGCTGAAGACTCGTAAACGCAGAGCCGCCCCTTTGTTATTTGAAATGCTTGACTACTGAAGGCTATGAACGTGGCCACCGAGCTAGTAGCGACAAGATTAAGCCATCATCACTCAAAAAATACTTTGAACAAGTCAATTATCGCTTTGCCACGCGGCGCGCCACTAATACTGTCATTCAAAGGCTCGAACATGCGGGAAAGGCGCATATCTACATACCCATGCAGCATTGACCAAAGCGCAACGGCATAAGTGTCCTTGTCAAACTCGCGTCCTGGGGAGGCTTTTGAAAACTCTGTGCAGAGTCGGTCGTATATGCTGTCCATGACCGAGAGTAGCTCGGCGTCAGCATGATCGATAAGGTCGGCACTCCAAAGAAGTCTGTATCTGTGCGGATAACGAAATCCAAAATCCATCATGGCGCTGGCGATTATTTCAATTCTGGCGCCGGGATCATCGTCAAGCTCGGCGAGTCGAGTATCGATCCCTGCGAGGAGGGCGTCAAACTGCGCTTTGGCAAGGGCGGTCAGTAAGGCGCGTCGGTCTTTATAGTGATTGACGGGTGCGCCATGCGAAACACCGGCGTCTTTGGCTACTGCTCGGATCGTTACGCCGCTAGCGCCGTGTTCGTCCAGTCGTGCCAGGGCGACATCGAACAAAACACGTTTTAGATCACCGTGATGAAAGGGTTTCAATTGAGTCATAGCAATTATATTGACAGTGTCTATATGAGAATGTCAATATAGACGGCGTCTATATTTAAGGAAAGTTGCTCATGCCCAAATTTGCCACGTTATCTGTCGGCCTCAGTGCCATCGTATTCGCTGTGCTAATCCCGGTGTTGGAACTCAATTCCACACACTTAACAAATCCCGAGTGGCCGTCTCACGCGCGGTTACATGAAGCGTGGCAACTTCTGACGAATGCAGCCTTCTCGGTGCTCGCGCTGGGTTGCGTTTGGACGAACCGAGCGCCGCGAATTGGGATTAGCCTCGCTCTTATTATTTGTGCGTCCTTCCTGACTGCATGGGCACTGGGGTCGGTCTATGGAGGCTCAATGCTGCACACGGACGGCACACAAATGGCGGTCGGAGGAATCAATGTCGCGGTGATCGTGGTGATCGCGCTAACAGCCCTGCTGTTGGCGAGCCTATGGAAAATAAAGGTCTTCAATCTCTCGCAAAAGCAAAGAGTATAGACATGATCATTATTCCCCAAAGCACCGATGACCTACGGGCACATGCTTTGAATAGAAGAATATGCTGACACAGCGCTCTTTACAGACTTAAGTGAAGGCGTGTTCAAACCGATTTTCATCAATCAGTTTCTTGGTAAACCAGTCGATCACGCCACGGTAGAAGATACGCTATAAAAAACGCTTCCGCTGAGAATGCAGTATCTTGAAAATTAGTTAGAAGACCGCATCCGGTTTGCAGGTGACGCAATCTCGGTGGCGGATCTATCCGTGTACTCACAAATGGTTAATCTGCTTCATGCCGAACATTTGCCCTCCAGTGACTCATACCCTCATTTGATGGCGCATTTTAAACGAATCCAAATTCGCCCGTCGGCCCAAAAACTGCTCCGGTCCGAGACGGCGTATCTTGGGCAGATGCTGGATATGATCTCGGATGAAGCCTGCTGATAAAGGAAGTCTACGGATTCAGACTAAAATCGAATAGCAGTGCGGTTTGCCTATGGATGGCTCGATGATTCAGGACGATGGTAGCGTTTATATGGAAATCAACATTGGGAATGCGCGGAGAATGGTTTAGTGCAGCGACGTTTCACTTTGGGGCGGTTGTAAAATCCAAACCCTGACATGCTATGCACTTATAACACTGAAGATACCACTAGCTCTGACAATACGTTTTGTACCGACTGTAAAATAGCAATTTGCGAACGCCATACTTTTGCCAACTTTTTGAATATCAGTAACGACCTCGATCCAATCCCCCAGCTTTGCAGACCCCGCATAATCTATAGTAAGACTAGCCGTTACCATAGGTGTGGGCTTCTCACCCTGAAACGCCGCATTGTAACCAAGTGCGATGTCCGCAAGGCTGCTGAACACACCTCCATGTACCAGGTTTCTCGCATTGCAGTGTTTCTGCTCCGCACATAATCCGATAATGAGGTTTAGTCCGATTTTTTTATTGTAGATTGGACCTATCAAATCGAGGTAAGGGCTCGTCCTAAATAGTGGCTCGAAACCTTCTGGAATTTCACTCATTGCACAATCCTTTGGTATGCATCACGCTTTCTTAGGTGGCCAAATGTGGTCATTCCTTATTGATGCAGATGGTTGGTGAATTCAGACACAAAAAAGTCGAACACCCTTCGAACCCGTCGGCTAGTTCTTAATTCCTGATGTGTCACGATCCAGAGCTCCGCTTCAATGGGAGAAAATCCAGGAATAACGAGTCGTTCAACCAGGGGCTCGGGATCACCGATCATCTCAGGCATGCCGCTAATTGCAACACCCAACTTGACTAGTTCCCACTGGACGATATGGTTTTTAGTCACAACGGGGAAATTGTGGATACCTAGTTCAAAGCCCCGGGAATTGAGTAGAGAAAGCAGACGGCCAGACTTCTCGAAATCAATAAAGTTGGCATTATTAAGCTCAGCGATGGACTTGGGATTACCCAGACGCTCGAGATAGCTAGTTGCAGCGTAAAGGTGACCTCTTACGTCAGAAAGTTTTTTAACGATCAGTTCTGACTGTGATGGTCGAAAGCTGCGTATAGCAATATCAGCCTCTCTACGACTCAAATTGCTTTCATCATTCGTCGAAATTATTTCAATTTCGATGCCGGGCTCCGCTTGCCGTAACTTCTGAATCATGGGCGGTAAGACAAATGCCGCAAGGAGTTCCGTCGAAGTGATGCAAATATTTCCTTCAACTACATCCGACTTCCCTGTTGCTGATAACGAAAAACGATTCGCTGCATCTCCCATCGCACGTACATGTTCAACCAGGTTCATCCCGTTTGGGGTGAGCTCCAGCCCACGGCCTGTGCGATTGAAAAGATCGACACCAAGTTCTTTTTCCAGAGCCGCAACCTGGCGTCCTAGCGTCGGTTGCGTCATCTCAAGAGCGCGTGCGGCAGCCGCAAGAGATCCTTCTTCGGCAGTCACCAAAAAGGCTCTCGCACGATTCCAGTCAAATTTTACTGATCTCCAATCCATGCATATACGTATATCTGTTGTCC
>JBBKWY010000061.1:0-3848 GCA_037969215.1 Halioglobus sp.
GCCAGCGACAACAGGTAGTCAGTTTCAGCCACGCTGGTCGCGGCCTGCACCAGTATTGTTTGATCGATACCGGCGGTGCGCAGGTGTGTCGCCAGCTCCGGTGGCTGGTAGTCGCGATATAGCGGGCCCAAGTCGGGGCCGAGCCAGTCGTAATCACCTCGCTGCAGCTGCCAGAAGTGTTGATGGCTGTCTATTCGGGGCGTGTTCATGGGGTTACACCTTCAGGCACGGGCGCATCTGGCGGCAGCAGGCCCTGCGTTTTCAGCGCCGCCCAGAAATCGGCAGGGATCGATTCACTTAACATCTGCATAGTGCGGTGTACCTGTGCAGGCTCGTTGAGGCCCGGTATGACACTGCTTACGGCGGGGTGGGCCAGCGGAAACTGCAGGGCGGCGGCGGCCAGCGTAACCTGATAGTCGTCGCACACTGCCTCGATGCGTGCAACGCGCGCCAGAATCTCGGGTGGCGCGGGCAGGTAGTTGTAATGGCCGGTTTGCGCGGTGCGAGTGCCGGTGGCGAGAATGCCGGAGTTATACGCCCCGCCTATCAGTAGGCTGACGCCGCGCTGTTGGCACAGGGGCAGGAAGTGTCTCAGGCTCTCCTGTTCCAGCAGGGTGTAGCGTCCGGCCAGCAGGAAGCAGTCGTAATCGCCCTCTTGCAGTGCCCGCTCGCAGATCTCGTATTCATTGACGCCAAGGCCAATAGCTTTGACCTGGCCACTGTCGCGCAATTCACGCAGTGCAACGTAGCCGCTGTCTACCAGTGTTTTGAAATGGGCGGTGTTATCAGCGCCGTGGGTCATCGCACCGATGTCGTGTACCAGCAGGATATCGATGCGATCCAGGCCGAGGCGCTGCAGGCTGTCCTCGTAGGAGCGCATGATGCCGTCGTAGCTGTAGTCGTAGCGGAAGTCGAACGGCATTGGCGAGCGAAAGCCGTGGCGCTCGTTGGCGTGACCGGCGGGGAACAGCAGTCGGCCGACCTTGGTAGACAGCAGATATTCATCGCGCGGTTTTTCCCGCAAGGCATCACCCAGGCGCCGCTCGCTCAGGCCCTGACCGTAGTGCGGGGCGGTATCAAACAGGCGGATACCGGCAGCCCAGGCACTTGCGGCGGTGGCCGCAGCCTGTTCATTGGAGATTGAATGGTAGAGGTTACCCAGCGGAGCCGCGCCGAAGCCGATTTCGCTGACCGGGCAATCGCCCAGCCACCGGCTTGAAATTATCTCAGTACCCATATTTTATAAACAAAATAGTATTTAATAGGTAAAAAGATAGCATGTGCAATGCGTCATCCACAAGCACAGACTCGGTCCGAGTTGTCCCCCTAAGGCGTGGGTTGCGGGCAGCGCATGATCAATAAGGCTGATTCGATGCCTAGAAACTCCACTCTACGCCAACCGATGCCGTGCGCGGTTTGTTCGGGCGAGCACCATCGGGTATGCGTGAAACGATGGCGATCTCATCAAACAGGTTTTCGACCTTCAGATAGACGGTTGTCTGTTCCTGTAGCGCATAGCGGCTGATGTAGTCGACTACCAGCAAGTCCTCACTGGAATCGTACTGATCGCCACTGTTATTGCAGCCGACTGTCATGCACATATCGTCGACGTACTTCACTGTCAGGTAGTTATTCCACCCCATGCCTGTCTCTATGCCGGTGCGCAGACTGAATGTGTTCTCGGGAATCGCCGCCAGCTTATCTCCGTCCTCGAAGCCGTTGGTGGGGTTATCCTTACTGATGGTGCCATCGGTGTAGGTGTACATTATCTGCAGCGGGATGGTGAGTGAGCCGGCAGTGAAACTACTGCTGGCCTGCAGCTCCAGCCCGGCGATCTCGGCACTGCCGGTATTGAACGAGCCCGACGTGTCACCATTACTGCAGGGAGAAGCGTTGGAACAGTATTCAATCTTGTCATCGAAATCACTGTAAAACGCCACCGCTTCCACGAACCAGTCGCCGCGATAGCGCAGACCGGCCTCATAGTTGTCGCTCGTTTCCGGGTCCATGTTGTCAGTGGCCGAGCCGCCCAGCGGGGCAAAGCCGCGATGCGCGCCAGCGAGGACTTGCCAGCTATCATTCAGGTCATAGGTGAATGAGGCGCCGGGCAGCCATTCGTCGTAGTCGGCACTGATCTTGCGGGTCACTGCGGTTTGACCCGGGTCGTCGAAACGTTTCTGCCATGTCTCCACGTCTTCATAGCGCAGTGCCAGGTTGACCAGCAGCGCATCCGTCACCTGCCAGGCATCCACTGCCCATAGGCTCAAGGCCTTGGCATTTTCTTTGCGATTATCACTGCCGGTAGGGCTGGTGGTTTCCACATACACCAGATTTCCGTCGACCTGGTTGTATATTTCCACCGGTTGGAAGCGATTCATTTCGTCTTCGTGAGGACGCACACCCACAGCAACCTGGTGATTGTCCAGATTGATGTCAAAGTTGACATCCAGTCCGTAGGACTTGTATTTTCGGTTGTTGTGCTTGTACTCCAGACCGTCAATATCTTCGGTGCCATGCAGCACACCGAGAGCGTCCTGGTCGCCTGCATTCCCCGCGTCTATCAACGCGCCACCGCCGTCAAGTTTGAACCAGTCGCGGGAAAACTTGTTGTAATAACCCGTAGTCGTTACGCTCAGTATATCGTTGAAGGCGAAGCGGTACACAGCGCTGTAGCCCTCGTGATCGTTCTTCATCTGGTCGATGCTCGACAGGCCGTAGCGGCGGGTATCGTCATGGTCGAAGTCGGTATCGGTAAGGCCCAGATAGGTCTCGTCTGAGGTTTCTTTGGAGTACTGAGCTTTCAGCAATATACTCTGGCGTTCATCTTCCCAGCCCAGCTTTCCCATATAGTCCTGTAAATCGAAACCGGTATCAGCGTGAGTGCGATCAATTTTTTTGAAACCGTCGCTGCGTCTCTGTGCGGTTTCCACCAGGTAGCTGAAGCCATCCACTCGCCCGCCGTAGTTGGCCAGCATGTTGACTTCATTGTTCTCGCCATAGGCCAGGTTCAGGTTGCCACTGGCCTCATCGGGAATCGGGGTGGAGACCATGTTCACCACCCCGCCGGTGGTCTGCGGACCGTAGCGCAATAGCGGCGCGCCCTTGAGTACTTCGATGGAGCTCATACGCAAGGCCGTCGGGAAGTAGTAGGCGGCGGGGTTTGAATACGGCGCGGGAGAAATCAGGACCCCGTCTTCCAGCAGGGTGATTTTTTCGGAGCGCTCGGCCGTGGCAGCACGGATACCGATATTGGGGCGCAGTCCGTAGCCATCTTCTTCCAGAATATACACGCCGGGTACGGTTTTCAGTAGCTGGTTGATGTCGCCTGTGGCCTGCAGCAGGATTTGCTCGTGACTGATGACCGAGCCGGACCCCGCGAGGACTTTGGCGTCGTCGACAGTGCCGACAATGGTCACCTCTTCGATCTGATGATTGGTCGCCATGGCGCCTTCAGCGCTCATAAGCGCGATAACGGCAGTAACTAGAGTCTTGCGTCGCATAATTTCCTCAATATCTGGCTCTTATTTCACGTCTGCCCGACAGCGTGATCCAGGTCTGCGAGGAATGACTATAAGAATGATTACTAATAGCAATAGTAAATGAGATCAATTCCTATTGCTATCTTATTGAGTCTGGAATTTTGCTGGGGACCAGGTGTGACGACACTCAGTGTCAGGGCTGCCTTGAGATCTTTTCCGCGATTGGGCGGTGAGCCCGGTTCACGTCAGCCTGCCGACATTGCAGGCTATGCGGGCTCGCCCGAGTAACCCATGGCCCGCGAAAGCGTGTGCGCGGCGTCTTTTAAAAGTGCCGTGGCCTGTGTGGGATCGACTGAGTGGGAGCCATCG
>JBBKWY010000062.1:0-3679 GCA_037969215.1 Halioglobus sp.
CCGCGGGGATCGACGATCGGCAGTTCCTCAGCATCCGGATAACCGATCGCGGTCCAGTTGCGATGGGTGAGATTGATATGCGTGATGGAAAACGCGCGCGGGATAAACGAATCGTCGTACGGATCGAACTGGCGTTCGATCCAGTAGGGCCAGACCCAGTCCAGGTTGTGCTGAATGACGCGGCTGTTGATCAGGCCGCGCGCATGAAACACCACGCCGGCACGCAGCAACTCGATGGGTTCGCCAACTTCGGAGGGCTGGGCAAAGCTGTGCAGCCGCGCCAGCAGGGCGATGGGATCCAGGAAGCCCTTGTTGCGTGCAATACGCCGTATCACAAAACGCCAGGGCAGCCATTGCATCCAACTCACGGTAGATTCTCCTCGATGGGGCCTTGGTCCTTATAGCGGGCCAGCGCACGCCGCGCGAGCCGGTTGAGATAGAGAACCGCGATCACGGTGGCAACGAAGCCGGCGCCGTACAGGGTCCATTCCAGCGGTGTGCGGCCCAGGTTGCGTGTACTCAGGGTGGTGAGGTCGGCAGCGATCGAACCAAGATACACGTTGTTGATCGTGAAGGGTATGAACCCCAGAAACGAACCGCCGACATAACCACGCAACGAGAACGGGGTCAGCCCAAAAAAATAGTTGGAGATTTTACTGGGGAAGAACGGGATCAAACGTGTCAGCATCACGATCTTCCAGCCGTTGGGCGTTAGTTCATCGCTCACCAACCGCAATTTGGCGCGAGCCATGACGAACTGCCGGGCGCGTTGCCCAAACAGATAGCGCGCGATCAGGAAGGCCAGGGTCGCACCGAGTGTCGTGCCCGTTACCACGTAGAGGGAACCTTCCACAACGCCGAACACAAAACCGGCGCCGGTGGTAAACAGCACTCCAGGCAGCACCAGCACCACCACCACCGCCATGAGCAGAATGAACAGCAGTGGTGCCCACGCGCCCTGTGCATCGAACCACCTCAGCAGGTGCAACACATAGTCAATCGCGCCGAAATGGATCAGTAAGCCGAGTAGCGCAGCGACGAACAGAATACTGGCCGCAATGCCCCACAGCGGAGACTGCAGGCGGGTACCGAGACGTTTGAGCGCGGTCTGTTTCATCAAAGCGATAACAACCTATTTATTTTATTCATCCTAATTCAATCCAGTAGGAGGATGTATCTAGGTAGTTCCCGAGATTGATTGCGTACTCCGTAAAATCTCACAAGCCTATGCACAGCTTAGTCGAGGCACCTGGCGCCGTCAGTACGATATCGAACATATGTCAGATGGTTAGGCCCATGGCCTGCCGGCCGGTCGGTACTGTCAAGTTAACTTCTCAGCCTAAGCGAA
The DNA here is from genome assembly GCA_037969215.1 of Halioglobus sp. Lineage (GTDB taxonomy): Bacteria > Pseudomonadota > Gammaproteobacteria > Pseudomonadales > Halieaceae > Marimicrobium. The sequence goes on from JBBKWY010000062.1 coordinate 1,349, forward strand.
TTTGAGCAGACGTCGCAGCACAATTCCAAGACACAAAAGCACGTTGTCTGAAAAAGCGATAGTTATTGGCCGAAACGAGATGACGGCCAAGATTGAATAAATTGTAAACAGCCGCATGTACCGTCACGAATCGCTGGGCCTGCTGTATCGTTCGAGAGCGGCGCATGCCCCGCTCTCGAACGCGCGTTGATTGATGAGAAAGTTCTACCCGATTATTGGCGTACTGGCTTGTATCATGAATCGTATCTGGAATGCGCTCTCGATGTGCGACGCCATAGCTTCTCAACTTATCCGTCACAATCTTCCTGGGTTCACTTCGATGTGCCTTCAATAGTCGTTTGAAGAAGCGCTTAGCGGCCTTGCCGTCGCGCCGTCTTTGTATATATACATCGACCATTTCACCATTCTGATCGACCGCGCGCCACTAATACTGCTGCTTGCCATCAATCTTCACGAAGACCTCATCAATGAAAAATGTATCTCCAAAGCCTTGGTGCTTTTTCTTCAAACGATGAGTGTATTTGGTTCCGAACTTATTGCACCATAGCCGAATAGACAGGCTGAAATGATGATATAGCCAAACAGCATATTGGATGATTTCCGGTGGAAATCGGTGACGTTTGTACGTTGTGGTTGATCTTCTCTTCCAGCAATTACGCTTTATTGCCATTTAACTTGTCAATACAGTGTCGCCGCATACCGGGCGCGGTGGAGTAAGCGACGTGTGCTGTGGGCATGGGAGGCCTGACCCTGATTTTCTGAGGCAGCCCCATGATACACTTGGCTGGCCGACTCTCTCCTCACCCCCTCTTCAGGCACATTTATGGATTGGAAAATACTGTCCAGTACTTTTACCAAACGATTATCTCATCGTCAGTATCTATTGCTCCTCGGTATCATGTTTGCCAGTGTGTGGATACCACTGGCCATTAAGCCCAATGACCGCGCCAATACTGGACTTTTGCCGCTTGTTTACAATCGAATGGAATGATTCCACGTCTGGCACTGGCTGGCACCTGCAGGCATCAAGTCACAGCTAGCTCACCTAACCCATAACTTACCCTCATTTTTGTCTGGCAACATCTGGCACTGGCAGGCATCGGCAAGCAGTTATTACCATTTTTCAATGGTATAGATCATGGTATCGCCGCGCTCAATATCATCGCGGTTCTCCAATACCATGCCATACGACTTGAGCCGTTCATGGTATTCGTGATCGAGCGTGTGCCACACGGGTTTGGATGCCTGTAGAACCATGCGTACACCCAGATCGCCTCCCCCGCCTTTTGGTACGATTAAGTCGATTGTTACCAGATTCCTGGCTTTGATGGGTGCATCGAAGACTTGCAAAGCGCACCAGAATAGGTACACTTCTTCGCATGGATTCCGATATGCTTCTTGAAGTGTTTTTTTACCGGACGGAGTCGGGACATGAACCGGTTCGTGCGTGGTTGCAGGGCCTGAGCAAACAGGGCAAGAAGACGATCGGTGGCGATATTAAAACGGTTCAATATGGCTGGCCTATCGGGATGCCCGTGGTGCGAAAATTGGATCCTGGACTCTGGGAAATCAGATGTCGGCTTGATCAGCGTATCGCACGAATCCTGCTTACAGTAAGGGGAGAACGGATGATTCTGCTGCATGGCTTTATCAAGAAATCCCAGAAGACGCCTCAAGCAGATTTGCAACTGGCTAAAGACCGCAAATCTAACCTGGAGAAGTAACATGAGCAAATACGTTGGTAGCAGCTTCGATGATTTCCTTGAGGAGGAAGGTGTGCTTGCGGAAGCGGAAGCTATTGCCGTTAAACGTGTGCTTGCCTTTCAACTCGAGGAATTGATGAAGGCGCAGAAACTTAACAAGACTCAATTAGCCAGGCGGATGAAGACCAGTCGTTCCGCATTGGAACGGTTACTTGATCCCGATAATCCTTCTGTAACGCTGCTGACCCTGGAGCGTGCAGCCAGAGCGCTGGGTAAGAATATCAGGATTGAAATCGCCGCTTAGAACAAGAGTTTCGGTCATCTGGGAAAACGGCTCATCAACCGCGATTGGCAGCAATTTATGAACATGGTATTTTTCATGGCATTACCACCTGCTCCAACAAATAAGCCATTGAGACTAAGGCGTAAAAATGGCTTATTTACAATCGAGTGGGAGTAGGGGGAATTCATAACATATTGAAATATAACAATAAAAAACTCCAATCGATAATATAATCTGCATCATCAATGGTATTTTTCATGGTATATGTAGTGCGTACTAAGGCAGAAAACATCGATACCATGAAAGGAAAATTGATGCTGGCATGGTATCAGAGCACTTGAACCG
>JBBKWY010000063.1:0-20668 GCA_037969215.1 Halioglobus sp.
CTGGCGTCCCGCGATCACGTGCGCAAGGCATTGCCACTGGTAGAGGAGATCTTGCAGACGGCGGGTTGTGCGGCCAGCGATATTGACGCGGTGGCGTATACGGCCGGCCCCGGGCTGGCGGGTGCGCTGATGGTGGGCGCTACGCTGGCCCGGGCGCTGGCCTGGGGCTGGGGTGTACCGGTGCTGGGTGTCCACCACATGGAGGGGCATCTGCTGGCGCCGATGCTGGAGGCGGAGGCCCCCGAGTTCCCGTTTGTCGCGCTGCTGGTGTCTGGCGGGCATACCCAGCTGGTGCGGGTCGATGGTATCGGCCAATACCGCCTGCTGGGTGAGTCGCTGGATGACGCGGCAGGCGAGGCCTTCGACAAGGTGGCAAAAATGCTGGGTTTGCCCTATCCCGGTGGTCCCCACATCGGGCGTATGGCCGAGCACGGCGATGCACAGCGTTTTGATTTTCCCCGTCCCATGGTCAATCGTCCGGGGCTGGATTTCAGCTTCAGCGGTCTCAAGACCTATACCATGAATACGATTGCAGACTGCCGCGAGGCCGGTGACGACCTCAGTGAGCAGGACCGCTGTGACATCGCGCGCGCGTTCGAAGAGGCGGTGGTGGCCACGCTGGTGATCAAATGCCGGCGCGCGCTGGAGCAGGAGTCGCTGAAGACGCTCGTTATCGCCGGCGGTGTGAGTGCCAACGCCCGGCTGCGCGCGGCGCTGGAAAAGGCGCTGGCCAAACGGGGAGGGCGGGTGTTCTACCCGGCGCCGATGTTTTGTACTGATAATGGCGCGATGATCGCCTATGCCGGGGCCCAGCGACTGCAGGCCGGCCAGGTGGATGACGCCGACACGCGCGTGCGACCGCGCTGGCCGATGGAAGAGCTGCCGCCGCTGTCCCGACCACACGCCGGGCAGGCCCCGGCTCCGAGGCCATCTGAGTGAACATTGTGTACATCAAAGGGTTGCGGGCGCAGGCGGTGATTGGCGTCTATGAGTGGGAGCGCGATATACGCCAATTGCTGGTACTCGATCTGGAGATGGCCAGCGATACCACCAAAGCGGCTGCCAGCGATGAGATTGCACAGGCCCTGGATTACGCGACAATCTCGCAGCAAGTGATCGCGCTGGTCGAAAGTAGTGAGTACCAGCTGATTGAAACCCTTGCCGACGTCGTCGCGGCCATGATTCAGCGAGACTTCGGCGTGCCCTGGCTGCGGCTGCGCCTGGGCAAGCCCGGTGCGGTGGCTGCGGCTGAGGACGTGGGTGTTATCATCGAAGTTGGGGAGCGGCCCTGACCATGGCGCAGGTATTCCTCGGAGTTGGCAGCAATATCGAGCGCGAACGCTACATCACTGCGGGTCTGGACGCACTGCAGGGCCTGTTTCACGAGCTGGCGCTGTCTTCTGTCTACGACAGTGCCGCCATAGGCTTTGACGGGCAAGCTTTTCTCAACCTGGTGACGGCCGTGACGACAGATTTGCCGCTGCGCGAACTGGCCGCACAATTGCGTCATATAGAGTTCGAGCACGGTCGTCCCGCAAATGCCACACGCTTCAGTCCGCGGCATCTGGATATCGATATTCTCACCTACGATGATGCGGTGGGTACCTTCGATGGTGTGCAACTGCCCCGCGCTGAAATCCTGGAAAATGCCTTTGTGCTGCGCCCCCTGGCTGAATTGTCACCGGACACACTGCACCCCGGTGTACAGCGCAGTTACCGCTCGCTGTGGGCCGGCTATGATCACGCCGCCCAGCCGCTGACCAAAGTGGATTTTATCTGGCGCGGCCGCGCGATCTCGGCGGCGGAGTAAGCCGGCGGCGCCTGCCTGCCGGATCGCGGTCCACCTCAGCCGGGTCTTAGCGCTTCCAGCAATTGCGCGCGTTGTCGGGCGATGGCCTCGCCCAGCTCCCTGCCGCTCAAACCGCTGTCCTGAAATTGTGCGGCGCTGACGCCTTGCGCCACTTCCCGCGCCCGCCGCAGGTAATCGGCCTGCGGATACTCGCGATGCTCCAGACCCAGCCTGCCGCGCGCATCGGCCTCACAGGCCAGTAAAAAATTCTCGAATCGATCCGGGCGGCGCAGGGCGTCGGTCGCGTTCAGCAGTTTCAGCACAGTTTTGCCGCGCAATTCCAGGGCCCGATGGCAGAGTGTGTGCTGTGCGCACACGGTGCGCGCCAGCTCGCTGTGGCGCTTGGGTACCCGCAACCGCTGGCAGGCCTGCCCAATCAACTTGATACCGCGCTCTTCGTGACGGATGTGGCGCGGCCACTCGGCTGGCGGGGTGGCGCCTTTGCCCACGTCATGTACCAGCACGGCAAAGCGCACATCGGTATCCGGGCTCAGCGCGGCGGCCTGTTGCAGGCACATCAGTACGTGTGCGCCGGTGTCGATCTCCGGGTGGTGCGCGGCGGGTTGTGGCACACCAAAAAGCGCTTCCACTTCGGGCAGCAGTTTGGCCAGTGCGCCGCAGTCGCGCAGGACTTGCACGAAGACTTCCGGGTTGCGCTCGCCCAGCGCTTTCTCCATTTCCACCCACACGCGCTCGGGCGGCAGGTGGGCCAGCTCGCCCTGTGCGACGATGTCGGCCATCAGGGTCAGGGTCTGTGGCGCCACCGTGAACTGCAGGTGGGCGTAGCGCGCAGCGAACCGCGCGGTGCGCAGAATACGCAGCGGGTCCTCGACAAACGCGTCTGAGACATGGCGCAGTAGGCGCTGCGCAATATCCGCCTGGCCGCCATAGGGATCAACGAGATTGCCGTCGGCATCCTGCGCGATGGCATTGATCGTCAGGTCGCGGCGCAGCAGGTCTTCTTCCAGCGTCACCGTGGGGTCGCAGTCAACGGCAAAGCCGCTATAGCCGTGTCCCTGCTTGCGTTCCGTGCGCGCCAGTGCGTACTCGTCTTTGGTTTTGGGGTGCAGGAATACCGGGAAGTCCTTGCCGACCTGTTGATAGCCCTGTTGCAGCAGTTCTTCTGGCCGCGCGCCGACCACCACCCAATCGCGCTCGACGACCGGGTAGTTGAGCAATGCGTCGCGCACGGCGCCGCCAACCAGGTAGATTTTCATGTGCGCAGAGTACCGCTTGTGGGATACGGCGTCACGGGCGGGCCGTGGCAGGTTTGCCGCGGCACTTGCCGTCGTGGCAGGCGCAGCGCGTCCACGCGCCACTCTCCAGATGGTAGAGCGACATCGCGCCGTTCCAGACACAGCCGGTGTCCAGCGCAATCGCGTTGGGGTGGCTGGACATGCCAGAGAGCGTGGCCCAGTGGCCGAACAGGATGCGATCATTGGCGGCTTTGCGCTGCGGGTGGCTGAACCAGGCGGACACTTTCTGGTTTCCCAGATTGGCGACGCCCGGCGTCGGGCTGCTGCCTTTGCTCTCCAGATCCAGCGTGCCATCGGGGGTGCAGTAGCGCATACGCGTGAGATAGTTGGTGATAACCCGCAGGCGTGTCATACCGGTGAGATCGTCGGACCACTGTGCCGGCTCGTTGCCATACATGGCCCCCAGGAATTCGACACAGTCGGGGCTGCGCAGTACGGTTTCTACTTCTGCCGCGTACCCCAGCGCCTCCTGTACGCTCCACTGAGGTGGAATGCCAGCGTGGACGAGGGTGTGGCCGTATTCGTGGTGAAGCAGGGGCTGTTGTACCAGCCAGTTGAGCAGCTCCTCGCGGTCGGGAGCCTGCAGAATTTTGTCGAGCGTATCCGAGCGGCTGGGATTGCGGACGCCGGCGGCGACCGCCAGCAGATGCAGGTCATGGTTGCCCAGCACTACCGTCAGGCTGTGCCGCATCTTGTACAGGAAACGCAGGGACTTCAGTGATTTGGGGCCGCGATTGACAATGTCACCCACCGACCACAGCACGTCTTCGGCAGGGTTGAACTTGACTGCGCGCAACAGGCATTTAAGGGGCTGCAGGCAGCCCTGTATATCCCCCACCACGTAGGTGCTCACGGGTACTCCTTCATCAGGCTATTGTCTAATGTAGCGCTGTCGGGGTGTGCAGGGAAAACGGGCGGATGGGCACCTCAAAGGTCGGTAGTTCTTTGGGATCTATATCCATCGGCTCGCGCACTACCATGGAATAGTTCCCCTCCATGCAGCCCACCGGGGTGGTCAGTGTCGCGCCGCTGGTATAGCGAAATGACGCCTGTGGCTGTATCACCGGTTGCTCGCCGACCACGCCTTCGCCCCGCACCTCCTGCACTTCGTTATCGGCATCGGTAATAATCCAGTGGCGTGACAACAGCTGCACGGGCAGGTCCGACGCGTTGGTGATGGTAATGGTGTAGGCAAACGTGTACTGATTGTCCTCCGCGCTGGAGTGACTGGGCAGGTAGGTGGTGACCACGTTGATCTCTATCAGGGACGGATTAAACGGCATTCTGGGCATGGAGGGCGTTGGTTATCTCAATAAATTGTGTGAGTTCCAGGGTTTCGGCTCGCGCGCCAGGGTCAATGCCCAGCGCTTCCAGCTGCGTGTTCGATATTAGCTCTTTCAGGTTATTGCGCAAGGTTTTACGGCGGTGGGCAAAGGCGGCCTTCACCAGCGCGCGCAACTGCGGTTCGTTGCATGTCGGCCAGGGTGACTCCTTCCACGGTGTCAGTCGCACAATCGCCGACTGAACTTTGGGCGGTGGGTTGAAGGCGTGGGGCGGGACGTCGAACAGGTGCTCTACGCGGCACAGGTATTGGGCCATAATACCCAGGCGACCCCAGTTTTTGGTTCCCGGGGAGGCGGCCAGTCGCTCCACCACTTCCAGTTGCAGCATGAAGTGCATGTCCTCAACGATGGCGCAGTTTTGCAGCAACTTGAAGATCAGCGGCGTGGAGATGTTGTAGGGCAGGTTGCCCACCACGCGCAATGACGGCCGCTCGTCGCTCGCGCCCGGTGCGGTGCTGTTGAGCAGAGCCGCATAATCAAAGTCCAGTGCATCGGCATTGTGCAGCTTAAAACCGGGATGGACGCAGAACGCCGCGAGTAACCCCGGTACCAGATCCCGATCCAGTTCAATCACATCCAGTGTGCAACCGCTGCTGACCAGGGTTTCTGTCAGGGCACCCTGGCCGGGGCCGATCTCGACCAGGTGTTGCTCCGGACGCGGATTAACGGCCGCTGTGATGCGATCGATGATCGAGACATCATGGAGGAAGTTCTGTCCGAAGCGCTTGCGCGCGCGATGTTGCTGAGGCTGGTTCATGCGGGCCATTGTACCGGTTGCTGCGGGTATTTGTACTGTGGGCTGGTTCACTTGTGTTTGTTTTTGGTACACTCGGCGCTTCTTTCATACCACTATGACAGGCTAGCCTTCCTCTCCATGCCTTTTTTACAGTATTTCCGCCTGGCCGATACCATGGCACTTATGGCGCTGCGAGCCGATGCAGCACGTTATTTTCTCGGGTACATCTGGTGGGTGCTGGAACCCCTGCTGTGGGTGGGCGTGTTCTATGTGGTGTTTGTGATCATCCTCGATTCGCGCCAACCCGACTTCCTGATATTTTTAGCCACCGGCAAACTCGCGTTTGTCTGGTTTTCAAAAACGGTGACGCAGGCCTCGAACAGCATCGTCAGTGGCAAGGGCCTGGTGGGCAAGATCAGCGTGCCGATGACGTTGTTTCCGATGGCGGTTGTACAAGAGGGGCTGTACCGGCAGGCCGCAGTCTTTCTGCTGCTAACGGGATTGCTACTCAGCCAGGGTTATCCAATTACCCAGACCTGGTGGTATCTGGCGCCGTTGATGTTTGCCTATTACATTATGATTGTTGCCTGTTCTTTCCTCGGCGCCTGTATGGTGTGTATTGCGCGCGATTTCAGTCAGCTTATCTCGCTGGGCGTCATGTTCCTGTTGTTTATGTCGGGTATTTTCTGGGATGTGCGAACACTCGGTGATCCCGCCAAAACTGAACTGTTACTGAACGTGAATCCACTGGCATTTATACTGGATGCTTTCCGTCAAATCATGATGTACGACACGCCCCCCGATATGGCCCACGTGACGGCGATAGGCGCAGGGTTTGCCGCGATGGTTTGTGTCATGGTGCTGCTCATGCGCCGCGGCAGTCAGTATCTCGCATTGAAGGCGCTTACCGCATGAGTACAGAGAATAAACCCGCGCTGCGAGAGGGGAGCGACAATACCCCCGAGCTCGCCGATGAAGCCCTTGTTGCGGAGCCAACCGCAGCGCTCGACAGGCTCGCCATGCTCGAGTTGGACAACGTATCGCTCAGCTACCACACCGGTAGACAGACGTTTGACCACGGCATGCACCACGTGCTGAACCAGGTTTCACTGCAACTTTTTGAGGGTGAATCGCTGGGCATCATCGGTCGCAACGGCGTTGGCAAAACCACCCTGCTGCGCTTGATGGCGGGTATTCTGGGCCCCACCCATGGCACGGTGCGTATGCATCCCGGCAAATCGGCGGCCCTGCTGACACTGGGATTGGGCTTCAAGCCGGATTTGTCAGGCCGCGACAATGCGTTACTGGCGGCGATGTTACAGGGCTCCACGCGCAAGCAGGCAAAATCTTTCCTGCCGGGCATCAAAGAGTTTTCCGAGCTGGGTGAATCGTTCAACCAGCCGGTAAAAGACTACTCATCTGGCATGCGTGCCAGGCTAGCATTTACCACTGCACTTATGACCCATGTGGATGTGTTGTTAATCGATGAGATTCTGAGCGTGGGTGATGCCCACTTCAGGGAGAAGGCCGAGACTGCAATGAAAAGCCGTATCACTGGTGGGCAAACCGTGGTTTTTGTGTCTCATATGGCCGATCAGGTCAAGAACCTGTGCGACAGGGTCGTCTGGCTGGAGCAGGGTAAGGTCATTTCCATAGGGCCCGCTGCCGAGGTGGTGGATGCCTATACCCAACACATAAGGGATGCGCGCCTGGAAGCGGCGGCTAAGGCCAAAAATGTGGTCGCTGCTAGCTGAAACGCTAGCGCTGGATATTTTGACTCATCTGGCAGGCGATTCTGAGGGCCTGTTCCAGGCTGTGCCAGTCCGCTTCGCCGGTACCTGCCAGATCCAGTGCGGTGCCGTGATCGACTGAGGTGCGGATAATAGGCAGGCCCAGCGTAATATTGATCGCCCGGCCGAAGCCCGAGTACTTCAACACCGGCAGGCCCTGGTCGTGATACATCGCAAACACCGCATCGCAGTTGTCTAATACCTTGGGATTAAAGGCGGTATCGGCCGGCAGCGGCCCGAGTAAATCCATCCCATCAGCGCGCAACTGTTCCAGCACCGGAATCACGGTTTCGATTTCTTCCCGCCCCATATGACCCCCTTCTCCCGCGTGCGGGTTCAGCCCCAGCACGGCGATGCGTGGCGCCGCGATGCCAAATTTACGCTGCAGGTCACGGTGCAAAATGCCCAGCGTCTTTAGCAGCAAGTCCCGGGTGATCGCGCGTGGTACGTCCTTCAGCGCCAGGTGTGTGGTGGCGAGGGCGACCCGCAGCTCCTGAGTCGCCAGCATCATCACGACCTGTTCTGTGCCGGTTTCCTCAGCCAGCAGCTCGGTATGACCAGTGAACGGGATGCCCGCATCATTGATCACGGATTTTTGTACCGGCCCTGTTACCAGCGCCTGCCAGGTGCCCTGCAGGCAGCCGTGTGTGGCCTGTTTCAGGGTCTCGATGACGTAGCGCGCGTTGGCGGGGTTGAGTGTCCCCGCAATGGCAGGTTCGGCCAGCGACACCGGGTAAACATTCAGTGTGCCGGCGCGGTGTGCCTGTGCCGCTTGGCCAGGTGTCCAGATGTGCAGATCGATGGGGAGTTGCAGGGCCTGCGCGCGCGCCTGCAGTAAATCCGGGTCAGCGACCACCACCAGTTCGGCGTCCCAGTCTTGCTGCGCCGCACGCAATACGATGTCCGGACCGATGCCGGCGGGTTCACCCGTGGTGATGGCTATCCGCTGGATTGCCATGTGCTATGCGGCTGCCCTACTTGATGTCGACATAGGCTTCATCGCGGATCTGGCGCAGCCAGGCGTCCAGCTCTTCCTGGTATTTGCGATTGTGCACATAGTCCATGGCTTTGGCGCGAGAGGCCTGAGTGGTCATGTCTTCCTGCCGCCGGCCCTCCACTTTGACAATGTGCCAGCCGAACTGCGTGCGCACGGGCTGGGAGATCTGATCGACGGCGGTGTCGGCCATAGCGGCTTCGAACGCCGGCACCATTTGTCCCGGCGTGGTCCAGCCCAGTTCACCACCTTCCTGCGCCGAGCCAATATCCTCGGAGTACTCTTTGGCCAGGTCCGCAAAATCTTCGCCTGACATTGCGCGTGTCCGCAGTTGTGCCACCAGATCCCGGGCCTGGTCGTCCGTCATGATTTCCGAGGGCTTGACCAGAATATGGCGAGCTTTGGTCTGGGTGACGATCTGGTCCATGCCGCGCACGGCCTCCAGTAAGATAAGGTGGAATCCGCTGTCAGAGCGCACGGGGTCGGCGGTTTGTCCGGGCGACAGTTTTGGCACGATCTCAATAAACAGTGAGGGCAGGTCGGCCAGCTTGCGCCATCCCAGATCGCCACCGCTAAAGCTGTACGGTTGCGTGCTGGTCTGCAGGGCTTTCTTAAAATTTTCACCGGCGCGAATGCGCTTCATAACTGCGTTGACCTGCGCCGTAGCGGCGGAGATCGTTCGGTCTGAGGCATCCGGGGCGATGGGCATCAGCGCGTGCATCACGTGGAACTCAGGCTGGGTCAGCGCCTGGCCCTCCTGGGTGGTCATAAAGTTGCCCACCTCCTGCTCGGTAATCTGGATGCGCTGATTGACGTTGCCCGCCTGCACACGTTGGATGATCATTTCCCGCCGCACCTGCTCGCGCACTTCATCGTATGACTGGCCCTGCTGGGCGAGTGCCTGGCTGAACTGCTCAAGCGTCAGGCGGTTCTGGCTGGCGATTCGCTGTACCGCTTCGTTGAGTTGCTCGTCGGAGATACGAACGCCAGCGCGCGTACCCATTTGTATCTGAATGCTTTCGAGTATCAAGCGATCCAGGGTATCCCTGATCAGTTGATCTTCCGGGGGTAATTGCATGTCTCTGGCTTTGAGGTTTTTGCTCACAGCATCCACGCGCTCGCGCAGTTCGCTGGCCATGATCACATCGTCATCGACGATAGCCACCACCTGATCGACGATCTCTGTTGCGGCCTGCAGTGGTGTGGTAAGTAACATGGCGCCAATTAAGGCGACCGATAACCAAAGTGTCTTAGTATTCACGATCTCTGTAACCTCGAATCATTTCCTGCATGATAGTGGTGATCTGGTTGCCGAAACCGCCCATGCCCTTCAGCAATATTTGGAGTTGTATGGATTTTTGTCGTTCCAGGTCGGGATCGCTGAAATCGATGACAGTGCCGTTAACATTGTTGTAGTAGCGCAGATGCACCAGGCGCACGCGCCAGCAGCAACTATCATATTCGACGCCGACCATATCTTCCACGCTGAGGTTATCCTCCAGCGAGTAGTTCATCGCACCGAAAACGCTCCATTTGTTGTCCAGCGGCAGGTAGGTGGACGCTCTGACCTCCTCCGTTTGCGGCTGCAGGTCCGAGATGAGCTCCCGGCGGTACGCATAGCCCAGGTTGAAAATACTGTCGTTATCCGTTTTGTAGCTGGCGGTGACAAAGCCGGAGTCGGCATTGCCTTCCGATGCGTCCCAGACAACGCTGGTGCGCACGCTTATATTCTTGACGGGTGTCACCACCAGTTCCCCGGCAATGCCCGATGTGGACTCGGACTCTGTTACGGCCTTACGTGCCAGTCGCACGTCGCGATCCGCGAAATAGTAGATCTGGCCAATGCTGGCACTGAGCAGGTCGCGGCCGGTTTCGTCATCGATATAGCGGCTGGTCACGCCCGCCGAGATCTGATTGGCGTCATCGATGCGGTCGTGCCCGGCGAAGCGGGTGTCGCGAAACAGTTGCGAATAGCTAAAGGTCAGCTCGGCGGTGTCGAAGTCCGGCTGGTCGGTCTGGTCCTCGTGCTCGCTGTACAGGTAGTACAGTCGGGGCTCAAGGGTTTGGATAAAACTTTTCTCGCCAAAACTGGTCTCGCGCTCGAAGACCAGGCCGCCGTCCAGGCTGAACAGGGGCGCTCCGGTGGAGGGGCTGTTGTCGGGGTACAGCGTGGCGTCGGTCAGCTCGTAATTCACCTGCCGGTACTTGGCCGTGGGCTTGAGAAAGCCGTAGCCCCACAGCATCGGGTAACTCAGGCCCGCTTCGCCGTACACGCGCTCGCCGGTGACGATGTCCTCGTTGGAACCGAAATTGGAGTATTGGGTCAGGAGAATGGGTTGCAGCTCAAAGGGCGTGCCGGAGCTGCGGTACATGGTGGTGAGCTGGGGCAGTTCCTCGTAGTCCTCATTAATGTCCTCTGCGAGGGACTGGAACTGCTGGGCTCGCAGGTTCGTCAGCCAGCTATCGCCCAGATAATCCATGGATGCCATTTGCAACAGACTGGTTTTGCGCTGCGCATCAATATTGGTGGTGTCCAGATCCTGCATATAGTCAGCATCACTGGCCTTGCTGTAGTCAATCTGCGAGCGCCAGCGCTCCTGAAACAAGCCACTTTGCCGCACGATACCCAGCCAGCGATCAGCGCTCTCATTCTCCGGTATGTCATCGGCGTAAAGTGAATCGTTTTTCAGGTAGGCGCCGCCCACCAGCCAATGTCCAACCAGAGGGTTCAGGTAGCGCAACTGCAATTCGTGGTCCAGCCCGCGCTCCTGGATGAAGCGAGGCGCGTAAAGCGCGTCGTAGTTGGGGGCCAGATTCAAATACAACGGTACGCTGATATCCAGGCCGCCATCGCTGTCACTGCCAAAATCTGGCCACAGCAGTCCGGTGCGGCGACGGTCGTCCAGCGGGAGTCGCAGCCAGGGCGTGTAGAAAACGGGTACACCTTCCACTTCGAGGGTGGCGTGGTGAGCGGTGAGCAGTGCTTCGTCGAGATCCACTTCCATGTCGTCTGACAGCACTACCCAATCATGATCGCCTGGTGGGCAATAGGTGAACGTGCCGTTGTGGATGTGGATTATATCGTCTGCGTCGCGGTCCAGAATGTCAGCGGTGCCGCGCATATGCTCCTCGTAGAGCACGAACTCGGCGTCGTACAATTGCGCTTCACCGGTGGCGGAATAAATTTTGCCATTGTCGCCCTGCAGCAATATACCCGGTTCGCGCAGGGTGACATTGCCCACCAGCGTCGCGGATTCCTCGTCGCGATCGATGGTCGCGCTATCGCTGCGCATCTGGCGGTAGCCCTGTATCGCCGTCACGTCTCCCACCAGAACGACATCGTTGTCATCCATTTGGCTGGTGTCAGCCCGGGCGCGGATATCATCCTCTTCCGGCGGCGTCTTTTTGCTTTGCTTGGCCAGGGGGTCCATGTAGCGGCCCCCGCAATTCAGGCACTCACGGTCGCGCAAGGATTCCGGCACGTACTCCAGAGGCACCCAGTCGTAGGCGAACTCGGGCACAATTGCAGGGGTCTCATCTTGCGCGGCACAGAGCGCCGGCTGGCCTTTGCCGGTGGCGGAACAGTCCTGCGAATTGTTATCCTTTGCCGCCGCCGTCAACGACAGGCACAATCCCAGCGCGATTGCTGTCAGCCGCGCTACGGGGCGTGTAAGGCAATAATGTGGAAGGGCACAGTAAGGTGTCATTAATTTCAGGTTAGGTCAGCAAAGTAAGGGTCGAAGTCTAAAGCATCCCCTGCTTAATGTCCGTCAAATTTTAAATCAGGAGAACCGTGTGTCCTTGCGCCCCGCGCCTCAAGAACTCTTACCGTGGGCGCTGTCAGCGCTCGATTTACCCGGCAGCGACGCCCTGCCAGCGCTCTCTATGGTGGCGGGAGACGCAAGTCCGCGTCGGTATTTTCGCGTTGCGCTGGCCGCCTGCAGCTATGTGCTGGTGGAGGCGCCACCGGCGACGGAAAAAAACGCGGCATTTGTGCAGGTGGCGGAGCTGTTGCGCGGCGCGGGCGTGAAAGTACCTGCCGTGTTGGCGGTGGACTTCGACCGCGGCTTTCTGTTGCTGGAGGATTTGGGCGATCAGCTGCTACTGCCACTGCTGGACAGCGGTTCATCGGGTGACTTGTACGCGCAGGCGTGTGCAACATTGGCGCAGATGGCCGCAGTAGACACGGCCCACGCGGGTTTGGGCGACTATGACAGAGCGCTGTTGGGCGAGGAGTTGAGCCGTTTTCAGGCGTGGTTTGTACAGGAGCTGCTGGGATATACGCTGAGTGTGGCGGAGCAGGCCCAACTGGGCCGGCTGGAAGCGAGGCTTATCGACAGCGCGCTGGAACAACCCCGTGTGCTGGTACATCGGGATTTCCACAGTCGCAACCTGATGCTTACCGGCGATAGCGAGCTGGCGGTGATCGATTTTCAGGACGCGGTGGTGGGGCCGGTCACCTATGATCTGGCGTCCCTGCTGCGCGATTGTTACATTCAGTGGCCCGCTGCGCAGGTGCGGGACTGGGCGCTGGACTATCGCGAGCTGCTGTGTGCGCGGGGCCTGGCGGCTGACATCGGTGAAGCGCAATTCCTGCGCTGGTTCGACTGGATGGGTCTGCAGCGGCATCTCAAGGTGTTGGGCACCTTTGCCCGTCTGTACCTGCGCGATGGCAAGTCTGCGTATCTGGATGACCTGCCGCTGGTGATCCACTACGTATTGGAAATAACGGACAAATACGCGGCCGAAGAACCCGCGTTCGCCGACTTCAGCGCCTGGTTCCGCGCGCGCTTGTCACCGCTTATCACCCAACAACCCTGGAGCAGAACGCTGTGAAGGCCATGATACTGGCAGCGGGCGTGGGAGAGCGTATGCGACCGCTGACCGACTGCACGCCCAAACCACTGCTGTGCGTCGCTGGAACGCCACTGATCGAGCACCATATCCGGCGGCTGGCCGCGGCCGGCCTGCGTGAACTGGTGATCAATGTGTCGTATCTGGCCGAGCAGATCGTCGCGCACTGCGGCGATGGCCACGCGTGGGGCGTCAGCATTGAGTACTCACACGAAGAGGCGCCACTGGAAACGGCAGGTGGCATTATCCAGGCGCTACCACTGCTGGGGGCGGCCCCCTTTTTAGTCGTCAACGGCGATATCTGGAGCGACTACCCGTTCGAACAGCTGCTAGCTTACGCGATGAGACCCGATGAAAGCGCCCATCTGGTGATGGTCGAGAACCCGTCGCAGCATCCGGCGGGCGATTTCGCGCTTGATGACGACCACCGGATCAGGGTGCTGGCACCGGGCGCCACGGGCTGGACCTACAGTGGCGTAGGCATCTATACCCCTGAATTTTTCGCTGCGATCCCGCCGGGCAAGATGCCCCTGCGGCCCCTGCTTGATGCGGCAATAGGCCTGGGCCAGCTGGGCGGCGAGTCCTACCGCGGGCAGTGGCAGGATGTGGGCACGCCAGAGCGCCTGCGAGAACTCGATAGCGCGGTGAGTGCGCTGAGCTGATATTTTTGCACGGCGGGCGTTCAACATCACCGAACTAGCCGTGTGCCGACACCATTTAATCGCTAGAATAGGGCCCTTCAAAAATAGCGTTCTTCAAACTGTCCGGAGTCCCCCATGCCCGAATACCTGATAGCCCCGTCCATCCTGTCCGCCGACTTCGCCCGCCTGGGTGCAGAAGTCGATGCTGTGCTCGCGGCCGGCGCCGACGTCGTGCACTTTGATGTGATGGATAATCACTACGTGCCCAACCTGACGATTGGTCCTATGGTCTGCAAGGCGCTGCGCAAGTACGGCATCACTGCGGATATCGATGTGCACCTGATGGTGAGCCCCGTCGATCAGCTGATCGGGGATTTCGCCGACGCCGGCGCCAGCTATATCACCTTCCACCCCGACGCCTCCACCCACGTCGATCGCTCCTTGCAGCTGATCCGCGATGCGGGCTGTAAGTCGGGCCTGGTGTTCAACCCGCATCTCGGGCTGGATGTGCTGCGTTACTTGCTCGACAAGGTGGATATGGTGTTGCTGATGTCAGTGAATCCGGGTTTTGGCGGTCAGTCGTTTATTCCCGCGACGCTGGATAAATTGCGTGAGGCGCGCGCGATGATTGATGCCTCGGGGTTTGACATTCGGCTGGAAGTTGACGGTGGTGTCACGCCCGGGAACATCGCGGAGATCGCGGCGGCGGGGGCGGATACCTTTGTTGCCGGGTCGGCGATTTTTAATCAGCCGGATTATGGCGTGGTTATCGATCAGATGCGGGCGGAACTGAGTAAGGTTAATCGCTAGGTTGTCGTTGTTGTAGTGGTAGCAGCGGTTGCAACGAGCGGGGTGGTGGGGCCCGATCGCTCAGAGGGCTGAGATATTCGCGCTCAGACCCCACCACCCCGCTCGCTGCAACCGCCAATCCGAGTACACCTGAACATCGGGAGCCAGCCGCCCGTTTTCTTGCGCGATATGAGGCGTTGGTACTCCCGGCAGCCTGAAGAGCGAATATCTCAGCCCTCTGAGCGAACAGGCTGCCGGGAGTACCAGCGCCGACTACGAAGTGATAGCTAATGAGCGACGGCATCTCAGCGATGGCGCTCGGGCCGAGGCACCACATCAACCGGAGTGAACATAATTCACAGCATTGCTGACCCCAACGCGTTGCCAACTGCCTGTCGATATGTAAAATAGACACCCCCAATTCCTGGAGAACGCTGTGAAAACAGCAATGCGTAAGAGCATCGGCCTGCTGCCGATGTGTGAGGTCTCCTGCTGGCGATGGTAGCCAGGGCTTTTTCACGACTTTTTTACGTACCGTAGTTCTTCGAGGACATCCCAATGAAACAGCAGGATTTTGCTGCGCTTGCAGCGCAAGATTACAACCGTATCCCGGTCAGCCGTGAAGTGCTGGCCGATCTCGAGACGCCCCTCAGTGCCTACTGCAAAGTAGCCGAAGGCCCTTATTCCTACTTCTTTGAGTCGGTGCAGGGCGGTGAGAAGTGGGGCCGTTACTCCATCATAGGGCTGCCCTGCCGCACCATGCTCAAAGTGTTTGGCTACCGCGCTGAAATCTGGGTTGATGGGGTGTTGAGTGAGAGCGAGGAAGTTGCTGATCCGCTCGCGTTCGCCGAAGCCTTCAAGGCGCGCTATCGCAGTGCACCCAGCGATGATTTACCTGTTTTTCACGGCGGACTGGTAGGCTATTTTGGCTATGACACGGTGCGGTATGTGGAGCCACGTTTGATGGCGGGGATGCCGCCCGATCGGCTGGGCACCCCGGATATCCTGCTGATGGTGTCCGAGGAAGTGCTGGTGTTCGACAATCTGGCGGGCACTATTCGGCTGATCGTGAATGTGGATACAGCGCTGGAGAATGCGCTGGATCAGGCCCAGAGCCGTCTGTCGGAGCTGGTGGCGCGTCTGCGTGAGCCCATGTCGGCGCTGCCGGAAGTGGAGCTGGGGGCAGCGGATAGCGCGGTACTTGAGCAGCGGGCGGAATCTGACTTTACGCAGGCGATGTACGAGGCCAGCGTGGAGAAGGTCAAGGAGTACGTGCTCGCGGGCGATGTCATGCAGGTAGTGCCCTCACAGCGCATGAGTATTCCGTTCGAGGCACCGCCGTTGAATTTGTATCGGGCCCTGCGCAACCTCAACCCCTCGCCGTATATGTTCTATCTCGATCTGGGCGATTTCCACATCGTGGGCTCGTCTCCGGAAATACTGGCGCGGCTGGAGAAAGGCGTGGTGACCGTGCGGCCCATTGCCGGTACCCGTCGGCGCGGCCATACTGAAGAAGAGGACAAGGCCATGGAGGCCGAGTTATTGGCCGACCCCAAGGAGATCGCCGAGCACCTGATGCTGATCGATCTGGGGCGCAATGATGTGGGGCGTATCGCCCAGACCGGTTCTGTGGAGCTGACGGATTCTATGGTGGTGGAGCGCTACTCCCATGTGATGCACATCGTGTCCAACGTCACCGGGAAACTGAATCCGGGCAAGTCGGCCTTCGATGTACTGCGTGCCACGCTGCCCGCCGGAACCCTGAGCGGCGCGCCCAAGATTCGCGCGATGGAAATTATTGACGAGCTGGAGCCGGTAAAGCGCGGTGTCTACGGCGGAGCGGTGGGGTATATTGCCTGGGCCGGTGATATGGACACTGCAATCGCCATTCGCACTGCTGTGATCAAAGACAATAAGCTGTACGTTCAGGCCGGCGGCGGTGTGGTGGCAGATTCGGTGCCCGAGCTTGAGTGGAAAGAGACGCACAACAAGGCCCGCGCGCTGTTTCGCGCAGCTTCGATGGCGCTCGCAGGGAGGCGTGACCATGCTACTGATGATTGATAACTACGACTCCTTCACCTACAACGTGGTGCAGTATCTCGGCGAACTCGGCGCCGAGGTGCATGTGGTGCGCAACGATGAGATCACGGTGGCGGATATTGCAGCTTTGGCGCCGGAGAAAATTGTGGTGTCGCCCGGCCCCTGCACGCCCAATGAAGCGGGGATTTCCATGGAGGTGATCCGCCAGTATGCCGGGGTTGTTCCGCTGCTGGGCATCTGCCTGGGTCACCAGAGTATCGGTCAGGTATTCGGCGGCAAGGTAGTGCGGGCGCGCAGGGTGATGCACGGCAAAACTTCGGCGATATATCACGACGGCAAAGGGGTCTTTCGGGATCTCAGTCGTCCCTTCGAGGCGACGCGTTACCACAGTCTGGTGGTCGAGCGAGACAGCCTGCCCGATTGCCTCGAAGTGACCGCCTGGACACAGACCGAATCGGGCGAGATCGATGAGATCATGGGCCTGAGACATCGCGACATGCCGGTTGAGGGGGTACAGTTCCATCCGGAATCAATACTCACCGCACACGGGCATGATCTGTTGCGCAATTTTCTGGAACAGTAAGGGGATTCGGCATGAATATTCAACAGGCGCTGGTCAGACTCGTGGACGGTGAAGATCTCAGCCGGGAAGAAATGCAGGATGTGATGCATCAGATAATGACCGGGGATACCACCGAGGCACAAATCGGTGGTTTTTTGGTCGCCCTGCGTATCAAGGGAGAGACCACGGAAGAGATCGCCGGTGCGGCCCATGTGATGCGCGAGCTTGCCATACCTGTTCATGTGAGTGGCCCCAATCTGGTTGATCTGGTGGGAACGGGCGGCGATGGCGCCAATCTGTTTAATGTCTCGACCGGGGCCAGCTTCGTAGTGGCCGCTGCCGGTGCGACAGTCGCCAAGCATGGCAACCGTGCTGCCTCCAGTCGCAGTGGTATGTCGGATGTGCTGGAAGAGTTCGGTATGCCGCTGGACCTCACGCCCGATGAGGTTGCGCGCGCGATTAACGAGGTGGGCCTTGGGTTTATGTTTGCACCTGTGCACCACAGTGCGATGCGTCACGCTGTCGGCCCGCGCCGCGAGCTCGGCTTGCGCACGGTTTTCAATATTCTCGGCCCACTCACCAACCCTGCGGGGGTGAAGTGTCAGGTCATCGGCGTCTATTCAGCGCACCTGTGTCAGCCCATGGCAGAGGTCCTCAAACTGCTGGGCGCTGAGCACGTGATGATAGTACATTCGGATGATGGCCTGGACGAGATTTCCATCGCTGCGGGCACGCAGGTCACCGAACTCTGCGATGGGAATATTGAGAGCTACCATATTTCCCCCGAAGATTTTTCGTTTGAACGGCAGAGTCTGGACGGTTTGAGCGTGCGTAGTGCGAGCGAGTCTGCCGACTTGATCCGGCGGGCGTTGGCCGGAGCTGACGATGAGCCGGCAAGAAAGGCTGCGGCAATGCTCGCCCTGAACGCGGGAGCAACCATCTACGTCAGCGGTATCGCGGCCACTCTGGCCGACGGTGTGGCGATGGCAGAAGACGCACTGGCCAGCCACCTGGCCGAGGAAAAGCTCAAGCAGTTTATTGATTTCACACAGCTGATGCGTGGGCAGGGTTGAGTTGATGGCGCAGAAGCCCCCTACCATTTTACGCGAGATCCTGGCGCGCAAGGCCGAGGAGGTCGCAAAGCGTCGGATCACTGACCCACTGTCCAGTCTTGAGAGTCGTATTCGCGAGCAGAGTGCGCCGCGCGGATTTTGCCTGGCGTTGCAGCAACGCACCGCTGCCAATGAGCCCGCCGTCATCGCCGAGGTCAAGAAAGCCTCACCCAGCAAAGGTGTTATCCGCGAGGATTTCCAGCCCGCACAGATTGCGCTGAGCTATCAGGAGGGCGGTGCCACCTGCCTGTCCGTGCTGACCGACAAGGATTTCTTCCAGGGCAGCGAAGCCTACCTGCAGCAGGCCCGCGACGCTTGTACGTTGCCGGTGTTGCGCAAGGACTTTACTGTAGACCCTTACCAGGTGGTTGAGGCCAGATCGATAGGTGCGGATGCCGTGTTGCTGATTGTCGCCGCCCTGGCAGATGAACAGATGCGCGAATTGATGCAGGCCGCCTCGGAAGTGGGGTTGGATGTACTGGTAGAAGTACACGACAGGGCGGAACTGGAGCGAGCCCTCGAGCTGTCAACGCTGCTGATTGGTATCAATAATCGGGATTTGCACAGCTTTGAAACATCGCTCTCAACGACGCTGGATTTGCTGCCGCATATTCCCGCGGATCGCGTGGTGGTCACCGAGAGTGGTATTCATACTGCGGCCGACGTGGCCTTGATGCGCGATGCGAATGTGCAGGCGTTTTTGGTGGGCGAGGCGTTTATGCGGGCACCTGACCCTGGTGAAAAATTGCGCGAGCTGTTTTTTTAAGCCTGGAGTTGTTGCCAAGGCCTGAGAATATTTCTGTGGGTAGTGGTTCCGGCGGACCCTGGTATTTTTGCCGTTGGATGCGGGCTGGTGGGATAGCCTGTTCGCTCAGAGGGCTGAGATATTCGCTCTTCAGGCTATTCCACCAGCCCGCATCCAACTCGTTTTCGAGTGGTCCATAACAAACGCAGTTCAGCAAAATTACGCACAGTTTCCAGGATTCGACAGCCTGCGGGGTCCGAGCGCGAATATCTCAGCCCTCTGAGCGATCGGACCCTGCAGGCTGTAGAATCCGACAACAGCGCGACACCTTGCTCGTTAGCGAGTCCCGAACACCACCATAGTTTTGCCGGCCACAGAAACCAGCCCATCTTGCTCAAGCGCCTTCAGCACACGCCCGGCCATCTCGCGGGAGCAGCCAACAATCTTGCCCAGTTCCTGCCGTGTGATTTTGATCTGCATGCCATCCGGGTGGGTCATCGCATCGGGTTCGCGACACAGGTCCAGCAGGGTGTGGGCGATGCGTCCGGAGACATCCACAAATGCCAGATCGCTCAGCTTGCGGGTGGTTTGGCGCAGACGTGCGCCCAACTGTCTGGACACAGCGTAGAGGATGTCGGGGAACTGGTTGCGGATCTGGTGGAAGCGCTCGTAGGTAATCTCTGCGACTTCACATTGTGTTTTGGCCACAACCATTGCGCTGCGCACTGATTGCTCTGCATCGAACAGGCCCATTTCTCCGACGAAATCACCGGGATTCAAATAGGCCACCACCAACATATGGCCGGGTTCTGATTCGTCTTCTACCATGACTGAAACGGAACCGTCGAGAATAAGACAGAGAGAATCTCCCAACTCGCCTTGCTTGAGCACGACGCTTTTGGCTCGGTAATCCTTGCGCTGACAATGGCGCAGGAAGTTTTCGACGTTGGGCAGATTCTTGGTTATATGTGGCTTGAGCAAGTGACTAACCTCCTTTAGTGCCATTTATTTTTCACCATACTAACCTGATCGCACGCTAAGTAAAACGTAACTTGTTGTGCTAAGCTTTTGCGGCTTTTTCTCAGAGGAATAGTCGGTCAATGAAAGCGACAGTAAAGTGGACTGATGGTGCAATGTTCGTCGGCGAATCCGGCAGTGGACACGCCGTAGTGATGGATGGGCCCGAGGATTTGGGTGGCCGTAATCTCGGCCCCAGGCCTATGGAAATGCTGCTGTTGGGCGCGGGCGGATGCTCAATTTACGATGTGCTGAGCATGCTGAAAAAATCGCGCCAGCAGGTGGTGGATTGTCGTGTCGAGATGGACGCGGAACGCGCCGACGCAGTGCCGGCGGTATTCACTCGCATCAATATGCATTTTATCGTTACCGGTGTGGGCCTCAAGGATAACCATGTAAAACGGGCGGTCGAGTTGTCGGCAGAGAAGTACTGTTCGGCATCTATCATGCTCGGTGCCGCCGGCGTGGAAATGACGCACAGTTATGAGATCGTTGAGTTCGCCTCTGCGCCGTAATGGTGCATGCATGACTTCCGTAGTTGGGTGAACTTGGCGGGGTTGTTTTGGTAGGGAGTGTCGCGGGTTGTTGTGATGTTTTCTGGCCGTTGGATGCGGGGCTTCGGTGTAGCCTGTTCGCTCAGAGGGCTGAGATATTCGCTCTTCAGACTACACCGAAGCCCCGCATCCAACTCGTTCAGAGTGATTCAAAACAAACGTAACAACCGCAAAACTGTTGCACGATTTTAGGTACTGGTACCTCGAAGGACTGAGATATTTGTTCTCGAGACTGCACTGAAGTCCCCGCATCCAACTCGTTCAGAGCAATCCAAAACAAACGCACCACCCGTAAAATCGTCGCTCGATTTCAGGCCTTGGTAGCCCGAAGGGTCTGAGCGCGAATATCTCAGCCCTCTGAGCGATCAGGCCCTTCGGGCTACCAA
>JBBKWY010000064.1:0-25731 GCA_037969215.1 Halioglobus sp.
CTAGCAGCGACTAACCCACACACCAACGTCCATCGTGGATTCCGCCGCGCCTCTGAACGTGCCGGAAATCGGGGGCACAGATTCTGGTAAGTGCGCTACCGCCACGGGGAAATGGTCTGCGCCGACAATGTCACCAATGGTGGGATCAAACCCCAGCCACCCCGCGCCCGGCAGGTAAATTTCCGCCCAGGCATGCGTGGAGCCGGCACCGGTTCCATACGGCGCGTGAAGATAGCCGCTGACAAAACGCGCTGCCAGCCCAAGGCTTTGCGCGGCCTGCATAAACAGGAAAGCAAAATCACGGCAGGAGCCAGTACCGCCTTCAAGCGTCTCTTTGGCCGTTTGCACGCCCGGTTCTTCGCGCACTCGATAGGTACACGTGGTATTAATCTGCTGCGCCATGCGCAGCAACAGCGCGTACGTCTGAATTCTTTCGGTTTCTTGCCACAAGTTACTTACCCAGGCACGCGCCTCGCTACTGGCGCTCTGCCCCGCTGGCACCCTGTAAGGTGCCAGTAGCACTTCGTCTTCATCCAGGTAGTTGAACGGGTAATTCAGCGCATAATCCGAGACGATAAAATCCAATGGATCTTCGTTGTACTGCTGAACAATGACCTCACTCTCTATCGCCAGTTGCTGTGTCCGGACGGGCTTGAAATTGGCCACAGCCACGGAATTTCCCTCGACATCGCGGTGCCACTTTACCGTGGCGTCAGGCCTGATGCGTAAATTGAAAGACTGAATCCTCTGAGTGTGGTCCTCCCGGGGACGCAGGAGCAACTCGTGCGTTCCGAGGGTCACCGGTACGGTGAAATTGTAGTACGTGTGATGAACAATCTTATAACACTGCATGGTTACCCGCGTATCCTTCTAGCCAGTTGCATTAGTGACTCTCATGAGCAAACCAGCCCACAGCAATCGCATTGTGAACATCCACCAGCTGCAACTGCAATGCATCAATATATTCGTGCAAAGCCGGCCCCGCCAAAGTAGTGAAGTCGGTCTCTCTGAGTTGTCGCCTCAGGTTCGCCGCCACCATCAGAGCACTCTTGTGCTCAGGCAACAGCTTCATACTACTTTCGATCTGCTGGAGAGAATGCGCGACCGCCCTGGGAAAAACCGTACTTTGAAATAGAAATGCCAGCACGCCCTCCCGATCTACGCTACGCCGAACGTTCAATCGATACATTTGATAAGCACTGAGTGATTGTAGAACGCTAATCCACAGCACATTGCGAAACGGGGATGTCTCTTCAACATTGCCCATCAAGCCCGCAGATGCAGCGTCTATAATTCGCGTGCTCATATCGGCTCGTTCCAGATTCCTGCCCAGCCGCACAAACTGGTAGGCGGCATCCTGATTCATGGAGCCGGCCAGCAAGCCGGTGACCTGCTGGCAGGACTGCACGATATTATTGAGGACGGCGTGACGCATTCCCCGCGGCAAATCTTTGTTACTGCGTCTCGCCACACTCAGATAGAGGCTATTCACACGCTCCCAGGTCTCACTGGGTAAAATCTCTCGCGTGGTCCGCATGTTTTCACGCGCACCGGCGAGTGAACAGATGATGGAAGACGGGTTCTCCCGCTCACCGAATACGAAACTGATAATATTCTTCTCTGTAGCAGCCCCCGGTAACTTCGCGAAAGTGTCTTCAGCGCCGAGCACCTCTAGCAATAAATCCCAGCCAGGCTGTACTTCCTTTGGCAGATCGAGTACAGCATTGTGGCGCACCAGAAGCAGGCGCGCAGTATTTTCAGCGCGCTCCATGAAGCGACCCAGCCAGTAAACCCGCTCCGCGACTCTCGATAACATCAGTTAGCCTCCGTATCGACAATCCAGGTGTCTTTACTACCACCGCCCTGGGAGGAGTTCACCACCAAAGATCCTTTGCGCAATGCCACCCGCGTTAAACCGCCGGGGGTCACATAGTGATTTTTCCCCTGCAGGACAAAGGGCCGTAAATCAAGGTGCCTGGGCTCGATATTGTTGCCGCAGAGGGTGGGCGCCGTTGACAACTTCAGCGCCGGTTGTGCCATGTACTTGCGGGGGTTTTTCTTGATCAGATCCCGGAAAATCGCCAGTTCTTTTTTGCTGGCGGCGGGCCCGATCAACATCCCGTAGCCCCCGGATTCGTTGGCCGGCTTCACCACCATGGTCTCGAGGTTTTCCAACACATGCTGGCGCTGCTTTGGATCAACACACAAGAAGGAAGGCACATTGGGAATGATAGGATCTTCACCCAGATAGTACTTGATGATGGCGGGCACAAAGGTGTAGATCACCTTGTCATCGGCAACGCCAGCACCAGGCGCATTGGCGAGTCCCACATTGCCTTTTCGCCAGGCACGAAACAGCCCCGGAGTACCGAGTGTCGATTCGGGCCGAAACACTTCCGGATCCAGGTAGTCGTCGTTAATGCGCCGGTAAATGACGTCCACGCGGGAAAGGCCGCGTATGGTTTTCATGTAGACCTTGTCGTCGCTTCCCACTACCAGATCCGCGCCTTCAACCAGTTCCGCGCCCATACGTTGCGCGAGGTAGGCGTGTTCAAAGTAGGCTGAATTGAAAGTACCCGGCGTCATCACCACGATTTCGGGGTGCGCAATGCGCCGCGGGGACAGCGACGTCAGCATATCGAACAATTGGGACGGGTAATCGGCGACCGGCAGGATAGAGTTACGTTCGAACAACTGCGGCAGTACGCGCTTGGAAATCGCCCGATTCTCCAGCATATAGGATACGCCGGAGGGCACCCGAAGATTGTCTTCCAGCACATAAACTGTACCGTCCGCATCGCGCACCAGGTCGGAACCGCAAACGTGAGACCAGACGCCGTAACGCGGCTTGGCACCTATACACTCTTTCAGAAACTCCGGCGAGCTGTCGATGATATCCTTGGGCACCACCCCGTCTTTCAGTATCTGCTGTTTGTTATACAGATCGTCAATAAACAGGTTGAGGGCTGTCAGCCGCTGGATCAGACCGCGCTCCAACCCCTGCCACTCCTTGAGTGGAATAATCCTTGGAATAATGTCCATGGGCCATGAACGATCAATATTCTGGCCCTCGGTGTATACCGTAAAGGTGATGCCCATTTCCTGAATCGCCAGATCGGCAGCTTGCTGTCGGGAAATGAGATGCTTGATGGTCTGTTTACGCATGAACGCTGCCAGACTGCGCGTGGCAGGTCGTGCGCGCCCGGGCGAACTGATGATCTCGTCGTAAAACTCACCCGGAATATAGTTAGTCCAATCGATTGTCGCACGCGGACGTGCGCGCGTGTAGGGCTTCGGCGACGTGATCCTGGGTTTCACCATTACTGCAGTTACCTCCTGCGCGTGACCAAAGCCGATGCGCTCTGCTAACCGACCAGTCCCGGCAGGAATGGTTGCGGATAGCGCATCCTATTCCAGAGTGCCGGGCGTTGCCTACTAACGAAATAGTAAAAAACTTGCATAACGGGCGACTATGCGGGACGTAGACGCCCCTCCAAATGACATGCACGCTGCAGAATTCAGCGCTCCACCAGTTCCACGCGTCGATTCTTCTCCTTGCCTGTCGCCTGGCCATTTGAAAAGACCGGTGACAAGGGGCCAACGCCATGAGGTTCCAACCTGCCAGCGGCTATGCCGAAACGCTCTCTGAGTTCTGCGACTACTGCGGCGGCCCGATCCTCCGATAACTTACTGTTATACGCAAAGGTGCCTGCCGAATCAGTATGCCCTACCACATAGAAGATTTTGTCAGGGTTGTCCTTTAGAAACCCTGCGATCACCTCCAGCGCGGGATCGGATTCGGGCTTGAGGGTAGCCTTATCAAAATCAAATACGAGACCATCCAGCACCACCCGTCCATACTCTTGTAGATTCGCGCCCATCGCTTCCGCGTCGACCACGACCAGCCCGGTTTCTGCAGCCTCTACCTCTATAATATCGATTAACGTCCCGACGTAATCCTGGGAGTGTTGCTCGACGCCAATAACAACGTATACCGTACCGCCGGCTCGCTCCTTGCGTGCCACTATGGCACCGGCGCCGCCCGATGATGAAGTTCCGGCAAAAAAGGTGTTCACTTCACCCGGCTTGCTGACCGGGTTGGCAATAGCGTAGACCTCCGTCCAACTGCGACTGCCCACGCCCACACCCTTGCGGGAGCCCGAAACGCCCTTGCCGAGAATTTCAAAATCCTGCTCCTGCAGCGCTCTGAGGTAATTCAGATAAAATTCAGCAAAAGTGCGATCAGTGCCTTGGTAGGTGTAGAAAGTCCGCGTGACCCGCCCTTCGGTCTCTATCCAATCATCGATTGCTCGGTAACCGGCAACCTCGCCGGTGGGTATCCGAAAAGGCGTGTAATTTTCAATCTGCTGCCACCGTATTTCCTGCCCCGGATAGCGGCTTATTAACCCGTGCTCCTGTACCCCTTCTATATCTCCGGCGTGCAAGGGGGTAACCATGCCAATACCCGTTAGTAGCGCCAACAAAACCAGACCTGTGCGAATCATGCTCTCACCCTCCTGTTTTCATTCATTCTTACCCATGCAGGTTTAGTATTCAAACCAGCCGATCCCTCGAGAGCGCTGCGGTAGCACGTGCTGCGACCAGTAACAGGAGATGGCTGAGGCGCCAGCATGACTCCCGCGCTTCATATTAGCTATCAATAAACAGAAAAGGGTACGTTTCCAGACGCGCTCTGGCTACACTACGATCCAGAAACACCCGAACCGTGTCCGGCGCAATTAATCACTGCGCGCCCCCTAAAGGAGCAAGCATGTACACCCTGCAACACTGGCTTTCATACTTGGCAATCCCTCTCTCATTCCTGTTAATTCTACACACACACGTCGCGCAGGCTGAAGCAGACGACAAACCCCTACTGGGGGACTGGGGCATTGAAACCCAGCATTTATCGCCATCCGTATCGCCCGGCGACGATTTTTTTACCTACGTCAATGAAGGCTGGATTGAGCAGGCCGAGTTCCCGGAAGGGATGCCCAGGATGGATTCATTCACAGAGGTGTTTCTACGCAGCGAAATCCAGATTCAAACCATTATCGATGAGTTGCTGGCCAGCAAAAACCTGCACGACCCAAACGGTGAGCAGCTGGCCGGACTCTACCGCAGCTACATGGATGTGAAACGTATCGAGACGCTTGGACTGGCGCCGCTCCAGGTGGAACTGGATGCCATAATGGCCACGAAAACGCCCACTGATATTGCACGCTGGATGGCAAAGCCGCTACATAATTCAGTGATCGGCATGGGCGTGTCCCTCGATCAAAAGCAACCTGATCACTATATCCTGTACCTGGGGCAGAGCGGGCTCGGTCTTCCCGGTAGAGAATACTACCTGAGCGAGGAGGCGCCCTTCCCCGCCGTACGCGAAGCGTATCTGGCGTATATCGAGGATGTATTCACCCGCGCGAAGATCGAGCAGCCGCGCCAGCGCGCAAAAGACATCCTCAGCTTTGAAACGGAGATTGCCCGGCTTCATTGGACACCGGCACAGGAGCGTGATCGCCTCAAAAGTTACCACCCGATGAACCGGGATGAACTGCTGGCCTACGCCCCGGGCTTCGACTGGCAAGCCTTTCTGGAGGAAAGCCAGATGGGCGACCTGGACAACTTTATTGTCACCTCCGACACCGCTATACAGAAAACCTCGGCATTGATGGGTAAAACGCCATTGAACGTACTGCGCTCCTACCTGGCCTTTCATTTTATCGACAATCAGGCACCCTACTTATCAGAAGCGTACCGGGTCGCGAACTTTGAATTTTTCAATCACACACTATATGGCATAGAAAAACAGCGTCCGAGAGACCTGAGCGCACTGCAGTATGTCAGCGCAAATCTCGGTGAAGTACTGGGTCGTCTCTACGTCGACCGTTACTTTCCCGCAGATTACAAGGCCAGCATGGAGCAGTATATCCACTTCATTCGCAAAGCGTTTCGCCAGCGCATCGAACTCTCGGCATGGATGGATGAGTCAACCAAGGTGGAAGCCTACGCGAAGCTGGAAGCATTTGTTGCCAAAGTAGGCTACCCCGATCAGTGGCGCGATCTAAGCAGTATTGTCATCAAAGCCGATGATTTACTTGGTAACAATCGACGCATACAGGAATGGTATATCAATGATGCAACTTCCAAGCTGGGCCAACCCAAGCGCCAGTGGGAGTGGGCCTTAAGCCCGCAGGTCGTCAACGCTTACTATTCACCCACGAGTAACGAAATCGTATTCCCCGCCGCGATTCTGCAACCACCCTTTTTTGACCCGCACGCCGACCCGGCTGTCAATTACGCGGCCATCGGCGCCGTCATCGGGCACGAAATGGGACACGGGTTCGACGATCAAGGCAGCCTCTCTGACGGCAAAGGTATGTTGCGGGACTGGTGGACGAAAGATTCCCGAGCGCATTTCGAAGCACAGACCCAGGTACTGATTGATCAGTACAATGCCTACGAACCCATTGCAGGCACACACATAGACGGTCAACTCACGCTGGGCGAGAACATAGGCGATCTTGGGGGGCTAACGATCGCTTACAACGCTTACCAGAACTATCTCAATGAGACCCACGACGGCGAAGCGCCCATCATCGATGGCATGACTGGCGACCAGCGATTTTTCCTCTCCTGGGCGCAGTTATGGCGCGGCATACAAACTGATGACTTCCTGAGAAGCAAGCTTCTGACCGACCCGCACAGCCCCGGTGCTTACCGTGTGAACGGCATCGTGCGCAACCTGGATGCGTGGTATGCGGCCTTTGGAGTAACGCCCGAACACGATCTTTTTTTGGCGCCCCACGAGCGCGTCAACATTTGGTAATGAACCCGCATCAACTAACATAAATACCTCAGCACGTTTAGCTGTAGCGCATACTACTGTTCCATTATTTTTAGGGAGAGATAAGGGACCACTACAAAAACCAGTGTGAGCAATTTGTAATTCGCCAGATACCGAAAATATACAAGTGAAATATCGTATTCGGAGATGTCGAAGATTTTTCTATGTATGGATATAACCATCGATTTCATTGAAACCACCAATACCGTCGCAAACAATATAAACCCGATATTCAGGACGGAGGCCCATCCGAGCAATTCAGTCAGCTGAGCAAGTGTCATCATTTTCATTTCCCCATCGAAAATTAGCTGTACTTCACACGTATTTGTACAGATTACGCCTTTACCCAGTGCGATGACACGGTACGACTCAGAAAGTAATCAGTATGAACACAGATGGCGCTTTCTATTCGTTTGAAATTCCATTGCTTATCCTCAACAGAGGATTACTTTGTAACCATTTTTTTTGCCGTGATTATGGTCAAGCTATGAGAATTGATAGTCAATACGGCATTTTTCTCCAAGCATTTGAAATAGTAGTTTTTTCCTTTCTTCTCAATATCGTCAAGCCGTGTCAATGCGATAATTTTTCTTAAATATGCCTCGGTTTCCATATCTGAAAATTGAAGGAGACCCAAGTTTGTCCGTATTCTTAGAAAACCCAATGGTGTATTTTTACAATTTTCAGCTATCGTCTTTCTTGCAACCTCGTCCATTTAATCACTCCACAAATTGCTGATAAATCGGCTCATTGACGCTCACCGCCATACCAATTATTAGTTTTTAATTATTCTACGCGATGCAGCAACTGAATCAGCTTATCTAACACACTCTTTATCGACCAGATATGCAGCACGGGTATCTGGCAAATTGGGCTGCGCTACCCACGAGGTGCATTTGATGAAATACTACACCGCTCTTCCGCCAAGACTGATCACGAACTATGAAAACGAACATTGGCCTGTTGCTGACCAAGCGAGCACAAATCTGCCCCAACCGCGAAGCCATCGTCGAGTTTGAGCGCGATCGCCGTTTCACTTTCGCCGAACTCAACACGCGCGCCAACCGTGTGGCCAACGCCCTGTTGGACAAGGGAGTCCGTCCCGGAGACCGGGTAGCCGCTCTGCTCAAGAACAGCGTCGAATTTGTCGAGACTTACTTCGCCGTCGCCAAAATCGGTGCCGTTATGGTACCGGTGAACTGGCGCCTGGTTGCGGGGGAAATTGCCTATATTCTCAAGGATTCCGGTGCTAAAGCGCTGGTGTATGACTCTGATTTCGACGACGCGGTAAATGCACTCCACAGCGGCACACACGGTACACTTGTGGTCGAGCAGTGGGTGCGCCGTGAAAACGGCGATGCAGGCACACCTGAGTGGGCGCAGGACTACGACGCCTTCGCCGCTGCGTCCGTCATAACCGAGCCGCCTATAGGCGCTTGGGACGACGATAACCTCTTCATTATGTATACCTCAGGTACTACCGGGCGCCCCAAAGGTGCAGTACACAGTCACGACGGCATGCTGTGGGCCCAGCTGACCAGCATGACGACATCCGACATGCGCGACGGCGATCGCTGGTTGCTGGCACTACCCATGTTTCATGTCGGTTGCCTCAGCCCTACATCGCTACTGGTGCATCGGGGCGGCACCGGCGTCATCATGCGGGAGCTGGACATCGGCGGGATGTTTCGCTGCATAGCGCAGGAGAAAGTCACTATTTTCATGGCGGTACCAGCCATGCTGCAGTTCATGCTGATGACGCCTGAACGCGAACAGAATGATATCTCCTCGGTGCGCTGGATTGCCACTGGTGCCGCACCGGTGCCGGTGTCACTACTGCACGATTATGAAGCGCTTGGCATTCGTATCTTTCAAGCCTATGGCCTGACTGAATCCTGCGGCCCTGGCACCCTGCTGCTACACGAAGATGCAGAAGCCAAAGTTGGCTCCTGCGGTCGCCCGCAAATGCACACCGAGATCAAGATCGTCGATGGCAAAGGGAATACCATTCCAATGGGATCCGATCAGCCCGGTGAATTGTTGGTGGGCGGTCGGCATATGATGAAAGAGTACTGGAACAATCCGCAGGCAACCGCCGAAACACTCAAGGAGGGTTGGCTCCATACCGGCGATATCTGCACCTGGGACAGCGAGGGCTTCGTCACCATCTGTGATCGCATGAAAGACATGATCATTTCCGGCGGCGAGAACATCTACCCGGCGGAGCTGGAAAATGTACTCGCAGCCTGTCCCGAGGTGCAGGAGGCGGCGGTGATCGGCGTGGCCTCACAAAAGTGGGGAGAGACCCCACTGGCCATCGTCGTCCCCGCAGCAGGCACCTCCCCGACGGCTGAATCGCTGAAAGCGTACTGCAAGGAAAACATGGCGGGGTACAAAGTACCGCAGCTGTATGAACTGGTCGAATCCCTGCCCAGAAATCCGTCCGGTAAATTACTGAAACCCGAATTGCGCAAAGAATTCCCCGGCCCGGCGCCGTTCTAGGGACGCAAGAGATCATTGATGAACTTCCCACGCCACTGGCGCCTGGTCGTCCCGTTATTACAGGTCGGTCTGGCGGCCTGCCCACCGGGCGATCATAGTATTGCGCCTGCACTGCCTGACCGGCTTTTCGAACAATAGCGCTGAGGCGCGGGCATCCACCGTCTCACAGCGAGTTCACCTACGTCGGTAGATCACTGAGATAGGCATAGGTTTCGCGCAACTCTCTTTTCAGCACTTTGCCTATTGAGCTCTTGGGAAGGTCGTCGATAAACACCAGCCGGCTGATACGCTGTAACTTGCCCAACCGATTGTTGGCCCACTCTCTGAGCGACTCTTCATCCGCAATCGCAGCGGGCTCCCTGACCACAATGGCCAGCGGTGTTTCTCCCCAGGCACGACTCGGCAGCGCTACCACGGCCACCTCGTGAATTTCCGGGTGTTCCAGTAAAACCAGCTCAAGGTCAGTGGCGTACACATTGAAACCACCGGAAATAATCATGTCCTTGCGACGATCCGACAGAAACAGCCAACCGTCCTCGTCCAGATAACCGACATCACCACTCTTGTAATACAGCAGACCGTCGCTGTCGTACCAATGCATCTCGGTATTCGCCTGCTCACGATTGAGATAGCCATCGCTCATACTGCCCGAGCGCCCCACAATCTCGCCGGTTTGCCCGGGCGGCAGCTCATTGCCCTGCTCATCGATAGTTTTCAAAACTGCCCCGGGCAGCGCCGGGCCCACCGAACCGAGCTTGTTTTGCTGCTGCGCGATGCTGCCGATAAACAAGGTGCCAACGCCGCCTTCGGTCAGTCCGTAAAATTCAACCAACTCACCGGGAAAGCGCTCGATAACGTCGGCTTTCAGCGCGGCACGCAACGGTGCGCTGGTACTGAACTTGGCCTGCAAGCTGGACAGATCGTATTCCGGAAACGTGCCCAGACCCATAATGCGATCGTATTGCACCGGTACCAGCATCACGTGGCTGACACGGTGTTGATCGATCAGCTGCAATGCACCGACTGCATCAAATTTCGGCATAATCACCAGCGTGCCGCCGGCGCACAGTGTGGGCCACCAGGTGGTGATAGTGGTGTTGGAATACAACGGTGTCGCCACCAAGGTGACCGAATTCGCCGCGATACCCAGATTCATCAGCCCGGTGCCCAGCGCCTGCCGTGTGCGGTGGCTGTGCACAATCCCTTTGGGAACACCGGTGGTACCGGAGCTGTAGATAATATTGAACTCGCCATCACCCTCCAGCTCGACGCCGGGCGCGGCATCCGATTGACCGGCCAGCCACGCTTCCAACGCGCAAAACTGCGCGTCCTCAAAGTCAAAACCGATGAGACCATTCGCGAGAAGTTGCGATTGATCCTCTAAAAAGAGTGCTGCCATCGACGCCATATCGCGACTGACGACGAAAACCTTGGCATTACTGTCCCGCAGCATCAAGTCCAGGCTCTGATCAGTGATCATGGATTGCAACGGCACGGCACAGGCACCAGCCAACAGTATCGCCGCGAACATTTCCGAATAGGCCATACTATTGCGCGACAATAAGGCCACGCGATCACCCGGTTCGATACCCAACGCAATCAGGCCATTGGCCATGCGGTAAGTGCGCGAGATGGATTCACCCCAGGTCCGGGTGTGTTCGCCTTCAAGCAACGCGATACTGTCTGGCCGCTGACGGCGCAGGGACTCAAACACGGCGGGCAGCCCCAAATCCGCATCGAACGGCACAAAGACTTTACTAGTGGTTTCTGAAGGCTTATTCATACACAAGGATTCACGATTGATAGATGGCTCTTTTTTCCCGATACTGTAAGAGTTTAGAGGTAAGTATACAAAGTGTTAAGGGCCCAGCGGGGGTTACTGACCCTATTTTCGGGGGAATGCCCCCAGCTTAGGAAAAAGGAAGGTTCAATGCATCGTGTTTTATTGTTTAGCCTGTCTCTGGTTCTTTTGGCTTTCTGTTCATTCAGCAACGCTGCTGACGAAGCTCCCATAGACACCGCTGCAGAAGACGCTTACGCCGTCGACGAATACGCTGTTGAAGCAGTGATGACCGACGACGCCTACTCAGCTGAGGAACTGGCTGCCGAAGAAACCGCCCCCGACAGCCCTCCCGTCGCGCCACTGTTCCCGCCGCTGAAGGCGCTGATCCTCACCAGCCCCGGTGTGTACCACAATTACGAACAACAGACATGGGATCTGGCGCACGGTATCGTTGAGCGCGCCAATGTCCGCTTTGATGTCTCCCTGGCGGAACCAGAGCGCTGGAAAACCACGGACTACTCCGAAGGTTATGATGTCCTGATCTACAATATTTGCATGGCCGATAACACAGACCCGGAATTGATCGCCAATATGCGCCGTCAAACAGAGGAACTGGGCGTGCCCGCGCTGGTCCTCCACTGCACCATGCACTCATTTAGAAATACCGAACTATGGTGGCCCCTGTTCGGACTCAAGACCAGAGAACACGAAGCGCAGCGCCCGTTGCGGCAGATCCAGAATGGGCTGCACCCCATCCTCACCGGTATCCCGGAAGATTGGGTCCTGCCCGAGGATGAGCTGTATATCAATCTCGATTTCACCGCACAGAGCCTGTTATCGACAACCGGGGAAGACGGTAAACCTCACACCACAGCCTGGCTCGATTATCAGGGCTTAACACCCATATTCGGCACCACACTGGGCCACGGTGAAGAGACGATGAAGAATTCCGCCTACCAGCAACTTCTGGCCAATGCGGTGCTGTTTGTCACCGGCAACCTGACCAGCGACGGCCAGCCTGTGCCTGGCATGGGTCCGGAGGGAGACGGCATGGATATCTTCGACACCTTTTCCGCTCCTGAAGGTGTGAAATTTCTCGGCAGGGAGGGTGGAGAGTGCGCTCAACGCAAACTCATCATCGCCGGTGCCCCCTGCTACCTGGCCTGCATTCTCAACCCTTTTGAGTGGGGCGAAGAAACCCGTACCTGTAAAAAAGCCTGTGAAGCAGATCTGCCCAAAACGGATGATCTGATCAAAGCCTGTACGCCCAGCGCACAATAAAATCAGGATTGACTGTTTTATTTTAAGCCCCCATACTGCCCCTATCAATTGTAATCAGGGGATAAACCGTGACCGCTCCCACCCACAATGACACCCGCGCTCTCGCGGATATGCCGCTTTTTGACAGCCAGATACTCAAGTGCCCCTATCACTACGACAAGACCTTGCGCGAGCAGCAGCCGGTATATCAGGATCCGGCATCGGGTGTCTTCGTGGTCTCGAACTACGAACTGGTACGCGAAGCACACAAGAAAGATGCGGTGTTCTCCAACGAGTTCATCCTGGCCCTGGGGTCGGCTACGGAGCTGGATGCCGACATAAAAGCCGCGATGGCCAAAACCTACAATCTGGGTAAAGGTACGCTGCTGACGGTGGATGACCCGGAACACAAAGCCTACCGCGACACGGTCAGGGATTTCTTCCTGTCAAAAAATGTCGAGCGATACAGGCCCTGGGTCAGCGATCTGGCCGACCGCCTGGTCAGCGAGCTTCCGTTCGGGCAACCTTTCGACTTTATCGACAAATTCTCACGCCCCCTGCCGCTGTCCGTGATCATGCATGTGCTGGGTATACCGCTGTCGATGATCGAGGACGCCTTCCGCTGGACTGTCGCCAACGTCACCGTGCTGTCCCAGGTATCCGATAAACAGGCCCTGCTGGACGCCCACGCGGCAGTTAAGGAAGAATATGACTGGTTTGTAACAGCACTGGATGAGCGCCGCCGCTCGCCACAGGAAGACCTGCTCAACCTGATCGCACACGCCGCCATCGATGGCCGCCCGCTGACCATCGAGGAGCAACTAGGCCATTGCACGCAGTTTTTGGTCGCCGGAAATGAAACCACCACCGCGACGCTGGCCGAGGGTATACGGCAACTGTGTCTCAACCCGGAACAGGAAGCTGCAGTGCGCGAGGATCGCTCATTGATTCCCAATCTGGTGGAAGAGACGCTGCGTCTGGCAACACCCACTTCGAACATGTGGCGCATGACCAAACAGGACTACACACTGGGGGGCGTGGATCTGCCCAAGGGCAGTATGGTGTTGCTGAAGTACTTCTCTGCCAACCATGACGAAACACTGTTCGAATCGCCTATGGAATTCGACGTGACGCGAGACAACGCCAAGCGTCATATCGCCTTCGGCTTCGGTACCCATGTGTGTATCGGCCAGCATCTGTCGCGTC
Organism: Halioglobus sp.; assembly: GCA_037969215.1. Taxonomy (GTDB): domain Bacteria; phylum Pseudomonadota; class Gammaproteobacteria; order Pseudomonadales; family Halieaceae; genus Marimicrobium. Next base: position 13,599 of record JBBKWY010000064.1, read on the forward strand.
TGGAGATGACCGTCGCCTGGGAAAAACTCTTCGCCGGCACTAGTACAATGCGGCTGAACTGCAAGCCTGAGGAACTGGAGTACATGCCCAATATCCTACTGCGCGGCCTGGAAAAGCTCCCGGTCATTTTCGAGTAATACACGTTCTACAAGGGTCATGAAAACCCCGTTCACTGAAAGTGGGCGGGGTTTTTTTTCGGAAAACTACTTCACTTCTCGCCCAGATAGCGATCAGTCAGCTTGTCGATAGACCAGGAATCCGGCTTCTGGCTCGGCGGATACTCCTTAAACGTCGACAGAAACTGCGCCATCACTGCCGTCCCTTTGTAGGCCTGCGGTGCCTTGTCAATCATCCAGTCCCAATAGGTATTGGAGTTTTCGTCGGCGCGCTCGAACGGGTCGCGACGCAGGTTAAAAATCTTGAACATACGCAGTGTAACGAAGGGTTCAGCCCACAGCGCCATAGTCTTGCCCCGGTTCTCGGCAAAGACGATTTTCCAATCGTCAACGCGGATACCCACTGGCATACCACTGTCTTCCAGATAGATAAACTCGCGACGCGGTGCCGTTTCGACCTCAGCCGTCAAATAGGGCAGGAAGTTATAGCCGTCCAGGTGCAGCTTCGCATTCTTGCTACCCACCTGCTTGCCTTTCAGCAGATCCTGCTTCAGGTTGGGATCGCCGGCCATTGCAGCAAAGGTTGGCATCCAGTCCAAGTGAGCCATAACCTGGTTGGATATCTGGTGGGGTTTGATCTTCGCAGGCCAACGCACCATAGCCGGTACGCGGTAGGCCCCTTCCCAGTTGGTGTTCTTTTCACTGCGGAAAGGGGTGATACCAGAGTCAGGCCAAGTATTGAAATGTACACCGTTGTCGGTGGAGTAAAATACCAACGTGTTCTCGGCAATCTTGAGTTCATCCAACTGATCCAACATCTGGCCAACCAGCCTGTCGTGAGCCACCATCCCATCATTGTAAAAATCCTGACCAGACAAGCCGACGTTTTTGGCCGCTAGATGCGTACGAAAATGCATGCCGGTGGTATTCAACCAGACGAAAAAGGGCTTGTTCTCCTTCACGGCCTTGTCGATGAACTTCTGTGCGCCAGCAACAAATTCCTCATCGGCGGTTTCCATACGCTTGCGTGTCAGGGCGCCGGTGTCCTCAATACGACCGTCCGCGTAGGAGTGGATCACACCGCGCGGGCCAAACATTTTTTGAAAGCCCGGGTCGGTGGGGTAGTCGGGATCTTCCGGCTCCTCCTCCGCATTCAGGTGGTACAGGTTGCCGAAGAATTCATCGAAGCCGTGGTTGGTCGGGAGGAAGATATCCTGGTCACCGAAGTGGTTTTTGCCGAATTGGCCAGTGGCGTAGCCCTGTGCTTTTAGCACTTCCGCGATGGTAATATCGCGGTCCTGTAGACCTATCTCCGAGCCGGGCAGGCCCACCTTGGTGAGGCCGGTACGCAGGCCAGACTGGCCGGTGATAAAGGTGGATCGTCCGGCGGTACAGCTCTGATCACCGTAATAGTCGGTAAAACGTATACCCTCGTCGGCGATGCGATCGATATTCGGAGTGTGGTAGCCCATGATGCCATCGCTGTAGGCGCTGATATTGGTGATACCGATATCGTCACCCCATATCACCAGAATATTGGGTTTCTCTGCCGCGTGGGCTGACACTGCGAGGACTGAGCCCAGCAGAAACAGCAACGGCGTCATGATTTTCTGGCAACTCATGCTTATTTTCCTTCTCGAGGTCTTATTGATATTGCAGCCTGATCAGTTGTGGCGACAACAGACGCGCACCCCAAAAACGGATGCGATCCAGCAATCAGTATGACCTAATTTTGTTAAAGTTCAATTGTCGATATAGCGCGACGCTTCCTGCACGGTATGACCACCACCCACAATTGTCACCAGACTAACGGGGACGCGACCCGGCGCTGACCAATCTGTACTGGCAACCGACGTCTCATGCCCGGCAACCCGCTTGGGCCAGGCTCGCTGCGGGCACATAGGCGCGCCACCAGCCCTGGCACCTTCCACAACTTCCGCATATTTGCACCCCGCGTTAATCCGTAACAAAAGTTTACTGAAACTCACATATTTTCAGAGTCGCAGCCTATCGTCCAAGGTTACACTGCGCTGACGGACCTTCCGTATCCGTCATTTCTCGATATCCTGTTTGAGTATAAATGGATAGAAAGCTCGATAGACATCCCTGCGCCCAGAGAAAACGATTATGACCGACCCACAATGGTATCTGCTCGTAGGTGGTCTGCTGCTCGCTATGGGACTGTCGCCGTCAGTGATCAAACGCCTGCCCGTCACCTCGGCGATAGCCTATCTCGCCGTGGGCCTGATCGCGGGCCCCACCGTACTCAATGCATTCCACTTCAACCCCTTGCAGCAGTCGGCGCTGCTGGAAACGTTGACCGAGGTGGCAGTACTGATCTCGCTGTTTGCGGCCGGCGTAAAAATGCCAGTGCCTTTCTCGTTGCCGCGCTGGCGCACACCTATTCTGCTGGCGTTTGTCTCCATGACAGTTACCGTAGCAATGGTCGCCGCCTTTGCCCACTATCAACTCGGTATCGCCCTGGGCGCCGCCGTTCTGCTGGGTGCGATCGTCGCCCCCACCGATCCCGTGCTCGCTACCGATGTCCAGATCCGTCACCCCGGCGACCGCGACCGACTGCGGTTCTACCTGACCTGCGAAGCGGGCATGAACGACGGCAGCGCCTTTCCTTTCGTCATGTTGGGTTTGGGTTTGCTCGGCCTGCATGACCTCGGGGATTCGGGATTGCAATGGCTGCTGGTGGACGTATTGTGGTCTACCGCCGCGGGCATCGCCATTGGCGTCGCTTTCGGTTGGGGCCTGGCACAACTGGGATGGAAGATCAGAAACCGCTACCAGGGCCACGAGCTCATGGATGATTTTCTCGGTCTCGGCTTGATCGCCGTGGTGTACGGCGTGAGTGAGCTGTTTGCCGCATGGGGGTTTCTGGCGGTGTTTTTTGCCGCCGTCGCACTGCGCCAAACCGAACTCAAGCTCAGCGGTACGGCTGCCGACATGCCGGATCAATTACACGCCAGACCTGAGCGGACCGAAACCGTCAGCGCAGGCTCACTGGTTTTCAAGGAACACCTGGAGCGGCTGTCGGAATTAGTCCTCATTTTACTGGTGGGCGGCACGCTGTTTGTGGATTCCTGGAGCTGGCGCGCAGTGAGTCTGGCGCTGTTCCTGTTTTTAGTGGCGCGACCGGTCAGTGTTCTGATAGGACTGTCAGTGTCTCGCACTTCGTGGCGCATTCGCGGCCTGACAGGCTGGTTCGGCGTGCGGGGTATCGGCTCGCTTTACTACCTTATGTACGCAATCCAACACGGCCTGCCCGAGGACACCGCCCTGGAATTGATTCACATGACACTGATCGTCATTACGCTCTCGATTCTGGTTCATGGGATTAGCGTCAAGCCGTTGATGAACCGGTTTGGCCGCGCGCGCAACACGGATTGAGGTGATGGCGTATGCGCTCACAATACGGAATAAAAATTTAGTGATTAAAGGTGACGCCGACCCGAAATTCCCGATCGGCTGCGTTGAACCCCATGGCGGTTTCATACTGTTCGTCCAGCACATTGTCCACCGACAACTGCAGCTGCCATGCTCTTGCCAACTGCCAACGTAACACCCAGTCCAGGCGATGGTAGTCAGCCAGCTTTTCAGTGACCAGCTCACCCGTGTGACGCGAGGCCGCCCACTGGTGGCCGGCGTAGAGGTACTCCAGTGCGGTATCCCAGTGCTCAACAATCTGCCATTGCGCCACCAGACTGGCCGTCCACTCGGGCCTTCCAGTGAGCACAGTATCCTCGTTCTTAACATCGATATAGGTGTAGGTAGCCTGACTGCGCAGAAGTAGCGAGGGCAGTGGTTGCCAGTCCGCCTGCAACTCGACTCCGCTGGTCTGCACACTCTTGCGATTGACGTTGCGGAAAGTGTCATCATCAAAGTCCACCAGATCGCGAAAATCGTTCTCAAACCAGGTGGCGCCCAGCTGCAGCGCGTCATTCGCATCCCAACTCACGCCAGCGTCCCAGCTTTCGCCCTGCTCAGGTTGCAAATCCGGGTTGCCCACCAGTGCATGGCCAAGCGCAAAAAAACTGGGCAACTTGTAGGCCTCTCCCCAGTTTGCGGCAAGGGCAACACCGCCACCTATCGTATATTTGGCGCCCGCCTGTGCTGACGTTTGGCCACCAAAATCCTGCGGATCGTCGTAACGCAGGCTGGTGTGTAACAGCAGGTCTGCCAGCGGTGTCGCAGAGAGATCGGCGAACACACCGCGGGTGTCACGATCCAATTCGAAATCCGAGGGCAGGCGCTCGCCGAAAAACTCAACATAGCCCGTACTCTTTCCCTCTTCGTGGCGATATTCCGCACCAATGTTGGCCTCGTAATTCGGCGCTAACTGCAAGGTATTGATCCAGCGCACCTGATCGCGGGTAAAATCGGTGTCTGCACCATTGGGTGGCACCTCGGAGTACGGCGGGATTCCCGGTGAACGATAGTGTTCCTCCTGCTCGAAACGGTTCGCCGTTATCGTACTGCGCCATAGGGACGATAGCTGAGCGCCCCAGCCCAACGCGAGAATATTCTGGGTGTAGTCGCTGTTGTCCAGCGCATCGTCCAGCGCATATTGCGGACCGCCACTCTGCTCCGGATAGGAACTGCGTTTGCCGTCAAGATAGCGAAAACTGATACTCAGCTCCTGCGCACTGGAGGGCTGCCACCCCAGCCGCAGGTTGGCGCTATCGCTGTCGCGGGTACTGCCGGGGGTCGGTTCGCCATCGTCCCGGCTGGCTAGCTCCACGGCGTAGTTGAGATCACCCAATCTACCCAGCGCACTCGCGCCCACATCGCTGTAATCATCCTGCCCGCCTTCCACGTAAACCTGCTGCTGGTGTCCCTGCTGCGGGCGGCGAGTAATAATATTGATAACACCCGCCAGCGCATCCGAGCCGTAAATCGCCGATTGCGCGCCACGCACCACTTCTATCCGATCCACCATGTTGGGATTAAGGTTGGCAAAATCAAAGCCACCGCCACGAAAATTGGTGGGGTCGTTCACCGCGACACCGTCCACCAGGACCAGCGTAAAATTCGATTCACCACCGCGTATAGACACCGCAGTCAGGCCGCCGGGGCCACCCTGCGTTTCCACCAACAGACCGGGCAACGTCTTCAGCAGATCGGCCACCGTGGTTTTATTCAGGGCGTCAATCTGCTGCGAATTGAGCACAGACACGGATGACGTCAGCGCGAGTTGCGGGGCAAAGGTGCCCGTCACCAGCACATCTTCGATCTCCGGATCAGACGCAGACGCTACGCTGGCGCTGGCCAACAACGACACCAGGAATATTGGGAGGATCCTGTACTGCATTGACGACTATCCCCTTCTGCTCTTCCATTATTTCGGTCAAACGCGTAATCCTGGTCGCCAAAATACGCTGCCATCACCCGCTCGACCATTTACTGTCTTAACGGAATGCTACACGACCATGATAATCAAAACCTGCAACGCGCTATTCCTGATCATCTAATCGCACTCATGCCCAGCATTGTCGGACAGGTGTCGCTGCAGGAAGTATTCGCATCTATCACTATGCAGACCAAGGCCGTGGAAGAAGCCCGCGAAATCGGTGGGCTATTCCTCGTCGGGCTATGGGCTGGCGTACTCAGTTTCCGCCAGCGCCCTCGCTGATACCGCCCGCAGCCGCACTCTATCCGGCATTCACTTCTTGCGCTTTACGCGAATCTTCTCACCCTTGCGGTGCAGAATCAGCGAATTCACGCTGCCGTCGGCTTCAACGACAAATTCAATTTCTACATCTTCACCGCCCGCCGCCGCACCGAATGTGGTGGCGTTAATGTCCTCCATTTTACCCGAGCCATACATCGGTACATCCACATGCAAACCATCGGATTTCTCTTCGAACGTGAAGGTCACAAAGCTGATAGAGAACTCACCTTCAAAGCGTTTAAAACCACGATCAAAAGGCACCGCCTCCAGTTCTTCAACGGTCCACGGCTGGCTGCGATCTGCGCTGGCGGCACGAATGGCGGCCACGGCCTCAACACTGACTGCATCCGCCTTATTGCCCCAACTGCGACGCATATGCGTCATCAAACCGGCAAGCGTGGCATCGTCCAGGCCGCTCATGTGCCCGTGAGGCGGCATCACACCGTTAAAACTTTTGCCCTGCACGGTGACCGGGCCAATCAAGCCCTGAAGGATGATCCGCGCGAGCCACTCTGGCGGGCCTGTGACCCATGAAGCCCCCGCAAGCGAGGGCGCCAGGCCGGCAGTACCGCCACCGTTCTCGCCATGACAGGCAGCGCACTGAGTGTAAAATTTCTCACCCAACGCTACCATCTCGAGCTGTTCCGGGCTGAGGGGCGTGATCCCCATCGCCAATTCATCGCCCGGCCAGGTAAAGGCAACGCGCGCGGCAATTCGCGCATTCCACAGTGGATCGTCTTCACTCACCGTGCCGTCAGCAAAAATGGGCGGCGGCCCCTCAAGGTTAGCCGGGACAAAGCCCTGGCTGACTGAGACGCTCTCCATACCCTCCAGCATGGCCAACTGCTGCCATGCGAAGTCACCTGTGCGCGATGCAGCAAGCGCCAACAATTCCAGCAACCGGGGATTGGCGATCTCGGTGGACGTGACATCTCCGCGCAGGCTGCGGTAGGCATTGCCAGCCAGCGCCGCAAGGACCGCCTCCGCTGGCGCACTGGACTGCGCTAATTGATCAGACGCCAGTAATTCATCGAGAAAAACCAGTTCCTGCCCCGCCACTGCCCGCACCACGGCCTGGCGCACATACGGACTGGCAAGCTGGGCCGTCAGCAGTTCTGCCAGCGCGTCTCTCACCCTGGCATCGGCTACGTGATCAACCATAGCAAAGGCCAGTTGCATAGCCAGTGCTTCGCGCTGACCAATCGCAGCTGTTGTACCCTCCGCATCCATCAATGCCTGTTGCAGTAGCAGCAGGTCGGAAACGTCAAGCAATGAGTGGCCGGCGCGCAGTGCTTGAACCTGCAGCGGTGTACTCCCGGAGCTGACCAGCACCATGACCAGTTCGCGCTGCAGCTCGCCCCGGCCCTGTAAGGTCCAGACCGCATGCAGCGCCGCATACGTCTTCTTATCGTTGGTCAGGGCTGCCAGCGCCACCTCACCCAGTGCCGCCGCGAGATCGCCATCGCGCGCCAGCAGCAAACGCTGCGCCGTATCCCGCACCCAACCGTTGGGATTGTCCAGCGCCGCAATCAATTCTTCATCAGTGGCCGCCGCAAGATTGGGAAAACCCCGCTCTGGTTTGCCGTCCGTATGGCGAACCCGCCAGATGCGCCCCATACCGAGGGGCGTTTCCAGATCGCGCTGGAAAACCTGCTCACGCAGCTCGTCGGTCATGTAGTAGACATCCTGTACGATACCGCGATACATATCGATGATGTACAGCGCGCCATCGGGGCCGTTCATCCCATCAACCGGACGAAAGCGCTCATCCGTTGAGCCCAGAAAATCGCGCTGACCCCATTTTGCATCGTCGTAAAGGCGTTGCGTTGCCTTGAGCGCCATACCCTCTTCACTCATGGCGAACTGGGCAACCACGTTGCCCGCCGCTTCCGGCACGAAGACATCGGACTGATAAGCCTCGGGAAACTGGTCACCGCGGTAGGCGACCAGACCACTGACCCCGGTCGCGGTCAACAGGCGCCCGTCCTTGCGCAGGGTGTTATCCAGATAGGCGCGATTGACACCGGGATTGACACGCACCGAAAACACGTCTGCTGGATCTGTCAGATTGACACCAAGTCCTTCGGGTAAAGACTCCTCACCCGGCTGAACCAGGTCTTCCGCAGCGAAAAAATCTGCCTGTATCCAGGTCGAGTTGTGGTTGTACAGCAGCCTGCCGACGTTATCCTTGGTAATTCCCCATTGCCCCCGGTTCAACCCCTCGCGCTCCACCAATTCACCGTTCTCAATGCGCAGGCTGCGGGTGGATTTGGAATTGTACAACCAGTTATCCAGACCCGGCATCAGGCCATTCTCCATATGCTCAACGTTGGCACCGGGGACTGCAGTGGCATAACTGCCGATACGACGCTTGTTCTCGCACAGCGCCTCCTTCGCGGGCAGTTCGCACAGCCACAAATTCGGCGGCTCAGCGATCAGCACGCCCTCGTTCACTACCGCGACGGCACGAGGATTAACCAAAGCACCGAGAAATACCTCGCTGCTATCCATGCGTCCATCGCCGTCCGTATCCTCCAGGCGCACAACCTGGCCCACAGGTTCCTCGCTCCCTGTGCCGTAGGCATCGGGCATATAACCGCGCAGTTCCACCACGTAAAGCCGACCAAATTCGTCCCAGGTCATCGCGACCGGATCTTCCACCAGTGGCTCGGCGGCGACCAGTTCGATTTCAAAGCCCGGCGCGATACTGAACGCAGACAGGGCTTCCTCCGGTGATAATACGGGCGCGGGGTTGTTATCCAGCGTCTCATAGAACAGGGGTTCGCCATTGCTCTGGGACAGGGAGAACCAGTCCAGATCGGTGATGCGGAAATTGTCGCCACAACGTGCCGGTTGAATACGCAGCTGGCCGCGCTCGGGCAGATCGGTATCGTAGAGTCGCAGGGCGTCTACTTCATCAACCGTCAGCGTGATAGCCCCGTTCATGGTCACACCCACGAATCGATGCTGCGTCGCCTTATCCAGACTGACCGGCTCACTGATCTGTTCGCCTGCCGGGGTAACCAGGCGACCCTCGGCGCGGTCCGCATAGATTTTCACCTCGGCAAAGCTTGCCGCACCGCCACTGTCATCGCCAAGATAGCGCATGCGGATGGTCGTGGGCTGATCACAGGCCGGCACGGTCATACGCACCATCGCTTCGTTGAACTGTCGTCGCGCTGTCAGCCAGAATTCCCCATCGGGCAAATCCCCCGCGACACTGGTTTCGGTAAATACCAGTCCATCCACATTCTGCGTACGCCACTCGGCTGCAGTCAGCAAACTGTCGCCCGCTTTCGCCATGCCGGGCAACTCCTTCAGACGAATACGCCGCCAACGTATGATGCCGCTATCACCCTTATGCACCTGTAACGCGATAAAGCCGTCTGCGTCCAGACCGTCAACAATGTCCGCCGCGAGCACGCCGTTGATCCATGTTTTGATATGGGCACCGCGCGCCTCTATCTCGATATCGTTCCAATCGTCGAGACGGATCGCAGCGCGCACCTCGGGCTTGTCTGCCAGATCCGCCAGCCAGCCGCGGCGCGCCTCATCGTAGATACCGCCGCTCCAGGAACGGTCGGAATCGTCGAGTTCAAATTGGTAGCCATAGACACGGCCATCACCGTCCTGCTGCTGCGCGCGGAAAAGGACGCCGGAGTTACCTCCCTCATCCCAGCGCATCTGCATTTTCAATGAGAAATCACCGTATGATTTATCCGTGCGCAAGAAAGTATTGTCGCCCGGACCGTGGCGGCCAACAATATCCTCGCCCGATGCTTCAAAGGTGGATTCGCCACCCACCGCACGCCAGCCAGCGAGGGTGTCGCCGTCATACAGGTAGTGGTAGCCCTCTTCCAGCGTAAAGGCCGGCACGGGCGGCGACTTCAGTGCGTAGTAAGCGACACCCGCAAGCACGAGCAACACTATTAGCAGAATTATTTTCTTCATCGGTCGACCTGTGTTCCTTTCACTATTCTCAAATGGAGCCGGTAACAGCTCACTTGTTATTGCTCAGCTATTTGCTGCGCTTGCATACTCAATTGTGCGACTTTAAAAACATGGGACTGTGTCATCGCCGTCTCGGTGCGTGCGATACAATCGCGAATCAGCTGACCGAAAAACGGAAAGCCGCTGCGATCCAGACAATCAATTTCCCGCTCCTGCTCACCGTCAACCAGAAACAGCTTGGCCGCCGGTGCCGCTCTGGCGACATCAATGTATTTACGTAGTTCGATACTGCCGGTACTGCCGACAATAAACGTGCGGCCATCACCCCAGGTGCGCAGACCGGCGGGCGTATACCAGTCGACTCGGCTATAAAATGATGCGCCGTTATCGCCGGTCATGGACATTTCCCCGAAATCCTCCAGTCCCGGTTTATCCGGATTGCTGAAGTTTGCCACTCGGGCAAAATTGATAGTAGCGTCAGAGCACCCCGCGTACGTCAGGAACTGCTCCACCTGGTGTGAGCCGATATCGGTGAGAATGCCGCCGTAGCGAGCCTTGTCGAAAAACCACGCTGGCCGCGTTGCCTTCGCCAGGCGATGCGGCGCGAGATTAAGTACCTGCAAGACTCGCCCCACGGCACCCTGTGCAATCAACTCACCGGCGTGCCAAGCGGCGTCGTTGTGCAGCCTTTCTGCATAGTACACGGCATACTTTTGTCCGGTGCGTACGACCACAGCACGCACCGCCTCGAGTTGTTCCAGGCTGGTGAAGGGGGATTTATCTGTAAAGTAATCGCGGCCCGATTCCATCACTCGTATACCCAGCGCTGCGCGCTGGTCGGGCACCGCTGCGGCACACACCAGCTTGATATCCGGGTCTTGCAGAATTTGTTCGAGGCTATCAGCCACCGCAACGCCGGGATTGGCTTTCACAAACGCTGCGACGCGAGCAGGGTCCGGGTCAAAAACGGTTTTCAGTGTCGCGCCAGCATCGCGCAGTCCATTCGTCTGGCCGTAGATATGCCCATGATCCAGGTGCGCCACAGCAAAACAGAACTCGCCAGACGCGACCACTTGTTGCGCTTTTGCGCTGGGCGCGTAGTTGGCGCCGTCACTTATATCGACCACTGTGTGCTGCCCTCAGAACCAATTCAATTTGATGCCAGTGCTGTAACTGACACTGGCCAACACCGTCAGAATACACAGCACCATCGCAGTGTTGTACAAGATGCGTCTGCTACCCTCGGGGCGATTGGCACCTAGGTACGCCTTGCTGTTATTCAGAAACAACCAGCCAAGATAGGCGATGGGCAACAAAAACCCGCAGATGGCCGAGGTGGGCAGCACCACATAGGCGCCCATGGATGACCACAGGAATACGCCCAACACCGCAGGCGTCGGTAGCAACAGCGCGAGGCGGTACTGTTTCGAATGCGGCTCCCAATTGAACATTGCACCCGCTGCCGCACCGCAACACAGCATATGCATCACCAGCGAACCCACCGCCATTCCGAGAATCCCCACGGCAAAAATGAGGCGCCCCGTGACCGGCCCCATACCCGCATCGCTGAACATGGCGCCCGCCTGTGCCGGGCTGAGCGTACCGCTAATACTAAACTCGGAGCCATAGAACGCGCCGGCAGCGGCAATTGAGATCAGGCTGGTAACCAGCACATAAGGCACCACCAGTCCGATCACGATGTCGTAGCGCGACAGCTCCTGGTGCGCAGGGCCCCAACCGCGATCCAACAGCGTGTAGCCGTACACAAACGTCATATTGATGCCGACCGCCGTGCCCAGCGCCGCCATGATGGTGGTCACGCCCGCCGCATCGCTGGGCAAACGGCTCGGAATATAACCCGCCAGCACCGCGCCCCAATCCACCTGCCCGCTGGCACTGGCGGCGAGCACCACCCAGAGAAACGCCAGGATGATCATACCGCTCAACAGCTTGATCGCGGTCTCAAACACATACACCGCTCGGCCACCGGCGCCATAGTGCCAAGCCGTATACGCACACACCATCCAGACCAATACCGCGAGCCCAAACAAGTAAAATTCCCGCGCCATGCCGGGCTGATCCTGCAAATTGAGGCCACCGCTTACCGCGATGATTTCCTCCAGCATTCCGGCGCTCAGAGGATAGTGTGAAAAACCCCAGATGATGCTCGACGCCAGCGCCGCGATTGCCCACAGCCACGCCACGGATGGATGGACGTGATCGCGCATCGCGGCAAAGGGCCGCTGGCCGGTGCTCAGGGTCTGGTGAGAGAGCGCAAACAACATGATGCAGCCAATCAACATGGACAGCGGCTGCACCCACAGCAATTCATAACCGTACACCGCGCCGATGGTGAGCGACGTGATAGCGCTGCCTCCACCCAGAG
>JBBKWY010000065.1:0-8027 GCA_037969215.1 Halioglobus sp.
CATCCAGGCTACAGCGCACCCAGTCTTCGGCTGTAGCTCCAAAAGCCTAAGCAGTTGCTATGAACCGCCCCTCCAAATACCCAATAATCTCCCCAGACTCATACATCCACTGAGTCTTCCCCTCGCCATCCTCAATCCGCAGGCAAGGCACCTTCAAATTTCCACCACCACTCAACAACACCTCCCCGGCACCCGCATCGCGCTTCACATCCCGTAGTCCGATATTGAGAGATTGCCGCTTCATCTGCCGACGCACTTTCACGCAGAAAGGGCAGGCCTTGTACTGATACAACGTCAGGCTGCTCGTCTGTTGATCAACCAGAGACTGCTGCTGGGGATCGCGCTTGATGCCTTTAGGTGGAAAGGCCCAGTTAAAGAACAAAATGAGCTTGCCGAGGATGATGCGGATGAGGGCCATAGGAGGTTCCTGCAGTGGCTATGAGTGAGCGTTCGACTCCTGGGTACTGAGAGTAATCTGACCCAGGAAGTCGCTGTTGCTGGTAAGAGGATGGACGGGGGGATGTCGCTGTAACGTCCGCTAGGAGAAAGAGGGTGGATATGAGGCGCTCAGGGCACGATTACGTGCGACGCCGAGCACCGTAACCGAGAAATGTGAGCCCTATACCCAGAAGTACGATGGTGGATGGGATTGGAATAGCTGCTTGAGGCGCTTTAACGAACCAACCACCAACAGCGCTGAAGTATCGCTCTGATTGATAAAGATTGGCCTCACTCATATTTAAGAAGCGGGTATAGCCGATAAAGGCAAGTCCTTCGTTGCCGGACTTTCGTCCGACTGTAGAGATGCCAATAGCGCCACTAGGGGTTGTATTTGGTATCGCTCTCCAACCATCTGCGAAGAATGCCTCTCCGAAGATTGTTCCGCCGCTTTGATACAGGCCATTGCTGATGCCCAACTGGGGGCTGCCGATATAGTGGTTGAACAAATCGGTCACTGCCTCGGTGTTTGCCCACAACCAGCCGGTCATGTCATGTCCATTCAGCTGTCCATTGCAGACGCCAGCGGGGCAGGCGGCGTTCATTTGATTCCACGACAGATTAGTAAACAGGTCCGCTTGCGCCCATTCAGAGCCATTTACCAAAACGGTGTCGGTGATGGGTAGTGATGTCGCGCTATTTGCCCAGCCAGCAAAAGCAAAGACAATGGCAAGTCTACTAAACCGTTTAAACATACAAATTTTCCTCAAATGGCGATTATCCATGAATTTGCTGGGTTTGGTCCACTCAATGGAGAGCGATGTTGTGGATACACTCCCCGACTCCCCGTTTATAACTGTCACCCATGTCCCCGGAATAGTCGGATGCTCTAAGCGATTATAAGTCTATGAAAATGATAGAAAATGGTGGGCCCAGAAGGATTTGAACCTTCGACCTGCCGATTATGAGTCGGATGCTCTAACCAACTGAGCTATGGGCCCCTAAGAGGAGGTGCGCATTATAGATAAGAATGGCCCCGTGTCCCAGACCCTGTCAGCTTCTTTTCTCGGCTATCATGAGCCAGAGAGGATAAATCCAGCATGGGAGAACCGCATGAAGGCGATATGGCAGGGAAAAGTTGTTGCCGAATCAGATGATACGGTAGTGGTGGAGGGCAATCACTATTTTCCGAGTGACAGTCTGCAGCAGGACTATATTCGGAGCAGTACCACCACCAGCCATTGCCCCTGGAAAGGGACTGCTCACTACTACTCTCTGGAAATTGATGGGCAAATCAACACGGATGCGGTGTGGTATTACCCTGAACCGAAATCCGCCGCTGCTGAAATCAGCGGCAGAGTGGCTTTCTGGCGGGGAGTGGAGGTGACAGAGTAATAGATAGCGGGAGGCCGTTAGTGCTGTAGGTGTCCCACCTTTACCCAGATCAGGGTGTCCTCATCAGCAAAGGGATTGTGTTTGCTCAGATGCGGGCTGCGAATCCAGGTGCCTTTTGGATAGCTGCCGTGCTCATCCTTTAATTCACCGCTCAGGACATAGATTTCCTCGCCGGCAAAATGCGAGTGCGCCTGAAAGTGTTCGCCGGCCGGCCAGCGTACCATTGCGACCTGCTCGCTGCCGTGAGTGTGCAGTGTCAATGCCTGCAGGTTGCCGGCCTCCGGTTGGAAGGGCGCGGTGTGGGTGTCGATCACTACATGTTCGGTGTCATCGGTCTGGAATTGATGCAGCTTTACCAGCAGCACACAGCCTTCAACACTGAATGGCGCGTGGCGGAATCCTTCGGGGTTGCGAAAATAGGTGCCGGCCGGGTAATCGCCGGTTTCATCGGAGAACACCCCTTCCAGCACCAGTATTTCCTCGCCCAGAGGGTGATCGTGGGCGCTGAAGCGGGCGCCGGGGTCATAGCGCACGATGCTGGTAGCGTGACCGCGCTCCGCGTCTTCCCGTGCCAGTGGTTTGCGCCAGACGCCGGGCATGGGGCTGGCTACCCACTCTTGCTGAGTGGTTTGTATGACAACTCGTTTGCCGAGATCCATATTCAGCATGTTGGTGTTGCTCCTGCTACGAGCGATACGAAGCGAGGTGTTAGGACAGTGGGCCTGTTCGCGTGAACAGGCCTCAGCAGTGCGCTATCAGGTCTCGTCGAGGAAGCTGCGCAGGTAATCTGAACGCGTGGGGTGGCGCAACTTGCGCAGTGCCTTGGCTTCGATCTGCCGAATGCGCTCGCGCGTCACGTCGAACTGCTTGCCCACTTCCTCGAGGGTGTGGTCGGTGTTCATATCGATACCGAAACGCATACGCAGTACTTTGGCTTCTCTGGCGGTGAGTCCTGCCAGCACTTCCTTGGTGGCTTCCTGCAGGCCCTGGCCGGTAGCGGCATCCACGGGCGAGTGGATGGTATGGTCTTCGATAAAGTCGCCCAGATGGGAATCTTCGTCGTCGCCGATGGGCGTCTCCATGGAGATCGGCTCCTTGGCGATTTTCAATACCTTGCGCACTTTGTCTTCCGGCATGTCCATACGTTCGCCCAGTTCCTCAGGGGTGGGCTCGCGACCCATTTCCTGCAGCATCTGGCGGGAGATGCGGTTGAGCTTGTTGATGGTCTCGATCATATGCACGGGAATACGGATGGTGCGCGCCTGGTCAGCGATGGAGCGGGTGATGGCCTGGCGAATCCACCATGTGGCGTAGGTGGAGAACTTGTAGCCGCGACGGTATTCAAACTTGTCTACAGCCTTCATCAGGCCGATGTTGCCCTCCTGAATGAGATCGAGGAACTGTAGGCCGCGGTTGGTGTACTTCTTGGCGATGGAGATCACCAGGCGCAGGTTAGCCTCTACCATTTCTTTCTTGGCGCGACGTGCACGGGCTTCGCCCATAGACATGGCGCGGTTGATTTCCTTGATCTCGGTAACCTCAAGCCCGCATTTGCCTTCGATCTGTCCGATACGGCGTTGCAGGCGCTGGATTTCGTCTTTTTCAAGTACCAGCTTTGGGCCGTAATCTTTTTTGCGCGCGAGGCGACTCACCCACTTGGCATCCGTCTCGGAGCCCTGGAATGAGGTGATGAAATCCTTGCGTGGCATGCCGCATACACGGATCGCGAGGCGCATGATTTCACGTTCCTGATCGCGTATGGCCAACAGGATATTGCGTGGGGAATCTGTCAGAGGGTCGGAAATACGTGGCGTAAACTTGAAGAACTTGAACAGTTCGCCCAGTTTCTCCATTTCCTTGATGGCGCTTTTGTCCAGTCGCCCTTTCTCTGCAATTACCTTCTCGGTTTTGTTGTACTGGCGCTTGAGGGCGGTGAAACGCTTTTTCGCCTCAACGGGATCGGGGCCGGTATCCACTTCCTCGTCGTCATCATCGCTGCCAGCGGCAGGGGCGGCGGCTTCAGCGGCTTCCGCCACTTCTGCTGCGGAAGGTACGTGTTCGGCCGGGTCCAGATAGCCCACCATGATATCCGAGAGGCGTTTTTCTTCCTTGAGGACCAGGTCGTAGTCATCGAGCACGCTCTTCACGGCGCCGGGATACTGGGCGACAGCGGCGAGCATCTCGCGGATGCCTTCTTCAATGCGCTTGGCGATAACAATTTCGCCCTCGCGAGTCAGCAGTTCCACTGTGCCCATTTCGCGCATGTACATGCGCACCGGGTCGGTGGTGCGCCCGGCTTCGGTTTCAACGGCTGCGAGTGCGGCTGCCGCTTCTGCTGCGGCAATATCATCAGCGGAGGAATCGCCCTCGGTCATCAACAAATCATCGGCATCGGGCGCGGATTCAAATACCTGAATGCCCATGTCGTTGATCATCTGGATGATGTCTTCCACCTGATCCGGATCGGAGATATCCTGCGGCAGGTGATCGTTCACCTCAGAGTAGGTCAGGTAGCCCTGCTCCTTGCCCTTGGCGATGAGGTCCTTGAGGCGTGACTGTTGCTTCGCGACGTTTGTCATTGAGAAGAGGCCCTGGAATGTGGAAAAAAATTAGCCGGCGATTATAACCAGAAAGCGGCGACTTACCTACAGCAAGCCGCGAAAATTCTCGATTGTGGGGTCATTTGACCCGCAAATCCCCTTAAAGTTGCCAATAGTATATGGGGGTACCCTGAGCATTTTTCAACCCGGGCCCAATATGTAGAAAGGGTGAGAGCTCCCCCGGCAGCAGTGAAGACAACTCACTCCCGGGGTTTGTTGCGTTGCGTATCGCGCTGCAGTTTCTCCTGCAGAAGTTCCCGGAGTCGTTGCTTTTCCGATTCACTCATCTCAGCGTAGTTGGTGCGTTTCAATTTGTCGACTTGCTCGGCCAGCTTTGATTGATGTGGCAGTCGCGCCAACGCGTGCATGGTGTCCATAAATTCATGCTCGATACCGGTGGCGGGAATAAGTCGCTCCTGTCCGGCCAGCCGATTGAGTAGCTTGCCCTCGTCGGTGCCGTACCAGTGGCCCAATAGCATGGCGGTGCTGGATTCGGGTCTGCGGTGCAACAATTCCAGAAGTTCGCGTAATAACTGCCCATCTTCGCCGACGATGCCCTCCAGCAACTCTGCGTTCACCAGGCTGGCAATGCTCGGTTGGTGCAACAGCAGGGCGATGGCTGCCTGCGCCATGTTGGAGTAGCCGCGGGCGGGCACCTGGTGTTTGAAGTGTTGCTCGCGCCGGGGTACAGGGTGCTCATCCGGGCCCTGCGGCTCATCGTAGTCGGGCGGGGGTTCGTCATAATCAGACGCGGGTCCGTAATCGGCCGGCTTGGGGGGAGGCGGCTCGGGCGTCGGTGTCTCCAGCAGCATCAGGCTACTGAGTTCCAGCCCGGTGCGCTCGGCCAGCGCCTGGAACATCAGCTGGCGGTATACCCCCTCGGGAAGACGCCGAATGTGGGGTAGGGCCTGTTTGCTCATGCGTGCCCGGCCGTCCAGGCTGTTGAGATCCAGCCCCTGCGCCACCGCGTCAAACAGGAAGGTTTCCAGTGGTACGGCTTTGCCCAGCATTTCCTCAAACAGTGTCTGGCCACCGGCGCGCACGGCGTCATCGGGATCCTGGCCCTCGGGCAGGAACAGGAAGCGGGCTTGCCGTCCGTCTTCCATGCAGGGCAGCGCGGCTTCCAGTGCCCGGAACGCGGCCTTGCGGCCGGCCTCGTCGCCATCAAAGCAGAACACCACCTCCGGGCAGAGGCGATACACGCGATCCAGATGGACATCGCTGGTGGCGGTGCCCAGTGTGGCCGTGGCATAGCTAATGCCGTGCTGGGCCAGCGCGATGACGTCCATGTAGCCCTCCACCACCACGATGCGTTCCAGTTTGCGTGTCGCCTGCCGCGCCTCGTAGAGGCCGTACAATTCGCGCCCCTTGTGAAAGATCTCGGTTTCCGGCGAGTTCAGGTATTTGGGTTTGTCGTCGCCCAGTACCCTGCCGCCAAAGGCGATGACGCGGCCGCGCCGATCGCGGATCGGAAACATCACGCGGTCGCGAAAACGGTCGTATACCCTGCCATTCTCGTTTTTCACCAGCATGCCGGCTTTGATCAGCAGATCGCGCAGGGCATCCCCGCCACCCAGTGCCGTGTGCAGGCTATCCCAGCCCGGCGGTGCGAACCCCATGCCGAACTGTTGGGCTATTTCTCCCGAGAGGCCGCGCGCCTTGAGGTACTTCACCGCGCGCTGTGCCTGCGGGTGGCTGCGCAACTGTTGCCGGTAGAAGAGCGCGGCTTTTTCCATGATGGCGTAGAGCGGCTTGTTACTTTCCTCGCGCTGCGCCGGATCGCGGCCACCGCGGCTGGGTTCGCGCGGGACTTCCATACCAGCACTGCCGGCCAGCGCATCCACAGCCTGGGGGAACTCCAGATTCTCGTATTCCATCAGGAAGGTGAGTGCGTTGCCACCCGCGCCGCAGCCAAAGCAATAGTAAAACTGTTTGTCGGGGTTGACGCTGAACGAGGGGCTGCGCTCTTCGTGGAAGGGGCAGCGGGCGGAGTAATTCTTGCCCGTTTTTTTCAGTTTGACGCGCCGATCTATCACGTCGACGATATCGACGCGGTCGAGCAAGTCATCCAGAAAAGCTTGGGGTATCCGTCCGGCCATTGGTGTTTTTCGTGTTCCCGTGGTGAGAGGGTATTGAACCACGATGGGGGTTAAAAGTTTAGGCTGGTTATCTTGTCGACCCTTGATTCGGGTCGGCCTACAGGGAGAGAGCAGGCCCCGATGCTCAGAGGGCTGAGATATTCGCTACGGGACCTGCTCTCTCCCTGCAGGCCTTTACCGCAGTACTCTTCAAGAGCAGTCGCTGTAACAGATTTTTTACAAGCAGAATGGCACGATGTCTGAGGGGGTCGGCGCGGATGGTCGCCCGAAGCGAATATCTCAGCCCTCTGAGCGCAGGGTGACCGTCCGCGCCGACCCCCGGCTCGTACCAATCTTTTAGAACTAAATAAAGTTTTTAGCCAGCAGCCAATCGTTGCTTAACGAGTTTGCTGACCGCGCCAACATCGGCTCGGCCCTGCAGCTGTGGTTTGAGCTGCCCCATCACGGCGCCCATGGCAGCCATGCCCTCGGCATCGCTGGCGGCGATCGCCGCGTCTATCATGGTGTCCAGTTCGGCGTCGGTGAGCTGCACCGGCAGGAATTGCTGAATCACTTCGATTTCCGCATTTTCCTTGTCGGCCAGTTCCTGGCGACCGGCGTTGGCAAACTGCTCAGCGGAATCGCGACGTTGCTTGACCATTTTGTCCAGCACGGCGAGCGCACGGGCGTCATCAACTTCGATGCGCTCGTCAACTTCTATGCGTTTGAATTCGGCCAGAACAAGCCGGATGGTAGACAGGCGGTCTTTGTCTTTGGCTTTCATGGCGGCCTTCATGGCCGCCCTGATAGTTTGTGCGAGAGTTTCTTCGCTCATTGGGGAGGTGGTGAGCTTAGTACAGACGTACGCGCTTGCGGTTTTCGCGAGAGAGCTTCTTCAAGTGACGTTTGACGGCGGCAGCACCAGCGCGCTTGCGCACGGTAGTCGGCTTTTCATAGTGCTCGCGCTTGCGAACTTCAGCGAGAACACCCGCTTTTTCGCAGGATCGCTTGAAGCGTCGCAGGGCTACGTCGAAGGGCTCGTTTTCCTTGATTTTGATATGGGGCATTAATTACCAACCTTATTTTCGCTAATTTTGGGACACCGGGTGCGTCAACGGCTACCAGTGGCATTAAAGGGCGCGCATTCTATCTCGATCACGGAGGTTTTGCAAAGCCCCCCAAAGTGGTAATTTGGTCCAGCAGCTGGTTTGGCACGCAGGCAGCCAGTACCATGCGCCTCCTGTTTTGACGGAATACCAACAATGTTAGTTCTGGGCCTTGAAACTTCCTGCGATGAAACCGGTGTCGCGCTCTATGATACAGAGCGTGGCCTGCTCTCCCACGCGCTGTTCAGCCAGGTGGATGTACATGTGGAGTACGGCGGTGTGGTGCCTGAGCTGGCGTCCCGCGATCACGTGCGCAAGGCATTGCCACTGGTAGAGGAGATCTTGCAGACGGCGGGTTGTGCGGCCAGCGATATTGACGCGGTGGCGTATACGGCCGGCCCCGGGCTGGC
>JBBKWY010000066.1:0-11546 GCA_037969215.1 Halioglobus sp.
GCCCTTGCAAGCCGGCGAGGTCAGGGTCCAGGTGCTGGCAACACCGATTCACCCATCGGACCTGTTACAAATTGCGGGTAACTATGGCGTTGACCCTGCACTGCCTTCTACCCCCGGCCATGAGGGCGTTGGGCAGGTGCTAGAGGTTTCCGCCGGCGTGGCGAACCTGACTGTGGGTCAGCTGGTACTGCTGGCCGGCGGTGGAACCTGGCGCGATGAAATGGTGGCCGCCTCGACCAACTTTATTCCGTTGCCCGACCTCGGCGAACCCAGCACCGCACTGATTGAACAGCTCTCCATGGCCGTAGTGAACCCGCTCGCAGCGCAACTCATGCTGACATCTTTCGTTGAACTGGAAGAGGGCGACTGGCTGGTGCAGAGTGCGGCAAATTCTGCCGTTGGCGGGTATATTATCCAGCTGGCGAAACAGCGTGGCTTGAAAACGATCAATGTTGTGCGCCGCGACGGTCTGGCTGATGAATTGATCGCCATGGGTGCCGACGTGGTGTTGATAGACGGACCGGATCTCGCTGCTCAAATCACTGCAGCAGCAGGCAACGAACCTGTTGCACTTGCAATCGATGCCGTCGGCGGGGACACGTTCACTCGCCTTTCAAATAGCCTGGGTTATGGTGGCACGGTTGTCGCCTATGGCGCACTTTCTGGAAAACCCGCTACCTTGTATACAGCGATAACCATTTTTAATGACGTTCGTATACGCGGATTCTGGCTATCCAAGTGGTTTGAGACGGCCAGCATGGAAGAAAAGCAGGCGGCGATCGGGAAAGTAATTCCGCTGGTCGCCAGTGGGGCTTTAAAAGCCGAGGTAGACTCGCGGTTTGCCGTTGGTGAAATCAAGAAGGCAGTGTCTCGGGCGGCGCAGAGCGGTAGAAATGGCAAGGTGCTCATCGTGCCTGGCAAGAACCAACAGCAGGCGGAGTAGCATGAGTATTCAAGACATAGCAGTATCCCATAACGTTAGGAAGAAGCTGTTACAGGCGGTGAAAGACGAGGCCGTGTTGATTCAGGATACGGATGGCGCCGTGGTGGTGAATGTTGCGGCTTATGTGGCATTGAAAGCGGATACGGGTAAAGAACCTCTGGAGGATGTGCTGGGTGACGTTGAGCTGGACTTGAGTGCTGAGTTCGTTGTGTTTGAATGAGTGGGATGGGACCAGACGATGATCGGCGCAGTGCAGGTCCGCATAGAGCACATCGCCCTCTGTCCCGGCCATCAGGTGGTGGATTGCGTTGGCGCGCTGAAGGATTAGAGACCAAAGCGGGCGCAGTAGTCGGCGAATAAATGGCCGTCTGCGTCACGGCTCAATCCGAAGTCCTCCAGTGTATAACGATGCCTGCCGTGCTTGTCTCGCGGCCGGTTGTCGAGATAGGTTGTCATCGCTTGTGCGGCTTCGTCGCTAAGCTCAAAGGCAAAATGCTGATACAGCTTTTCAATAGCGCTAATGGGGTCGCTGACAATGTCCTTAAAATAGACATCGTAAAAGCGACTCTCTTTGTCTGGCATCGCGTCGCGTTGTGCCATCCCCTGCTGTACCGCTTCAGAAAAATGCTCAATCTCGCAACGTCCCACCACTTCAGGTGAAATATCGTCGCTAAACGCGCTGTGCAAGGTGCAGGCAAGACTGGAAACCGAGGCGATAACATCCATCGGGTCGCGGTGAGTCTGCACAATGGCTGCATCGGGATACTGTGCGACGATGGCATCGAGATAATTTATATGGGCGGGTGTTTTCAACACCCAGCGCTGTTTCATAAAATCCACTTGCAGGTGTTGCAGAAACTGATAGTGCCAGCGGTAACTTGATTCCATATCCCAGTGTCGCGTCCAGCGTCGGTAAGCCGGTATTTGGAAGACCGCACCGAACTGGTCGCTGACAAAGTTGGACGCCAATATCGACACGCACTCCTGTGGCAGGCGTGCGCCAGTCTCGTGCATCGAGCGAAAACCTGGCGCTAGTGTCTCTACGCGTGAATCGCCCTTTTCAACGTCAGCGATGCGGGGGTCGGTGCTGAAGGTGTCCGCCTGGGCGGGCGGCATTGGTTGCGCGACCTCCCAGCTGATGGGCGCGCGATGGGCGGGATCCTGTGCCAGTAATTCATACAAAATAGTGGTGCCAGTACGCGGCAGTCCCACCACAAATAGGGGGCGTTTAATGGCTTGCTGCGCCACCTCGGGACGTCGCTTGCGGTAATCGATTAACTGCAGCCGCTTACTGAGCTCAGTGACCAGCATTGCTTGCGCGGCCACGCGGCCGATTTGAGAGAGTTGCGCCTCGGTTTCCAGCGCCGTGATTAGCTGCCTCAAGCCTTCCTGGTAGCAAGCGTCGCCGTAGTCCGACAAGCCGGTTTCCCTGCGGGCCTGGGCCATCAATTTATCGATACGCAGGCTAGGCAAACGAATTCCCACTGCGCGTGCGCCGCGGCCTACATGGTTGATCAGTTTGACCGCGCGCGGGCGATTGGGTGATGGGTATTGCATGTAAAATCTCGCTTCTAGGCTAAGTGGGAAGCAACGTCGTCCACCGACATGACGACGCAGTGCGGTTTTGCAGGATCTTCTGCCGGCAGTAAAAAGCGCCAGAAGATCGTGCCCTGTGGATGGCCGCCGGTATCGAGCCAGTTAGGTACAGCGGGGTCGCGTTGTGCGATCACGATGCAATAGTTACCGTTTTCGTCGACTGTGATTTGGGCGCCGTTCAGCGACGAGTTCCGATTGCGGTATTCCAGCGTTTGCATATGCTTGTTCCAGAGCATAACGTTGGCAAACACCCCGTTGGGTAACGTGCCCGTCATCACCAGCGCCTGATCGCGCGTGAGATCCCAGGTACCCATGGAATAGACAATATCCGCCGCACCGGGTACCGGCAGCCCGCTGTCCCGGAAGCTAAAGGGTTTCGCCACGTCGTTGGGGACTGTGCTGGCGAATGGGGCCTTGGACGCTGTGCCGGGCAAGCTTTGGCCAATGGTGGCCTGGCGGAGCAGCGCAACGCCTTCTGCCATGCGCGCGGCCAGGTCTTCATCGCTGAGGGGCGGCGGTGGCCCCACCTCATCCAGACAGCGAATATCGATGCGCACGGCAATATCGGGGTCATTTTGTACCGACGTCTCCAGCTCGAAATAGCTGCGGACGATCAGACAATGGGCGCCGGCTTTTAACTCGACCCAGTTGCCCTCGTGGTGGTTTGCACTGAAGATCACTTCGTAGTGACCGTCGGCGTCGATCTCAAAATCACGGTCATTGACGTCACCCAGTAGTGGGCCAGCAAGGCCGCCATCGTCCGCCTGACCGTGCACAGTAAAGGAGGTGTAGCACTCCCTGTCGACCGTGCCACTCACGCGATAGCTGCGATCAGCACGGAGCCGGGTATAGTGATAAATTGCGTCGGGATTGTCGCCCTGAAGCTTGCGCACGGGGGACACAATAGAGGCGAAACGCGGGTGCTCGGGGTCGGCCTCGAAAAACAATTCGGACGCGATACTGAGCAGCTGACCGACATAGCGGTAACCCTCCACGACATCGAGTGGCTGGTTAAAGCGGGCGGATGAATTAATATAGCCATCGCGGATTTCGCCGAGTGCGGCAATCAAGTCATCGAAGACCGCTGTGGTCCTGGGGGCGAGATTCAGGGGGTCTTGCATTGTGGTTTACTCTTTAATGAACAGTGTTACATAATATAGTCACTCAAACCGATTTGGTAAGTCAAGTCCATGGTAAATGAAGTCGTCACTAAAAAGCTCGGCCGGCCCGCACGGACTAGCCGGGAGGATATGCTGAATGCGGCTCTGGCCCTGTTGCGAGAGGGCGAAGCGGTCTTGTCGATGCGTAATTTGGCTGCCCGTCTGGGCACCGCGCCCACCTCAATCTACAATTATTTTGCCAATAAAGAGGACTTGTTGAATCAGCTAGCAGAGGTCGCTCTCGACGATTTATGGCTTGATTGCCGTGACGAAGGGCCCTGGCAGCAGCAATTGGCGCAGTGGATGCATCATTTCCATAAAGCCTTACTGCAGTCACCCGAGTTGATGACCCTGATCTCACTGGCCTGCGTCTCGCAAAGTTTTCTCAGCAATGTGAAACAGC
Source organism: Halioglobus sp. (assembly GCA_037969215.1). Classification (GTDB taxonomy): domain Bacteria; phylum Pseudomonadota; class Gammaproteobacteria; order Pseudomonadales; family Halieaceae; genus Marimicrobium. The sequence goes on from JBBKWY010000066.1 coordinate 4,103, forward strand.
TTTTTGACCTGCTGTCACGAGCAGGCTTTACGGACGCCCAATGTGCTCGACAGGCACAGAGTTTGGTCTGGGAGGTAATGGGCTTTACGTCGTTTCAGATCACTTCGGCACAGCCTCAATTGCAAAAGCGGTTTAAACAAAATGCCAAGCAATCACCATACCCCGAGATGACGCGTTATCTGGCCATGACCAGCGCTAACTATGATGAGCTTTGGGAGGCGACAGTGGCACGCACAATGGCGGGCTTGGAGGCGATGGCGCAGCAGGAGAACGCGCGATAATTTGGTGGCACTCCGGGCGCCTGCCTCCGGGAGTTGTGCTGGTGAGCTGACATACACCTTTGCTTCCACTGCCACGAGCGCGGAGCCGGACGATTTACGGCGCAGGCCGGTAGAGCAGAGGTGGATTACAGCACGCACCGGAAATACGTCCGCGGGTGGAGAAAATATCCAGATTCGCTGCCGCAGGCTCGTTTATGATTTGCAGCGTGCCCACTTGGTTACTCTTGCTCGGCACGGTCGGATCGTAAAGCGTTGCGAATATCGCGTAGAACTGGCTTTCAGTGCCGACATTATAGGATGCGTATTCGAAATCCCGAAAGAGGGCTGGAGCCCATGTCGAATTCGCTTGCGAAACCGTCAAAATCCCGTTGCCTGTTGCAGGGTAGCTCTCGTAATGATTGAACAGCGCTACCGCATCGTCGGCTGTCGCCCATTGCCATCCGTTTAGGTCGTAACCCTTGATGCTACCGGTACAAACGCCTTGCGGACATGCCGATTTAAGTAACTTCCTGGGTGCCGGGTATAGCAAATAGTGGAGGGATAGCGGCTGCACCCACTCAATGCCGCCGACTACAACTGTATCTGTAAGCGGAATTGCATCGACTTCGTCTATAACATCAAAAGGAATGGCAACCGATTCCGGCTGATCTGCACGGGTAACCCGCAACAGCCAGCGCGATGGTGCTGATGCGAACGTGTATTCGATCACCATTAGGCCCGCTGACTGATCTACCTTACGTGGAGTGACGGTGTGAATGGTGCGAGGATCAGACAGATCTACAAGCGTCACATCATCGGTATACCTGAAACCCTGACCCTTCAGGATGACCCGCTGTGGCTTGGCGGACGCATGAATCTTTTTCGGAACCATGCCATTAATCGTCAGTTGATTTGTGCGCGGTCCAAATACGGTTGTCAATGTCAGATGGGTCTGCATTTCTACAAAAACCTTGACCATCGCGGGCGACAAATCAATAACACATTCACTCGTGTTGGCCGACCGGCAGTTTCCAGATTGGGGGTCCTTCTCGGATAAACTCATGGACTGGACTGCCTGTCCGCGATTTGGAATTGCGTAGTAGGTTTCCTGTATCGGTTCTGGTGTAAGCAGCCCTTTATTGATCAGGACCCAATCCTCGACGGACATGAAGTACTGATGCCTGCACTCAACGACACCTCCGCGCTTGTCTGCGTACGTACAATCGCGTGTTCCGGTGCGTGAGAGGATATCGCCCCGTCCAACAATTGAAACGGGAATTTCGCACGCAACGAGCACAATTAACAAGCTGGCCACCAGGCTCGCGTTTGTTAGCTTCACAAGGCCTCCCTTACCTGCTGGACGTCACCGGAGGCTAGAAGCGCATCTGGTAAGCCAGTCACACAACAATTGGAGAGTTATTATTCTGAATCTTCATGAGTATAGCTCGAGTATGCGACTGTTCCACTGTTTTTGCCTGGCGGACATATTCCTCGGCAATGATGATTTCGCGCGGCACGCGATAAGTAGTCAACTTCGGTCGATTTGAGTTATCCGGCAATTTTACCGATGCGTGCTTGCCACGACTGCTGCGCTGAGGTAAAAGCTTGCGATCTTTATACGTTTCGCGAGCTCCTTCCTGATACTTGATACGGCATTCCCAGCCCTGACAATTGCTACCGTTATTGCGTTGATCGGCACCCAGATGTGGTCTTACAAGACCATGCGTCCCCGATTACCCGTCGGTGATGAAGGCGACTATATTGGTGGTGAGGAGCGGCCGTGGGCGGGGCTCCTGTTTATTCGTGTGCCCGGGATGACGGCGCTTGCACATCTGCTTGGCGATCCCGCGCAGCGAGAGGCGAGGCTGCGCGTGTTTATGGCCTCAGCCGGCACTCTGTGCGCTATTCTGGTAGTGACGGCTGCGCTTTTGATCGCGGGGTGGGGCGCGGCCTTTATCGCGGCAGTACTGCTGCTGGTGCTGCCCGAACGCCTGGTGCTTAATAATCACATATGGCCTGATCCCCTGCTGGCATTCTCGCTGGCCGCAATCAATCTACTGCTGGTGGTGAGAATCGATCCGACAGTTACAGCTGCGGGTCTTGGGTTGCTGATTTTGCTCAGTACAATCACCCGTATCGATCAGTTGGTGCTGGCGATTGTGGTTCCGGTGGTATTTGTGCTGCGCGACGCTGTCACTGTTGTGCAGCTAATGCTTATTGTGGCCCCGACGATAGTTGCGCTGCTGGCATGCACTTGCTGGAACTACTACAAGCGTGGTGTAGCACTGCCTGACAATACCTGGGTATTTAACTTGCGAGTCGCCGAGGCGGATACCCGAACCGGGCAGCCCGGTACCAGAGTTCAACCGTTGGTACACAGCGTCCGTGCTCACTGGCAGCCTGATATGCCGCTCCGCGCCCAACAGGTTCGCCGTACGGGACGGAGTATATGGCGACGTCGTAAAGCGTACTTTAGTGGCCTCGTAAACCGGATGTGGTCGTTGCTCGGGCCGGATAGCTTTATCAGTGAACGGCTACTCTTGCCACAGGGCATCAGTTATCTGGATATAGACGGTAGGGAGCTCGCGTTCTGGCGGTTCACTTTGCGGTATACGTTTCCTGCGCTGGTGGCGATGTTCCTATTTGGCATGCTCGCGGGCTCGCAGGGCGTTCCGCTATTTTTGCTGCCCACGGTGGCCCTGTTTTTGGTGATCGTCAGTTTTCATTCCAGAACACGCTTTCGGATAGTGCTCATACCTGGTTTGGTGCTGTACGCGGCTATTACACTTCCCTCGGCCCTGGCTTCGCTGGGACAGCCATCCAGTTTGCTGGCTGCGGCATGCGCGATAACGCTGGCAGTCTATCTGGTCTGCCGACCGGCGCGGTATGAACATTAGGGCATGGCTTACACACATGTGCGGTCATGCTCAACAAGGTATTCAATGGTTTTTGGCCTCGGGTGCGGTGTTTCCCCGCTTTCACGTATCTCGCTAAGGGTTAATGAGATCATCGCCTGCAAACATATTTTTTAGCACACGGTGTCCTTCCGGTAGTGGCTCTACACATTCAAACGTTCGTTTATAGCCAATCTGACTAATCAACCACTCACCGTTAACTTTCTTATACTCGTCATTATAGATAGCGGCACCATAAATACGTACCGACGACTCAAGCGCTATCACTGTATCTTCCAGATACCAGATGCCCTGTGCTGAGTTTTCATCAACAATAGTGATTTCAGGGTGATGTCCGTGATGCATCGTCAGCATTTTATCGCCGGATAGATTTTTTTTCATAAAGTCGACAATCCCCGCCCTATTATCAAAGGACAAGTCGCCATCACTATAGCGACCAATACAATCGCTAGTCATCGTTTCTGAAAACAAGGGCCAATCGTTGGTATCAAGCGCTCTGAAGTAACGAGCCTTTAATTGTCTGATTTTTTCGATTTCCAATAATGTTTTCATATCCATACCTGTCAAAGAAGAAGTTTCAACTTTATTGCAGTGGTAATGGTGGCGTGGGGAGCACCTACCAGTATTCAAACAAAACCCTATGCTAATCGATCTGTAAACGACCAGTGTTAACCGTTTATGTATGGCGCTACTTTATCGGCGTACAGCGTTAGACTTTTCCACGCGTATTCTATCGGCATGCCGCCACATAGTGGCGATAGATTAAGAGTGCCTTTCATTTTAATCTTAGCCAGTGCTTGCGCTGGGGTAATGATGCTGTATTTACCCTCTGCCCGCAGTTGATCCAAATTGGAGGCTTGTGATTCTGCGTAAGCTCTACGGGTCTTGTGTTTCCAGCCTTGATACGACAGCGCGTCGTACAGAAAATATTTTCCGATGGTTGCCCAATCTTTATCCGGGTCTTCTGATAGCAGTGTCAGGCTGGGCTCATTGGGGAAAATCACAGCACCACCTTTGAATCCCAGTTTTTCACATTCCTGGTCGTACGCCTCTTGTAAGGCTGGATCATCGATAGGCGGAGCGAACATTAAATTGAAGCGGGCGGCGCGACGGGCGGCGGCCGGACTATTGCCGCCGATTAGCAGCAGGCGATTGGCTGCGCGCTTTGGCACGGGGTTGAGGTGCATGGTTGTGCCATTATAGGCAAAGGGTTTCCCTTTCCACGCGTCCAACACGATCTGCAATTTTTCGTCGAGAATTTCCCCCCGCCGTGACCAATCTACGCCGAATGTCTGATATTCAATCTCGCGATATCCCAAGCCTACAGTCGCCATAAAGCGGCCATGTGACACCAGATCGAGCACGGCAATATCTTCTGCCACTCTTATCGGGTCGTGCAAAGGCAGCAGCAAGGCACTTACACTGATGCCAATACGCTGTGTAATATTCACCGCGGCCATTGCCATCATCATAGGCGACGAGAGAAATCCATCTTCGGAATTGTGATGCTCCGAGAACCCGATAACGCTAATATTTTGTTGATCTGCCCAACGTACCATGTCGAGGCAAGCGTTATAGCGGTCACCCTGCGAATCAGGACATTCGGCTGAGCGGCGCATATCAAACTGTAAAACAATCATCGGGTTCATAATCATGACCTTCCAGCTGAGGTGGTTAAACGCTTAATCTTCAGGCGTGTGTGCTGCTATGTGTTCTTTGGCACGTAGCCATCGCACTACCATAGCGCCCATTCTCTGGCGATCATATGCATCCTCTTCATAACTAAATAAGCCCTTGCCGGCGTACTTCAGAATGGTGATATTGGGCTCTTCGTAGATTTCACCGTTTCCCAGATCTTGCATACGATTGAGAACTTCACAGATAACCCAGCCTTTATCGACATCAATAGAGTGCCAGCGGATGGGAAAAGCTGTCATACAGTTGGCGGGATACGGTGCCATTACGTTGGTGATCCAGTTGAAAATTGATTCCCGCCCCCAAAACCGACCGTATTGATGTTCGAAGTAGGTGGCATCAAGCGTAAACATATCCGCCCAGTCGCGCCAATCAGCTTGTTGCGCACCCTTTAAAGCCGCTTGTTGATACTTGTCGAAAGCCTCTTCAAGCTCCTCACGTGTCCAGCGACTCATAGTATTCCCTTTTCTGTATTGGCCCGTATTGGCAAAGGAGATACTATGGGAGAGCTATTGACCAAACTACTACCATTGGGTCAATGGCTTGTAGTACGCCTATAAACCGACCTGGTGACCCCCCATGCTAGCGAGACCCAGACTATGCCCGCGCCAGTAAGCTACGAAGTCAAAAGGCTGGATGCTTCAAACCGGCGCAAGGCGGCCGTCCTGAAAGCGGCAGGGCTTTGCTTTGCGGAGCACGGATTCAGGCGTACAACAATTGCTGAAATTGCTGCGCAGGCCGGGGTCTCCAAAGGTTTGGTTTTTCATTTTTTTGCTAGCAAGCCCGCGTTATTTACCTGTGTGGTGGAGGATAGTTTAGAGCAGTGGCGCCTGCTTTCTGATTACCGGTTATCCGAGGCTGAAACAACCGGGGGCGGTCTTGATGAATTACGCAGTCTGTTTCTAGCCTCCTTTGACTTCGTTGAACAACACCCGGTGCTATCGCTATTCTCTCGCTCGGAAGAAGCTATGCTGGGCTCATTTAAAAGCGAGTTTGCGAGAAAAAACAGGAGCTGGAGGGCACGCTTGTGTAAGACGATCAACCGCGGTATTGCCAAGGGAGAAATACGCCAGGGATTGGATGTGGTTCGGCTGTCGGAGATTTTTCACGAACTTCAAACTGCACTGATCCGTAACGTTTCAATACAGAAAACAAGCTGTCGTTACGATAAAAAAACCGTAACCTTGGCCATAGATGTGTTACTGAGAGGTGTAGCTAACACACAAGCGGCGGTCAAGTAGAGGAAACATAAGCAAGGTGTGTCCACGCGATGGGGCGGAAACGCAAACTGACTAGCCGTCGTTGCGATCCGTCACGAACAGCGTTATTCCTAGTAGACAGGACGCGCTGTGGTTTACACGCGGGCCGGAGGCAGGCCAGCAGAGCGAGACCAGAGGGCCAAGCATCAATGATTGCATCATTGCGGCTCGAGAGGCGTGCCGACCACTGAGTACAATATTTCGCCGAAGCCCTTACCGCTCGTCGTGATCCCGCACGCTTAACGCATCAAACGCGATGGGCGTGTCACAGGAGGAGACTTCGTCGAGAATCTTGCGCTGGGCTGTCTGGCCACCTTCGTTGGTGTACATCTCCATTGTGGCACCCATATCGGAGTACCGGGAAAATGCGAGTACATGGTAGTAATCGAAGTCCAATTTTCCGCCACCGACCGCCGGGATATAAAACCAGGATTTGGCCAGCGACCCCTGCGCTTTCATCACCAGACCGGCGTCCAGGTGTGCCCGGTAGGCATCGCCCAGTGATTTCCCGTCCACCAAGCTGCACTGATAGAACATCGCAATACCATTTTCTGGTCTGCCCTCAGGTGCATTGATAGGGCGTGACTCAGCCAGTTCATGGCGCACGCTGCAATCGACTACTGCGTTAAATTCTGCAGCCAGTGGATTTGTCGGCGAAGTCCATTTCTCCATGCTAACGCCGAAGGATACGCCATCGGGCCATGCCCCCAGCCAGGCAATATCATAGTCGATACCGCTGTGAAACTGTGGTGTAAGGACCCAGGCAGCATAGTCAAAATCATTCTTGTTGGCATACTCTCTGAACTTTACGATTACCGGGTTCAGGTCAGCCATGGTTTTTCCTTCGCGGAAGTTACATGCCCGAAATTCGATGGGCACGCCCTTTATTTCAGGAACCGCAGCGAGCGCAGACAGCGCCCAGGTAGCCGTTAGTGTCGCGATGGACAGGGTCGTTAACAGCGTCGTTTTCATAGGATATCCTCCCTGGTTATTCTGCAACCACTGACACCACCGGACACTTCAGGATTGGAGGGCGTAGTGGGTTCCTGTTGCGAAACTGCATATAGCCTGAGTGTCAGGACAACATTTCAACGTCAGAAAAATGATCGAAGCTCCCATCACACAAACGAATTCAATGCATTTTTTTCGCCCAGCGGTCACAGATTCCTTCTATCAAGTTAGTTGATATCGGCCGAAATGCAAAAGTTTTTCTCATTATCACGGGCGGCCAACACGTGCTCCATAGCGCGGCGCTCCGGTGCCTAAAAACACAACTTTATTTTAAGATTATTGGGCCCTTACAGTAGTGTGAGGT
>JBBKWY010000067.1:0-3182 GCA_037969215.1 Halioglobus sp.
AGATTCTTTTGCCTTTCCGGATATTCTGTGGATCGGCTAATAATTATTATGCGGCACATCATGGCGTTTTCCGCACACCCATCACTCGCTCGGGCAAACTTGCGAGGGCAAGCTCAAATTCAGTTTGCATCCTTTTGGCCACTTTCAGATTCTTTAGGATCATCCAGGCACGGGAGGCCTGATCCGGAAAGAAGCCCTCGTTGAAGTCAGATAAACTGACATACTCGTAGCCGTACTCAGCAAAATCACCAATCTCCACTAACTCAACGATCGGGATAACACCGTAACAAAGGTACTCTATCAATTTGGTGGGGCAGGCGACGCCATTGACCGGGCTGTCGTCCCGCACGATAAAGCCAAAATCCATTGAAGAGTACTCGGCAGCCAAACGTTCCTTCTCACAAAAATCCAGAACGACCTTTTCGAGCGCAGCGGAAGAAATCTTGCTTCTGATAACATCATGTTCATGCGAGTAAAAAGTAAAGTCCGCACGCTCAATAGATTTATCGACCGAGTCAGCCATTTTGTCAATATTCTGCCAGGCTTGGGTACCTCCGGCGTATATCACTTTAACCGGCAGTTCGCCTTCCCCATTGAATGATCGGGGCGGAAGGCCTTGAGTATCATACTTCTCGAAAATGCCAACTTTAGTCCAACGGTAATCTATTCCGGGATATTTCTTGCGATAGTGCGTATCCATCGCATTGGTGACGAACATACACAACCGGGCGCTTTTCAACACCTGCTCTTCAATGATGGTATAGCGCCCCACATTCTGCGGATTGCCCATCATCTCCTCTTCTTCAGGCGTAATGCCATGCACATCGACGCAGATCTTCCCGCTGTCGAGGTAATCCAACAAATGCTCAGCAAGGTGTAATGTGTGACAGTAGACCGCTTTTACACTACCGATAATGCGTGTAATAAAACTTTTACCTTCCGCCGTGGAGGGATTCACATAGATCACCGCGCTCAACTCGGTAATCTGCACCATTTTTTGTTGGTCGCCATATATATGCAGATCGACATGAATGTAGATTCGGCGGAAATCCTTGAACGTCTGGTCGATGGAATAGACTCTACTCATCCACCCCTCTTTCACCTGTTCCCGGTGAGGATAGGGGCCAAGGAAGGCCATTTCAAAATTACTGAACATTTCTATCTTTCCGCAAAGCCCAAGAATTGGTGTCCGCCGATGATGAGGAATCTGCAGGTGGGCATCCATGCTCCTCCGACTAGCTAAAAAGCCCACTATTGTATGCACCTATGTAAGTGACAGCAATATTTATGACAAAAACCGGTATCGCAGAGGGAGAATACGCCGGATCACAGCCCCCCCCAGGCATGCAGGCTGGCCCGCCAATCACTAGTGGTGTATGCTCTTTTCGCGCGGGTCTGGCTCTATCAAAATAATCCCAGCTTCCGCTTTCCACTTCGATCAATATTCACTGTGCTTTGTGCGCATGGACCATTTTTGATGCCTCGATTTAATACGTTTAGCGGATCATTGAAACTGGTCGTTGCAGTATTCGGCGCATGGACGCTGTATGCGCAGGTGATGATCTTCCTTCGGTACGACTTTTCTACGCTGGTCTCCTATTCATTATTGCCCTTGGTGTTGGCGCCCCTGATCCTTCTTCTTATGGCCAGAAGGGAAAATCCGGCCCCCGTCATCGAGCAAATCATCGCCGAAAAAAATCCCGCGCCGTTAGCCAGACTTCCCAGCTGGTTTTGGTTTTTGTGCCCGTTTGGAATAGCGGGAATTCATGTGCTGACGGATTCAGATTGGATTTTCTGGGTGCTTGCATGCGCATTCCTGCTTACCGCATCTATCGCATTTCGTGCTGCCACCATCAACCAGGAACCGATTGAGCGCGCTATTGCACCCTGGGAATGGCTTGTCCTTGCGGGTATCTGTTGCATTGCCGTGCTGGTCACCACGGGCACACTGCGGGCTGACCCGGATGATGCTTTCTTCGTCAGTCTGGCCTCGTCCGCGCTGGACCACCCAACCGCGCCCCTTTACGGGTTTGATAATCTCTACAGAGACGGCTTGCCGCTGCTGGAACAGGCACGTCACCTCATGCAGACGTATGAGTATTTTGTGGCCATGCTGTCCGGCGTCACCGGGATTTCCATTCACACGCTGTACTACGTCGTGATGCCCATATTTTGGACGCTAGTCAGCATACCGGTTCAATGGCTACTGCTTCGCCACTTTCTTCCGCCTGGACCAGCGCTGATTGGGCTGGCAGCTCTGATAGCATTTTTGATGCTCTCGGGCGACGAGCATCGCACCTACGGTAATTTTGGTTTTGTCAGGTTTTATCAGGGCAAAGCCATTTACCTGTTGGTGGCGCTACCGATGATTGTCTCCTCGGCTCTGTCCTACAGCAGCAACCCTAACTGGCGAAATTGGACGATATTGATGCTAGTCCAGTGTGCTGGAGCAGGCTTTAGTCTGACGGCACTGTTTGTCGGCCCGCTAGCGGCGGGTACGGCACTACTTGCCGGAATGCACTGGTCACCTCGGTCTTTGCGCACTACAGCGGCGGGACTGGCGGCGAGTTTAATCGTGCTGCTTGCTGCCGTGGGCATGAAACTCTACCTGACAGACTACACCGAGCTGGCAGAGCTCAGCCCAGAGGCCCTCCGGAGCCTGCCTTCAATCGCCCAAGAGGCCGTCCACCCCAACGTAAATAAGTTCTACGATGAGCCGCTTACGCTGGTTCTGGGATACAAAACAGTTCTGGGACTAGACCGGAGCTACATGGTGCTATTAGGACTACTGCTGCTGCCATTCCTGGCGAGCCGGGCGAAATTGCGCGGGCTCCCCTGGATCTGTAACTATCTGTTTATCTGCACTGTAGTGCTGCTTTGCCCTGCTGTATCCGAGTTGCTGGGGCGCCATATAACGGACGTGCTTAGCTGGCGTATCTTCTGGTCCTGGCCCGTCCCTTTACTGCTGGCGCTGGGCATTGGCGCCGTAGCGTGTATCACGCAGCTAAAACCCTGGCTCAGGCTTTCCGTCATTTGCGGTGCGCTACTGCTGTTTGGCCTCGCAGGGCCACTAGCCGTGTCACGTGAAAACTGGGCGTGGGAGAATATCGGGCGCTATAAAGTCTTCCCGAGCCATAACGCAGCCGAATATCTGATCAGCCGCATAGATCTCACCCGTCCCG
>JBBKWY010000068.1:0-39593 GCA_037969215.1 Halioglobus sp.
CGCGGTGCCGGATACCCCTCGATCGTTTTGCCAGAGTCCTCAGGATCAAGAAAATCAGCCAGTGAATGGAACGTCATCCAATCAGTGGAGCGCTGTTCATCGGTAGAAGTGACACACACATCGATTAACTGCGCATCGATAAAACCCAGTTTGCGCAGCCAGCTTAATAACGTGTCAGTGCTGGGCAGAAACCACACATTGCCCATACGAGCATAGCGGCCTTCAGGCAGCAGCGTGTTGCCCAGCGCGCCTTCGATCACCAGCGTTTCCAGCACCAACTGACCGCCCGGTCGCAGGCAGTCTTTTAGTTCCTGCAGGTGATCCAGCGGCGAGCGGCGGTGGTAGAGCACACCCATAGAGAAGACCGTATCGAACGCGTGCAGCTTGGCGGGGACCTGCTCCATGGGGAGCGGCAAAACCCAGATATTGTCCTGCTGTAAATAGCGTTGTAGCGCCCAAAATTGCACCACGAACAATGGCGTGGGGTCGATGCCGATCACTTCTGCTGCGCCGTCGCCCAGCATGCGCCAGCAGTGGTAACCACTGCCGCAGCCGACGTCCAGCACGCGTCGGTTCTGCAGGGAATCAATTGCGGTGTGGAGTCGATCCCACTTCCAGTCGGAGCGCCATTCTGTATCAATATGGACGCCGAATAAATCGAAAGGGCCCTTGCGCCACGGGTGCAGTTTTTGCAAAGCGGTATGCAACTGTTCTTTTGTGTCAGCGGCTAGCGGAGTGACAGCGCTCGCGCCGACGCGTGCAGTATTGAGATGAACAGTGTCGGCCTGTAGTGGCGGCAGCGCCTGCAGTGCCTGCAGCCAGCGCGGGAGGTCGCCGTAGCGTTTCTGATTCAGACCATTGCTGATTTGCTGTTCGAGTAGCTGCGCCCAACGGTCCAGCTCGCCGTCTCGCCAGCGCGTAATCAGAGGTTGATAATTCATTGTTTGAGCGCGATCAGTGAGGCGAAGTTAAAGCACTGAAACCAGACGTCGCAGCTGCTGAAGCCGGCGCTGGCGATGCGCTGCTTGTGTTGCTTGAGGGTCTCTGGCACCAGCACATTTTCCAGCGCGCTGCGCTTGCCTGCAACTTCCATATCGCTGTAACCGTTGGCGCGTTTGAACTGATGGTGTAGTTCAATGTTCAGCGCGTCAAGATGCGGATCCTCAAACGTGACTTTCTCGGATAGCACCATGATTCCACCCGGTAATAACCCCTGATAGATGCGTGCAATGATGTCATCGCGCAGCGCTTGGGGAATAAATTGCAATGTGAAGTTGAGCACCACCACTGAGGCATTCTGAATCGCCACGTCCTGCAGGTCTGCCAGGGTGAGGCAGACGGGGGTGTCGTGGGTGTCGGTATCGATAATGCTCTGGCAGCGTTCCAGCATAGCGGTCGAGTTGTCGACGCTGATAATTTGGCAGCCGGGCTGTTGGATATTCTGGCGCATGGCAAGCGTGGACGCGCCCAGTGAGCAGCCAAGGTCATACACGCTGCTACCTTCGATGGCGTATCTGCCGGCCAGCAAACCCGTCATTGATACGATAGTGGGATAGCCCGGTACCGAGCGCTTGATCATATCGGGGAAAACGCGCGCTACGCTGTCATCGAAAGTAAACAGGCCGTGCTCGGAAAGTGGGTCTGCGTAAAGTGTATCGCGTGGGTCGTTCACAGGGATTTACTGGCCCGATAATCGGTGGAAAAGAATGAAAAGAGTAACAGGGCGGCAATTCTAGCATGAAAAATTGAACCGGGATGCCGATGTATCGCTGTATTCCTGTCCAGAGAGTGGCCACAATGACTGGCGACCGTTTCACCTGGAGCTTATATGACGAGTCAGTATCAACGCAATGCGACCGACATGCGCCCACCGAAACTGCGCCATAGCATGATGGAGTTTGGCCGCGTGGTGTTTGAAATGGGCAGCACCGTCCTGCTCGCTCCGCTGTTGAAGACGCTGCCGAAGGGGGACGGACACACCATTATGACCATCCCGGGTTTTATGGGTGCGGACGGTTCGACATCGCAATTGCGAAAATTTCTCAACAATCGCGGTTACCACGCGATTCCCTGGGGGCTGGGACGCAATGCTTCAGAAGTGCGCTCGCGGCACCTCGACGATTTTCTGGCGCATCGTCGCGCGACAGAGGATGCGATAGCCGCGCGGGTACAGACCGAGTTTGAAGCCAGCGGGCGCAAACTGACACTGGTTGGCTGGAGCCTGGGTGGGCTCTACGCCGTTGCGCTGGCGCACCGGTTCCCACAGTGGATACGCCAGGCGATTACCCTGGGCACCCCCTATGGCGATCCCCGTGGCACCGCCCTGTACAGTGTGATGGGCAGTCTCTATGAGCACGAAGTCGACGAGGATGCGCTGGCGCGCTGGGTCGCTCATACCTACAGCGGCGGGACGCTGCGTGTGCCAGTACTGGCCCTGTATAGCGAATCGGATGGGATCGTGGGTGCGGGCATCGCGAAATGCCAGGGCGATCCGCGCTATGTGACGAATATCGCGGTCATCGCCAGCCATGTCGGGTTCCCGTTCAATCCTCTGGTGTTCGCCGTGATGGGCAACTATCTAGTGGAACCGCACGAGCGCTGGGCGCTCTGTCGCAGTGTGCATATCAGGCCTTTTGTGCGGGTGGCGGCGACCCAATAATGCTGTGGCCTGCCCATGGGCAGCCAGATAGTACGCATTGAAGGGTGGCTCAGTGCGCGCTGCGAGTCAGCGTTTTTCCTTCTGCGTTTGATTTTTCCCGGTGTGCTTTTTCGGACTACGCGTCTGCGGACTACGCGTCTGCGGAACTAATTCAGCAAAGTGCTCGGACAAATCGTCATGGGATTCTGCTGTGTGGTGGTGCATGTGGCGAATGCTGCGCATGAAGTCCACCAAGCTCGGTTTACCATCGTCCAATCGTTTCATGGTCTCCTTAACCTCTGTTTAAACCACACTTTCAGTGTAGTTCGCCGCGCGAAAAAAGGGATGTAAAAAGTACTCGTCAATAGTGTGAATAATGTTCGCACCCTCTGAGCTGGGCTATAATTTGCGCCTTTTTCTGGAGCGCCAGTATGAAGCCGGATAACTACCCCGCTGATCCCGCCCACTTATGGCGACATTTTTACCAGATAACGCAGATCCCCAGACCCTCCCGGCAGGAGGCCGCAGTGCGCCAGTATGTGACAGGCCTGGCAGAGGAGGGCGGGCACAGCTGGCAAATGGATGGCGCGGGCAATATCGTGATCACGGTAGCCGCCAGCGCAGGTCTGGAGGATCGTGAGACGGTGATCATCCAGAATCACCTGGATATGGTCACGGTAAAAACGGCCGATAAAGTGCATGATTTCAGTCGCGACCCGTTAAGCCTGGTGGTGGAGGATGGCTGGTTGCGGGCGGATCGCACCACCTTGGGGGCAGACAATGGAGTGGGTTGTGCGGCGGCGCTGGCGCTGATGACAGATCCGGTAGTGGTGCGCCCGCCGCTGGAATTGCTGTTCACCGTTGATGAAGAGACCGGGCTGGGGGGGGCTCTCAGACTGGATTCTTCGCTGCTTACCGGCACCCGTATGTTGAATCTGGACACGGAAGAGTGGCAAGAGTTGTATGTGGGCTGCACCGGCGGTGGCGGCTGGGAGTTCAATCGCACCTTTACCACCGCACCGCCGCCAGTCGACGCACAGCCGTGGACGCTGGCGATCAAGGGGCTTGCGGGGGGACATTCGGGCATCCAGATCCATCAGCAATTGGGCAATGCGATTAAACTGCTGGGCCAGTGTTTGCAGGGCTTTCAGGGCGTGCAGATCGCGTCGCTGGATGTGGGCGTGGCGCACAACGTCATTCCACGCGAGGGGGTGATCGGGTTCGCGTGTTCGCCGGCGGTATCCGAGCGATTGGCGGCGCGGGTGGAACAGGTCAGGCAAGAGGCGTTGGGCTACTTGCCGGCGGCTGATGGGGGGCTGGAATTTGTCCTGCAACCGGGCACTGTCGACACCGTGTTAAGTGCTCCAGACAGCGCCGAGATCCTCGATCTGCTCGCCGTTTTTCCACATGGCGTACAGGCCTATAGCCTGGCACTGGGGGCTGAACTGGTTGATCTCAGCATCAATCTGGCGATGGTGCGATTGCAACAGGGCGCGTTTTTTGTAGAATCCAGCTTCCGTTTTTTTAATGCAGAACAAAGCTTGCCCCTGCAGACCTCAGTACTGGCACTGGCCCGTGCCTATAGCCTGACGGTAAAAGAAGTGGTCGGCTACCCCGGCTGGCAGCCCGACATGAGCAGTCCGCTGCTGGCCCGGGCGAGCGCATTGCACGAGCAGCTGTTCGGTAGTGTGCCAGCGGTCAAGGCGATACATGCCGGGCTGGAGTGCGGTATATTAAAAGGCAAGAAACCGGACCTGGATATTCTGTCTTTCGGTCCCACTATTCGGGGCGCTCATTCGCCGACGGAGCGTCTGCAAATCGATACGGTCAAACCTTTTTGGCAGTTCCTGACAGCGCTGCTGGCACAGATGTAATTTTTTTGGAGAACTTTTATGCTGCAATCTCTGCAACAACTTCCGGTCGATCCGATACTCGGCTTGTCCGCTGCCTGTCGCGCGGATACCAATCCCCGTAAGGTCGACCTCACAGTTGGCATCTATATGGATGAGCAGGGCGTCTGTCCGGTCTTTGAAGCGGTGAAGCTGGCGCAGCACGCCCTGGTCGAGGAGGAGGTCACCAAGGCCTATCTGCCGGCAGCTGGTGATGAACATTTCAATACCGGCCTACAGCGTCTGGTGCTTGGCGAGGGCAGTGCGGCCCTGTTGGAAGGTCGTGTCAGCAGCATACAAACGCCCGGTGGTTGCGGCGCGCTGCGTATCGGCGCCGAAATCGTTTTTGCTGCAGCACCGCACGCAAAGGTGTGGGTTTCAGATCCCACCTGGCCGGTGCACATCCCGCTGCTGAGCAGTGTTGGCTTGGAGTTTCGCACTTACAGCTACTACGATCCCGATACACACGGCGTAAACTTTGACGCTATGGTGGTTGACCTGAAAAATGCCGTCGCTGGAGATGTGGTGTTGCTGCACGGTTGTTGTCACAATCCCTGCGGGGCTGATCTGACCCTCGCGCAATGGGGCGTCATCGCTGATTTGGCCGAGCAGCAGGGTTTTACACCGTTCGTCGATTTTGCGTATCAGGGGCTGGGTGACGGCCTGGAAGAAGACGCCGCCGGTTTACGCCTGTTGGTGTCGCGGTTGCCGGAAGTCATCGTGGCGGCCTCCTGCTCCAAGAATCTTGGGCTGTACCGCGAGCGCGTCGGCGCCGCAATTTTTGTCTGCAGCGACGCGGCCAATGCCCGCGCTCTCCTGAGCCAGGCCCAGGTGGCAGCGCGGCGGGTTTACTCCATGCCTCCGGCGCACGGTGCGCTGCTGGCGGGCCGGGTATTGACCGACGATTATCTCGGCGGCATCTGGCGCACTGAACTGAACACTATGTGCCAGCGCATGAACGGTTTACGTAGTGATCTGCGTGTGGCGATGGAAGCGCATTGTGGCGGGGATTACGCTTTTATCGAGCGCGAGAAGGGCATGTTCTCTTTTCTGGGATTAAGTGCCGCGCAGGCGGTGCGGCTGCGCGAGGAGTTCGCTGTCTATATGCTGGATTCTTCACGCATCAACGTTGCGGGTATCAACGCCGGTAATATCAACTACATCGCACAATCTGTGGCGAAAGTGCTGTAGGCGTCAGGCGGCAAAAAGCTGTTTGAGATAGTAATCCGCCAACTGCGGCGGATAGCCGATGATATCGACCAATCGACGGTAGCATTCGCGCTGGTCGGCACCGCGCTCGCGCCACACCGGCACACGCTTGATCATTGTCTCAACCGTTTCGCGCGGTGTGATGATCCAGGTGTCCTGCTGCACTTCGCCAAAAAAGAAATTCGCCGGACAACTTTGAGTCGCGATGGGCTTCATGTAGAGCGCCAGGGTGAGCACCTGTTTAGCACCTTTTTCCGCGATGTACCGAGTGAGGAACTGCAGTGTGCCGCCGCGGTCTCCCAAATCATCAATCACCAGCACGACTTCGTCCCGCACTGAAATTGAAATGTCGTGTTGCACCTGCGGGCTGTCGTGGCGTTCGTTCGGCCCTTTGTACAATGACACGCCGATGGTGCCAAATTCGATGTTCGCTGTCCCTGGCGGGCGACCCTTGGACAAGTGGTCGTGCAGCAAGATGCCCGGCAGCATGCCGCCCATGGTGGCCATCAGAGCGCTGGTGATCGCTTCGCCGTCTGTTGCATGTGCCTGCTGATAGCGATGCACCTGCTGTGACAACTCAAACACGGCCATTGATTCTACGGCATCGGGAACCAGCAAAAAGGTCAGCTCGTCGTCGGGGACTGCAACTCCCTCGGGTGCTTTCCAGAACGCTGGATCAATTGCGCTGGCGGGGCAGTGGATCTGTTGTTGGTAGGTGCTCATTACTTTCATCGTGTCGCTCACACTTTTAAACAATTGGAAGACGGGTCAGGCGTCTCCATCTTCGATTGCCGACCAGCGTTCAAATGTCGTTTCCATCTCAGCCTGTACCGCTGCCAGTTCGTCCAGCGCCTTTTGCACCTTGGCGTGATCCTGCTGATAGAAGTCATCCTTGGCCATGGCAGATTCAAGCGCCTGCTGACGCTGTTCCAGCTTCTCGATCACGGCGGGCAGGCTGTCCAGCTCACGTTGTAGCTTGTAGGACAGTTTGCTCTTCTTTGCGGCGCTGGCGGCTGGCTCAGGGGATTGTTCGACAGCGTCAGACTTTGCTGTGTCTTGCTCGGCTCGTCCGGTGCGCAACTTCCCGCCGCGCGCTTCCCAGTCGCTGTAGCCGCCGGCCTGCTCGGTAACTACGCCGTCGCCCTCAAGTACCAGCAGGCTGGTGACCACGTTGTCCATGAAGTCGCGATCGTGGCTTACCAGTAACACGGTGCCGTCGAAGGTCAGCAAAATTTCCTCCAGCAGTTCCAGTGTCTCGATATCGAGATCATTGGTGGGCTCATCGAGTACCAGCAAGTTGGCCGGTTTGCTGAACAACTTGGCGAGAATGGCGCGATTCTGCTCCCCGCCGGACAGGGCTTTTACCGGCGTGCGGACGCGCTCGGGGCTGAATAGAAAATCGCCGAGGTAGGAGATGGCATGTCGGCGCTTGCCGTTGATCTCGATAAAATCCTGGCCACCGCACACGTTGTCGATGAGGTTTTGTTGGGGATCCAGTTGGCCGCGCAATTGATCTGAGTAGGCCAGCTCCAACTTGCTGCCGAAGATGATTTTTCCGGCATCCGGCTCCAGTTGGCCCAACAGGAGTTTTACCAGTGTGGATTTTCCGGCACCGTTGGGTCCAACAATACCCACACGGTCGCCGCGCTGGATAATGGTGGAGACGTTTTTCAGTATTGCCCGATCGCCGAAATTCTTGTCGACATGCTGTAGTTCCGCGACGATTTTGCCGGACTGTGAAGAGGTCTCCACGGCGAAATTGGCAGTACCGGTGCGTTCGCGGCGACTCTGCCGCTCATTGCGCAGGTCCTTCAACGCCCGTACTCGTCCCTCATTACGGGTGCGTCTGGCTTTGATACCCTGGCGAATCCACACCTCTTCCTGCGCCAGTTTTTTGTCAAACAGCTCGTTGGCACGCTCCTCGGCCTCGAGTTGTTGCTCCCTGTGACGCAGGAAACTATGGTAGCTGCCGCGCAACTGGGTGAGATAACCCCTGTCCAGCTCGGCGATACTGTTAGCAACATTTTGCAGGAAGCGTCGGTCGTGGGTAATGAGGATAATGGCGCCGGGAAAGTTGGCGAGCTGTTCTTCCAGCCACCGTATGGCGGGGATGTCGAGGTGGTTGGTCGGTTCGTCGAGCAACAGCAGGTCGGGCTGACTCACCAGCGCCTGTGCCAGAGCCACGCGGCGGCGCCAGCCACCAGAGAGTTCGCCCATGGTGGCTTCTGCGGGGAGTTGCAACTGGCTGATAGTGGTTTCAACGCGTGTTTGTAACTGCCAGCCGTCGGCAGCCTCAAGCTGTGTCTGGACGCGCGACAGTGTCTCCATATCTGGCTGATCGGCTTGTATCAGCTTGTGATATTCGCTCAACAGGCGCCCGGCATCGGCAAGACCTGCGGCGACAACCTCGTAAACAGTGAGCTGATCCGCGTCGGGCAGGGTTTGCTGCAGGCGGGCGATACGAATGCCTGGCCGTACCCAGCGCTCACCGGAATCGGCGGTCAGTTCTCCTGCCAGCACCTTGAGCAAGGTTGTTTTGCCGGTGCCATTGCGTCCCAGCAGTCCGAGTTTCTCCCCGCGGGTGATGCTCAGGTTGACATTATCCAGGATGACCTGGGTGCCGTATTGCAGATGGATGGAGTCGAGGCGTAGTAAAGGCATGGCTGGGCACGTTGTGTTTGTGGACGCGCATTCTACGTCACCATGCCCCACGCTGGCCACATTTGAACATCCGGTATAAAGTGTGCCCAGAACGCAGACGAGCATCTTCCGTGCGCAGGGAATTGCGACGCCCAGGAGAAAATATGTCGAGATTACTGGTCTTTTTGGTGCTGTTTGCCGCCACCCATGTCTGGGGGCAGGCGCTGGCGCCCGAGGTGACCACGTCACAGGTAGAGGCGGCCATCGCCCGCACTACAGAAAATTTTCCAGAGGATGATCCACAGCGCGCGGCGCTGCTCGCCACCTACGCCGATACCCGGTCGGCCCTGTCGAAACGTGAACAGTTTGCCCAGCAGCTGAGTATCTATGCCCAGGCCAGGGCTAATGCGGTGCAGCAGGCCGAGGCTATCGAGCAGGAATTAGCGCGGGAACACCAGTCTCCGCAGACGGCGGATGCGCCAATACAGGCTGTTTCCCTATCTGTATTGGAGCAGATGATCCAGGTCGAGAAGTCCGAGTTGGATGCCAATAAAAACCAGTTGGCCGATATTCGCGCTGCCATTGATACCCTGTCCGTACGCCCTGTTGATATTCGCACGCGCGTGACAGAGCTGGCGGGACTGTCTGCGCAACTGGAGTCACAGCTGGAGGCGATGGGCGAGGCAGGCAGCAGTGGGAGTGTCGATGAGGCTGCCCGGTGGCTGGCCAGCGCCCAGTTGGCCAGTGTCAATACAGAGAAAGCTGCGCTGGAAGAGGAGCTACTGAGCCAGCCCATGCGCCTCGAATTGCTCAAAGCGCAGCTGGATCAAACCAGCTATGACATTAACAGGCTGGAAAAGCGCGCTCGCGCCATGGCCCAGCGGGCCGGCAAGTTACGTGAGGCAGAGGCAGCCAGGGCGCAGGCGACAGCAGATCTGGTGTTGGCCGGTACACAGGGCAAGCATGCGCTGCTGAGGCAGCTGGCGGATGACAACGCCGCACTCACCCAAACGTTCAGTGAGCGAAACCAGCAGATAGCCTCAACAGATGTGCAAGACAATGAGGTCCGGAGCAGAGCCGAACAACTTGAATTTGACCTGACGTCGATTGAGCACAAGCTGGAACTGCTGGGCATGAGTACGGTGGTTGGTGACATCCTGCGGGAGCGCCAGGCGCAATTGCCCGCGCACGGTGAATTATCGAAACAAATCGCTGACAACGCCGATGACATCATGGCATCGAGTCTGCGACAGGTGGAGCTTGAGGACGAGCGACGGTTATTGCGCAATCCTGTGGATTACATGAAGCACCTGCTTGAGGGGCTTGCGCCAGAGGTCATGGTGGAGATAAAAACTGACCTGAGCGAACTGGTACGCAGTCGTCGAGAGCTGGTTCGCAAGGCGATTGATCTGGAGAATACCTACGCCCAGAATCTGGGCGACCTGGATTTCGCGCTGCGCCGGTATGTGTTGGCGGTAGATGCCTACCGGGATTTTATTTCGGCACGATTGTTGTGGATTCCATCACGGGACAAGTTCGGGCTCTTCTATGGCGAAACAGCGGATCTTTTCAAGCAGCTACGCGAGGTATTTGTCCCTGCGCGATGGATCAGGGTGCTGCAGCAGGTGCCCGCAGAAATCATAGCGCAGCCTTTGACTGGCGTGCTGCTACTGGTGACGCTGGGGCTGGTCTATTTCGGCCCCCGGCTTAAGCAACAACTGGTCGAGACAGGTAAACAGGTAGGGTATGTCCGCTTCGATAATTTTGCCAGTACGCTGCACGCGCTGGGACTGTCTGTATTGCTGTCAATAAAATGGCCGCTGCTCATGTTGACGGCTGCCTGGCTGTTTGAAATGCAGAACGAGGAGTCAGAATTAGCCACAGCACTGTATCTCCCCCTGCTGCGCACCACACTCTATTTTTGGGGGCTGGAGTTCCTGCGTATTGCCTTGCTACCCAAAGGTTTGATCGATGTGCATTTTCGGTGGCCTGGCAGTCGAGTGTCCAGCCTGCGCAGACAGGTTGTTACGCTGGAATTGACGCTGCTCCCGGGGGCGTTCCTGGTCGGTTTTTTCCTGAGCCTGTATCCCAGGAGTGTCGGTGGGTTTCTGGGTACTCTGGCGGTTATCCTGGTGCTGTGCTCTATCGCGTATTTCTTTCACCGCCTGCCTGAGTTTGTGCACAGCAAAATGCAGACCATTTTTCGCGACAAGGCCGGTGCGGGAAATCCGTTCTGGGCAAAACTGTTACGCAAGCTTTTGTTCTGGATTCCCGTTGCGGCAATACTCGCTGTTTTTCTGGGGTATACGTTTACCGCCATCGAAGTCTCCCTGCTGTTGGTCAGGACCTTTGTGCTGCTCAGTTGCATCCTGATTCTGCATGAACTTGGCTTGCGCTGGCTGGGGGTAACGCGGCGCCGCATGGCTTACGAGGTGCGGCAGGAGCTTGTCAAAAACAGTAACGAGGATGCCGAGGCCAGCATTGAAGATGAGATTCTGGAAAATGATCCGAATTTACTGAATGATGAAGGTACCAAGTTACTGAATCTTCTCACAATGTTTGGCTGCCTATTGGGCGTACTGTGGATCTGGGCTGATGTCTTCCCTGCGTTTGGCATCCTGGACTCATTCAGCTTTTGGCACCAGACGGTTATTGTCGATGGTCGGGAGATCTCCGATCCGGTTACCCTGTTCGAGATATTCAGGGCGCTGCTGGTGGCTGTTATGGGGGCCGTGGCACTGCGGCGTATTCCCGGCTTGTTCGAGATTTTTCTGCGACAAAAAATGGAGGTTCAGGCGGCGTCGGCCTATGCGTTGTCCCGCGTGTTCCAGTACGGCTCCACCATGCTGTTGGTCATTGTTGTGGTGGGCTCTCTGGGGGTCAGTTGGTCGTCGCTGCAGTGGGCTGTCGCCGCACTGAGTCTGGGTATCGGATTTGGCCTGCAGGAAATTGTCGCGAATTTTATCAGCGGCCTGATTATCCTGTTTGAACAACCGATTCGGTTGGGCGATACCGTAACGGTGGGCGATGTGTCGGGAACGGTCACCAGGATACAGATGCGGGCAACCACCATTCGCGATTACGACAGGCGTGAGTTGTTGGTGCCGAACAAGGAATTCATTACCAACCGACTCCTCAACTGGTCGTTGTCTGACTCTGTTACGCGTCGGCTGATTCAGGTCGGTGCCGCCTATGGTAGCGATATGGATAAGGCGCTGGAGATCGTGTGGGACGTCGCGAAAAAGCACCCGCTGGTGCTGGCGGATCCGGAGTCGTCGGTGACGTTTGACGAGTTTGGGGATAGCAGCCTGCTCATCAGTCTGCGCTATTTCCTTGCGAACATGGACAAGCCGCTCGCGATCGCCAGTGAGCTTCGGCTGGAAATTAATCGCCGCTTCAACGAAGCCGGCATTGAGATTGCCTTTCCGCAGCGGGACATCCATATTGATACGAGCCATCCACTGGAAATAAAAATGCTGGATACTAGCCGGGGCGACTGAAGGAGCGGAAATCGCTGGGAGATTCTGGCATCATTGTTTTAACCGTTATTGTGATCAGGTAGATATGACAAACATCGAACAATCGCGCTATGACCGACAGGTCGCGCAGTGGCTCATTTTTTGCGCAGTGGTTATTTTTGCAATGATCCTGCTAGGCGGGGTCACACGGCTCACCAATTCGGGCTTGTCCATGGTGGAATGGAAGCCACTGGTGGGTGCTATCCCGCCACTGACCGAGCAGGATTGGCAGGACACCTTTGAGAAGTACCAGCAGTATCCAGAGTACCAGAAGATCAACCACGGCATGAACGTGCATGAATTCAAGATGATCTTTATGTACGAGTACTTGCACCGTTTGCTGGGTCGTTTAATCGGCGTCTTGTTTGCGCTACCGTTGATCTACTTTGTCGTGCGGCGTCGGTTGCGGCCCGGGCTGGCGCCCGGGCTGGTCATTCTGTTCTTTATGGGTGGTCTGCAAGGGCTGTTGGGATGGTATATGGTTAAAAGCGGACTGGTCGATAATCCTCGTGTTAGCCAGTACCGTTTGACGTCCCATTTGGGGGTGGCAGTCGCTATCTACGCGTATATGCTGTGGCTGGCCTTTGATCTCCTGCTTGCGCGCGGCGACACTGCCCCGAAAACCGAACCCAAACCCTATGCGCGCTGGAGTCTCGTACTGGTCGCGCTTGTCTATCTGATGATTCTGTCGGGTGGACTGGTGGCTGGGACTGATGCCGGGTTCGCTTATCCTACCTGGCCGCTGATGGGCGATTCGTTCATCCCCAGCGGTCTCTACACGACATCCCCGGCGTGGTTGGCGGCCTTCGAAGACATCACCACCATCCAGTTTAATCACCGAATCTCTGCGTATTTTTTGTTTGTGGTACTGACAGTGTCGGCGTTTCTGGTGTATCGCAGCACCACGCAGGGGCGCGGCAAACTGGCGGCGATTCTGATGGTGTTGGCGTTATGCGTTCAGGTGATGCTGGGTATCAGTACGCTGCTGCTGCATGTGCCAGTGGCACTGGGTACGGCGCATCAAGGGGGGGCGGTATTACTGTTGACGGCCACGCTGTTCCTGAGTCACGTGCAATTGCGCCAGTCGTAATACTGGCGCTCCGGAGTATCGGATTACCAGAATTTGGGTAGTACGTCTTCGGCGCGGCGGCCCACAGTTTCGCGACGGTCCTGCGAGGTGAGGTTAAAGCGCACATCGACACGACGATCTCTTCCCTGTCGGCGACTTGCCATGCGTCGGTCTACCCCCACATATTTTTTCGTGCCGGATTCCACCACGTCGAGTGCGAAGCGATCTGGGTCTCGTATGTAAAATGATGCGCTTTGTGCAGACATCGCGTTCTCCTTTGACGATACATGTAGCGTGGCGTGTAGTCTGATAGAAATAGTCACCCGCTGCACTATCGTACGCGGCGAAACTGGAGAATAAGAATCCTATCTGTGAGCGCGGTCACAAGTTGGGTCAGACTTTTGCCTGCTGTCATGCTCGCCGGGATTGGAAGCTCGCTACAGAGAGAGGGCGCAAATTCGACTGATGTGGCTGTAGGGAAGCCCCGATTGCTCATGCCACTGATTGAAGGCGTCCTGAATAAGTTGCAATTTGCGCTTGCTGACCGGGTTTTCTGCCACATCCACACCGCTGCGCTGCAGGCAGCGGATGACATCCCCGGTAATGATGAAGGTATCCTTACCCATATTCCGCAGTACCCGCTGTCCGGTCATTCCGCCGAGCCTGCTGCCCTGCATTTTCATCAGTGTGAACAGCCCGATCAAATCCTGCGTGGGCCAGTGTGCGATGAGCTTGCCGAAGCTCCCGTGTTTTTGCGTGATATCCAGGATGAACTGGGCGTTGGCCTGCACACTCAGCACCTTCTGGCGATTGCGAATGATGCGAGGGTTGGCGGCGAAGCGATCGATTTGTTCGGGGCTGAGCATGACTATTTTGGGCGGGGGGAAGCCGAAGAAGACGTCTTCAAAATCATCCCATTTGTGATCAACTACTCGCCATACAAAACCGGCCTGGAAAATACAGCGGGTCATCTGCGCCAGCCAGCGGTCATCTTTGCTCTGCGCCAAGGCTCTTGCGCTGCGCACAGTGGGCATTAAACGCTGGAGTGCGGCGGCCCCGCCGTGACGCTCACAGGCGCGTTGCTGAATGTGGGTGAAGTGCTCCAATTACTTGCTGTGGCTGCCGTCGCAGAGCGGTTGGTTGGCCGTGGCTTTGCAGCCGCAGAAAAACACCTTGGCATCCTCTGTCGCCGTATAGCGTACCGGTGAGAAGCCCGTGTCCTGGTGCGAGCCATCGCAAAACGGCTGGCTGGCGCTGAGTCCGCAGGCGCACCAGAAGTAGGTGCTGCCAGGCTTCACCAGAACGCCATAGGGTGTGTCGGCGGCACGTTTGGGATGGTCCATAACAGGGTTCCTTTATGGGTAGTGGCGTTTTAGGCAGAGCGATTCTCGCTTCGCTTGCATCTTTCGGCAGCGGCTGCATGAAGCCGTATCGACAAGTTTCCTTCAATACTCCTCACTTGCCTACTAAAAATGTCCGATTCCTTCACGCAATCGTGGCCACTTGAATGCCGGGAGGCGTAACAACCTTACGGCGAAACTCTGTAGGCGAGCAGCATGTTGCCGGGTAGTTGCCCGAACATGGAATAGCCAGATTGCACGTACACCCAACCATCCGCCAATACTTGCCCACTGACGTCAATTGCACCGCCGTGTCCGGTGATGCCGTTGAGGCTGGTAAACGGTTGTGCGGTCTGTGTCTGCCAGAGTATCTCGCCGGTGGCGATGTCATAGGCGCGCAGCTTGCCGTCCAGGCCGGCGCTAAAGGCGAGCTCGGGGGTCGCGGTAGCGGCGGCCGATAACCCGTAGTAAAACGAGCACTTGTACAGCTCTGACAGTGCCGGTTTTTCCGTGGCGCGCAAATTCTCCAGCCCGATGAGTGGCCTGTTCTTCTCGGCGATTTCACAGCCGCGTTCGACGCGCTGCTGCCACAGTAGCTCACCACTGGTCACGTCCAGTGCGTACAGCCCCGGCTGGGGTG
This sequence comes from Halioglobus sp., assembly GCA_037969215.1. Lineage (GTDB taxonomy): Bacteria > Pseudomonadota > Gammaproteobacteria > Pseudomonadales > Halieaceae > Marimicrobium. The sequence continues at coordinate 14,944 of JBBKWY010000068.1, forward strand.
TATACCCTGCACGATCCCGTTCCGGGTCTGCCACGGGTATCACCAGGCGCTGCCCCGAAACCGCCATCCCCCAGTGGATGCCGCCATTCGTGGTGCCAAGGCTGACGCGTTTTCGCCACAGCACTTCACCCTCGGTGGAGTCTGTGTCAGGGTTGAGTGCGAACACTTCGCCGGATTTTTGTCCCGCTAGCAGAATGTCCGAGCCGTCGCGGTTTTGCGCGATAATAACGGACGCGCCGAAATCGAAATCGCCACCGGCGTCGTGCGGACAGTTGGCGCCACCGTTCAGACAGGCCGCGTTCCACACATCGCCGGCGATCGCCTGAAAACGCCAGACCAACTCGCCGCTATCCATATGCAGCGCAATGATGGCATCCGAAGTATCCGTCGCCGGATGAGTGAGGTTTTCGCCTGTGCCGATATAAATGCGATTGCGCTTGGCGTCTATCGTCGGGGTTGTCCACACCGAGGCGCCGGAGGGCCCGTACTGATCCTGCCCCGCTGAGTTTTGTCCCTGTAGGGTGGCGTCCGCGGTGGCGTGCCATTGCCATAGTGTCTCGCCAGAATCAGCCGCCAATGCGATAACACCGCCGTGGGAGGTGCAGCAGATATGGCTGGGGCTACCCGCTGCGGCAACTTCAAACGATGAGATCGGGACGAACAGGCGGTTGTTGTGATAACTGATGGAACCGGATATGACGGAGGTATTGAACAGGCGGGCAGAGTATTGCCAGACGACGTCCAGGCTAACCGGGTCCATGGCGAACACGGTGGCGAGCGAATCGGCAAAGATCAGCAACTTGGTGCCATCGTTGAGTGTCGCTACGGTAAGCGCCGAGCGAATGCCACTGAATACCTTGGTGTGGGCCCGGATACAGCCGCTGGTGCGATCCAGCGCATAGAGTTGTCCCGTCTTGTCACCGAAGTAGATAGTGTCGCCGATAATGGCCGGCTGTGAGCGCATGTCCGTCACGCGGGGAAAGGCCAGGCTCCACGCCAATTCCAGAGTGCCGACATTGCTGCGGTCGATACCGGCTTTTTCGGCGGGTACGAAGCGCTTATTGTCTGTACCCAATCCCCAATTGCTCACATACTCCAAAGGCGCACTGGTGTCGGGTGTGCTGCACAAATGTTGCTCTATCCACCCGCTCGCCTCTGGTGCACTGCCTGCCAGGTAAGTGGCGATCAGGAATCGCTCCTGTTGGCGCAATCCGGCAGCCATGGGTTGCATCTTGCCAAATTCCAGCGCCACCAGAATGCTCTCCTTGGAAAACCCCGACAGCGCTTCACGGGTCGGCGCGTGCATCGCGGGATTGTCGTGACAGGATGCGCAGTGCTGGTCGAACAGGTGCTCGCCCAGGTATTCCAGCGGCAGTTTGTCCGCGTGGCGCAGTGCGAAAGCTTCCAGTGTTTTAACCGGTGAATCCATCAACAGCAGGCTGGTGCCCGCTGCCAGAGTGACCAGGACTAGCACCAGTAGCAATCGCGTGACAATTTTCTTCATAAAGGCATCAGTGACAGTTTGTTTTCAGTAGTAGTCGCTTGAATACCACCGCGTTGTGGTCGCTCTCGTCCCGCTCTGGCTCCTCGGCCAGTTCCACGTTGGGAAAGCGCTTGAACAGTTCCGTCATACTCAGGTAGAGCTGGCGCTTGGCGAGGGCGGCACCGATGCAGAAGCGCGGACCGTAGCCAAACGTTGGGTCCGGATCGAACACCCGCTCCACGTCAAATATTTCGGGGTTTTCAAAGTAGTCGGGATTGTGGTCTTTCAGGTGCGGCATCATCAATACCATGACACCCTTGCGCAACTGTTCCCCCATAAATTCCATGTCCTGCGGGGCATAGCGGGCGAACCCCATCTTCGATGAAATGCCCCAGCGGCTGATCTCACTAAAGGCGTTGGAAAAGCTATCGGGAGTGGCCAGGGCCTTGGCGATCTGGCTCCTGTCATTTTTCAACAGGGCGTACACTGACCACTGCTGGGCGACCAGCGTGGTGTCTGCGCCCGCGCCGATCAGCGCCAGGATCAGCGTGATGATATCGCCTTCTTCAAAGCCTTCATTCTCGGCTTCAATACGCAGCAAGGTGCTGAGAAAATCATCCTGTTGCGGTGCGCTGCGACGCTCGTCAATGATCTTTTTGAGAATGACGATCGCGCGGTTGCTGTCCTGTCTTGCGCTCTCGCGTTGTTCGTCGGAAATAGTGGGGTTCCAGGTCTCAGTAAAGGTCGTAATCACCTGTTTAATCTCAGGCCAGTATTTCTCCGGAATGCCCACCATGCGTGTGATCGAGATGAAGGGAATGTGAAAGGCGATCTTTTCCCGGTAGTCGAAGACATCCGGGGTTCCCAGCTCGTCAAACAGCTTCTTGATCTCGGGTTCAATCCTGGCTTGAATTTTGTCGACAACGTTGCGCGAAAATGCGGGCGCGGTAACACGCCGTACCAGGCGGTGGTGATCGTGGTCGGCGAGCAGGCTGTGACCGATCAGGGCGCGTTCGAAATTGCTCCATTCCTCCTCGGGCGGCCGCTTGGGTGCAAACTCCCAATCGTAGAAGTCGGACGATAGGGGTTCTGTCTTCCAGCACGCCATGATGTCGTCCATGCGTGTCATGATCCAGGCTTGCCAGGGTTCGTACCACACCAGTCGACCGCGTCGGGCGAGTTCCAGGCACTGGGAGATGGGGTCTTCCATATACTCCCTGGAATTGGGGTTATACACGTCCTGAATTGGGGGAAGTATTTTTTCTGTTACCTCGGTCATGGCTTTCTCCTGAAGACAAGCGCAACGCCTGTATCGCTGTACGGTGTGGGAGGTATGTTAGCAACTTCTCAATAAAAGTATACATTTGTATACCTATTGTCAGGGTGCGGTGCTTGCCTCCCTGCCGCGGATGAGAAGATCGTTGCACAACATCGCGCTGAGGAAAAGCAAGCCGGGCGCGAGCTGAATGCAGAGTCTCCCCACGCCTGTAAAGTTGGAAGCCCCGGCACCGAATACAGTGAACAGGAACAGGAACAGGAACATCAATACCGCACAGGTCAGAGCAACGCTGATACTCAAATACGTTTTTGTGAATGCCCCCGGGATGGTCAGCCCCATTGGAATGATAGCCAGTAGCAGGTAGCCCAGCAGGTGAAAATTATCGTGTAACCAGACCGCTTGTATGGTGCCGGTGAGGCCATCGGGGTGAAATTCTGTGACCGAGCCCAATAGTTGCGCGAGTACAGCCGGATTCGTTTGTATCAGGATGACCAGGAAAACCAGGCCAAGTGAGACCAGTACCGCCAGCTTGGCGATCTTGTGCCGTGTCCTGGGAACGAGCAGCAATGCGGGGATAAAAGTGAGGGCCCAGGGGAGGCCTTCGTCCTTGATCAGCAGGCAGCCAAAGGCAAAGAAAATGGCCAGCAAGCCCTGTGAACGCCAGCCTGTTGTCACCCAGTTGTGGAAGGCCATCAGGGCCGCACAGTAGGTCGCGCCCAGAAATAGATCTGCATAGCCCGCCAGCGCCACATGGATGTTGACCAGCGGCATCGACAGCAAGAGATAGGTGAAGCCTATTGCCGTCAGTGGACTGGCACTGGCCACGCGTAATTGCGCGTAAAATGCAGTCCCCATTGCAATAAGGCAGAGTAGCCAGGGTAGATTCATCAGGCTTTCATTCCACTGCCCCGTCGCCAGATTCATCCACACCTGCAAAAGCGGAACTGTGTGTGGGTAGTCGGGGTGTCGGTCGGTAAAGACGCCTTCACTGCCCATCTGCAACCAGACATCATTGTCCACAAATGGAACCAGTTGGTGAAACTCAAACCAGACCCTCGCCTTGGTCGCCCAGTGCATAGTGGCGTCCCAGGGAAATAGAGGTCGCCACAGGATTTCCAGGCCAAGCGTTATACAGCGAGCAGCCAGCAAGCACAGAAGCAGGTAAAATAGCGCTCGATGTGATGGTGGCATGGCGTAAGCAGTCGCGCCCCGTATGGGGATGGAAGGGCTGCTCTTGTCCCTGCGAAGGTGTATGGCAACTGCCGCTATCATCAGAGCGCATGCCAGCAACCCTGTGGTGACGAAAGACAGGGGTACGCCCAGAGCGTCGAGTCCCCACAGCAACTGTGGTATGAGCAGCAAGCCGACCAAGGTGCCATTGCCCCACACCAGTGCTGATCGAGCAGGGGCCTGCGCAGGAATAATCAGGTTGACCCACAGCCCGCCAAGTAAAATCGGTACTATCAATGCCAGGCTGGTGAGTAGCGTATCCATCTATTTTAGCCGCACCACAGTGCCCGAGGGATCCGAAAAAACAAGCTCCGCCTTAAGTTGCTGTCGCTTTGGTGCAGTCACCCTGTTGCGCTCGGCATCAAACGTAAATTGGGAGGGTTGTATCAGTGCAATATAGTCCCCGCTGCGCAGCGCTTTTTTGGGGGGCAATGCAGGCCCATATAGTGACCAGTACACATTCAAGGGGTAAAAATAGTAGGCAGCTCGCATGCCGCTGTAGACGTCATTTGACGTCACAAAGAGACGGGAATTAGCCGATTCCAGTAGCGGTTTTACCTGCGTAACGAAGGTATAGAGTTTTGCATCCGGGCCTGCGGCAAGTTTCTCTTCAGTGCTCTTGCCGACAAATTGGCGGTGTGTATCCACCAGTTGATGCAACAGGCGGTTCTGCCAGTACATGTCCAGGATGATCCAGCTGCCAAAAAATATCAGTGCTACGACTGCCGGCTTGAATTGCAACTTTTTCCGAAAGATGACAAGCAGCAAGCCGTAAGCCAGCAAGCTGAACGCCAGCAAAGCGACGGCCAGCATAGTGGGGTAGAAAGAGGCCGCATTGAATGCACCTGTATAGGTATTCATTGCTGCAGAGTTCCAGGGCGCGTAACTGGTCAAATCGGAATGAATCGACTGTAGCTGGCGCATTGCAGAAGCGGGGAAGGCTGAAAAATCGCTGATGTGGACGGTGTCGCCGGCACCACCTGAAAAACGCAGGCCCAGAGTATCAATCTCGCCGTTCCAGCCCCTTAGCTCTTCAGTCGACAGCCACAGTGATTCCTGTGACTGGCTTTCCAGCATGTAGGCGTGGGGTTCGTCCGGGTTTTGGGTGTTTGCCCAGATTATTGTGACGACAGGATGGTGCGCAGGCGTCTCAAGCGCCAGGTGAATGAAGGAGAAGTCTTGCGCGTCAATGTTGCCTGTGGGCAGGTTTACGAGGCCGGCACCGGCGCCGTCGAGCTCAAGTTGCAAGACGCTATCGATGACTGTGGGTGAGCCAAACACGACATCTGCGGCAGCGGCGTTCCAAACCAACGGAGGCGACTGTTGCACAGTGGTGCTCGCAGGCGGAAAGAGTAGAGTCAGTACTGCGACAAGGGCAGCACCACCGAGTAGAAGTGCCAAGACAGTGGTTCGTATCATACTAGCCGCCACCTGCTGTGGGCGTGGCTGCGAGCGAGAGCAATCTATGACCTTGTGAAATAATGTCCTGACACCCTTTTACTACGTGCAAATGACGGATTTCTGAACTGTGCTCACATCGGTAATCCAATCCTTGGTCAGTGGTAGATAGATGCGCAGTTGTAACAAGCTTTACTTTATTGTTTAGACTAGAGGATAGCATTTTGACAACGCTGGCGGACATCTATTTGTGTGATGTGGCTCTTGGTATTTGCTGCTGTAGCACATCCGTCAGACATTCTGAATAGCGACACCCTGGAGGCTCGCGCCAGTGAGTCCCTCAGGGTAGACTTCCGTCATGCGTTTACTGTTTCTCTTGTTTCTTTCGGTGGTGCTTAGTGCCTGTTCAGGCTACCAAGCCAAAAACCTGTTCAAGTCCGATATTGATCTGGTTGCCGATCAATTTATAACCAGAACCCGAGCAGACGTCAAAGAACTGGTGGTGAAGCTATACAAGCGCAACCCGGATCAACTGCGTAAGATCCCCGGTATGACAGTGAAGGGGCGGCTGGCACAGCTTACCGTCCGTCGCTATAAATTGCAGTTTGCGGAACTGGGTTACAAACAGGACATTGCTGCGATGAATCTGGCGTTCGAGCCGGACTTCACGGGCGATCGCGTGTTTGCACTTGCGGTGGGTTTGGGAAGCATGCTGCGGCACGCGTATGAGTACCAACCGGAAATGTTTCTACCGGACCAGCTCGATGCCCAGGTGTTCATCGCCAGTGCCCACAATGTCGAGGTACTGTTGTGGAAATTGAAAAATGCCCGTAAACCCAATGGCCAGCACTACCTGATTACTCATGAGTATCAGGGCGTGGTCGACAATCTCAGTTTCGAGCGCCTGTTCGGCGAAATCATCGTGTTGCAGGAGATGATGGCGGGTATTGCGGGTGACTCAACCAATCGGGTAGTGACGGGTGCGGTGCACGCGGTCTCGGGGGTGTTTATTCCGCTGCCGATCTAGCTTTCTGGTCTACCAGCGAGGTAGCGATTTTTTTCGCCAATTCAGTTAGCAGAAACTTTTCAGCGTCGACCAGCGCACTATATCCACTGGCTGCAAGAGCGCGGGACTCGGCGAAGCGATTGAGGGACGCCACTTCGTCATTGTGGGCCAGCCACCAGTAGGCCACGAGTTTCGCCTGACCATCCAGTGTTCCGTGCAACTGGTCGATTCGAATATTGAGAACGGTAGTATTTTGGGTGAGTTTGGTGGGCAGGAGTTCCTGGCCATTGGCCTGTGCAATTTCAGTGGCGAGAAAGTTGCGCACACCGTCATAGATGGGCTCGGCCCAGAGATTTTGGCTGGCCGGACGCATTTCATCATTGCCCGTGGCCATCACCAGCCCCGGCTGGTCCAGATAAGCGGCAATCTCTACGGAACCCAGGGAATATTGCTGTGAGGCGCGCAGCGCGCTGGTGCTCAGATTTTGATCAGAGCGCAGCAGGTAGTAGGTAGGTGGGATCGTCTGGCTGGCACAGCCGGACAGTACGGCGACCAAAAGCAAAACAGCGACTTTCATTATTGACTCACCTCAGGAATGGGATCAGGTATTGGGTCCGAAGATATCAGTACTGAATTGGGTTTCTCCGCGAGGGTACGCGTCAGCGACTCCAGGTTGCCCATGGTGCGATTGAGCGATAGCAGGCTTGAGTTAAGGCTTTGATACGCCTCCGAGTTGGGCGAGAGACTGCTAATGGCGTCTCTTAGCTCCGTCAGCGTTTTATCCAGTTCCACCGGGAGTTGCTGTGTACTCTGGTTTTCCATGATGGACTGTAAGCTCGCCAGCGACTGGTTCAAGCTGGCCAGCGCACTGTTAGCACTGGTGACTGTTTCGGTGATTGGCAGCTCATCGATGGTGTGAAGAATGGAGTTTACACTTTGCGCCAGCTGCGCCAATCCGGTCTCAATGGTGGGGATTGTGGTGTACTCCAAAAACGAACCTTCACTCGCGGGCGGCGTGTCGGGATAGAAATCGATACTGATGTATTTCGCACCGGTCAGCAGGTTGCCGCTTTCCATAGAGGCGCGCAGGCCGTCGGAAATACCGCGCGTGACACCGCGTCGCAGTATTTCAACGGAGGACTTCGTGTCGGGTAATTCCATAAGGCCGGGTTCGACATAGATCAGTATCGGTATCGGGGCGCCCTGGCCCTCGATTCCGGATTTGATACTCAATGCCTGGCCTTCTTTTAGCATGACTCTGTCGACTTTGCCGATCTGGATGCCGCGAAACTCAACGGGCGCGCCGGGAACCAGCCCCTTGATGGACTGGCTAAAACTAACCACGTAGTAGGTGCCATAGTTGTAGGGGTTCTTCAGTATGTCTGAATAGGACGAATACAGTTGGAATTCGGTATTCGCCGCGACTGTGTCGCCTTCCTTGACGCCGTCCGGTACCCCAAACGAGACGCCGCCGAACAGAATGGATTCCAGAGAGCCGGTTTCAACCTTGAAGCCGCTCGCACTGGCACTCATGGACACGCCGCTGGCATCCCAGAAACGCACGCTGCTGTTGACCAGCTCGTGATAGGGGGCATCGATGAATATCTGGTAGTGCACAAGCTTGTCAGTTGGCTTGAACTCCATGGTTTCAACGCGTCCGACCTTATAGCCCTTGTAAAGTACGGTGTCGCCAGCAGTGACAGATGTGGCGCGATCACTGGTCAGAAATAGACGCAATCCGGGTGCGCCTGCCGGGGTCAGCGGTGGATGCTCCAGTCCTACAAACTCACGCGCGTCTTCTTCGCCAGTCCCCGGTGCCAGTTGCAGGTACGCACCGGACAGAAGCGTCTCCAGCCCGGAGATATTGTCGACGCCGACCCGCGCCGTCACGACCCAGAAACGCGTATCGGTACGCAACAGTGGCAGCGCCTGACGGTCGAGTTTGACACTGGCAATCACGCCATCGAATTTGTCGTTCAAACGTACTTCCTGAACCGTCCCCATGTCTACATCGCGATATTTGACTTTGGTTTTACCCTGTTCAAGGCCGTCGGCGGTAGTGAATGCGATTTCAATTTCAGGGCCTTCGTTCATCCAATTGTCGATGACCATATAAATGCCCAGTACAAGTGCCAGTACGGGTATTATCCAAATGCCAGAAAATTTTCGGCCCTGGCTGATATCTGCTTCTTCAGTTGTCACGGTTTTTTTCTTCCATTTCATCCCAGATCAATCGGGGGTCAAAGCTCTCGGCGGCAATCATGGTGATGATGACCATCCCGGCGAAACACGACGCAGCAAATCCCGGGCGGATCGACAGTAGTCCCCCGAGGTGCACCAGCGCAACCAATATAGCGACCACAAAGACATCGACCATCGACCATTTGCCCACAAATTCAGTGATTTGGTACATGTTGGTTCGCTGCTTTGCACTGACCGGCGAGTGGCGCTTCACCGTCCAGATCAGATAAAACATCGTCATGAATTTCCCCAGTGGCACCATCACGCTGAACAGGAAAATCACCAGTGCGACAGGAGCAGCGCCGTGGTGCAGCAAGATGACAACGCCGCCCAGGATGGTGCTGCCCTCGGAAGAACCCAATTGCTCGGTGATCATGATGGGGTACAGGTTGGCGGGAATGTAGAGAAGGCACGCCGTTATCAACAGGGCCAGTGTGCGCTGGATACTGTTACTCTTGCGCAAATGCAATGTGGTGCCGCAGCGCGGGCAATGGTGCAACTCGGAGGCGGCGAGCTTGAAACAAAGGTGGCAGGCGGCGAGGTTGCGGGAGGCGGCGGTACTCGCAGGTGAATTCATACGCGTTGCAAGTCCTCGATTCGCTCCCAACACTGGTACCGATCCAGACTGGAAATAGCGAGCGTAAAGCAGATCGCGAAACCGGCATAGGCCCAAAACGAGATGCCCAACTCGATGGTCGCCATCGCGGCGATTTTGACCAGTGAGACTATCACGCCGATGATGAACACCTCTACCATGGACCAGTTCTGGGCGAGGAACACGCCTTTTGCTGCTGGAATCAGCCAGGGCTGATATTGACCTGCATGCAGCGGCACGCATAGGAATAGCAGCAGAACGAGCACGAACGCGGGGATGATAATAATGAAAGCCGCTACCAGAATAGCCACCTCCGGCATGCCGTAATTCCAAACGGCGGCGGGCGTCTCGCGTAAGGTAATTACACTTTCGAGCCCGGTTGAGGAAAAGGATAAAAACGAGTAGCTGTTGGCCATGATCAGTAGAATGATGCCGGCGATAGCAAACGATAAAACGCGACCGTAGGGGTCTGAAAGTTTGCGGGTGAGGAAGTGACCGCAGCGGGGACAGAACGCGCTTTCACCTTCCTTCAGGCTTGCAACGCTGACTAACCGGTCGCAGCTGTGGCAGGCCATTTCGCCTTTCATTTAATTGGGCAGGCCCATGGTGGCGCTGTTGTCAGGGTTGTAACCCTGCTCCATTTCAGTGATTGTCTTATTCAATTGCTCGGGCGACTCCGCTCGGATACGCGCGGCTTCAGTCGCCAGCGTGCTCTCGGACTCGGCATCGAGCCCCGGTCCTTTTACTTCCTGGGCGTAGGTCTGACCGTTCGCATCCAGGCAGGGATCGAGACCGTCTCCCTCACCGCAGACCTCGACGAGGCCATTCTCAACCGTCACGCGCTCTTCGACAATGTTGGTGGTGGCGTCGGCATCGGAATCATCCTGTGCGAAAGTCCCCGCCATTGGCAGGCAAAGTAACAGAGCCGCCATTCGGCCAAATTGGATAGGTGTCATCATCGTGTACCTGCGCTCGCTATTGAGTGGTAGGGGGTGATAAGCCGCGGTTTTGATGATCCGGAGCTTCTCTCTTTAAGGTGCCAGTATAGTGTGGATGTTTTCCCGCCACCAGACTCTATTCCCGCAACTTGGCTGCGGCAGGAGGTGCATGGGGGTAGAAATACGCAGGGCACGAATATTTAAGCCGGAGGCGTATACCAGATGGGCGAACTCCATGCGCGCTCCTGAATGACCTGTTGGTGCTCGGTCGAGCAACAGTTTTCCATGCCCTCGGGTATGCTCGATGGATCCTCGCAGCGCACCCCGGCATTGGCACAGATACGCTGGCTCCAGCGGCAGGAGGGGTTTTCCAGCACACGGGTGTAGTAAAAGGTCTGCGCCGCGGGGTTGAAGTTATTGTCCTGCCACACGTTGCACAGTTGTTGGTGTCCGGTGCCCGATTGCTCGCAGTTGTGTATGTCGACGCTGGCCCCGTTATCGCCGCCCGCGACGTCCAGTACTTGTTCGTGCAGCTCGCCGCCTTCATACCAGCCTTTGATCAACTGAATTCGCTGCAGGGGGCTGCCCGGGTACTCGGCGGTGCCCGTGTCCATGCTGGCGGACACTAGAAAACGCGGCGTACTCCCCGCCACTGTGGTCGGCGGCAAGTCCCCGCCCATCGGTACACCGCCAGCGTACCCCTGTGCGACCATGTCTCCTGCGGAGCAGAGATTGTCCGGGTAATTCCAGCCGCCAAAAAAACGCAGTACAGGGCGTGTGCCACTGGTGGCGTAGGCCTCGCGCCTCTGCATGGCGGCGAACAGGGCATCGCGACTGTTCTCTTCCGCATACAGTACCGCCAGACCACCCGGGCCGTACTCGAGTTCATCCGGCAACCCTGGCGGAACACCTTCCCGCGCTCCCATACCCGCGCCCCCGTGTCCGGGGTGGTTCTTCTCCATGGTCAGTCCGGGCGCGGCAATGTGCGTGTCGGTGCTCGCGATCAGGCCAAACTTGAAGCTGTTGACGCCGAGTTCCTGCTGCTGTTGCAAGCCCTTCTTGAGTGCATAGCGCAGGAAATTGGTCGCGGCGGGTGGCGTGGTGACGGGGACAATGTCCTCGCCCAGCAGTGGGCTCATCCAGTCGAACGCAGCAAAGCGGAGCTGACCGGTATTCTTGCCGCCAAAACGGTCGTAGCCCATAAGTTCGAAATTGCAGAACTCATCTTCTGACCAGACGGGCAGGCGGCTGTCGCACTCTGAGGCACCCTTGTGTTGCATCACTTCAAAAAGCGTATTCCAGCGCGCCCGACGGGTCGCTTCATCGGCCGTCACGGGGTCTGCGGGAATGTCTTTGTTGGCAATGCGCGCCGTTTCAAACATCAGTCCCCCCGAAATGTTCGAGTTATGCGGTATCACCACGGCATCGCAGCCCGGCTTACCCGCAATGCACTCCTCGTCGAGGTAATCCCACAGTTGCACCTGCGATGGGGTCTCAATCCAGCTCAATGCCCGATCCGGCACATGCGCATTGCGAAAAATAACGTTGTGATGCAGATTCTGGCCAGTTTCTGCTCCGGCCGTCCACTCGTAGCCGACGAAGCTGGTAAAACGGCAATCACTGCTGCGATCGTAGGCATTTTCCGTGTCCTGTTGAATGTCCTGCCAGGTGTCGGCGGCCTCGGCGAAACAGACTTCATTGTTATCGCCGCAGAATCCCCAGCGGCTTTTATAGGCCATGCCCCTTGCGGCAAACGTCAGAAAGGAGAGTTGCGGCAGGTGTCGGTGAGCGATGCACACCGGGTGCCAGTAGCCCGGTGCCCCCTTGGTGTTACACATACGCATCTCACCCATAAACTCGGAGTGGTCGGTGACGGCGGTGAAATCCAGCGGCCGATCCAGTTTGATAGAGCGGGTTGCTTGGCCGTTTTCGTCATAAGGCTGAATACCCATCGACTCGCCTTTGGCAAAACGGTAGGCGTCCGCAGGCGTGTTGCGGGTGTCCTGACTATTGGCGTCGAAGGACCAGGCGGTATGTACGTGCAGGTCGCCAAAATGTGGGCGACGCTCTGCGGTGTAGTCACTGCAAGGTTCCCGCTCTTCGGTGCGAGAGAAAGGCGGCGCTTCAATAACCTGATCGACGACTTCTGTTGCAGCAGCTACTTCAACCGTTTTTACTGCTTGAAAAGTTTCTGCAGCCTCGACTGCGGATGCAGTCTCAGCCTGACTAGTGCCTGTCGCCGAGAGTACTGCTGTGATCAGTAGAATTTTGCGTGTGGACATTGTCGGGTACCGTTTGGTGCTTGCGCTGGGAAAAGAGAGGTGCCGGGTTCGCCGATACCGATACTTATACGTCGGTCAGTTGCTGCTTGCGCAGCCATTGCGTGCAGGTTTGCTCCGCTGCGCGCAATTGTTCGTGCTGACCAAGGTAGTAATGTGTGGCACCACGGATCTCGACCAGCACTTTGTTGTCGTGGCCGATGGCATCAAACAGCCTGTGCGCGTGACTCGGTGTACAGGCATCGTCGGCGGTATTGCTGATCACCAGTGTGGGCAGGCTCATATTGGCGGCGTCATCGAGGCCGTTGGCATTGGAATCATCGTAACTCCATTGCGACAGCCAACTGCGCAAGGTGGTAAAGCGCGCCAGGCCGATGGGTCCGTTGTTAACCACCTGCGGGTCGCCGAGGAAGCAGGTGTTGGGTAAGCGCTCATTCGGATCAATGGTCTTGTCCAGCCACACCGGTGCGGCCATGGTGCCCTGTACCGTAAAGGCGAACTCGTCATTGGGCCTGCCCTGTTCGCGCAGCGATGCCAGTTTCGATTTTACCCAGGCGGTAATACGCCGGTTGCGCGCGATTTGTGCTGCCTGATAGCGCGCCTGGAATTGGGCACTGTAGGGGGCGCGATTGGGGTTGTCCGGGTTGTACAGGTCGAGTTCCGGATCGCGATCCTCGGGGTTTGCCTCGTCCAGAATTGATGCGTCCATCCATTCCGTCAATGTCAGTGCGCGGCTGACATGCGCTGCCAGCAGTAGCATGCCGTCAGCTGGAATCAGGTTTGCCTCTTTGAGATTGGGAGGATCGCCCGCGGGTGTGCAGGTGACTGTGGGGTGCTCTGCCTGTCGCTGATAGAATAATGCCAGGGAGCCACCGCCACTCCATCCTCCCAGTATCACCCTGCGGTAGCCGAGCCGCTCCTTCGCATCCCGAATGCACTCGCCCAGGTCGACGGCCACCTTTTCCATGATCAGCGCAGTATCGTTGTTGGGGTAGCGACTCTGGCAGTAAATGACATGATGGCCTGCTTTCACCAGGGCCATTGGCAGGGGCAGGTACTCGCCACCGCCAATAGGGTGCATAAACACAATCACGGTGTCAGAGGTTGATCCCGGTGGTCGTAGCAGATGCGAGCGCAATACCACGCTGTCGACGCCACCGTAGACATCTTTGAAGGCAGAAGACTTTTCCTGGAACAGCATCAGATAGGGCGTGCGTTCAATACCTTTGTCGACATTGACGTACATCAGTGGTTGTCCCGCTTGGGTTTATCCGTTTTGGACGGAGCCCGCAGGGCCGTGCACCGGGAGTCGATCGCATCGGCACCAAAAAGTTCGATTTTTCTCGCCCGTGTTGCGGTTGTCCACTGATCGATTTGCGCGCGTGCATGGCGTTCTTCTTTGTTGATCACAGTGTCGTGGTCGACAGTCTTGTGGGTGATCTCCAGCGCATAGCCATTGGGATCGAAAAAATACACCGATTCGACAAAATCGTGATCGATAGGGCCAAAAATAAAATCCCCGGCAGCGGCAATTTTGTCCATCCAGGCCAACATGGATTCACGGCTGTCGGTCTCGAACGCAATGTGGATGTCGTAGCTATCCTTCAGCTCAAAATGCTCTGGTTTGGCATGGCCCGGCTCATCGAAAAACGCGATGTAATTCCCGTCACCCAGTTCCAGAAAGAGGTGCAGGAAGGGCCGCTCTTGCGCGGTGCCAGGTGATTTCTCCAGTGACAGCGCTGCCGCCAGCTTGAGCCCCAGGATATCCTCGTAAAACCAGCGCGTCTGCTCGGCGTCGCGGCAGCGTAGCGCCAGATGATGGATGTTCCCCAAAGGTTTTAGCGTTTTAGGCGTCTTGCTCATCGTGACTTTTCTCTTATTATAGTTCTGCAAGGATAGCAGCGACTGCCGGGGAAAGCATCTGCCGACCGGATCGAAAATACCCAATCCGCGCCGCGCGAGCTACACTGTGCGCGTCTGCGGCGGTGAAGCGGTGGGCATCGCGGTCCAGTCTGTATGAGCCAAACCAATAATGAGTGAATCTGCAACAACAGGTACAGCCGCCCGGGCGAAATTACAGTATGCAGTAAAAACTGCACTCAGCCTGACGTTGGCGTACCTGATCCCCATGAGCCTGGGCTGGTCCCAGCCGCAAACTGCCGCCACTACGGTGATGTTGATTGCAGCCACGGGCATGATGTCTGAATCACTGCAAAAGGGTGTGATGCGAGTGCTTGGCACTGTGCTGGGAGCGATTCTGGGGCTGTCGCTTATCGCCCTCTTTCCACAGGAGAGAATGGCCTATCTGCTGGCCGCTTCCTGCACCGTCGCAGTCGTCATTTACCTGTATAACGCCTACCAGGGTGACAGTACCGTCTTCATGCTGACGGCCGTGGTCACGCTGATGGTATTCAATGGCGGGGACGCCGAGGGTGCATTTCTTTACGGTGCGGAGCGGGCCCTCATGACGGCCTTCGGTGTAATCGTCTACACGCTGGTGGCCAGTATGTTGTGGCCGGTCAAGGCTGCCGACAATACCCGCAGCCTTGCGGCGGGTATGGGGAGTGGTTACCAGCAGGCTTTTCAGCGTCTGGTGCAACCCAGCGATCAGTCGCATCCGCCACTGGACGATTTTTTGGCGGAACTACTCAGCGACAGTCACGCGTTCCAGGCTCAGTTTGCCGCGGTCAAAAGTCATGCCGATGGCGTGAGTGATTATGTCCCGGAGTGGAACGGTGTGATCCGCTCCTTTGAGGAGCTGGAAGCCACCTTACTGCCTGCTCTGAAGCAGGTTTCAAGCAATAGCGTTGAGTTTAGTGACTACATCGATAACTACCAGCCAGTGTTGGATCAGGTGGATTCTCTTTTTGGCGCGGTGAACGCCGCCTGGCTGGGGCAGCGCAAGTCAGGGCCGATGCAGGCCTGCGAGATTGCGTTTAACGGGCAAAAATTACGCGAGGCAAGACATCTGGTGGCCGCAGCCGTTGCCTCGCGCGCGGAGCTACTGCAAAAAATTCAAGGTGTACTGCTGGAGTTAATCGCAGCGCTGGACAGCCTGCTTTTCGATCAGGGTCAATATGTGGCCAAGGCGGCCCCGAGGGGGCAGCCGATATTTAACTGGTTGGATCTGGAAAACCTCAAGACGGCGTTGCGTGCGTTTATAACCTTCTGGATAGCTACCGCTATCTGGATCTTCTTCAACCCCCCGGGGGGGTTCATGTTTGTGACACTGTGTACAGTGCTCATTCCATTGACGTCCTATACACCGGTCACGCCAAAACTGTTGTTTATGTTGTTCACGCTGGGTTTTCTGTTCGCGCTGCCTGCTTATGTTTTTCTGCTGCCACAGCTAACACACTGGTTTGAACTGGCGGTGTTTCTGTTCGCCTATGCGTTCATCGGCTTCTATGTCTTCCAGGGGCCCGTCTCTATCTTTTTCCTGCTGGGACTCTTTACCCTGGGCATTCAGAACACCATGAACTACAACGTAGACGCTATTCTGCTGAGCATCCTGATGTTCTATATGGTGTGCGCGACATTGATTATTGTCATGTACTTCCCCATTTCCAGCAAGCCCGAGCGACTTTACGCCACACTGCGACGGCGCTTCTTCCGGCTTTGCGCGAGGTGGTTACGACTCAATGCCCGCGCCGGGGGCGCAGCTGGTATTGTGCCTCGAATCTTCATGATGGGCGGTGCGGCTCTGCTCGTTAAAATGGAAACCTGGGGGCCAAAGATAGATGCTTCGCTGTTCTGTGGCGATGGACCGCAACAAATCTCCGCATTGAACAGCAGCTGCGAGTTGCTCTATGCACAGCTACAGGCGCTGGCTTTGCGCCAGCATGAGTTCAGCAAAAACGCACTGATCGTCGCCGTGCAGCGCAAACAGAGCGTGAATGCAATCGCTGTATTTTGCGACAAACTGGCTGAGCATGGTCCCGTGCCAGATTTGGCGCAGCTTCAATCCCGTTTCACGGATATTGAGGAGCGACTCGATGAATTGCTGGGCGATGATTACCTGGACAGGTATGATCCACACGAACTGGCGCAATTTTATGTCTATCTGAATCTGCAGGCGTCTATTTTTCTCGGCCTGGTTGACTGTGGGAAGGCTCAGCAGGCGATCGATTGGCAACGAATGGGCGAAACACGATTTTAGTAACAGCGACTTTAATGCGAACGAGAATCGTCGTCCGGCGCGGGCTTACGCTCTTCACGCTGGGCGCGGTGCTAGCGGGGTGCACAGCTGTAGGGCCCAACTATCAGCCGCCGGCGCAACCGCAATTACCCGCCCAGTGGAACGACGCAGAGGCTGCGCAGCAGGCCCTCGAAGTGGGCGCGTGGTGGAAGCTTTTCAATGATCCCATTCTGAGTCGCCTGATTGAGCAAGGCGCGCAGCAGAATCTGGCGATAGAGGCCGCAGGCCTGCGCATTGTGCAGGCACGGGCCGCTCTGGGTATCAGTGACGCGCTGATTTTCCCGCAGCAACAGCAGTTGAACGCCAACTTTAACGGGCTGTACCGCAACGAGGACTGGTTCAAGTCAGCCGGCGCCAGCCTGGATGTCGGCTGGGAAATGGATGTCTGGGGGAAATATGCCAGAGGTATTGAATCCAGCGAGGCCAGTTTGTACGCGTCTATCGCGTCTTACCATGATGTGCTGGTTAGCATCAGTGCCGAGATCGCACGCAATTACATCAACTATCGCACTGCCCAGGAGCGTATGTATCTATCGCGGCAGAATATTGCGATCCAGCAGCGCGTTGTAGAGATGACCCAGATTCAGTTCGACGCGGGCAACGTGTCGGAGCTTGACGTACAGCAGGCGAAGGCACAGTGGTATGCCACACAGTCGACATTGCCAACACTGAACATAGCCCGGCTTCAAGCGCGCAACGCCATTGCGGTGCTGCTCGGCACCCTCCCCGAGAAAATTGAGCCGCTGCTAATATCGGGTAAAGAGCGTGAAATCCCCGGCCTCGATAAACGCATCGGTGAAACACAGCGGCCCGGTATCGCCGCGACCAACTACAGCAAATACTCCGTGATACCGCACGCACCGGAGCTTATAAACAGGGTGGATGCGCAGCTGGTTATGCGTCGGCCCGATCTGCAGGTGGCGGAGTTGCAGGCCCGCGCGCAGAGTGCTCGCATTGGTCTGGCCGAAGCGGATCTTTATCCACAGTTTGTACTGTTCGGCTCGCTCGGCGTTAGTCAGACTGTCAGATCCAGTAACAGCTTCGATCTGTCCGATTCGGTCACCGCGACGATTGGGCCGGGGCTGAGCTGGAATATTTTTGAGTACGGCCGGATCAAAAACCGCGTGCGTATCGAAGACGCTTTGTTTCAGGAGAGCCTGACCAATTATAACCAAAGTGTGCTGGATGCGATCCGTGAAGTGTCCAATGCACTGGAGGGTTATTCCAACAATGTGGACAAAAGTAAATTCGACTTGGGCGGCGTCGAGGCTTCTATCCGGGCATTTAATATTTCGTTCAATCAGTACAATAATGGGCTGGTGAGCTATCAAAGACTGCTGAGTACTGTAGAAACAATGACACTGCGCGAGGACGCCTATGCCCAGACGCGCGGTAATATAGCGAATCAGGTAGTCGGTTTGTACAAGGCGCTCGGGGGTGGCTGGGAGCCTTTTGGTGGTAGGCCGGTGTTGAGCCCGGAAACCGTGAAGCAGATGGAGTCGCGTACGGACTGGGGCGATTATCTGCGGCCGCAGACGATCACCGGGGAGGATCGCAATGAATGAGGTGCCGCACGAGCTTGCGCTGGGTGATGTCTATCTCTCGCCCTTGTTGCCGGTATTTGCGCTTGCTCTACTGGGTGCCTGGGTGAGCACGCTGATTTTGAACAAGCTGCGCCTGAGTCGTTATATCATGCTGCCGTCCACAACCTTCCTGGCGCTCATGCTGTTGTACATCTTGTTGATGAACACTTACTGGATAAGGATATAAGGGGCGCAAACCGTGCAACTGTTCAAAAAAATCGTTCTCGGCTCGCTCAATCTGGCGTTGATTGCGCTGGTTGTGTGGTATGCCTACCAGACCTTCGATGAGTATTGGAGTAATCCCTGGACGAGAGATGGACAGGTGCGAGGGCATGTTATCCAGATCGCCCCGCGAGTGACGGGAATGGTGACCCGGATCGCTGTCATCGACAATCAGTACGTTCAGCGCGGAGACCTGCTGTTCGAGATCGATGAGGAGCCATTCGAAATCGCTATCGCGCAGGCTGATGCGAACCTGAAACGAGCGCGCATCGCTTCCAGAGCAGCGCAGATTGAGTACGAGCGATTGCGCGATATTTTTGCCAAGGATCCTGGCGCCGTGTCGCAGAAAGATCTCAATCTCCGTGAAGCCAAGTACCAGGAGTCCCTGAGTCAGATTGATGTGGTGATTGAAACCCTGCGGGGTGCGAAGCTCAATCTGGGGTATACGCGAATTCGTGCGCCAGTGGATGGCTATGTATCCAATGTGGATTTTCAAATTGGCACCCAGGCGGTTGCCAGCAGCCCTATACTGGCGTTGGTGGACAGTAACAGTTTTTGGGTGTTTGGCTATTTTCGAGAAAGCCAGATTGGCAAGTTCAAAATTGGCGATGCAGCCCGGGTCACCCTGATGGCTTACCCCGATACTCCACTGGAGGGTCGGGTGCAGTCGCTGGGCTGGGGCATTGCACCGTCGGACGGCAACAGCGGATTCAATTTGTTGCCCAGTATCAAACCGGTCTTCCAGTGGATACGCCTGGCCCAGCGCATACCTGTGCGCATCAAGCTGGAACATGTTCCAGAGGGTGTGGAGCTGCGATTTGGATTAACCGCCTCCGTCATGGTTCTCGCCGAACAACCGTGACAGGATGCAGAAGAGGAGTCGACTGTGGGCAGTGTCCATTCGCACAATAACTTTTACTTTTTCACCGCAAGTCTGGTCGTTTTGTTGTTGGCCTCGGCCTTTGTGAGCTCTACTCCGGGAGGTGAGAACCACCTGCTGCTTCAGGTGCTTATGTTCGGAACGGAACTTGTGGCGTACTTCAGTCTTAATCTCTCAAAACGGTGGCGAATCTTTGTTGGCGTGATGTTGGTACTGTTGGCGGCAAGCAATATTCAGCGTGAATTTACCGACTGGTCCGCCGAGCCGCTAATCGGCCTGAGCGTGAGTTTGATTTTCTACTGTGGGATGGCCTACGCGGCCGCGCGGCAGGTGCTGTTCTCCGGCGATATCGGGATAAATACGATTGTCGGTACCATCGCTGTGTATCTGCTGCTCGGTCTTATCTGGACGGTGCTATATCTGCTCGCGCTGGAATTTTGGCCTACCGGTATATCGGGGATAACATATCAGGATTGGCACGATAATTTCGGTGTAGCCACCTATTTCAGCTACATTACGCTGACCACGGTGGGTTATGGTGATATCTCTCCATCGATCCCCGTGATCCGAACACTGGCCTTTCTGGAGGCTGTTACCGGTACCTTTTACATGGCGGTCGTCGTAGCCAGTATGATAGGCCGAGTCAGTAGACACTCAAAATAGTGGATACAAACACAACAGGAGAACAACATGGATAATAAGAATTCTGGCGCGGGTTACGATCCACTATTTGTCCGCAACATGATTGAGTCATTCCTGCGTATCGGATTTTTGCTGGTGTTATTGACCCTGGCCTACGATATTGTCAAGCCGTTCACGACTCCCATCGTATGGGGTGCGATAATCGCGATGGCCGCGTTCCCACTGGTGAAGTGGCTGCAGCCTAAACTCGGTGGCCGGCGGGGCCTCGCCGCTACAGTGGTCACACTCTTTTTTATCTTCTCTCTGGTGGTGCCGACCTGGTATGTGATGGATGCGAGTATTGGGGCGCTGAAAAAATCCAGCGTGGCACTGGAGCATGGCGAATATAAAGTGCCGCCGCCCCCGGCAAAAGTGAAGGAGTGGCCGCTGGTCGGTGAGCGCTTGTACGGTGCCTGGAGCAACGCCAGTGATGATCTTGAGAAATTCGCGGCAGCGAACGCGACACAATTGAAAGAATTGGCCGGCGGGGTGGTCAAGCGGATCGGCAGCAGCCTGATGGGCGTACTGATGCTGGTGGCGGCACTGATAATCTCCGGCGGCTTTATGACGTTTGCCGAGAGCTGTGGTGCGTTCGCGCACCGCTTCTTTGTGCGCGTAGGAGGGCTGCGTCCTGGTGGCGATTGGGCGCCGCTGGCAGTGGCGACTGTGCGCAGTGTGCTGCAAGGGGTCGTCGGTGTTGCCCTCATCCAGACAATATTAATTGCCATCGGCCTGTTTGTGATGGGTGTCCCTGCTGCGCCTCTTCTGACAATCGTTATCCTTATTCTGGCCATAGCCCAGGTGCCGACACTGATTGTCATCGCGCCTATCATTATCTACGTGTTCTCCACCGCTGATACCACCGCGGCGGTGATATTTACCGTTTATCAGATACTCGCCGGTCTCAGTGACAATGTCCTTAAACCGATGCTGATGGGCCGCGGCCTGGATATCCCTATGCCGGTAATACTGGTGGGCGCGATCGGCGGGATGATTATGTCTGGCATCATCGGCCTGTTTGCCGGTGCGGTGATATTGTCCATTTTCTACAAGTTACTGGTTCTGTGGCTGGAGCAGCAAGCGCAGTGAGGTAAAAACATCCGGCGGTTGCGCCGCGCTCGCCAAAAAAAGGGCGCCTGATCGGTGCCAGTAGGCCAGAAGTTGGTGGTAAACTGCGCGATTTTACGCGTCAGGATTCTTTAAACCGTCCGAACGGACTCGCCGCTGCGTTTTAGTGGTGCCTGCGCGATATCGCGATCGTGGCTGGCCCGGAAGCCATAGATACCGCAAATCAACCAGAGGTTCCTGAAGTTTATGAAAATAGTAATTGTTGGCGGTGGTGCGGGTGGCTTGGAACTGGCGACCTATCTTGGCAATAAATTGGGCCGCAAGGGCCTGGCCGAGATTGTGTTGATCGATCAAAACCAAACCCACCTGTGGAAGCCGCTGCTGCACGAGGTCGCTGCAGGTAGTCTCGATGCAGAGGTCGACTCACTGAGCTATCGCGCTCACGCCGCAGCACATGGTTTCGTCTTTAAGCTCGGGCGTTTCAGTAGTGTGGATCGCACCACTCGGTGTATTGCGTTGGCGCCGGTGGTCGACGACGAAGGTTTTGAGGTGCTGCCACAGCGCAGTGAGAAGTATGATCAACTGGTGATTGCTATTGGCAGTGGCTGCAATGATTTCAATACGCCTGGCGTGGCGCAATACGCGCAATTTCTGGAGGGGCCCCGCCAGGCTGAAAGGTTTCACAAGCAACTGATAAACCATTTTATCCAGCTCAATCGCAAGTTAATTGATGAGCCCACGAAAACCCTGAGTATCGTTATTGTGGGTGGTGGCGCCACCGGTGTTGAGCTGTCTGCGGAGCTGTTTAACGCGCGGCAGTTGTTTGCACTCTATGGGCTTAATCGTGTCACCAGTAAGCATCTGCGGGTGACTCTGCTGGAAGCGGGCCCCAGGCTGGTACCGGCACTGGCGGAGCATGTCTCGGAGGCGGTAAAGGTTGAGCTGGCGAAGTTGGGCGCGGATATTCGCCTGAATACCCAGGTTGCCAAGGCTGAGAAAAATGCATTTATCACCTCCAGTGGTGAAACAGTGCAAGCCGATATGATGCTCTGGGCCGCCGGCGTTAAAGTGCCTGACTTTATCGCTGACATCGAGGGACTCGATACGAACCGCATTAACCAGATTCTGGTGCGACCGACGTTGCAGACCACCACCGATGACACGATTTATGCCATCGGCGACTGTGCTGGCTATGACCTTGGTGGCGGCCGCTGGGTGCCACCACGGGCACAATCAGCCCACCAGATGGCCAGTCTGGCAGGTAAAAATATTGTCAGGGGAATCAAGGGTAAACCGCTCAAGGAATTTAAGTACCGCGATCACGGCTCGTTAGTCTCATTGAGCCAGTACACCGCCATCGGGGTGTTGATGGGCAATTTGGGCAAGGGGCAGAGTTTCAATGTGCGCGGCTGGCTGGCGAGGATGGTGTATATCTCACTGTATCGCATGCACCAGGTGGCGTTGCACGGTTGGCTCCGGGCGTCTCTGCTGGTGGTGGCAGACAAGATCAACCATATTGTGAAACCCAGGTTGAAGCTGCACTAGCTATCTCTGGGACAGATCAGGATGTGCTGGATGTCGGCTTACCAGTCCATCTGAACCGATACCCCGAAGCGGCGTTTGTAGGTGTAGGGGAGAATCTGGGCCGCTTCTACCCCCACGGTTTCCTGCCCGCCGATACTCGCGACGTAGAACTGATCAAACAGGTTTTGTACGAAAAACTGCACGCGGTAGCGCCCATCGCGTGCTGCGATACCGGTGTACAGATCGAACGTATCGTAGGGGTCACCTACCAGCAGCGGGTTGTTGGCGGTATCAAACTGGATCTCGTCGCGGTAAAAAAAGTTGAGGCTGGCGAAACCGTCGAACGGCATTGCCGGGATAGGGATGTAGTAAGTTCCTGCGAGATAGGTGGACCACTTCGGCGAGTTGGGCATGGGGGCGCCTGAGAGGTCCTGCATGCCATTGACGCAGCCCTGGGCCTCGCTCTGGCGAGCGTAACAAGGTGCATCCGACCAGTCCGAGAATGTTGCATCGGTGTACGCCAACGAGCCTTGTAGCTCGAAGTTGTCGGTCAGCTGTGCGTTGACCTCCAGTTCCAGCCCTTGGGTTTCCAGCTCGCCTGCATTGGTCAGGAAAAAAATAGGAGGGAAGGCGCCCGCGACCTGGGCCGATGCCTGAAAGTCCTCGAAGGTACTGTAGTAAGCGGCGGCATTCACGCGCAAACGATTGTCCAACCACTGCGACTTTAGGCCCACTTCGTAACTTTTGGGTATTTCCGGATCGATAAAGACCTCTCCGCTGGTGGGGCCGGACGGCAGGGAGTTGGAGCCCGGGCCTTTGTAGCCCTTGGCATAGCTGGCGTAGATCATGGCGTCCTCGGCAATATCGTGCTCGACCATCACTCGCCAGGAGCCAGCATCATCGTGCGTCTTCTGATGAATGGAACCGGGTGGGGCCTCCGGCAATGTGCCGGGAAAGAAGCTGACAGTTTGCTTGTGTCCCAACTGGTCGAAGTTGTATCGCGCGCCCAGCGAGAGGCGACTGCGATCGGTGATGTGCCAGGTCGCCTGCCCGAATCCAGCAAAACTCTCGTTATCAGTTTTGCCATTGTTGATCACAGAAAGTGCGCCGGAAGGCGCCAAATCAATGGCCTGCAAATCGATATAGCGATTGAAGGTGCGATCGACCTGTTTGTAGAAATAATAGAGCCCGGCGACGTAGGTCACAGCGCCATCTGACGGTGATGTCAGGCGCAATTCCTGAGAGTACTGATCGTATTTTTCATTACTGTCGTTGAGGGGGAGGGCGGTGCGGGTGTAATCGTCGGCGCGGGCCGAGCCGAAGACGTTCTCATTGGTGTAGGCGGAAATCGAGGTTAGCAGGAAGTCGTCCAGTGAGTAGTTCAGTTCCAGGCTGTAGATGTCGACTTTGGTGGTACCCTCTGAAGTATCATTATCCAGCACTTTGTCATTTTTGGGCCCGACTGCTCCCCCCTCTCGTGCGACGACGCTTCCCGGTGTCACCTGGCGCAGCGCAGCAACGCAACACGTGTGATCGCGCTGAATATGTGTATAGGCGAATTGTGCATCCAGGTTCTCGTTCACTAGCCAGCGCAACTTGCCACGGCCCCCCCATTCGTCGCGGTCATTGAAATCGTCTCCACCCGGGTATTCGTTGTCGATGATGGGATCCATGGTGTTGCTGTACATCGAGATGCGTCCCAGCAGGCTGTCCTCAACAAGCGGGCCAGAGGCGTAGCCGAAGAGGTTTACCAGGTTGTTACTGCCGTAGCTGGCGCGAAAGCCCGTCTCCAATTCAGGGGAGGGGTTGTAGGTGGTAATATTCAAAAGTCCGGCACTGGCATTCTTGCCGAACAACATGCCCTGTGGGCCGCGCAACACCTCGATCCGCTCCACATCGCTGAAATCCAGTACCGATCCGGATAGGCTGCCGGAGGCGACATTGTCCACTACAGTGCCCACTGACAACTCCACCGAGCGGCTGAAGCTGTTCGTACCGATACCGCGAATCATGATGTTGCGTCCGGCATCGCTGGTGCCCTCTGC
>JBBKWY010000069.1:0-4905 GCA_037969215.1 Halioglobus sp.
GGCTAACCAAAGATGCCTGAGCAATAGAAGCTGCGTTCTGCGGCCCACCTTGCAGGCGTATGGTCAGCACCTCTTTGTCTCCAGTGGCGCCCACACAACCCACCAACAGCCCCGCTACCACACCTACCAATAGTCCCGTTTTGATCATTATCATCCCTTCCTGTTCAGTCCATATCTAGAATGTTGGATTACATCGAACTTTGACCGTCAATTTGTATTGAAAAATGTACCGTGTAGATCCCTCCAATCCGTTATATGGCGCAGGATGTTTGGAGTCTCGGTGTGCCAATCTGAGATGTAATTATTTCGTTATGCTGGATTAATATTGGATACAATGCAACACGCCCGAAGCAGCCCTTCCACGATTGTCAGATACAGCCAGTCTTCACTGGTTCGGATATGCGTGAGATCGGTTACCCGGGCTGGCCACTTCGCGCATAATGAGACAGTGGAACTCGCTACTCACGTTCTTAAATGATCAGACAATTGATACGGTAAACCTATGTGCAATAAAGCGTGTATTGACTTTGGCCTCGCATATCTCAACGAGGATGACATACAGGGAAAGGCGGTAATCGAAGTTGGTTCTTACGATGTCAATGGATCGCTAAGAGCTGTTATCGATGAGCGAAACCCCCGGACCTACCTGGGCGTGGACATTATGGCAGGGCCAGGCGTCGATGAGATATGTACTGTCGGTGAGCTCGTCACACGGTATGGCAAAAATAGTTTCGACGTCGTTATCAACACTGAGATGATGGAACACATACAGGACTGGCGTGATGCAATATCCAACTTGAAAAATATACTCAGGCCCGGTGGTGTGATGATCTTGACTACCAGATCAAAAGGGACCGGTTACCACGGCTATCCCTACGACTTCTGGCGATACGAAATGGAAGATATGAAGGCGATATTTTCCGACTTTTCGATTGAGGTGCTCGAAGCAGATCCCTCGTCTCCCGGCGTATTTGTGAAAGCATACAAACCAATGACATTCTCCGAGAATAGATCAGAAGAACTCAACCTGTACTCAATTGTCCTTGATAAACGCTGTAAAAATGTCACTGAGCACGATCTGAGATTATTCAAGATTAAGCGAACGCTGCGCAAGAATATCATCAGGCCAGTTAAGACTCTCATCAGGAAGATACTCGGAAAGGGGAAGGGCGCCAGTCGTTAGCGCAACCTGCCCGGTGAAGCGCACAAAAGCACGCGGGCCCCGAAAGGGCTCGCCGTCAAATTACCGCGACCTTGATTACATTAGCACTGGAACTTGACCTTGACCAATCCCCTCTCTGGTCTAACCTTTTAGTACTCATTACTTCCGTGGTGAGGTGTAGGTAAGCCACAGTCAGGAGACAACTATGAAAACTATCAAGCTAGCGGTATTGATGTTCTCACTAGTACTAACGACATGGACCCATTCAACTCAAGCTCAGGACACCGGTGCCAAGCCAGCACCTATTGAAGCTTTCTTTTGTAACTTCCAGCCAAATAAAGGTATCAAAGATCTGATGCAAGTTGCTCAGAGCTTTAGTAGTTGGGCGGACAAGTCCAACCCCGATTACTCTGCCTGGATTCTGACCCCTCAGTTCGGTCAATTTGGCGACTTACCCCAGGTCGTATGGTTGGGATCAACTGCATCGGGAAACAGCATGGGTACGGGGCTGGATGAGTGGCGGGCGAGTGGCGGCGACATCCAGGCAGCATTCAACAGTGTTGTGGCGTGCGACAGTCACTCTGTTGCATCCTCTATCGAAGTTAATGCGCCAGATGGCCCTCCCGGTGACGGCGTGGTGATGTTTACGCAGTGCAAAATAGCAGACGGAAGTGATCGGGAGAAAACTGTAGCCGCTCACAAGACATACTCTGCGGCATTGCGCGGTATGGGAGCGAAAAACTCTAATTGGATCTTCTTCCCGATGCTGGGCGGTCCGGCGGATATGAGTTTCGACTATTGGGGCGTTTCAACCTTCAATAATTGGACAGATTATTTCGCTGCCTATGAGTTGTATGTCTCAGGCGGCGGTTGGCAAAAAGGAAGGGAGATCATGAAGGGCGTCGCAAGCTGTGGGCAGGGTACAGCCACGGTCTGGGACGTCGCACTGGTGCGTCAGGCAGAGCGGTAGATTACACGGGGCCATCCCATCGTTGTTCCCGGGCGTAAAGTATTTTCCTCGGGGATCATTTGAAAGCGTTGACAGAATAGCGAACTCCGGCATAGATTTGCGAAACCAGGCCGGGCAGATGGTGTTGCCCGCGCTCTGGTCATCTGTGACATCCATTTCGGAGTGATCAAATTATGAAAGCTATTCTGGTTTTTGTGACAGCACTTCCGTTTTTCGCAGGCTCCGCTCACGCGATTCCCACCACCTGGGAATTGCTCTTTGAGGATATGGCCATTAGAGGCACCTTCCTGTTGGATATCGACACCGAATCCACAAGCTCCGCCAACATCGGCGGCGACTTCGGCTTCTATACCGTTTCATCGCGCACCTATTTGAACACGGGAAATTTTGTCGGCCCTTTCAGGGTCAATAACTACATGAACTTCTTTTCCACCGAAACGGGCCAGGTTTACCGAACTGATTACGGTGATGGCCAATACAATGAACTGAAGGTCAACGAAGTCGCCCTCGAAATTGGCACGATGAGCGGTGTTTTACTGCCGGGCGGCGGACTCTATCAGGTGTACATCAACGAAATTTATAATTATGACGAAACTGATGTCACGTGTGCTTATTTCGATGAACTCTACGATCCGGATACGGGAGAGTATATTGGCCAGGGCGCGTGCTTATATTACGACGCCTACACCAACTACAACGTCGACAGTGGTTACTGGTACGGGGGCTACTTGAGAAGCCTGCCCGTCACAGCAGAGGTCCCGGCTACTGCTACGGCGTGGTTACTCTTGTTGGCGCTGTTCGGCCTGCGTATTGGCCGTTCGCATCCCCGCGGTTTCTCACGCGCGTAATACTCCGGCCTCAAGCTTGCCTAGCGTTCAGCCAGGTCGGGGTCCCGCTGTATGCCCTGATCAATCCAGTTACCGATAGCGCGGCATTCAGCCGGTGTCGCGTCGGTTGGATGCGCGCTACCAAAGTCAATATCGGTGGGATATTGCCCGTCGGTTCTGCCATCCAGGCGCTCTCCCATACACTTCCAGTACAGCAGTGAATTGCGGGCGAGTTTGCCGACCCATTTGCTCGTATAGGGGCGCGGCAGCTTAAAGGTGCCATTGCCCACGGGCTGCCGGCTTAGCCATGCCCAGTCAATTTGCTCGAAGTCCCAGGCAATCCGGGAGTCGAGCAAGCCGTCGGCATTGTTCATATCGGCGTGGCAACTGCTGCATCGATGCTTGAAGATGGGTTCAATGTCCTTCCAGGTGGTGCGAAAACCATTGCTGGGGGCCGGATAATTGCTCACCGCGGCCAACGTACGAGCAAAGCGTACTTCGGCCGTCTCTCCAATTTCGGCAGCGCGCTCTTCCGAGTGCCCATCGTGACAGCCGTGGCACGTTCGCGTTTCACCCCGGCGCAGGGAGTGCAGCTTGTCGTCGTGCGCAATTGTCATGTTATTCTCGTCCTGCCCCAGAATTTGTAGTGGCGTTTCACAGGGGACTTTCATCCGGACAGAGCCATCATCTTCGAGCGCCTGGTAGCCCCATACACCCACACTCTTGAAACCGTGGTTATTGGTCGTGTCGCCGAATGTCGCCTGATTCCCATTCGAGTAAGTCATATCCCACATTTCAACCTCATAAACAGTGAGATATTTTATTTGCTCCGCGTGAAACGACTTGTCCTCACTATTTACAGCGCAGCCCTGAGATGAGCACTGTTTGGATAGTGTGTGGTTCCAGTCATACGCACTCACCGGTTGCAGTTCTGCAGCCCGGGCGTCTACTACTTGCAGGTAGCAGCTGTCGCCCTGCAGGGGCGCAGGTCGGTTTGGTATCGGCTGGTCCCATAATGACTGGTAGTTGGTGATCGCATCTGCATCATAAACCTGCCATTCATCACCCCCGGCGAGAAGCGTCATTTGCTCGGGGTCAAAAGGATCGGTGACCTGGTCCACATGAACACGGTAGACGCCTTTCTGGCACAGCGGTTCCCCGCCAGTCCAATCGAGGTTCGAGGTGTCTTCCTGCGCAGCTTCGTAGCAATTACCACGTGCATGGGTGAGCATATAATCATCGGTTTCGGGCAATGCGCTTGCATACCCCGCTTTACCCATGGCCTTCCCCTCGCCGTTGCGCCTTACAGCGGTATCCTGATCGTTGCCGTAGGGCGTCAACGCGATGAAATCGCTGGGTATATAGCTGCCAGAGCCCTCGCTGTCACCTTTGAATAGATGATGCTCATAGTTGTCCAGAATCGACACACCCTCTACGCCAGGGCCTTTATAGCCCCACCCGTAGATAATGCCCATGCTGCCAGTGTGATTGGCGCGGTAGTAGTTGGATACCGCCAGATAATCCTTACGGATTTCAGCGACAGAGCGAATAGCGCGCAGCTCCGATGATCCTTCGCCGCCCACCACGTCGGGCGCCAGCCACTGACGTGTTTTCAATGTCGGGGAGTGGTGCCCGTTAAGTACAACATGCCCACCTGCACCGTTGCCATCGGCCTGACAAAGCCACCACTTGTTTATCTCGGTACCGGGGTTATTGGTGGGGCGGAATGAAGAATCGAACGCCTCGTTCGCATGTCCATTCCAGCATGAGTAGAGGATGTCTCCGTTTGTCATGACCGTAGGTGACAGGGCCATTGTCTCGTGCGGGCTCAGGTTGCGCGGGTCACTGCCATCAATGTTCATCGTCCAGATTTGCATTGATTTCCCCGTATCACCGTAGCCGTAGTATTGCGATACACCATAGGCTGCATTGGTCCATCGCTTGCT
>JBBKWY010000070.1:0-6676 GCA_037969215.1 Halioglobus sp.
AGCGTGACGCTGCAGGGCTTTACCGTGCTGGATTATCTCGATCGCTTCGGCGAGGGTATCGGTCAATTGGCGCAGTGGGTGATGGCGGGGGAACTCAAATACCGCGAAGAAGTGGTGGATGGGCTGGATAATATCCTGCCGACCTTTCTCAAACTGTTTGATGGCTCAAACCAGGGCAAGCTGGTAATTCGTCTGCCCGAAGAGTAACGCACGCCAGGCGTGAAGCTGCCGGGCGTCACCCCGGCAGTGCAGACATTCGTCTACGACAGCAACATATCCGCGCGATCTACCACGAAGGATTTCGCCGCCGCTACGTCTTCCACATACTCTTTTGAATCAATGGTGGATACAAAGCGGTGGGTGGCGGTGACCTCGTCGGTGGTGAAGGTAATGTGCAGATACCCCCGGCCCACCAGATTGGCGTAGTTCAGGTCATCGATCAGGCCAACCACCAGCGGGCCGAAAGCCGCCGCATTGCCTGGCCCCAGCAAATCCACACCGTCGAATCCCGGTGAACTCACGCTGGTGCAACCGAACTCCACACCGGCCACTTTGCCATCTGCGGTTTTCAGCTGCGAGGTCCAGGCGTTGTGTGTATCGCCTGCCAACACCACAAGCTTTGAATCCAGCTGCTGTGCGAATGTCAGTATGTCATCCCGCTCGGAACTGTAACCGTCCCACGCATCCAGATTGTAGGGGATGGAGCTATCCAGTAGTGCCTGCTCTTCCGGCGTGCGATCTTCCGGGGCCTTGCCCTTGGCGGCGACAGCGGCTAACAGGGCGGCCGTGCCTTTGCCCAGATCAAGGTCCGGTGAAATGCCCGGGTCGAGGGCTTCCAGCAGCGGTGAGGGGATCTGGTAGCGGCTCATCAATACCTGCTGGCCCAACACCTGCCAGCGCGCGCTGCTCTGGTTGAGCTGCTCGCGCAGCCAGCCCAGTTGTTCGCTGCCGACCATGGTGCGCGTCGTGTCAGTGAGCGCGGCGCGGACACCGTCCACGTCGATAATGCCGCCGCTGGCAAAGTCGCTGTACTGCAGTTGTTCATTGCGCCCTACGTGACGGGTATCCAGCATCAGCAGATCGATCAGGTCGCCGTACTGGAAGCGGCGATAAATAATATCGTCCATGGTGGTGGGCGGCCGCACGGGCAACCATTCGTGCCAGGCCTGAATCGCGGCAAATCGGCGATCGGCGTAGGTGCCCTCGGTGGCGGGGTTGTGGTTTTGCGCACCGTTCTCCCAGCTGTCGTTGGCGACCTCGTGATCGTCCCACACAATGATGAAGGGGTGAGCGGCATGCGCTGCCTGCAGGTCTGTGTCACCGTGGTACTGCGCGTAACGGGTGCGGTAGTCGCTGAGTGAGACTATCTCATTGGCCGGTTCCACTACCCGGCCGAATTCCTCGGCGCGCGCGCTGGCATAGCCGGTGGAGGAGTATTCATAGAGGTAGTCGCCGAGGTGCAGTACGGCGTCAACATCCTGTTGTGCAACTTCGCTGTAGACATTGAAATAACCGGCGGGGTAGTTCAAGCAGGACACCACTGCAAAAGTGGCGCTCGCCACCGAGCCCTCTGGCAGCGTGCGGGTTTTCCCGACGGTCGATGTCTTGTCGCCGGTGATAAAGCGGTAGTAGTAAACCGAGGCCGGTTCCAGGCCTTCAGCATCCACCTTCACGGTGTAGTCCACGTCGGCCGAGGTAGTGCCCTCGCCCTGCCCGATGATATTGGTGAACGCGGCGTCGTCGGCAATCTGCCACTGGATCTGCACATTGCCCTCGGCGCCGGTGGGGGTAACACGCGTCCAGAGAATCACCCGGTCTGTCAGCGGATCACCCGAGGCCACCCCGTGGTTGAAATCGGCGGGTACGCCGCCGAGGCCGTCCAGAATACTGGAGTTGTTCGAATTGTTGGAACAGGCGATCAGGTTACTGCCCAGCAGCGGGATCAGCGAACTGGCCGCGAGGGCCTTGACGAGAGTACGGCGTTTAAAATCGGGAGGCGTGGTCATAAGTAGGGTCCTGTTATTCTGGCGAGGCGGCATACTACCGCTATTATAAGGCACTTTTATTACACAGCTCTCGCAGCATACCGCTTTGGCCACCGCTCATGCTATCAATTTTAGCGGCTGTTTCAGCGCGCTGGCAGCGGCGTATACGTGCCGCTGAGGTCGCCCGGGCCATTGTAAATCATGTCGTAATGCCGGGACTGGTAGAGCCACTGGCCATCCTGTCTGACGTAAGTGTCCAGATAGCGGCTGAGTACAGTGGTCGCCGTGCCCTGTTTGTCGCGCAGATACTCGTGCAGGTACCAGTGGCCAGTGGCGGTATCGCCGTTGACGGTAAACAGGGAGGAATTGGGCAGCATCACCGCGAACTCAAAGTTCGCCATCATTTGCTGCCACAGGTCGAGGATATGGTCGCGGCCACGGACCGGTTGCCCCATCAGGTTCCACTCACCGTCCTGCGCCCAGGTGGCTATCCAGGCGTCGGCATCATCGCGGTTGACGGCGTCGATATAGCGCGCCATCAGGTTTCTCAGCGCCATTTCATCTTCAAGTGGAGTCATGGGTGTTGTCCTGTTAGTGGGTCTTGGGTTGGATGCAGTGTACTGTAGCGCCGCTATAGCTTAAAAGAAACAGACGAGACTGTTTTTTAATAAGTTGAGCTGATACTATTCGGGACTCCAATATCCCGGTATGGCAATACTGATAACACGCAGAAGGTGAACTGATGGATTTGAGTGCTTTTCCCTACTTGCAGGGCAATTATGCGCCGGTCGCAGAAGAACGCGATTTGGGCGAAGATCAATTGCGCATCGAAGGCGAGGTGCCACGCGCTCTGGCGGGCGCCTTTATGCGTGATGGCGCCAATGTCGCCTTTCAACCCAATCACTATGTGTATCCGCTCGACGGCGACGGCATGGTACATGCGGTGTACTTCAAAGACGGGCATGTGCAGTACAAAAACCGCTGGGTCGAAACCAATCACCTGAAGACCGAGCGCAAGTTCAATCGCATGATTTACGGCAGTGTCGGCAAGATGTTGCCCGTACCCCAGGACGTGATTGACGCTGGCGGCGAACCCAACCCGGTACG
The DNA here is from genome assembly GCA_037969215.1 of Halioglobus sp. Taxonomy (GTDB): domain Bacteria; phylum Pseudomonadota; class Gammaproteobacteria; order Pseudomonadales; family Halieaceae; genus Marimicrobium. The sequence continues at coordinate 3,093 of JBBKWY010000070.1, forward strand.
CAATACCGCCAATACCAATGTGATCCAGCACGCCGGCAAGCTGTTTGCGATGTGGGAGGGCGGTTTTCCCCACCTGCTCAACAGCGACCTGTCTACCGTCGGCCTCTACGACTACGACGGTGCATTAAAACCCGGCGATGCCCTCACCGCCCACCCCAAGGTGTGCCCCGATACCGGCCAACTGGTGTCCTGCACGCAGCGTTGGGACAGCCCCAATTACTGGGTGCAAATCTTCGACGCCACGGGTGGCCATATGCGCACCATACCCGTCGAGTTTCAGCGCAAAGGTATCGTTCACGATCTGCAGATCACTGAGCACTACGTGATTATTTTCTACGCGCCGGCCTTCCACAGTCTGGAAAAAGCGATGAAGGGTGAAGATCCCTTTATGTGGGAGCCGGAGCTGGGCACTAAAATAATTGTCATCCCGCGCGATGGTGTCGGGCCAAACAGAATTTTTGAAACCGACGCTTTCTTCAGCTGGCATTTTTGTAACGGCTTCGAACGCGACAACCAGATTGTGATCGATTACGTTTGGATCAACTCCATTCCCTTTGCCCAGGCGCAGGGCAGTGGTGCCGAGAAACAGCCGCGCAGAATGCACCGGATGACACTGGATCTGGCGACCAGCCGCGTTACGGACGAGGAATTCAGTAACGTATTTTGCGAGTTCTCCCGCGTCGACGAACGCAAGATGGGCAAGGAGTATCGCTACGGTTTCGCCGCGTCCTCCAATCGCGAATGGGGCGATGCCCACGGCTACAACTGCACCGGCCGTTTCGATTTTGAGACGGGTGAAACCAAACTGTGGGAGTACGGCCCTGAGGCCAATGCCGGTGAGCCGGTCTATGTGCCCAATCCCGATAGCGCGCGCGAGGAGGATGGCTGGGTGATGTGTTTTGTCTACACCCCGGACGAAGGCGCCTTCCTGTCTATTTTGAGTGCCGGCGATTTCGACAGTGGCCCGGTGGCCAAGGTGCATATACCCGGGCGTGTACCCAATGGCTTTCACGCCAACTGGATGCAAGGCCTGACCCTGGCGTGATAACGCCAAGACACATAACAAGAGAGAGCCGAGTAATGCAATCACCTTCCAACGTAAGGCACGTTTCAGGAGCAATCAATGTCGCTGGATAAAAAGCAATTTCTGCAAGCCTATCGCACCATGCGCACCATCCGTGATTTTGAGTATCGGGTGAGTGATGAATTCGGCAAGGGCAATATTCCAGGCTTCCTGCACCTCTACGCCGGGCAGGAGGCCATCGCCACCGGCATGTGCATGAACCTCGATGACGATGACTATATTGTCAGCACCCATCGCGGCCACGGGCACTGCATTGCCAAGGGCGGCGATGTCGGCGACATGATGAAAGAGATCATGGCCAAGCAGGGCGGCAGTTGCGCCGGTAAAGGCGGTTCGATGCACATCGCCGCGGTAGAGAAAGGCATGTTGGGTGCCAATGCAATCGTGGGCGGCGGGCCGCCATTGATTGTGGGCGCTGCCTTGTCAGCAAAAACACTGGGCACCGATCGTGTCGGCGTCTCCTTCACCGGTGATGGCGGTTCCAACCAGGGCACCACGTTTGAAGCGATGAACCTGGCGGTGGTGCTGAAAGTGCCGGCGATTTTCCTGTTTGAAAATAACGGCTACGGCGAGGGCACTGCAGCGGGTTACGCAGTGGGCTCCAAGGATATCGCCAGTCGCGCGGCCGCGTTTGGCATGCCCGCGGTTAAAGTCGATGGCGCCGATATCTTTGCGACGTATGAGGCCTGTAAAAAAGCCGTCAAACACTGTCGCAGCGGCAAAGGTCCTATTGCTATCGAGGCCACGATTACCCGCTTCCGCGGCCACTTCGAGGGCGATGCCCAGGCCTATCGCGGCAAGGATGAAGTGAAACGCCTGATGAAGGACATGGACTGCCTGACCATCGCCAGCGCCATGGCGATCAAGAAAAAACTGGTGACCAAAGCGCAGCTGAACAAGATCGACAAAGAAGTCGCCGAGTATATCGACGAGGCCGCGAAGGCCGCACTGGCAGCGCCTGGCCCGGACGTGTCCGAGTTGTTGACTGACGTCTACAGCTCCGCGTATTGAAGCTTCGTTTTTAGCACAGTGCACCCAACAACGCGTGTTAACGCAGATTGCACCCGGAGAGAATAAGTAATGCCAATCAAGACATACAGACAGGCCATCAACGAAGCGATGGCGCAGGAAATGCGCCGCGACAGCACGGTCATTGTAATCGGTGAAGACGTTGCGGGCGGTGCCGGTTGCGACGGAGATCGCGATGCCTACGGCGGCGTCATGGGAGTGACCAAGGGACTGTTTCCCGAATTTGGTGAGAGCCGTGTGATCGATACGCCCATCACTGAGTCGGCCATTATGGGCGCCGCCGCCGGCGCGGCACAGACCGGCCTGCGACCGATCGCCGAATTGATGTTTATGGATTTTCTCGGCGTGTGTTTCGACCAGATCTACAACCAGGCGGCCAAGTTTCGCTATATGTTTGGCGGCAAAGCGCAGTGCCCCATGGTCGTGCGCACAATGGCCGGCGCCGGCTTGCGCGGTGGTGCCCAGCACTCGCAGAACCTGACGCAGATGGTGACGATGGTGCCCGGGTTAAAAGTCGTTTGTCCGACCAACGCCTACGACGCCAAAGGGCTGTTGATCACGGCGATCCGCGACAATGATTGCGTTATTTTTGTGGAGGATAAATTCCTCTATGAAACCAGCTGCGAAGTGCCTGACGAGATGTACGCCATTCCGTTTGGTGAAGCGAACTTTCTGCGCCAGGGCACCGATGTCACCATCGTCGGTATCTCCAACACGGTGAACAAGGCCGTCGCCGTTGCCGACCGCCTCGCACTGGAGGGCATCAGCTGCGATGTGATTGATCCGCGCACGACCTCGCCGCTGGACGAGGAGGCCATTATCGAAAGTGTCGAGACCACCGGGCGGCTGGTAATCGTCGATGAAATGACACCGCGCTGCGGTCTGGCAGCAGACATCTCCAGCATCATCGCGGAGAAAGCGTTCGGTGCACTGCGCGCGCCTATCCGCAAAGTCACCGCGGCCCACTCGCCCATTCCCTTTGCGCCCGCGCTGGAAGATGCCTGGATGCCACAGGAGAGTGACATCGAGGAAGCGGTCCGCTTTGTATTGGGGTATAAGCGATGAGTACACTCCACGCCCTCACGGTGCCCAAGTGGGGAATGTCGATGGAAGAGGGCGAGATCACCGAGTGGCGTGTCGCAGTTGGCGACAAGCTTGCGGTAGGGGATGAACTGGTCGATATCGAAACATCCAAGATCGTCAATGCGGCAGAGTGTCCGGTGGCGGGCACGCTGGTGCGAATCGTCGGCCAGGTCGGGCAGACCCTGAAGGTCGGCATGCTGATGGGGGTCGTGGCCAAGGCTGAGACCACCGAGGCGGCTATCGATGCGTTTATTGCCGGGTTTGTGCCAGACGCAGGCGGTTCCGCGCGGGCCCAGGGATCGAATACGCAAGCTGCGACGACTGCGGCACCGGTGGCAGCAGCTCCGGTTGCGCCGGTCGCAGCCGTCGCAGCGCCAGCGGCAACACC
>JBBKWY010000071.1:0-7781 GCA_037969215.1 Halioglobus sp.
AGGTTCTCATCGTCGTTGATATAGGAGCCATAGATCAACATGGTACCCACCCCAAGGGACAGCGAGAAAAAGGCGGAGCCCAGCGCGTTCAATATCAGCTGGGGAGACAGCACGCGCGAAAAATCCGGCATGAGATAAAGGGCCAGGCCATCCATGGCACCGTCCAGCGTGAGGACATATATCACCAGCACCACTAGAGTGACCAGCAGCGCGGGCATTAATCGCTGCGACCAGCGTTCAATGCCTTTGTGCACGCCCGCAGAGATGATGGCAATGGTCAGGGCCATAAACAGGAGCATAAACAGTACGTTTCGCCACAGGCCAAAGGACATCAACCAGTTCGAAAGCGCGGGAAGACCGGATAGCTCGGCGAAGGCCGACAGGCAAAAGGCGATCATCCAGCCGGCCACTATGGCGTAGAAACTGAGGATCAATGCGGCGACGGTCAATCCCGCGATGCCGGTCAGCGCGCCAAGATTGCCGAGCAACCGATTGCGCGAAACCAGGCGCAGCGCGGTGACGGCGTTGGAGTGTGCGTGGCGGCCCAGTATCAGCTCTGTCATCAGAGCCGGGTACGCCAGCAAAAAGGCGAGCAGCAGATACACCAACAAAAAAGCGGCGCCGCCGTTGCTCGCGGCCTGGGTGGGAAAGCCCCAGATATTCCCCAGGCCAACGGCACTGCCGGACGCCGCCATTACAAACCCAAAGCGTGAGCTGAATTGCCCTCGACTGTTCGCCATGCAAGAATCCTGAAAGCTGTATTATTTTCCGGCAAGTGTAACATGGCCATTCGGCCTGTCAGAGCGCCGGTTCAGCGCCGTGCCGGATGTTTAGCCAGTGTCTGCAGACCTTGTTTCAACGTGGGTAATATATGCTATTATTGCGCCCGCTCAGAAAGCAGGTTCTGAAAGCCAAGTCTTGTATGGCCTCGTGAGGTCGAGACTGACAATCAGCATGTACGGCTCTGAGTGTGGATATAGCGTTATGCGAGTGTGGTGGAATTGGTATACACATCAGACTTAAAATCTGACGGCTTCACGGCCATGCGGGTTCAAGTCCCGCCATTCGCACCAATCAAAATCAAGTACTTACACCGTACAACCCGCCAAAATACTGGGATTTACCTCCTCCTGGCGTACTCCCTTGCCCGGTGAAGTATGTACCAGACTCTTCCATGATATCGACGGGTGTCTCAGCGCAGGTATATTGAACGCCCCGGTCCGAATGAATCAGCACGCTATCGTCTGTTTGCGTCAATTGTAACGCTATCAGGTATCTACGATACTAGGGGCTTGCCATGGCGGCCGGAAAATTCAGCTAACTGTTACCGTTTGATTTGGAGAGAGCACCATGCAGAAACTGTTGAGAAAGATAGCGCGGACGCCGACAGCGTTGGTGTCGATACTGGTGCTGGTTGTCGGTTTTTGGGTATCGCCCGGTTGGGCCGAGGCGGACAAGACCATCGAGTCCGCCAGTGCTTACGGGGTGCTGGTGGGGCAGTGGGAGCGGCCCGATGGCGGCTACCTGATTACGATAAAAGGGGTCTCAGCTGATGGCGAGATCGACGCTGCATACGCCAATCCAAGCCCGCTGCCGTTCTCCAGGGCGGAAGCGTCGCGCGATGGCGACAGTATCGAACTGTTCTTTGAGCTGCGCGCTGGCGGGTACAACGGCTCAACCTACACGCTGGTCTATGATCCCGAACAGGACGTGCTGCGCGGCGTTTATTACCAGGCGGTTGCAAAACAAAAGTACGACATCCAGTTTCGGCGCGTTAATTAGGATAGCTAAACGGCAGTAAGGAATCGTTTCCGGTGTTCTGTCAGCATCAGACGATGCCTGTTTTTTGTACCCTTTGACTGTTATTCTCCCGCTTTACGCCAATACTGATACCGATACGAGGTGACCACTTGAAGCAAGCGTTGATCAATATGCTGACCATGCAGGACAGGATGAATTCCCGTGTGCATGAGCATTGGGTTGAGCAGAATTTCGAATGGTACAGGGCGGCCTGGATCGAATGCGGAGAGTTGATCGAGCACTACGGATACAAGTGGTGGAAAAAACAGGTCGTTGACATCGAGCAGGTGCGGCTGGAAATTATCGACATTTGGCATTTCGGTTTGTCGGCGCTGTTTCACGATGGCAAGACCATCGAACAGATTGCCGCTGACATAGAAGCCGAAGTGTCCGAATTTGAGCCTGTGGGCCTGGGTGTGAGGGAAGCCACGGAAGCGCTGGCGCTACATTCCCTGCAGACCAGAAGTTTTTCACCCTCGTGCTTTTGGGAACTGATGCTCTCGGCGGGCCTGGACTTTGACAGCCTGTACAGCGCGTATGTCGGCAAAAACGTACTTAACTTTTTCCGGCAGGACAATGGCTACAAAGAGGGCAGCTACGTCAAAAACTGGGCGGGCAGGGAAGACAACGAACACCTGGTTGAACTGGTTGCACCGCTGGATAAAAGCGCTGATGATTTCGCCGATCAGGTGTACAGTGCCCTGGAAAGTCGGTACCGGGAACTTGTCGTCGAGGCCTGACAGATGCCGTCCGAGGACAACAAACTCTCCACCACCGCACTGGCGCGAAAGTTGGATATACCCGTCCAGCAACTTTTCGGCATCCTTAAAGACTACGGTTGGATACAGCGTAACCAGGACAGCTGGGCACTAACCCCGAAAGGAGAATACGAGGGGGGCAGTTTCCACACCAGCCAGCGCTACGGATCCTATATTGTGTGGCCAGAAGCGGTAGAACGACATCCGCTGTTGCAAGCCATTGAATCCAACCAGCGCATCACGGCAGCTTCCATGTGCCGCTACTACCCACACTTTCACGCGCGGCAGATCAACCGTGCCCTGGCCGAACTCGGCCTGCAGCATCACAGCATACTCGGTTGGGAACTGACGAAGCTGGGGCGATCGTGGGGCGGCTTACAGGAGGAGAGTGCCAGCAGTGGTGCATTCTATGTCACCTGGCCTTATGAAATTATCGATAACCCCGTTATTCACCGTGAACTGAGCCTGCAGTCAGATCAAATGCCGGTAGAGACACTCCCAGAGGGTGCGGCGCCTGACCTCTTTGCGACGTCGAGTACGCCAGTCGATCATAATCACGGTATAGACGGGCACTCTTTACAGTCGCCGTTACAGACCGGTGTTTGCAATTGGCTGTATTTGGCACAGTTGGCGCATGCCTTCCACCGCGCACTTCCGACGGCAGATCTGGTGTATGCCGATTTCTACCTGCCAGCAGGCAATATTTATATCGATTGCTGGGACACCGATGTGCCTACAGGTGAACTGTCAGGAAAGTTTCGCAAGCGCGAGTTATACAAGCAACTGGAGTTGCGCCATCTCGAAATTAACACCAGTGACAGCGACAAACTTGACGAGGTACTCGGGCGGGGTTTATTGGCCTTTGGGATACGCTGTTAACAATTCGATAGCGCTTTTATCTGCGGCTCAGGAGAACACCGCACTCCATGTGATCCGTGTACGGGAACTGATCAAACAGCGCAAACTGTTGTATGCGATGGCTGCTGTCCAATAGCTGCATATTACGTGCAAGTGATGTTGGGTTGCAGGAGATGTACATGATTGTCTGGAATCCACTGACCATGGCGGCAGTTTGTTCATCCAGTCCTGCGCGCGGTGGATCGACGAAGACAGTGCCAAGGTCAAACTGATCCAGGGGTTTCGGCAGTTCACTCAGGCGCCGAAAAACACGCTGTCCGCTCATGGCCTGGGTCACTTCCTCAGCAGACATACGCAGCAGCTGCACATTGTCGATATTGTTGTCTGACAGGTTGGAACGCGCCGCTCGAATGGACGTCTTGGACAGTTCAGTGGCAATGACATTGTCAAAATGTCGCGCCAGAGGCAGGGTGAAATTGCCATTGCCACAGTACAGTTCCAGCAAATCTCCCGGCAGGACGCGGGCCTGTTCGCAGGCCCATTCAATCATTTGGATGTTCACGCCGCCGTTGGGCTGGCTGAAGGCTTGCTCATACTGACGGTAGTGAAATGACTCGCCGTGTACCGACAAAACTTCCTGGATAAAATCTTTGCCGATCACCAGCTTTTGTTTGCGGCTGCGGCCTATCACTGAAAGGCTTGGTGCGAGCGGCAACAACTCAGTTGCCAACAATTGCGCGGCGTCTTCCCACTCAGTATCCAGCTTTCGATGGTAGATCAGTGTTATCAACAGGTCACCCGATAACGCGGCGAGGAATTCCACCTGAAACAGCTTGTGTCGCAGCGTGTCATTGGCATTTAACTTATCGCGCAGTACCGGCATTAAGGTCTGAATGCGTTGGTCTGCGATAGGAAAATCGGTGATGACAACAGGTATCTTGGGAGCATCGCGACGGAACATCACATAGTTGATGGTGTCGTCTTCGTGCCACATTCTGAACTCGGCACGCAGCCGAAAGCCTGTCGGTTGTGAGGGAAATATCGCGGGAGGGGGAGGCGAGAAGGGCGCCAATACGGCGCACACATCACTGACTTTTTTCTCCAGAAGGGTCTGGTAGTGTGCGGGTTGTACCGCGGAGATAGGCATCAACTTAGTCTCATGGTGTTGCGGTTATCCCAAAGGCGAAGTGCTTGTCGCTGTGCGGCTGCCAGCTCGAGACCGGGTATGAGTACCAACAGGGCTACCGACGTTGTCGCAAGGGTGGCGTTCAAACCGTAGGCGTCTGTCGTTGTGCCGCGCCACAGCGCCTGCAATGGCTCAACCCCGGGAGCGTCGACACTATCAAAACGCTGTGTCAAAGCGCGCGGCAACACCCAGTCCTCGAATTGTTCGTTGTGCAGCAACGCGATTCGGGTATCCGCCTGTGGCTTGATTTCCACCTCGCCACTGTCACCCTTGAACACCAGCGCGCGGGGCTGCCCAAGAACTCGGTCAGCTTCCTGATGCAGGCGCGCATAGGCGGGGTGGAACACACTCTGCAAGCTGGCAGGTGCCAGCAGCGGATTGATCAAGCGGCTCAAGGTATTGACCGGCGAGCGCAGTCCGAGCAGTGGCTTCAGTTGTATCAGCTCGTGTAATGGTGCACAAAAAAGATCGAGCGGCAGGTAGCTCAGATGTTCGCTATCCAGTTGTTCCGCAACGTCACTCCAGTTGGAGGCTACCGGCAGCTGTAACTGCCGCATTGCCTCTTCAGCATAGAGTCTGCCAGGGGTATGTCCCTGGGCGCCGTGAACAAAAATGCGATAGCCTGCATCTGCCAGCAATACCATTGACAGGATAAACCACGGGTGTTGATGCTTTTTCCCCGCGTAGCACGACCAGTCCAGATCGGCGACAAGGCCCTCGGGGGCGGCTAGCATATTTTCTCGACAAGCCTGCACGAACCCCGCGAGTTCCTCTGCGGTTTCCTCCTTTACGCGCAGTAACATCAGGAACGCGCCAATTTGCAGGGGTTCGGCGTCACCTCGCAGTACCATGCCAAAAGCGCCTCGCGCCTCTTCCTGGGTCAGCGAGCGCGTACCGGTTTTTCCTTTGCCCAGAATTCTCAGGTAGGGGGCAAACGGATGTTCCTGGGAGGCGGGCGTTAGCTTGGATGTATTCACACTATTTCATCACAGACAATTGTCGGGTTTTGGCAGGCCGGCTATTTTACTACCAATCTTGGCCGGGGAGCCTGGAAACAATGACATCAGGTAAATACTTTTGCCTTTGTCCGGCCCCAGCTTGATCGCGCAGTACTTGACGAGCGGTCGCATCGCAGGGGAACTGTCGTACTCAAGGTAATAGGCTCTCAGGAGATGGAGTATTTCCCAGTGTGCAGGTGTCAATTCCAGCGCTTCCGCGCGGGCAATTTGCAGCGCCACCTCATCGTTCCAGTCCGAGAGTTGTCGCAGAAATCCCTCATTATCGAAGGCATCGCCAGGCAGAGCACGCATCAGTACCATGCCAGCTGGCGAGGGTAGCGCTCGGTCAGCGCCACCAGGCCCTCTATGTCGATACTGCTGATGCCCGGTGCGGGCTGGGTAACCCCGGCGAGGGAGGCATCTGCGCGCAGTATGAAGAGTTCCGCGCCTTGGGCTTGCAACGCACTACAGGCCTCGGTGCCCGCCAGAGCGGCGTAGACGCCGTCTCCCCATCAAGACCAGAGCGTCGCCTGCTTGTAGCACCTTGAGGCAGTCTCTAAAGGCGGCGCTCGATGGCGCGGCGTTCAGGGTATGTAGCACCATCGTCACAACCCCAGCAGGTGGTCGTAACCCACCATGAGTTGATGCATTTCCCGGGGTGCCAGAAGTGTTGCCTCCACGGGTGCGCTGGCGATGTCCAGCTGATACCGCGCAGCGGCCTCCGCATCGACATAGACGCGGTTGATATCGTACATCGGCAGGGAGGCGAGCTGTCGGCCGATATTTTTTTTGCCCAGACTGTGGCTGTCCTGATCGGGCATTAACTGCAGTACGCCTTCGCCGGTGAACAGCAGATCAACTGCTTGGTCGAAGGCCGCTGTTGCCAGTGCTACGTCCACGGCGGCTTTGGCCAGACTCGAGCCGTAAGGGCTGCGTCTCAGCACAATTAAAATAGTCCGTTTGTCGGTGTCAGCCAAAATTATCCCCCGAACGTGATCAGTCGATCAGAGTGAGCACAGGCGTCAACGAGTTGCCCCAGGCCTGAGACAGTAAAAGCAGGGTTGATCGAGGCGCTGGGACGCTCATAGCGCTCAGCCTCTGTGTCATCCAGCATCCCGTATTTGAGGGCGGAGGATATGCAGAGGATAAGTTCAACGCCGTGCTGCTCATGGAGCGCCTCCCACGCCAGCACAGGGTCCAACTCGTCCTGAGGGAGCACGCTATTGCTCGAGCTGGCAACAGTGCCCGCGTCGAGGAAGAACACCCGGTGTATACTGTGCCCGCGGGTAATCGCGCAGTGGGCAAACTCGGCCGCAGTACGTGAACCGTGCCCGGATACGGGGGAGGATAAAACGAGTAGGGAATAAATCAATGCGGGCACTTCTCATAAACAAAAAACCCCGGCAGGAACCGGGGTTTGTTTACTGCAGGGATTGCTTCAATCATCGCCGCTGAATACTGACAGCAGGCTCAGCAGGTGAATAAACAGGTTAAAGATATCGAGGTACAGGGATACTGTTGCCCGGATATAGTTTGTTTCACCGCCATTGATAATACGACTCGTGTCATACAGGATCAGGCCGGACATGATCATCACAACTGCAGCCGAGATGGTCAGCGACAGAGCGGGGATGGCAAGGAAGATGTTAGCAATCATCGCAACCACGGCGACGAGGAGGCCCACCATCAAAAAACCGCCCATATAGGAGAAATCCTTACGGGTAGTCAGGGCATAGGCTGAAAGGCCAAAAAACACGACTGCTGTGCCGCCCAGCGCCTGCATCACCAGTGCCGGGCCACCGGTCATGGCGAGGTAATGGTTGAGCATGGGGCCAATAGACGCGCCCATCACGCCGGCAAACGCAAAAATGGCGAGAATGCCCTTGCTGGTATCGGCCATTTTATGCACGACGAAAAGTAAACCGAATCCCATTAGCATGAAAATCATGGCCATACCCTGACCCAGGCCCATCGCCATGGCGATACCTGCGGTCACAGCGCTGAACACCAGCGTCATGCCCAACAGCATGTAGGTATTCTTCAGGACTTTGTTGGTACTTAGGGCGGACTCGATGCCTATCGAGCCTACGCTGTACACACCTTTGTCTTGCATGTCTTACTCCGTAATGTTGCGCACGGCTTGTGCGGTAGGTCTTATGACAGATAATAAGGCCGAAAGGT